>DATIXE010000068.1:0-92121 GCA_035518915.1 Candidatus Eiseniibacteriota bacterium
CACCGAGCGAATATCGCTCACCAAAGAGTGCGGATGGAAGGATGGCGACAAGGGCGGCTTAGCTAAATGAGAAAATATTTAGTGAAAAACGAAAGAGAAAGTGTGCCTTGACATCAACCGGCCTTCTCATGGAAGGACTTGGAAGATTGATTTGCGGATTACAAGTCGTTGGTCACTTTTTCACCATGTAGCAAACTTCCACGTCTACCGCGCATCCACCCATGTTTGCAACAGTGCCGCCCCCCGTCGTGCAATAAAGTTTCATCCCAAACTTGTATCGTCCCTGAACCTGTTCTAGTTTCGGCGCGCTAACCGCCCACCCCTTCTGATAGTCGGTTAACCCGTGAGGAATGATGTGGATGCCTTTGGGTATATTTGCAGCCCGCAAGTCGGATTTGGCCGCTTTGTTGCCGTCCCTTGAGCGAACACTGGGCTGCTGGTACGTAGTGTCAATCGTTGCCCCCTCGGGCAAGAGAAGTTCGACCCTCTCATTGAATTCTTCGTAGCCGCCGGTGCCAGACAATGTACCCGCATACTGAAATCCCTGGGGGCAGTTGTGCTGTGCAAACGCCGAAGGAGCTGCAGCAGTAAGAAACAGCGCTATCGAAACGAGGCACTTCATAGCTTTCCTCCGCCTTTCTAGTTGACCTAAAGTCCCATGGGGAATACTTACTGAACGAAACTGCTCATGCGAACTGTTAAATTTAACAGACGGTGAGTACTAGAAGCTATTTGTCCGGTTACCCGACCCGACTTCTGAGGAGTTAGCTACATGCGTGTCGAAATTCAGTTACACTCCTGTCTAGAACATTGGTTACCAGGCGCAAACAAAATAGGGTGCTGTTGCGGAATCGGCCCAGGACTATTTTTGCGAAAGTGATTCCTTGGCTTTGCGCCTCTGCTCCTCCTGCATGGCGACCAGCTTGTACGCCACATAGTACTTATAGATGTTGGTGACGTAGTTGACTGTCTCCTGACCAACGCGTGAGGCGGCAATGAATTCAACGTTGTTCATCCATACATTCGGGTCGAGTCCCTTCTGTGCGGCTTCGGCGCGGAGTTGTTTCACGCGACCCGGCCCGCAGTTGTACGCAGCGAAGGTGAACAAGACCTTATTGAGGTCATCCATCGGCTCATTGCCATAAAGTCTTTTCATGGTTAAGTTGAAGTACTTCACTCCCGCGTGAATGTTAGATTCTTCCTGCGAGATATCGCCGACGTTCATATCTTTCCCGGTGTCCGGCATCAATTGCATGACACCGATAGCCCCGACAGAGCTCTTGGCCTGCTGGTTCAGGCCAGATTCCTGATAGCCCTCCGCCATCATTAGCAAGTAGTCCATCCCATATTTGTCGGAATACTTCCGGAACATCTGTGCAGTTTGGTCAAAGCGTTTCATGCTCTCGGCGGAGACCGCCTGTTTCAGCATGAAGGGCGAACCGGTGTATTTGGTTACAACCTGCTTGCTGAAGGTTGTTCCTTGCCCGTGGGCTCTTATGAATTCATTGATGACAGACAAGAGTTGCGGTGAGTTCTTGCGAACGGCCCAACCGTAGGCCACACCCTCACCGACAGCGATTTCAGGGTGGACTTGCATCTTGGGCAGCAACGAACTCCAAAGCTTGGCCATCCAATCGTTAACCACGGTGATCGGCAGCAGACCCGCGTTTACCATTTCCAGAATGTCTTCGTCACTAAGGTCATCGGGAACGGCCGTGAGCTTGACTGGCTGTTTCTTATCCCTTTCAAATCGTTCATTTAATCGGTCGAGGTGCTCCCAGTAGGATGAGCTTTTACGGACAAAAACCTCCTTGCCCGACAGTTCATCCAGTGAAGTGAGTTGGGGGCCAGCCAGAGCTGTAACCACCACTTCTTTGGCGTCACGGTAAATGGGGTTTGAAAAATCGACAATCTTTTGCCGCTCGGGAGTTATCGTGATGCCACCCATGAGGATATCGAGCGTGCCCGTATCGAGATTTTTGGTCGCGGAAGCGCGTGGGGTCACGAAGAACATAACATGAATCTTGATGTTCTTGTTTTGCTGTGGGTACTTCTTATTTAGGTATTGTTCAAACGCCTTGCCCGTTTCGTAAGCGATGCCTTGCGGCGTTCCTTTCACGGTGTAGAAGAGCGTTTTGGAATAAGGAACGCCGACGCGAATGACGCGCTTTTTCAAGAGGGCGTCGAGGTCTCCCGTCCACTGTTTTGTGGCTGTGGGCGGTTGCGTTGTGGGAGCTTGGCCCGGTGTGGATGGAATTTGGGCGAAAGTCGATGGAGCTAGAGTGCTGATGGCAAGCAAACAGAAAGACAGAAGAGGTGAGCAGATTTTAGGCAGACACATAGTGAGCCCAATGTAGGCGGTCCGCCGCTGACCTTCAGTGGCGCATGTCACACATCCTAATTGGTCGCATAATCAGTGAGATACTCAAGCGCAGAAACCCCACCTGTCTGGCGAACCCGGAAACCGGAAAAATAGGTACTAGTGCGCGGCGTCACGTTGGAAAGCATTGTGTGACCTACGTCACTGCCCCCGCTGGATTGAGCTCGCTAAAGTCGCGATGACCGGGGTTCAGTTGCTCAATTCGAGGTGGGCGGCCCGCATTGTGGAACGGAGGCCCCGGTCGTTTGTCGAGAACAAACATTGGCCGGGGGAGGCAATGGGCAGCGCATTTGAGCTTTGGGTCGGGCGACCGGTAGTAGTGCAACTGGGCCTCGGGAGTATCAAACTGATTGTCCGAGGGACATTTCTGGAGGACCGTGACGAGACCCTGTTGGTGAGACCCGAAGCTGGTTCTGACGTGGAAATTCCGAAAACGAAGGTTCTAGCCATCGAAGAATCCCGCCGCTGGACAAAGCCGATGATTGTATTTCTGTAGGTTGTGTTGGCGGTCTTGACCGCCGGAAGTTCAAAGCAGGTTCAGTCTCTAGGAGTTAGAACACTTTCCATGGCTGGATATCTCCCTTTCGATCCTTTCTATTTTCCGCGCTGGTTTGACAGGGCTGCAACCCGCGCTCAGTACGGTGGCAGTGATATTCGCTACTCACTCCCGCGTGTCTATTGTCGTTTTTGTGGCAAAGCCATCCGATTATCGAGAACATTCATCACGAGAGAAGTGGCAAACAAGGAGAATGAACAGACTTCCGTTCGGGAACTTAGTTCAAGATTGTTTTCAGCAAGATGCCAAAATTGCCACGAAGAAGCCATTTATACGGTCAGTCAAATTTTTGATTTTCAAGATGACGACTTGGGGACGTTCTGAGCGTCACTTTTTTGAATGCCTCGCATCATTGTGTAGTCAACCCCCTGATTAACGCTAACCGGACAACTGGGCCCAATACCCAAGTTTCCGGTAAGCCGGCACGACAAATCAGGAGTTAGCGATTGTTGTCAGCGAACAGCCCTATGGGATGCTGTGCGTCGGCTTGTCTGGGTCATAAAAAACAGGCACTGTCGTTCCTTCGTAGAGTGAACGCGAAGCATCATTGCAACGCCCGAACCCAAGGCTGCCCCCAGAAAGTTTGAAGCAGTACTGGATGGAGTGAGTGTATCGACCGTTATTCTGTGCGGTCACGTAGCCCGAAGCCAACTCTCCATTCGCCAGCAGTTGCCTTTCGCGCATTCGATTGCGAAAGAACACGAAAGAGTAGCCGTAAATGAGCACCGGTGGCGCCACAAGTAACCAGTTTCTTCCCAGCGAGGAGCGGGGATTGTTGAACTCACTCCAAAAAGCCGGAAGCCCATAGACCGTGAAGAGGCATACAACAATCAATGCGAACGTGAGTGTTATACGGATGGTGTGAGTTTCAACTTATTGATTATTCAACGCACAAAACCGGGCATTTGTGCCGGTGCGCCCTGGATTCAGCTAAGGCTCGGATGGCCTCTTTTTGCCGAAGAACTTTTTCTGTAGATCAGGACCAAATTCATCCACCAAGTGGTCAATCACGCTATAGGGAATTCCCATCGCCCATCGGGAAAATGTTTTTCCCACCCCGCGTTCTTCCTCTGGGTAATAAGTGTTGGACAGGCCACTGGACGCCAAGCTCCCCAACAGGCCCGACCAATTGAACGCTTTCCCGGAGGAATCGTTGTAAGTGACGAAGGGGCGGACGAGCGAGTGGGTAAATCGTTTGCGAATCGGCCCGGAGCCCATTCGGTAGTACCGAGGGTCCTGGTGCAGAAGAGAAGGGATAAGGAACCCGCCAAAAAAACCCGCTGTAGCTTGATCCGTGTAAGCGGCTCCATAGCGTTTCCAGTAGCCCGCCGCGCCTTGTCCATAGGAGGGAAAGTCGTTGTTTGCCTGCGCGATGCCAGCCATGAGCCCCGTGTAACCAATCGTGTAAGGATCGGTGAGATCATTCAGTACGATGCGGAGCTTTTGGTGAGGTGTCAGCGCCGTGGGAGTTTTGCTCTCGGTAACCTTGTAGGTGGGAATGATCCAGAAGACGCGTGGCGGTTTTTCCTCTTGCGCCATCGTCTTCGGCAGAGGGGAGTTCGGCAGGGACGAGCTGGAATGTGTAGAGGTTGATTCCGTTTGGCCTTGCGGGATTTGCTGTGCCCAGGAGATGCTAACCGGAACCCATGCGAGAACGAGCCAGTAAAAGAGCCGCAACTTCATCGGAGTTCGCGCTCCCTACGTTACCACCCGCGGCTGGAACTGCGCAGATTTTTAATGATGAGGGAAATTGCCGCTCCCTTTGGGACATTTGTAGCACCGAGATTGGCCAAGGTCTGTGATAAAGGGCACATCTACCCAGCCCAAGTCTGATTAACGCTAACCGGACATATAGAACGTTCGAGTAGCGCCCCATTTGGATCTCACGAAGCCAAGGTCTGCCCGTTTGTACTTAGTCGAATCGGACCTACCTCCGTGTACCTGATTTGTACCCCACTTAGGCTTTTGTTGCGTTTTTTTGGTTTCTGCCGAAATGTAGAATCAATAAGTTACGACGTTTCAGCATATGGAGAGAGTCCGAATCCCACCCTCTCCGCCATTCCCTGCTGTACACCTAAAGACTCTAGTATCACGCCGATGCCACTTGGCGCCTGCCGCTTGGCAGTGGTAACGCACTGAAAACCGCGGTGGCGAAGAAGCCCCAGGGGCGTGGTTAACCGGGAAGAGTCAAGTTGGCGGGCGCTTCCCCGTAATTTGAAAACTCCGCCATGCCGGTTCTTTGCAGCGCTAATAAAGCCAGATACAGGGGATTCAGAAAAAGGTATCGCCTCCAAAGCCGTAAGGGTTCCTGGGACAACCGAAAAAGCCACTCCAAGCCCGCCCTCTGCATAAACGCGGGAGCTTGTTTCACCGTCCCCGCCAGAAAAGGAAAGGCCGCACCAACTGCCATCAGAGGGCAGTCAAGCCACTGGCGAAATTCGTAGATCCAAATCTCCTGCCGAGGGCAGCCTAATCCAACAAAGACAATCGAGGCACCTGACTCGCGAATTTCAGAAACGATCTGGTCCTTTTCGCTAAGGGTGAGCCGGCGGAACTTGGAACTGATCGCTCCGGCGATCTTCAGCCGTGGAAAACGCCGCAGGAGATTGCTCTGGAGCCGAGTCAAAATGTCCGGAGTGGCACCGAAGAAAAACACGGACAGGCCCTCCAGTTCCGCACTTCGGCAGACCTCGAGGGTGAGATTGGGTCCGTAGACGCGGTCTTTGAGTCCCGCACCGTGAATCCAATTGAGAGCCCATCGCACAGGCTGTCCATCGGGGACAACAATGTCGATGGAGTTCAGCCGGAATCTATGTTTCTCATCTCGTACCCCGGTCATCAGCCCGTGGACGGCGAGTGCAGTTACGGCGCATGGCTTCCTTGCGTGAGCGGCGGAAATGATTGCCGCAGTAGCGGCCTCATAATCCGTGGCGTTTACGGAGATACCGAGGATATTTCGTTTTGCCGTTGGAATCATTGGAGTGAGGCAGAAGTTCGCAGCAAGAAATTTTCCTTTTGCATCGCCCGGTGAGCTATTTCGCTGAGCAACTGATAGTTTCGTTCAGCTGTATATTTCAATTGGAATTCCATCCGAGCATTGCGTCCCATCTCTTCCATTTGCTCCGTGTGATACCAGGCCCATTCCACTTTCGCGGCGAGGTCCCGGGGGTCGCCGGAATTGAAAAGCAGACCGGTCCGGCCATCATCGACCAACTCGATCATGGACCCAATCCGAGAAGCGAGAACGGGAACTCCACACGCAAACGCCTCGACGATCGTAAGCGGAAGGCCTTCGTACCACTCACTGGGAAACACAAGGAAGCGCGCGCGCTTGAGTTCTGCGAAGAGTTCCGCGTCGGACAGACGGCCCAAAAGGCGGATATTGGCGGGACCGTGCGATGCAATTCTAGCTGCGAGCTCTGCGCGGAGCGGGCCATCACCAATGATTTTGAGCGGCACACCGCCAACGAGATGATCCCAGGCGGAGAGAAGAGTTCGCAGGCCCTTTTCTGGAGCAAGGCGACCGATGAACAGCGCGGTGTCACCGGCACCGGTCCTGGAGCCGGGGTCGGGATGAACGAAACATGGCTTGACGACGATGCGATCTGCTGGGAGGCCGCTCTCTATGAATTTTCGGCGCGCAAATTCGGTGCGAGCGATGAAGCAATCGATCTTTTTGGTCCAGGTGCCGAGCGCTCTCTGCGCGGCAAGTACGGTGGCGAGAGCGGCAGACGCAGCCGCTGAGTTCTGGTAGCAGCGGTGGCGGATGCTGTGCAGGAGATTCGAATGGAGGCAGTCTTCGCAGACTTTGCCGTCGCGCAGGAACGTGCCGGCGGGGCAGAGGAGGCGATAGTTGTGGAGGGTCTGGACAACCGGGACACCGCTATCCGAACAGGCAGAGTAGGCGGAGCAAGAGATGAGCGGGACGGTGTTGTGGATATATGCGACTTCGGGGCGCTCCCTGGAAATCAGGGAGCGCAGTTCGCGATAGGTGCGTTTTGACCAAAGAGCCTCCGCGCCGAGGCGGATCCGGCTGGAAACACCGTTGAGCTTGATTTCAGCGCTCTGGCGGCTGTACTCGACAATCCGATGACCTGCGGAGGCGAGAAGATCGCGTTCCTGGCGGACGCCGGCGTCTTCGCCACCTGGGTGGCGGTAGTAGTTGTGGATGAAGAGGATCGTCATTACTCGTCCAGGAGTCTCGATCGGTCTCCGTCGAGCCAAACGTGCGATTTCCCCGATTGAAATGGGAGCAAGCAACAAATATCTCGACTCTCCCTCATGGCCGGGCCGGGAAGTGAGACTGAGCACGCTTCAGTTCCAATACATCGATTTTCTCCGAGCTAGTGGCTGGCACGCTGACATCCACATCGCGAACCTTATGGCTCGGGATATCCCTTGGAGCACAGATGGCAATCATCGTGTTTCGGTAACGCCTCGGAAGAATTCCTCGCAACCCGGTCCAGAGGTACGCAAACAAACGATAGGGCAAGTCACGGACGACGTCTGGCGCGAGGTCGTCCACAAAGTTCAATGATTGCATCTCCAGACCGGACCTTTCCGCAAGCGTACGTAGCGTTTGGGGACAAAACCATATGACGTGCTCGGGATTGAAGGCGTGGTCGAAGTTCTTCAGATACATGAGCATCTGCATGGCACAGAAGATATTTGGGGTAGAGACGACGATGCGGCCACCCGGCCTCAGCGCCCGGCGACAACCTTCCAGGCAGGCTCCCGGATTCCCCAAGTGTTCGATGATCTCACCGAGGATGATCGTGTCGAACTCAGCGACGTAATTCAAGGTTTGGGCGTCGCCGACCTCCACGTTCATTCCCAGCAAACGCATTCTCGCCACATTTTCACGGTCGATATCCAAACCCAAAATATTGGCATCCGGGAACCGGCTCATTAGCCTCAACTGGAGCCATCGCTCCTTTTCTTCATCCGTGGACGGAAGATTATGGTTTACACAGCCGAGATTCAGGATGTCGCGACCCTTCACCGCGGAGAGGATTGCTTCTATTCTTTCGCTCTTCACCGTTTATCCTCGTCGAGAGATTCCCATACCAAAGAACAAGACAACCACTGGAAAAGGGGGAGTATTGGCTCACTGCCCATCAGGGATTTCAAGCCCTCCTTTTCATAAAATACTGGCCATCGCGGTCTTCCATCCAAGGCTGCAACGCACCCTTGGAGATTGCGCAGAAGAATTTATTGCCTTGCGAGCGGAATGGGGGAACGACATTCAGTAAGTCCTGCGCGAAATGCAATATGGAAATGAGAGTTCGCGGCCCTACTCGTTCGGCCATCGAGGCCACCTTCGATTCTTTGCGAAAAAGCAAATCCTCTTCGGCGACATAAAAATCCCAATAAGGGTGAGCTCGAATCTCAAATTGTCGCTCTGGATGGTAGGCGAAAATACACGCTCTGACCGCTTCTTCCGTCCAGCGGTAAATGTAATTGGGGATAGGGCCATTCCTCATACCGCCGCGCGAGTAGCCGTTCCCGGCGACCGCCGCAAGTTCGTACGGGAAGGAATACCCGAAACGAACCAGCATGCGTAGAGCCCAGGAATCGTTTGGCTCCAAAAACAATGCGTGCTTTTGTGAAACGCGCACCATTTCCCCAAGCGCTTTCTGGGGACACCGACAGTGGTGCAGAACCGCGTGAGCGAAAACCACAGGATAACTGTCGCTCGGGAGGGCAATATTCTCAGCGTCGAGACCGGTCCCGTCGGGACCAAGGTTCGAGAGATGAATCTGCTCAAACCCGCAGGCGCCAAGAATTTCTTGGTCCTCTTGGCCGCCTCCAATCGCAAGCACCGGGCCGCGAACGTCGATTCCGCAGACGCTAATCAACTGGCGAACGACGCTTATGAGGCAAGACTTCTCCTTGCGTGTCTGCAGCAAGCCGTCGTTGACGGCGTATTGCTGACCGACCTTCTCCATTCTCTTCTCCCTTCAAAGTCGAGCCTCGCCTGGACCCCACCTCTATCCGGCGGCGTCGGGCAAGGGCTTGAGGACATGCCCGTGCCCACGCAACGGGGCAGGCACTGGCAAATTCTGTGTCTTGGCATGCAGGAGCGGAGCACATGCGGCCCCGGTGATGATGTAGAAAGGAATGGCGCCATAGGGGGTTTCAAAGAATGCGGTAAAAAGTGCGCAGGTTAGAGTCACCACCAGAAATACCAGCCCGAAGGGCTGGCCAGTCCTCCGATAGGCGGCCCAAACCAATCTCGCAATTTCCGTTAGCAAGAAGCCAAATATCGCAACGCCAATCCAGCCGGTATAGCCCAAGGCATAAAAGAAAACGTTGTGAGGAGTGCGGATAAAGTCTCCCTCAAGATACGGCACAAGATCTCCGAGCGCATATCCATAGCCGTAGCCGAATAGGGCGCGTGAAGCGCTTTGATGCACCGAATCCCAGATGGCCAGCCACCACAAAGTTCTGAATGCCACGGTTTCCTCGTGCATTTGTGCATCCGAGGAATACTGAGACGCGAGATCTTCGTTGACCGGTGCGATCAATCGCCCAACCAGATCAGTGGCAGAGATTGTGCCCCCACGCCCTTCGGGGGCGTCGATCGAGAGGCCAGACACATAAAGCATTACAAGAAGTACGAGAGCGGCTAGCCCGCTCATTGCCAATTTCTTGAAGTTTTTGGTCAGTCCGGCCCAGACAACGAGGCCTACGCCAAAAGCAAGCCATTCTCCCCTTGTAACCATGCCGAGAAGCACTGCCATGTTCAAAACGAGCGGAAGCCATTGGCCGCGCAGATCCTTATTCAGCGACAAAATTCCGAGGAGAATGGCCCCCGAAAACAGCGGTTGTCCAAAAATACGAACCGGGTCAATTTCGTGAGAAAGCCCCGGATAAAACCAGGCAAATCTGTTCAGGACGAGGATATAGGCGAGTCCATACAACCCGTTCGTCCAAGCCAAAAACTTGAGAACAACCGCAAGAAACTTCATATTCTGCGATGCGACCCACGCCCCCACGAAGAAGTAAAGCGGGTAGTAGTCGAAGGCCAGGTCGCGGAGCGCTGTCAATGGTGGATAGCCAGCCAAGACTCCATGAAAAACCTGTAGTCCGCCAAATGCGAGTAAGATCAGCTGCCATCTGCAAAATCTTTGCAGCCCACGGTATTTGAGTGCTGCCCATGGCCAACGCGATTCACCGGACAGCGGGCCACAGAAAAGAAAACAGGCGAGCACGACTTCACCAACGAAGACGTGCCAAGGTGGAATGCCCCAATAGGCGAAAGACCTGCCCATGCAAACGTACCCGGTCAACGTCATGCACACGGTCCAGTACCACTTCCGCTGCAGGCGTTGATGGAAAACATTCTCAGACATTCTGCTTTGCACCTAGCGGTGCGGGGCAAACTCCCAAGGGAGTCTTGCTTTCCGGCACGAACCTTCGAAAATAAATGGCCGTTACCAACCCCTGAACGGCAAATCCGAGAATAAGGCTAAGAGCCGCTCCGCCTAACCCCCACCAACGAGTACCTAAGTAGGCGAAAAATACTGCGACAGGCGCCGCGATTGCACCGGAGACCAGATCAAATTTGGGCATGCGGATCGCCCGGAGGGCCATTCCGAATCCCTGCATAGGTCCAAATGGGATCGTGTAGAGCACAAGCAATGGCATAAGCCATGCGTAAGGCGCAAATTTTCCTGAAAACAAGATCCTTTCGATAGGGGCGGAGAATGTCCAGGTCGCCCCCGCCAGGACGAGCGCAAGCGTAGAGAGAGCGAGGCTCGTGAAAATCGCTTTGTGACGCATCCTGCGGGTTGCGCCTGCCACAAAGTCGTACGAAAAAATTGGGAGGATTAGAAAACCCGCTGCGGTCGATATCTGAGTCATCAAAAGCGCCGGCAACTGCATCGCTCTTAATATGCCTGCCGCCCCCAGGCCGAGAAGGCCGGAAACGAAAAACACCTGTGCCTGACTCACGATGAACGCCAGGACAGTGCTGCCCACTAGCCACCGGCCGTAGCCCCAATTTTCGCGCAGGGTCTGGCCCCATCCTTCCCTGGGCAATGTTTGCCAGCTCACGAGCCCGAATCGACGAATCAGATATACCGCCGACAGGCAACTGGCAAAGCCCATCAGCGCGAAAGCAGTGAATGGTTGGAGCATCGCATAATGTTGCAGCGCCAAGAGTCCGGCCGCGACGATGGTCAAAAACAGCGCGCTTCCAACGCCAGCTTGTGAAGGACGTTGCAGAACATAGCCTATCCGCCTGGCAAACCAGAGCAACAACAGGAATGGGAGCGCTAATCCCAACCCGACCAACGCACCTCCCAAAGGGCTGGCAGGAATAAACAGCCGAAGAAGAATTCCTGCCACTAAGGTAAGACCAGCCAGCGGAGAAACCACAATGATATGGACCATTAACTGGCTCCGAAGATATCCGGTCATGCTCTCGATGTGTTGGGCTGGCCCAAGGACGCTCATCGGCTCGAGCAGGAGGGCGTTGTAGAGACCATAAACAAACATGTAGCTGACGAACCCGACTGCGAATGCTCCATAAGCTTCTGTAATCAGCCATCTTGCCAGCAGCAAGTTCACTCCGAAACTCGCCCCAGAGGCGAGTCCCTGGTCCAAGAGAGAAAAAACAGCGCGGGCTCCCCAGACTTTCAGATTCTGCCGGGTCAGAAGCGATGCCCCTTCGAAGCTCCCGGCATTCGCAGGAGAAGCGGCTGAACTGCCGACGCCGTAGACGATTTGTTGGTCGGTGGCCATGGTTTAATGGCCCTCCGCGCGGAGGACGGACGGGATGGTCCTAAGTAAAATTTTGAGGTCGAGGCGGAGGCTCCAGGTTTCGATGTATTGGAGGTCAAGCTTCATGTTTTTTTCGAAGCAGGGGTCGCGGCGGGCAGTGACTTGCCAGAGGCCGGTCATGCCGGGCTTGACGTCAAGGCGGCGCAGGTGCTCGATGGTGTAGCGCTGGTAGTCGTCGAGCGGGTGCGGGCGCGGGCCGACAAGGCTCATGTCGCCGAGGAGCACGTTCACGAGTTGGGGCAGTTCATCGATGCTGAATTTGCGGAGCCAGCGGCCGGAGCACGTGACGCGCGGGTCGTTCTCCATCTTGAAGAAGGGGCCGTGGCGCTCGTTCTGCTTGCGCAAGGCTTCTTTCACGGAATCGGCGTTGGCTTGCATGGTGCGCAGCTTGTGGCAGCGGAAGGATTTCCCTTTTCGCCCGATGCGTGGGGCGGAATAGATCACCGGACCGGCGGAGTCGAGCTTGATCCAGATTGCGGCGAGCGCAAGGAGCGGCGCGGAGAGGAGCAGGCCCGCGACGGAAAGGACGACGTCCATGATGCGCTTGACGGCGAGGCCAACGGCGGGAATCGGCTGGCCGTGGAGTTCGATTACCGGAACGCCGGCCATGGAACGAACCGGTGCGCGCCAGACGAGACCGTCGTAGAGCTCGGGGACCAAGGTGAGGTTCAGCCGGAGCTGCCGGGCCAGCACCCAGATCTCCTTGACCAGGCTGCTTTCGGCGGGGAGCGGTAAGAAGAGGTGGTCGACGAATTTTTCGATGACGACATTGCGCAGATCGGGAATGGTGCCCAAGACGAGCGGGTCGCCATTCTTGTGGCTATCGAGAAAGCCGCAGAAGGCGAAGCCGAGTTGCTGATTCTGGTTGAGCCAGTGGGCCAGCGCGCGTCCATCTTTTCCAGCGCCGATGATGAGGGCGTTGGACAATCCGACTCCCCTGAGAGCGCGCGCCAAAATGTACTCGCGCTTGGCATAGCGCCAGCCCGCAAGGAGAATGACGTTCAAAAAGCCAGTGGTGATGACTACTTCTCGTGAGATTTCCTTGTTTCCGGAAACAAAGACGAAGACCACCAGCAGGGCGGTGGCAATGGTAACAGCGCGAGCGACCAGAAGTCCTTCTCGCCATCCGGAAAGTTCACGCGGAGTCTGATAGAGATGCATGCTCATGCAAACCAGGACGATGAGCACGGCGTAGAGTTGCAGGTACGCTGGATAGCCATGAGCGTTGGCGTAGGACAGAAGCTTCGATGGACTCACAAGGGAGCCCTCCGGAACGGCGGAAAAACCAAATCGAAGGAGGAAGACGAAGGCGGCCGCCAGCGAGGTGAGCGCGATATCAATGGCAACGTAGGCGGATTGCCGGGCAAAACCAAGACGGCGGCGTTGCTCGCGCGCATGGGCGTGCGGGCTATCCGAAGTGGGCTTCCACTCCGACAGATCCCAATCGGTGGAAGAAAACCATTCCTGCGCCGGACGGGCGGGCGACTGACGTGCAGCGGCGCCGTTCATGATGGCCTCGCCAACTCTCGGCTGACTGTGGAGCAGATGCGGAAGGGCGTGGTCATGTGTTACTCCGCCCCCTGGCCGGCCGCGCGCGTGAACGTCTTTTTGGTAGCCGGATCGCTGGTTTTAGCCGCCTCTGGCGGCGTGGCGGCTTCTTCTTTCGATTTCCTCCAAAACATCAAATGGGAGACGGCGGCCATCGCCGGAGCCAGGCGGCGGGAGTCGTCGCGGAGATTCTGGACAACCTCGATGGCAAAACGCTTGCCGGGGTCCTGAGGATCCATCGCGTCCCAATAACGCCTGGTGAAGAGCCATACGATGGCCCCGGCGACAGCGAGGGCAGTGCCGAGCGCAGCCAGGAGGAGGCGCGGCGGGAAAGATTTCTTGGTGGGCACGATGGCGGCATCGAGCACCTTCACGCTGGGGATTTCCTTGGCTTCCTGGACCTTTGCGAGTTCGTATTGCTGGGTCAGGAGTTCATAAACGGTTTCCTCGATTTTTGTCTGGCGAAAAAGGTTGGCATACGTGACACCAAGTACCGGGAGTTCGCGAATGGTGGGATACGAAGAGGGATCCTTTTTCGCGGCAATGGTGGCCGCGGAGGGATCAGCTTCGCCGCCCAATTTGCCAAGTTGCGCGCGGAGTTCGCCGACGCGCGCACGCAACGAGCGTACGCGCACGTTCTGATCGGTGTAGATGGCTTCCAACCCGCTGAGTTCGGATTCCGCGGCGATCAATTGGCCCTGGAGCGTGGCAGCGGCTTCGACCATGGCTTTACCCTGCGCGGGAATATCGATCGCGGTGTTCTTGCTGGCAAATTCGCTGAATTTCTGGGCGGCGGTGTCGAGTTCGCCCTTGACGGCTCTCAAGCGTTCTTCGAGGAAGATGCGTTCGCGGCGCGCGGAAGAGGTGCTGACTTCGGACACGAGGCGATCAAGTTCAGAGACATAGGCGCGGGCCATTTCGGCGGCGCGTTTCGGGTCGTGATCAGTGACGCCGATGGAGATAATGCCGCTTTTGCGGTCCTCGCCCAGGGAGGTGCGCTTGGCGAGATCCTGGCGTGTGTCTTCGAGTTTCCGGTCGCCGTAGACCTTCTGAAGCTGAAAGCTGTCAATCAATCGATCCTGGACCGTGCGGCTCTGGAGGATTCCGATGAAGAGCGCGCCGGAGTTTTTCATGCCCAAAAGATCACCGGCAATGGCCCCAATGCCTGTACCGCCGTGGCCGCTCAGCGCGGACAAAGCGGCAGCACCGAGGCCTCCTGACTCGCTATCGGGAGGCATAAGCCGTTCCACAGCTTCGTAGCGATTTGGGATAAGCAATACGCCGAGGCCACAGATCAGCAAGCTCCAGACGAAGACACGAAGGAGTAGTCCTCTGTGGTCCCACACCAACCGGAATCGGGAAAAGGTGAGCTCCCGGCGCCGGCGGAGTTCTTCTTCGGACAGCTCCGGGAATTCGCCGAAGACCGAGGCCGGTTCCAGACTTTCGATCTGTGTGTCTTTCTGACTCAAATCACTCACTCTCCCCTGAAAGACTTTCTGCTGCGCGAGTACCGCCTGCGAAGTGTCCCGTGTCTTACGACGACAGCTCCTCTCGTTGAATCAATGCGACGGCCACGGCTGAAAACCGATCTCCACTGACGCGACGACGTTGTTCTGGGAATGCGTATAGAGAAACGGGTAGTGGCTGATGTGTTCGAATTGCACGAGGCCGCGGAAGTACGCGCCGGAGCGGAGATGGGTCTCATAGTCCGCGGCGTAGTCCTGCCACTTGGCGCCGCCAGGCATGAAATCGCTGTCCACTTCGTTCAACTTGCAGGTTAGGTCGAGCGTGTTGACCGGAGAGATCCAGTAACGCGTCCAGACTTGAACGCCCTTGCCTTCCCTGCCCACGATGTTGCCGAGGAGATTGCCCTGATTGGTGTAGCCGTCGCGATAATTCTGGTTCCAGTAGTTGAGCTTTCCCTGGTCCTGGTAGTCTTTCCGGCCGGGGGTCTCGGAACTGGTCCACTCGGCGTGGAAGTCCCATTTTTTCAGGAAGGGAAGACTTGGGAGATAGATGCCGGGACGAAGCACGGCCTTGGTGAGGTTCTGGAGGGGAATCGGGTCGTCGTCGGCCTCGAGTTCGCCGTAGAAGACGACTCGGTCCTGCAGACCGGGAACGCGCCACGTCCAGTCGATGGAAGTGTGCGAATCGCCCGGGACACTGCCAACGCCCTCGGCATTGGCATTGACGCGGCCGAAATAGCTTTTCACAAAGGTGCTGGTGGTGAAGGGATCAGTGCTTCCACCCAGAGTCGTGGTGCGGCCAAACGAGAATTCAAACGAGGCAAAGGGTTTCAGGCTGATTTTTTGGCCGTAGAGGAAAGCATCGCCGGAAATCTCGTGGCCTCGTTCGCGACCGATGAACGACGACAAGCGCATCGGGCCGAGATACGAGAAGATCCACGGGAGGTCGAAGGGCTGCACCTCGGCGAAGCGAACCATATAAAGCGGTTCGGCGTTATCGCTGAGCAAGAGCGAACCGCCGACGCCGGGTCCCCAGTCGAGGCTCTGTTTTCCGATCGAGACCTGCCAGTTGCCGAGATTCATGCCGACATAGGTGTCGAGGAGCGTGAAGCGATCGATCGGGTTGAAGGGCTGCGCGGCTGGCAGAGAGACTTCGTCGCGATCGGCGATGAATTGGCGGACCGGGAGCGTCAGTCCGGGCGCCGAGGGAGAGTGCTGGTATTCGCCGCTGACGTAGAGGAATACACGGCCATAGGTGAACATGCCAGAACTTCCCGTGATGAGATTGGTGCCGCGGCGGAAGGTGCGGCCGAAGTCGTAACCGTAGGTCTGGCCAAAGTGGTAGCCGTCGGTGAGGACGGAGCCACTGGCGCTCAGGACGCGGGAATAGACCGAGCCCAATTGAGCGGATTCGTTGGCGTCGCCGGTTTCGAGAGCGAGTTCACGTCCAAATTCTTGCGCCAGCACATTGATCAAAGAGCGCGCTTGTTCGCCACGGACGTTATCTCCGCCGCCAGAGGACTGTAGGGCGTCCCGGGCCTCGACCACTATGCGCGCGCAATCGGTGCGTGCCCAGGGTTTGAGCCCTTCATAAGCAGTATTGGTGTAGCCCATGGCTGCGAGGCGCTCGAAAGCCGGATATACCCAGCTGTCGAGCGGCACGTAGGTGGTGCCCATGCCGTTGGGAGCGAGCTCGGAATGATCGGTAAAGTATTGCGGGATGGAGCCCCACGCAGCGCCACCCAGTTCGGGATCAGCGTGGCGCGCGTAAATGTCCTGGGCGACCATATTGCCAATCAAGGCTCCGATGAAAACGTCAGAATTAAAGTGCTGTTGCGATTTCACACGCGAGAAACTGACCAGGGAAGCCAGGCCGTACGCGGCGATTTTCGTGAAAGTGCCCGGATATTCGTGCGCGATCACTCCGGCAACGGCCCACGCGGCGGCGGAATGCTCGGACGGAAAAGAGGTGCCCCCCGACTGGAAGAAGGCGCCGGAACCATCCGCCTGGTAGGGGCGGTCGCGGCGAAGGGAATATTTAAGCGCCTCGACGGCGACAAGACTGTTCAGAGCGGCTTCGCCGGAGAGAAATCCAGTCTCGCTCCAATGCTCGTTGTGCTTTACATGACCAAGAAGCCACATTCCTCCGGCGCCGCCAACCAGCGCGCCGACGCCGACGTCGGACAATGTTTTGAAGTTGCTGATCGTGCCGGGATCGTGGGAGAGGCGGCGATTGAATTCAGCATCGGTGGCGAAGAAACCCGCGGCAAGGCTTCCCATGGGCAGGAGCCACTGGGTGTCTGCCAAGCGAAGGCGAGAAGGGCTGGTCCAGATCTGCTGCTGGTCATCGAGAAGCCGGCGGGTGATTCCGAAGAACCCTTTCCCCGACTGCTGAGTTGCATAGATGTCTGTCATCGAATTCGTCCCGCTGCTTTTTTCCTTTTGCGCCGGCTTCGGCTGCACCGCGTTACTTTCTGAATGGCTTCCTGAATCCGCTTCGTCAGCCGCCGGGAGCGGCTGCTGGGCAAACGCGCCCGGGGCAGCCGAGATGGTCCAAATCCCAAGTCCCACCAGGAGAGCGAGCCGTAAAAAGCACCGAGCGCGCATCGTTATCAGTCTCACGCCGCGTCACGGGTGGATGTAGGCCACGGTGAGAGCGATGGAAGAAGCGATTTGCGCGGTCTGCATAGCGGTCAACCAGTTTCGCGAACCGATCTTCGGCGCCTTTTCCGGGACCACAATGGAATCGCCTGGACGCAAGGTGGCGCTGAGCGGATCTCCGGAGAACCATCCCCCACTGTTGTTCTTGGAGGAGATCACCGAACCGTCCGCGCGAACGACGAAGACTGCTTTCTTGTCGGCGATTTGCGTGATGCCTCCGGCCTGGCTGAGATACCATCGCGCGCTGTGGTCCGGCCGGTAGCCGACGGCCGTCGGGTTGTAAACCTGGCCGGCGACAAGCACGTATTCGGCTTGCTTGGGAATTACCAGCGTGTCGCCGTCGCGGAGAGAGATGTCGGCCGGAGTGCCGCGCCAATCCTTGATTTCGGGATTGATGTGAATGACGACGCGGCCGATGGGTTGCGTGGATTGCAACTGCTCGAGCGTGGTTTCCGTGGCCGCGATAGCGTTCATCTTGGAGTTCTTCTGATCTTCATCGGTTTCCGGCAGCGCTTTCAGATGGATTTGCTCGGCCTTCAGGCGATCCACCAGCTGCATGCGGGACTGAATTTCGACTTCGCGCACCTCGCGACGCATCAGCACGGCGCCGTAGGGAAAAGACTGGGCGGTGAAACCGCCGGCGCGGTCCAGAACGGAGCTGAGACTTTCGCCGGGTTGAATCCCGTATGAGCCGGGATGACGAACTTCGCCGCGCACTGCCACCGTGGAGCCGATGTCCTCCCAGCCTGGAGTTTGCCGGATGGTGAGCACGTCGCCGTCGCGAAGCTGCAGATTCTGGGAGGATTCGCCGGCAAGAGCCTCTTTGAGGACGATGGGGGAAGTCTCCGTGGGCATGGTGGGATCGTCGCCCTGGGCATAACGTGTGAGATCCGCTTGCTGGGAATCGGCACTGCGCTTCAAGCCGCCGGAGGTGTTGACGAGATCCTGCACGTGCATGTTCGTGGTGAGGGGATAACGGCCGGGACGCGCGACTTCCCCTTTGATGGTGACCGTTGGCGGATCGACTTTGGCGAGGTTGCGATGAACCAGAATCCTGTCGCGTGGCAGGAGCAGAATATTTTCGGCTGAATCGCCGGCGAGGGCTTCGGAGAGGTTCACGCTGAAGATGCGCATGGTGCCGTCAGCTTCCGTGCGGAAGAGCTGGGCGCTTTTTAGTTCCGCGTCCTGCGAAGGTCCCCCGGCCAGGAAAATGGCATCGCGGAGACGGATTTGCCCGGAGGTGCGATACAGGCCAGGTTTGCGGACATCTCCACCGACCCAAACGTTCGGAGGGGGATCGAAATCGTAGCGACTGAAAATGCGCACGGTGTCGAGCGCATCGAGCTTGGGCGCGGATGCAGGATCTGCCAGTGCGGCCGCGAGATTGAAGCTCTCGACAGTGGGACGGAAATCGGGCGGATTCAGGCGGATGATTTCAGCGTAACGCGTGGAGGGTTCCGGGAGCAGATCGGAATAGGAGCCGATAAGATCGGTCAGTTTCATGCCATCGTGATAGGAATATTTTCCGGGCCGAAGGACATGGCCTTCGAGGTAGACCGCACTTTCGTTATAGGAGGCGATTGGGAAGATGTGAATTTCGTCGCCGTCCTTGACTTTGAAGGCGGTGAGTTGGGCAGCGATGGCGTCGGGCGCGTCATCGGCGGGCAGCCCGAGATCTAACATCGTGTGCTTTTGGTGGTCTTCCAGGCGCTGCACCTCTATGTGCTTGAGGGCTGCGGCTGGAAGGATGCCGCCTGCGAGTTCGAGCACGTCCTGTAGAGAGGTTTCGCCATTGAGTTCGTAGATGGCAGGCCGGCGGACCATGCCCGTTACCGTTACCTGAGCGCCAACAGGGGGAACAACGAGTGAGTCGCCATTTTCGAGATGCGACGCGTTGTTGCTGACACCACGCAGCAGGAGGTCATATGTGTCAACTTCCTCGAGGAGCTGTTTGCCGCGATAGTGCTTGACGTTGCGGAGTGAGCCGCGCTGGGTCACCCCGCCAGCTTCGAGCAAAGCGTTCAGGGGCGTGGAGAGAGAGCTGATGTCGTAGGCGCCGGGTTCTACGACTTCTCCGACGACATAGACGCGAACGGTCCGGAGCCGAGAGAGCGAGACATCGGCGGAGGTGTCGCGGAATTGCGTCCGCAGAGCTTGCTGAACTGTCGCTTGCACGTCGCCGAGTGACCTGCCACTGACCAGGAGCGGACCGACCTCAGGCAAGGCGATGCGGCCCTGGCGGTCGACGGTGCGGACAAGGCGCTGGGACACGCCGCCCCATAGATTGATGGACAGGCCGTCACCAGGCCCGACCACATAGTCGGGGCCGACGGGGAGGTCCATGGGGATGGCGTCCAGATCACGCGTGCCGTTTTGAAATACATCCAGACCGAATCGTTCGACCTTGCGAGGCTGCGCGGAGGCCTGGACGTAAAGGTCGTAGAGGGATGGGATGTCCGAGTAGGGGTTGCGCCGGTGGATCATGCCGCCAGGGGGTGGAGCGGAAAAGTCGGTCCGAGTGGACTCGGAGTCTAGCGCACCTGGCAAACGCACGATCGAGCGCGTATCCCTGTCACGGTTGGCCGCGCCTCGATCACTGGGAATATTGTTGCCGAGCATCGGGCCTGCGACAAGGGAGTTCAACTGGCCGGGATCGATCGCAGCCAAGGGGTCAGGCGAACCGCCAGCGGAAAAGGCCTGGAGCCTTTCCGGAGGAATTTTTCCGGGTGTCGAAGGTGACGTGGCCGAGACTCTGGCGAATCCGGCCGAGCTTTCCCCGTCCCCGTCATCCCGAGTCGTTTGGAGCGGGGCTTGCGGGTACCGATAGGGAATCATCGGCCCTTCGGAGTCGGGATACTGCGGTTGGGTTTCGGGCTCGGTTTGGGAGTTCCAGCCGCGACGCCCGCTACGCTGAGGACTGGTGTACTGACGGCAAGCCGTGGGAGCCTCGGGATCACAGGGTGAGGTCTGGGGCCCCAGAGGACGATTTGCCGTGCGAGAGACCTGCCCATCCGGTTGAACACTTTGGGAGTCTTCGCGGTCTTCTACCTGGACGAGATGTCGGGCACGTTCCTTGAGGTAAAGTTCCTGCTCCTTGGCTTGTGCCGAATCTGGATTGAGCGTGGGCAGCAGGTAGCCATAGGACTGGGCCAGGCGTGTGGCGACGGAGCGAAAAGCGATGTCGCGATCCAGCCGGTCAAATACGGCCTGATCGGTGAGTGAGGTGTCGTCAACGACCTGGCCGTAATCGGAGGCCTCTTTGGCGATCCACCGCTTCAATTCCACGAGGAGGCCGGGGTTTTTCACGAAGACAGCCCGGAGCTGTGCGGCAGAGGCCCCAACATGGGTGAGGTTGTCCTTGGTGAGGTCAGAGGTTCCGGGGCCGCGATAGGTAAGCGCGACGGGAGTATTGGCTTGTGGCTGGGAAAAATCCTGGGCAGAAGCAAGCGAGGTACACGGGATGGTGAGTGCCAGGAAGGCGAGCAAGAGGAGAAGGCCGGTGAGAGGTTGGCGGCTGGGGGCAGCAACAGCAGATTGATCGACGGAAATCGGCTTCATAGGCTTCACTCCGAAAACTCCCCTTTGTGGCGAAGAACTCCCAAAATGCCTTCCTCGGAAGCCTCGACATCGTCCGATTGGATATTCAACGAGACCCAGTAATGCACCGAATAATTGTTCTCCGGGTCCATGGCAATAATTCGCATCTCCGGCCGCCGCCGCAGCACCGCATCGCAGACCGCGGGTCGCTGCAGGTGGTGGTTCAGGGAAATGACCAGGAAGTCCGGTGAAGTGCGCTCGACCTCCGCGGGGATGGCCGATTCTTCTGTTACCTCGCCGACGACCTCGATATCGGGCTGGTCGGCAAAGGTCGTGAGAATCAACTCCCGCATAAGGCGGGGGTAGATGGCCACGAGGACTCGAATGGCTTTGCCCATTTCCACGCTCAAGTGGGAGGGAGTATGCGGAAAAGACGGGGTATCCGAACAGAATCAAAAAGATACTTAGGATAGCGTACCGAAGAGGGTACCTAGGGAGTGTACCAGTCTGTTAGGTACTCCAACTTGGGACAGCGCCAGAGTGAGGCATTTTTACACATCAGATTTTCCTTTTGGTTCAACGCAAACATTTCCACGGGGTGGGTCATTCTGCACTTGCACTTTTTAGCTAAGCGTGTAGACTGTCGGCATGTTTGAATGGTCTTAACGTACCATTCACATAACTAAGGCAGGGTATGTAAGCTCGCGCAAGAAACGGACACCGTTCCGCCCTCTCTAGGTTTAGCTTGGGGCTTTAAGAAGACCAAGGTCAAAACATTGGCTGTCCCCGTAGCCCAGCTGGAGGATGTGGAAAAGAGCCCGATACCGTGTTTGAAGAAACCGCACTGTCCCCAATTCGCGTATTTCTCCTGATCGAAAATCGCCTCCTGCGAGAAGCGCTCACCCGCCTGCTGCGAAAACGACATGAGATTCTGATTGTTGGCCAAGGCAGCCGGGAGACGGTTACTCCCGAAGTGCTGATGGGATCGGACCCTACGGTATTGGCACTGGATTTTGCCGACCCGCACTGGCTACCGGTCCGATTTTTCTCAAATCACCCCTGCCCCGCTGCCGGAAGATTTCGCGCACTACTGGTGGGAATGGATTGCGATTCGAAGGAGTTTTTGTTTGCGGTGCGGGCCGGCGCATCCGGTTACATGCTGAAGGATGCTTCCGCGAGCGAAGTTGTGGCGGCCGTGCGTGCAGTTACTCGAGGGGAAGCGATTTGTCCGACGCTGCTTTGCGCCACCCTATTCCAATGGGTGTCTCAGCTTCCGGAGGCGAGTTCGAGCGAGGCGGCCAGCGCGCCTGCGAGTCTGACGCTGCGGCAGCGCCAACTGGTTCATTTGGTGGCTCAGGGATTAACGAACAAGGAAATCGCGGCGCACCTGAACCTGTCGGAATATACAGTGCGTAATCACATTCACCGCATTTTGAAGCAAGCGGACGTGCGCACGAGGCGCGAGGCGGTTGAGGCGCTGCTCCCGCCAACGAATTGAACTTCTCATTAGTGAGGATCGGACTCCGGCGGCTGCGCGCTTGAAACACCCACGGGAAGTTCGCACGCGCCGACGCACTTCATGGCTGTTTGAAACTCCGCGAGGCAATGACGTCTTCGATGGCGCGGAGTACGAGAGCCAAATCTCCCTGCATTATCCAGTGATTGCTGTTGGCGGCAAGAACAAAAGAGCCGCGGGGGAGACGGCCGGCCATCGCCTGGTGTTCGGCGTGGCGGCGTTCGGGCGCAGTGCTGGCGGAGAGGATGCAAACAGGATTTTCGGAATAGGCGCCAAGTCTCGCGGTCTGAGCCGCGCTGGCCGGGAGACTCTCGAGCTGGCTTGCAATGGTCAGGGCAAATTTTGGCTGAGTCCAGAAAACGGCGGCCATTTTTTTTTCGCTGTCAGGCAGGGCCGCGAACCAGGGACTGGAAACGGTTCCGGATTCGCCCGGAGCGCCACGGCTGATGAGACGCACGAGCGAGCCTGCGGGCTTCCGGATACCAGACTGGAGCATGGCGGCAATGAAACGGAGAAGTCCGATCCGCGCGAGCAGCGAAGCGCGGCGGCAAATTGCGGCTCCGATGAGGGCTTGCTTGAGGTCGTGTGCCGAAGGCGGATCCCATTCGCGGGGAGCGACCGGGTCGACAAGGACAATCCCAGCGACCTCGTCCGGATAGCACGCGGCGAATTGCGGCATCGTGAGTCCACCGAAGGAGTGGCCCACGAGAATATACGGCGGAGGAATTTTTGCGCAGTCGAGCAGCGCGTGCAACTCGGTGACGATGCGGTCGGCGGTGCGAGGCATGGGTCCGAGGTCGCTCCAGCCGAGCCCCGCGCGGTCGTAACTTACTACCCGGTAGGAAGCTGATAGCGCATGCTGGAGTTCAGTCCAACTCAGGACGGTGGACATTAGGCCGGCTTCCAGGAGAATCGTCGGAGAGCCGCTTCCAGTTTCCAGCAGATGGAGGCGATGGGTGCCGATGTCCACCAAGCGGCCCGGCGCCGGGAAGCGTCTGGCATCCTTGCGTGAGCCCCAGACTTGGTAGAGAAAACCGAGCGTGGCCAGCACCAGCAAAATCGCCAAAATCCATCCCAGTGAATGAATCAACAGCGCGGCTCCTTACGTTTAGGAATTGCGTTCCAAGCGTTCGATGACCGGCGCGCAAAGGCGGTTGTGGACTTCTGCGGCAACGGCAAAGGCGTTATCCACGCAATCGCCGATCGAGCGGCCTTTCAGATAGTTTCCGGTCAGATAAAGGTTTGGCAGCACTCTCAGGCTCCGAGAGATCTCCGCGACTAAGGCAGCGTGGCCGACATTGTATTGCGGCAGCGCGCGAGGATCACTCCAGAGTTCGCGGTCCAGCGACTTGGCGGCGATACCGAGTATCCGAGCAGTCTCGTCTTCGACGGCGTCCCCCAGTTCCCTTTCTGCCCTGTTTGGATGGGCTCCGGGAAGGGAGCGAGCGAAGGTTGTCAGGAGCACTTTGTCGCGGGGAGCGCGCCCGGGAAACAAGGTGGAGTTCCAGAAGGTGCAGATCGTATGCAGGCCCTCGCGGCGAGGGACCATGTAGCCGAAGCCATCTAGCGAATGGCGAACGCTGGAGCGGGAATAGACTGAAGAGACCAGAGACATCGGAGCGTATTCGATCGCGGCAAGAGAGGAAGCAAGCACCGGCGCGGAGTTTTGAAGCAGACGGGCGGCGACGCACGCAGGCACAGCGAGCACAAGATGTTTCGCAAAGATTGTTTCACCGTTCGAAAGCCCGATCCGCCAGGCTGCGTGCGGCTCGCTGCCGGAGATTTGTTGCCCGGAAAGGCTGCAGATCTCGATTCCAAAGCGAACGTTGTCTTTCAGGTCCTCCGCGAGCCGTTCCGGCAAACGAGCCATTCCGGAGTAGAAAGAGCCAAGCGCAGGGAGAGCTTCGGTGACACTCAGACTCGAGGAGCCTTTTTCCTGCTTGGAGCGGCGGGCGCGGATGGCGCCACGGACGAGGCTTCCTTGGTCCCGCTCCCACCGGACGAGATCGGGAAAGGCGCTCTGCATGCCCATTTTGCGGGGATCGCCAAAGAATACGGTAGAGACGACGGGGTCGACGAGATTCTCGAGAAGCTCCAAACCGAATTTGCGTTGCACGAATTGTGCGAGGGTTTCCTCCGTTGCAGGCGGCGTAGTGGAGCCCAGGGGGTCGGCAAGCACGCGGAGTTTGGCCACGGCTCCGACCAGACCAGAAGAGAGAAAACTGGCGGCCGAGAAAGGTGCGCGATGAAGGCGACCATGCCGGAGGATGTAGCGCTTGGCCTGGGGATCGCCGGCCAGAAACTCCGATTGGAGCCCGAGAGCTTTCACAAGATCCCAAACGGAAGCAGGGAAACGAGGGCACTGTGGCCCGCTTTCGAACAGGCATCCGTCGCGCCGGACAGTGGAGATCAGGCCACCCGGTTTTGCTTTCGCTTCCAAAAGGAGCGATGAGACGCCGAGTTGTTTCAAGCGGTAAGCGGAGGCCAATCCCGAAATCCCGGCGCCGACGACAACGATATTCTCCGTGTGTGCCACTGACATAACATCCTATCGAAAATCATGGGAATATTGACGAGTACGGATCACTGACACTTCGTGGAGATAGATGCCTGGTATGGCTTCCGAGTCACTACTGCCATTCGTGCGGGGCTACGCGGCGCGAGGGGATGAGATTGCGGTGCGGCAGCGGCGCGGTTACCGGATGGAGAGCTGGAGCTACCGGCGAATCGCGGAAGAATCGAATCGTGTGGCGCGCGAATTGGAAGCGCGCGGACTGCGGAAGGGTGACGCAGTGCTGCTGTGGGGGACAAGCTCGGCGGAATGGATCATCGCGTTCCTCGGCTGCCTGGTCAGCGGCGTCGTTGTGGTGCCGGTGGACGAGGGCTCAACGCCGGCGTTTGCCGATCAGGTGGTGCGGGAAGTCGGCGCGAAAATTCTGTTTTGTTCGGCCGCGCACAGGGAGCGACCCGAGATTCCCGCAATTGAGTTGGAATCGTTATGCGAAGCCGTGGGCCGCCGCGATGGCTCGGCATTCCCTTCCCCGGCGCTGACGCGCCAGGACACGCTGGAAATCATTTTTACGTCGGGGACGACGGCGGAACCCCGTGGCGTGGCGATTTCCCACGGCAACGTGCTGGCCAACATCGAGCCGCTGCAAGGGGAAATCGAGAAGTATCTGCGCTACGAGAGGCTTGTTCATCCCCTGCGGTTCCTGAATACGCTTCCATTGAGTCATGTGTTCGGGCAGATGTTGGGAATATTTATTCCCCCAATGCTGGCGGCGACGGTGGTGTTCTACGATTCGTTCAAGCCACTGGATATTTTCGAAGCGATCCGGCGAGAACGAGTTTCGGTATTGATCAGCGTACCGAGGCTGATCGAGTCCTTGCGGCGGGAAGTGGAACGCCAGGTGGAGCAGGATGGACGAACCAAAGCTTTTGAGAAGGCTTTCGCCGAGTCGGAACACGAGCATTTTCTGCGGCGATGGTGGAGATTTCGGAGAATCCGGTCACAGCTCGGCTGGAAATTCTGGGCCTTCATCAGTGGCGGGGCGTACCTGCCGCAAACCACCGAGAAGTTCTGGCACCGGCTGGGATATGCGGTCATTCAGGGCTATGGGATGACGGAAACTACTTCGCTGATCAGCTTGAATCATCCGTTTCACACGGCGCAGGGGTCCATCGGCAAGATTTTTCCAGGAGTGGAAGTACGCGTTGCGGAGAACGGAGAGATTCTGGTGCGCGGGGAAAATGTGGCCAGCGCATACCGGAGCCACGGAGAAACGCGTTCGGTGGCGGAATCGGATGGATGGTTTCGCACCGGGGATATCGCCGAAAAGGACGAGGCCGGGCAGCTCTACTTCAAGGGGCGCAGCAAGAATGTGATCGTGACGTCGGCGGGGATGAATGTTTACCCGGAGGATCTCGAGAAGGCTCTGCGCGGGAAATCTGGCGTGCGGGACTGCGTGGTGGTCGGACTGGAGAAGCATGGAAATGAGGAACCTTGTGCGGTTCTTCTGATGGAGGGCCAGGGTTCGGAAGTGGCATCTGCCGCGGTGCAGGCCGCCAATCAAACTCTGCCGGAATATCAGAGAATGCGCCAATGGTACATCTGGCCGGAGAACGACTTTCCGAGGACACCGACACAGAAACCGATCCTGCCCCGCATCCGCACCGCGGTTCGGGAGGCGATGACTGGCACGGCACCGGTCGACACGAGCGAGGAATCGGTAGCTGGGCTAATTTCCAAAATCACGGGACGCGCGGCAGAGCCAAGTTCCACGGACGCGAACCTGGAGACGAACCTACGACTTTCTTCGCTCGACCGCGTGGAACTGTTGAGCGTACTGGAACAGCGACACCAGGTAAATTTGAACGAAACGGAATTCCAAGGGGCGACGACAGTTGGACAAATTGAGGAGTTGCTCGCTCATGGCACGGCTTCACCGGTTCGGCATGTGTACCCAACGTGGCCGCAGACGCGGCTGGCAACGCTTTTTCGAATGGCCGTGTACTACACACTGGCGTGGCCGGCGACCTATTTGATGGCGGCGCCGCGTGTGCGCGGGCGCGCGAATCTCAAGGATGTGCACGGTCCGGTGCTGGTGGTTTCCAATCACGTGACTTACCTGGACATCGCGTGGATTCTGCCAGCGCTGCCCGCCAGATTTCGAAATCGGCTAGCCACGGCGATGAGGGGAGAAAGGCTGGCGGAGATGAGGCGGCCGGCGCGTGGCTTGCATTGGTTTGAGCGATTTATGGAAAGGTTGCGATACGTTCTGGTGGTCAGCCTGTTCAACGTGTTTCCGTTGCCGAAAGAGAGTGGATTTCTGCAGAGTTTTCACTTTGCGGGGAACCTGGCGGATCGCAAATGGAACATTTTGGTATTTCCGGAGGGACTGACGACAGAGACGGGAGAGATGGTCGCGTTCCGATCCGGGATTGGGCTGCTGGCGAAACAACTCAATCTTCCCGTAGTGCCGGTCCGACTGGACGGGCTGTATGAGCTGAAGAGGGACAGGCGGTTGCTTGCGTGGCCAGGCACGGTGCGGGTGACGATCGGACAGGTGCTGCGTTTTGGTCCGAATCAGGCACCCGAGGCGATTGCGAAGGAGCTAGAGTGCCGGGTGCGCGAACTTCAGCCCGATTGAGTGGGTTGTTTACCTCGGAAAAACGGCAAGCGATAAATCAAAAAAATGATAAGTGCCAGAAGAAGGCCGACTGCGAGGGACGGCCACTTCTGCGTTACGATGAATTGCTTGGCAGCGGCGCCGTAGCGGGCCCCAAGGAAACCTTCCAGGAAAAAACGGCAGCCTCGGCCAAGGAGCGTACCCAGCAGGAAAACCGGCAGGGGTACTTGAAAAACGCCTTGGGCGACGACGAAAGGCTTGAAAGGTACGGGGAACGGCGCTACTGCGGGAAGAAATACGCTGGCCAGCGGGTATTGCTGCATGAAGACACGAAATCGCCCCGGAGCAGCTTCGTGGCGAGAGCGATAGTAGGCCTGGCCCGCCTTTCGAGCGAGCAGATAAATCCAGATACAACCAGCCAGGGACCCGATGGTGGCCATCGCCGCGTAATACGGCGTGCGCAGCGGGTGCCGGCTGGACAGTTCCATCAGCAGAAGATCAGTGACTAACGGCAATGGGAGGAAGGAGGAGTCGATCAGGGAGGAGAGGAACAGCCCGAGTCCACCGAGGGCGGCGAAGGGAATCTTTATAGGTAAAAATCTATCCACGAAAGTCGGTTCCAGTACCAGTGCAGCGAGCGAACGAGTATCTTTCAACTTCGTTTATAGGATAACCGAACTTAACCGAGAGATGCGCAGGTCCAGCGGCAAAACTCGAACAAAGAAATAAAGTCACTGAAATTGTTCGCAAGAGATGTATCCGGAGGGGATGTTTAGTTATCCAATCTGGCGTGGAGGGGCACGGCGGCTAATTTGCCTTCTCCATGGCAGCTATGATTTACCCAGTTGTATACGGCCAAGGACCGGTCTAAAGTAGGAGTTACAAGATCCGCCGGCCGCCTATTTATTGGAAAGTAGAGGCCAGATTCATGTCGACGGTAGAACAACCCCTGCCGACAGTTCCAACCCAGCCGTTTCGCCTGGACGTTCCCTTGCACACGCTGTTGCAGCAACCACCTGAAGATCCGTCCCGGGATCCGGCGCCGGCAGGGCTGCCTTTGCCTGTGCCGGAGTTTCCGCAGTATCCCCAACTTCTGCACGAACTGGACTCCGAAGATATCGAGCAACACGAACACGTGCTGCGGACAGGAAAGCGGAAATGGCCGGTCTCGCGCATTCTGCAGTCTATGCGCGGGTGGATGGTGCCTTACTTCAAGTCCCGTGTGCTGCCTGGAGAGTTCCAGCCGATCATTGCGTATCTGTTCACCGAGTGGAAGTGCAACCTGGACTGCCACTACTGCTGGTCGTACGACAATCGCGTGAAGGGGATGACCGAGGAAACGGCGCGGCGGGCGATCGACTGGCTGGAATCGACACCTTGTCGCGTGCTGGCTCCCACTGGAGGCGAGCCCCTGCTGCGGCCAGATTTCGTGCATAAAGTGATTTATTACGCCGCAAAAAAGGACTTTTGGGTGTATCTGGCGACGAACGCGCGCTTGCTGCGGCCGGAGGTGACCGACCGGCTGGCGGACGCGGGGATTGCGACGATCAATTTCGCCGTGGATGCGATCAAGGAAAAGCCCGGGTTGCCAAAGGCGCTGGAGCACGTGCGCTCCTATTTCGATTATCTCGTCCGGCGGCAATATCGCTACGGCTACACGGTTTTTTTCAACGTGAACATTTGCCGCACAAATATCGACGACGTGAAGGAACTCGTAGAAATCGCGCACGACAACGGGATTTCGCTGACGTTTCACGTGAACGAAGCGCCCATGATGGAGCAATCCCATTTCAAGCACCTCGAACAAAACGACACGTATATCCGACCCGACGACTTCCCCATGGTGGACGACCTGCTGGATTGGCTGATCGACAAGCAGCGGCAGGGCTACAAGATGGTGGATTCAATTCCGCGCTTGCGGAACATGAAGGGATTCATGAGAGGCGTGGGAGAGCACTGGGGCTGCCGCGCGGGGCAAAACTGGCTGATTATCCGCACCGATGGAACGGTTGCGCCGTGTTTCCCGATGTATAACGCAAAGTACGACTGGGGCACGGTGGCGAACCATAAGTTTGACGTGAAGCAACTTTCCGAGATGAAGAAAGGGTGCGAACCGCATTGCTTTTCGACGCTCGGGTACAACGTGGCGTACTGCTATGACGTCACCCGGGTCATGAAGTGGCTGGCCAAGCAGGCACGCCACGGATTCCAGGGAGTGACCGGAAGTTTTGAGTAAGCCGGCTTAACGCCGCCCTCTCTCTTTTGCTGGCCGCCCGCCGGGGAGAGGAAATTCATTGAAAGACGCAGGTACGGCAAGACGAGTATGTTCGTTTCAGGGAAAGAAGGGTGGTTTTCCAGCAGCAGAGTTTTGATCATGCTGGTGACCGTAGCAGGGGCCTTGGCAGTGCCAGCGATTTCCCTGGGGCAAACGCCATTCGCAAGCCCCGACCGAGAAAACGGCGTAGCAAGCCCACCCCCAAGTCCGAGTACGATTCCGGGTGGCGGCCAATCCCAAAGTACGCAGGCAAAAAATGATTCCGGCACGGTGACCGGAAGGGTGATCGACCAGTCTGGCGCAGTCATCAGCGGCGCCGATGTGAAGCTCACGCAGGAGGGCCAGACGGAGCAGGACACTTATTCGGACGAAAACGGAAGGTACTTTTTCGCAAACGTGCAGCCCGGCGCGTTTCAGCTGACCATAACCTCAACCGCGCTAACTTCGCAGGTGATTCAAGGAAAGCTGCTTCCGGAGGAAAACCACGCGGTTCCCGATGTGACGCTGGCCGTGGCCACACAGGTGACCGAAGTGCGTGTGGGTTTGACGCCAACCGAAATTGCAGAAGTGCAGGTGGAGGAACAGGAAAAGCAGCGAGTATTCGGAGTTATTCCGAACTTTTTTGTGAGCTACACCCCGAACGCGGCACCGCTGACACCAAAGTTGAAATTTCGGTTGGCCTGGAAATCTTCGGTTGACCCTGTCACGTTTGCGGCCATCGGGGCGCTGGCGGGAGTCGAGCAGGCGACCAACCACTGGCACGAGTACGGCCAAGGGGCGCAGGGATACGCGAAGCGATATGGCGCGACGTATGGCGACGTGGCGATTGGCACGTTCCTCGGTGGCGCCGTACTGCCGACGCTCCTGAAGCAAGATCCGCGATATTTTTACCAGGGAACGGGAAGTAAGCGGTCCAGGTTGCTGCACGCGCTATCGAGTTCTTTCATTTGCAAGAGTGACAGCGGGTATTGGGAACCGAACTATTCGAACATCGGAGGGAATTTCGCCGCGGGCGGACTCTCTACGCTCTACCATCCTTCCGGCAGCCGAAGTGCGGCGAGTGAGGCGGTTTCCACGGCGCTATTCCGGCTCGCGGAGACCACGGTTGCCAACGTGTTCCAGGAATTTGTCGTCCCCAAGCTCACTCCAGGGCTTTCCAAACGCGGTACCGCACGACGATAGACGGGGTTCGTACGCTGGAGCAAGCTACCGTCCTCTCACACACAGCAGGAAACCACTTTCCCTTTTCACTTTAGCAACGAATCCGCAGCTTTCATCGTTTTTTGAGTTGTTCTTTGGTAAAGTGAAGCACCAAGAACGCCAATCGTGAGCTTGCGGAGGTCCTCGAATGCAACAAGTCGAATTGCGTCCGTTGTCGCTGGGAGAGATTCTGGATCGAACGTTTTCGCTTTACCGGCGAAATTTCTTGCTGTTCCTGGGGATTTCCGCCATTCCGCAACTGCTGATCCTGGCGGTAAATCTTGTGCAGGTCCTGGCGTTGCCGACGGGCAGGAGAACCCCGAGCGCCCTAGTAGGAGGCATGTCCGGCGGGAGTTTGGTGGCGTTGGGGATCGTCGGCGCGATCGTGGGAATCTTCGTGTACGTCGTCGCCTACCTGTTCGCGCAGGGTGGAACGATCTATGCGGTTTCCGACGTGTATTTGGGCCGCACGACGACCATAGGAGCCTCACTGCGGAAGATGCGTGGCCAGTTATTGAATTTGCTGGGGGTATCCATACTGAACAGCGTGGCCGTACTGATCGCGACGATCTTCCTGATTATTCCCGGCATCTACATGGCGTGCCGATTGATCACTTGCGTGCCGGCGGCGCTCCTGGAAGATTTGGGCGCGCGAGAATCACTGGAACGCAGCTTTGCTCTGACAAAGGGGAGCGCCTGGCCGGCGTTCGTCATCTATTTCCTGTTCCTTTCGATGCTCTATGCGACGATGCTGCTGTTTACGATTCCCTTCATGGTAATGGTGGCGTTTGCAGCCCGCCAACCTGGGCTATTGCACTGGGCGATGGGACTTATGCAGGTGGGCAACTTTTGTGCGACGGTACTGGTGACACCGTTTTTCCTGATTGCGACCTCCGTGTTCTATTACGATATGCGAGTGCGGAAGGAAGCGTTCGATCTGCAGTTGATGATGGGAGCTGGAGGAGGCACGCCCGCGGCTAGCGCCGGAGTGCCGTCGTTGCTCACGTGAACGCGGGGAAGATGCATCTTGGGATACAAGCTCTGGGAATTCGCGCCATCCGAATCCTGGGAGCGCTTTGCTTCCTTTGTTGCAGCCTGCAGGTGGTATGCGCGAAGCCCCAAAAAGCGTCCGCGAACGCGGCGGATGCCTCGGACCGAGATGCGGATCTCAGTTCCCTCACGAGCGAGCTCAACCGAATTTCGACCTCCCTGGAGAAGCATCCTTCGCCAGAGCAGTTGTCCGAGCTGAAGAATTCCCTGCCCGAAGAGTGGTCCATAACAACGCCCACAGGACACTTTGCGATTTCTTCGAAGGCTCTCCGCGACCAGTTGGAGGCGGGGTCGGCAGAGAAGGCACGGTTGTGGACTGAGAATCTGGCTCGCGAGTTGCACAGTTATTCATTGAACCAACGGGCCGGTGAAAAAAACGCGCGCTCCGAGCTCGATCACATCCTCGCGGATTCAGAGTTTGCAACGGTGCGCCCCCCGACGGAATGGGATATGTTCCGCGAGCGCATTGCCGCCTGGTTCACGCGGTTGTTGATGCGGATTCTAGGCGGGCTGGACCGGCACCCGATCGGAGGGCAGATCCTTTTTTGGGTGGTGGTGGTTGCCTGCGTGGGCTTCGTCGCCATGTGGATTTTCCGATTCGTGATCAGCCGGGACCGGATGGAGGTGCTGCCGCCGGGCCGGGTTACCGTCCCCGCACGCACGTGGCAGGAATGGGTCCGCGAGGCACGGGAGGCTGCGAGCCGCGGAGATTTCCGCGAAGCGGTGCATGCCGCGTATTGGGCGGGGATCACGCGAATGGAGAGCCTTGGCGCGCTGCCGAAAGACCCGAGTCTTACGCCGCGCGAGTACTTGCGGTTGGTGTCGACACCCGCGCCCGGGGAATTGTCGCCGCCGGTGGCGTATCGGGAACCGCTTTCGGCTCTGACCGTTCGATTGGAGCGAACCTGGTATGCGAATCGTGGCGCGAACGTACACGATTTTCAGGACGTCCTGCGGGAGCTTGAGGCGATGGGATGCCCACTGGAATAGCGGCTTCGGACAAGAAACTGCTGTTGGGCGGCGGAGCGGTGATGGCGCTCCTGCTGCTCGCTATTGTGTTCCTTTCGCCTCCGCAGGAGCAGCTGCAATCTCCCGTTCCATCCACCTATTCGTCGCAATCGGCGGGGGCGGAGGCTGCGTACCGTTTGCTGACAACGCTGCACTATCCAGTGCGGCGATGGGAGAGTCCGCCAACGGAATTGCCCGACGATCCTTCCGGAACGCTGCTGGTTCTCGCCGGGCCCTACCAACCTCCCAGTGAGAAAGAGAGAAAGGCGCTGGCCGAGTTTGTAGAGAAGGGAGGGCATGTGCTGTTCACCGGCGGCGCGATACGGAGTTACTTTCCGGAAGCGGAATTGAGCAACCAGAGTCCCGAGCCCGGCTGGAAGTCGTTCGCGCCCGTGCTCCCGACGCGCGTGACGAAAGGCGCGCGGAAGATCAGTCTTGGGCCGCAGGCTTACTGGAAGGAATTGTCGCCCGAGCAATTCCAGCTCTACGGGTATAACGGCGAACCTGTGGTGGTGAGCTGGCTCCGGGGAAAAGGAAGCATATTGTGGTGGGCGGGATCGACGCCCCTATCGAATGCCGGGATCACCAAGGATGACAATCTTACGTTCTTTTTGAATTCGGTAGGGGACTGGCGGGAGCATCAGCCGTACAGCATTTATTGGGACGAATATTTCCATGGCCAGCGTAATTCGCTGCTGGGATACGTGGGAAAAACGTCGCTTGCGTGGAGTGGACTCCAGCTGGGGCTCATTGTCGTGGCCGTACTGTGGACGTTCAGCCGGAGAAGCGGGCCGGTGTTTGTGCCACCACAAACGTCGCGGTTGTCGCCACTGGAATTCGTGGACACGCTTGGAGGACTCTACGAGCGCGCTGGGGCGGCCCCTTCCGCGGTGGCCATCACGGCGATGCGACTCCGGGCGTTGTTGGCGCGGCAACTTGGGTTGCCCGTAAACAGCTCGAATGATGAATTTGCGGAGGCCGCGCGAGCGCGACTGGGTTGGAAGGACACGGGGCTTGGTGTGGCACTCGCGAAAGCGGATGAAGCTGCCCGTGCGCAGAAGGTGTACCCGCAAGCGGCGCTGGACCTGGTGCGCAAGCTGGGAGAATTTACCGCCAGACTCGATTTACGTTCACAAATTCGCAGGGAGAAACGCTGACCGTGGAATATCTATCCTCACTGGCAACGCATGTGCGCTCGGAAATGGCGAAGGTCGTCATCGGGCAAAAAGAAGTCGTCGATCAATTGCTGCTGGTATTGCTGTGCGGCGGCCACGCAGTGATCGAAGGCGTTCCGGGGCTGGCCAAGACGCTCGCGGTCAAATCGCTGGCGCGTATCTGTTCGCTGAAATTCAGTCGCGTGCAATGCACGGCGGACCTGATGCCGGCGGATGTTACCGGCACAAATGTGTTTAACCTGAGCAACAGCACGTTTAGCCTGCATCGGGGTCCAATCTTCACCGATTTATTGCTGGTGGACGAAATCAACCGGACTTCGCCGCGCACGCAAGCGGCGCTGTTGGAAGCGATGGAGGAACGGCAAGTCACCATCGACGGCACCCGGTATCCACTGCCGGACAATTTCGCGGTGCTCGCCACGCAGAACCCAATCGAGTTTGAGGGTACGTATCCGTTGCCGGAGGCGCAACTGGACCGGTTTCTGTTGAAGATCCGAGTGGCGTATCCGTCCGCGGACGAAGAAATAAAGATTGTGGCGCAGCATGAAAGTGGATTTGCGCCGCGCCGTTTTGAAGAGATTCCGCTGCAGCCGCTTCCTGCGGGGTTGCTGGAATCGGCGAGGCGTGAGATTCAGAGTGTTCGCGTGGAACCTGCATTGAACAGTTATGTGGTCTCACTGATTCGGCGGACGCGCGATTGGCCTTCGGTATCGCTTGGAGGCAGCCCGCGCGCGGCGGTGGGGCTGTTTTTTGTCGCGCGGGCTCTGGCGGGGATGGACGGGCGCGACTATCTTCTCCCCGATGACGTCAAGGCAGCGGCGCTGCCAGTCCTGCGGCACCGGCTTTTGCTGAAGCCCGAAGCGGACCTGGAAGGACTGACTACAGACCAAGTCTTGGCGCAGGTGATCGCGGGCGTCGAAGTGCCCAAGTGAGAGTCTTCCGGTGAGGAGCCGATCATGAGTTCGCCGAGGCGGCTCGTTCCCCCAGGGATTGCGGCGCGGACCCACGCGACTGCGCGCATTCCCTTTGCGTTTGGGCCGAGAGTATTTGTTGGCCTCCTGCTGGGCCTGCTATGGCTTGTTCCCGCGTGGTGGTTTCCTCGACTTATTGGTGCGATGTTCCTGTGGGATTTGCTGATCATGGTGGCATTCAGCGTGGATCTGGCGCGATTGCCGAAACCATTGGAACTGGAGGTGAGCCGCGGGTGGTCGCATCCTCCATCGCTTGCAACGCCGGCGGAAATAACCGTTGCGGTCCGTAACTTTGGCAAAGTGTCGGTCCGGTGTTCGGTGGTGGATGAAACGCCAGCGTCGCTGAGAAAGTCGCCTCCGGAGTTGACCCTCGTTGTTCCCGCGTCCGAACTAGCCTATGACAACTATCCGATCCTTCCCACGAATCGTGGTGACACGAGGCTTGGGCGGGTGTTTCTTCGCTATCAAAGCCGGCTGGGCTTTGCCGAACGCTGGAGCGCCGCGGAGCTTACCCAGACGGTTTGCGTTTTGCCGGACCTGGAGATGGCGCGACGCCAGGCGCTCTACCTGATTCGCAGCCGGCAGGTGGAGATGGAAAAGCGGAGGAAACGGCAGCGCGGACTTGGCCGGGAGTTTGAAAGCCTTCGCGAATACCGGCAGGGTGACGAAATGCGCGACGTCTGCTGGACGGCAACGGCGCGCAGGCATCAATTGACCACCCGTGTTTTCGAAATCGAGCGCAGCCAGGCGGTGTGGATCATGCTGGATGCGGGGCGGCTGTTGCGCGCAAAAATTGCACAGCCGGGGAGTGAAGTGCGACTGGCCAAGCTGGATTACGCGGTAAACGCCGCGCTATCGCTGGCGCAAGTCGCGATTCAGTGCGGCGACCGCGTGGGCTTGGTGGCCTACGGGCGGAATATCCAGCAAAACGTGGGAACGGGACGCGGGGCCCAGCACCTGCGGACCATGGTCGATTGCTTGGCACACGTGTACGGAGAAGCTTCCGAAGCGGATCACTCACGCGCGGCACGCGTGCTGCTGACGGAACAGAGCCGGCGGAGCCTGGTAGTGTGGATTACGGATTTTTCCGAGACTCCGACGACGCCGGAGGTCATTGAGAACGCATTGCAGATGACGAAGCGGCACCTGCTGGTGTTCGCGGCCATCAATCAACCGGATTTGACCGCGCTGGTTGAAACCGCGCCCGAAACGCCGGAAGAGATGTACCGCCACGTTGCAGCCCTGGAGATTACGCATCGGCGGGATTTGTTGCTGCGCGGATTGCGACAGCATGGTGTTTTTGCTTTCGAACTGGTGCCCGGACTGCTGGCATCCTCGATCGTGAATCAGTACCTGGATATCAAGGAGCGGAGTCTGTTGTAACGCGGTTTCTGCCCGGAAGGAATAGGTAGGAGAGCAGGGCCAGGAATAGGACCCCTGCCAGCGCAAATTTCATGAGGATGGGCGCGCCGCTGGGAGAAAAGAAGCCCTCGATCACGCCCGCGACAATCAGCAGAGGAATTGTACCAAGCAACAAGCGGGCTGCGCGGCCACCGGCCTGTTCCAGTGACGCCTTGCGCGGAAGCAAGCCGGGGAAGAGCATGCCGCGCGCTATCTCGAATCCCGCTCCGGCCGCGATGAATATGGCCGGCAATTCCAGCACGCCGTGTGGAGCGACGAAGCTCCAAAGCTGAATCGCCATTCCGGCTTTCCAGGTGGCCGCGCCGATGACGCCGATCAGCAAGCCGTTGAGCGCGATCATCCAGAGCGTGCCGAGGCCAGCGGTGATGCCCATCGCAAAAGTGGTGAAGGCCACGGAGAGATTGTTGGTCATGATCCCCGAAGACGCGAGGGGTTTTACAGTGACAATCGATTCGGTCCACATCTTGCGATGCTCGATAGTTTCCATCATGCGCGGGCCAAGAAGACGATAAGCGAAAGCTGGATCATGCAGCGTGACCATACACGCAACGATGGCCGTGAACGCGAAAATGGCAACGGCGAGGAGCGTCTGCGGGAGCGTTTCGCGAAAAACCTGGGGGTAGGTGTCGCGGTAAAAGCGCACGATGCCGCTCACTTTCGGGCGGTGTCCAAGATAAATAAGATTGTGGCTGCGACCGAGGAGTTGATTGAGATAGATCGCGAATTTGCGGGCGTTTGGATCTTCGCGCACCGCGGCCAGATCGGAAGCGGTTTGGCGGTACAATAGGCCAAGTTCCTGTAGCTCCAGATGACTCAATTTGGAGACGCCCTGGTTGGCCTGGGCGATGAGGTGTTCCAGGCGCCCCCAGTGCGGCTTGCGCTTTTCGATCCAACGGTTGGAGATCATGTCGACAAAACCGCCCAACGCCGGATTGTCCCTTGGTCCGGTTGCCGATCAGCTTACCATTGAAACGCCGGAGCAAACTTCACTCCATTTTGATGTTGCCGGAATCGGCAGCCGCTTCTTGGCTCTTTCGATTGATTTGCTGATGCAGTTTCTGGTTGGAATCGTCGTCGGAATTGCGGGATCCTTTGCAATCTCGGGAATCGAGAAGGTGGCGCCCAGGGCAGGAGTGTGGAGCGCCGCGATACTCATCCTCTTTTATTTTTTCCTTTATTTTGGATATTTCGCGTTTTTCGAAATCATCTGGAATGGGCAGACACCTGGCAAGCGAAAACTGGGGATTCGCGTGATCAAGGATTCCGGGCGGCCGCTGACTCCAGCGGAATCGATTGGGCGCAACCTGATGCGAATCGTGGACTGGCTGCCCGCGATGTACGCAGTCGGGTTGGCATGCGCTTTCTTCACCCAGGGAAACAAGCGGCTGGGAGATCTGGTGGTGGGCTCAATTGTGGTTCGTGAGACCTCCTTGCGGGATTTGAATCCCGTTTCGCCAGCATCCGCATCCTCTGCGCCCCCCTTGCCGCCCGTCTACGGCCATCTTGGGGCGCGCCAGCTGACACCAGAGGAATTCCAGTTGATTGAGTCCTTTCTCGGACGGCGGACGGCGCTCGAACCAACAGTTCGCTTTCGCATGGCCGATGAGGTACTTCGAAGAATCATGCCGAAGCTGAACCTTCCCTCCGGGCTTTCCTTATCGGCGGAAAAAATCCTCGAAGCGCTCTCGTACGAGCGCCATTCCGCTGGAGGATATTCCTGAGTCTGGATGCCCGAAGATTTGTGACGGAAGTGATGTTTCCAGAGAAGGAAACACCCCGTTGCCTGAAACCTCGTTTCCGGTCACAATAAAGACTCCCTCGCCTCCGCCCCAAGGACCCATGCCTTTTCAAACGATCGATCAAGTACGGCGATTCTTCAAGATTCTGGGCGGGTTTACGCTGCTCCTTCTCGGAGCGGTCATGCTTTTCACACCGGGGCCCGGCTGGCTGGTGATTTTTTTGGGGCTCACCTTGCTAGCCGCCGAGTTTGTCTGGGCAAAGCGGCTGATGGACCGCATGAAAGAGCAGAGCACAAAGTTCAAAGACACCGTTCTCCGGATGGGCAAGAGCGACTCCGCCAACTCGGCTTGAAGTACAATCTCCCTGAGGTCAATTTCCAATGATCCGCGAATGGAAGGGCAAATGGGCCCTGGTTACCGGTGCGAGCGCAGGTATTGGTGTCGCCCTGGCCGAAGAGCTGGCCGCCAGCGGAACTCATCTGGTGCTGACGGCTCGACGCCTGGACCGTCTTGAGGAAGTGGCGGGGCGGCTCAGCAAGAAGCACGGAATCCATACACAGGTCTTCGCAGCGGACCTTGCACGCCGGGAGGCCCCGCAACACATATTCGATTACACAAAGGAAAAGGGGCTGCGCATTGACCTGCTGATCAACAATGCCGGATTTGGGCAGTATGGCGAGGTCGACCAAGTAGAGACGCAGCGTCTGCTGGAAATGGTTGAAGTGAACTGCACGGCGGTGGTGCACCTGACCCGGCTATTCCTGCCGGACATGGTGGCGCGGCGCAGCGGCGATATTTTGATTCTGGCTTCAACGGCATCGTTCCAGGCGGTTCCCTATATTTCGACGTACGCGGCGACCAAGGCTTTTGATTTGCTCTTTGCCGAGGGGCTGGCGGAAGAAATGAAGCCGCACGGGATACGCGTTTGCGCCCTGTGTCCGGGCTCGACGGAGTCGGAATTCCATGCGGTCGCCGGACAGGAGCAGTTCGCGGCCAGAAACCAGGAACCGGCTGAGAAAGTGGCGCGAACCGGACTGCAGGCGTTGGCTGCGGGAAAAAGCTGCGTGATTTCCGGCTTGGGCAACTATCTGGGGGCGCATTCGCAGCGGATCGTTCCGCGGCGGTTGGTTACGCGCGTCGCAGGGCACATGTTTCGGCCAAAAAAGGGCGTCTAGGGCCGCGCTCCCGACCGCAACTCTAAGCCTTTTCTAGTGTTTATCTTACCCAGGGACGAAAGGGCCCGTGCCCGGGAGATATTCCAGAATTTTGGCCGGGAACTTTCCCGGCGCTTCGCGGGAATGTTCTAAAGAGAGCGGGCGCCCTCCAGGAGAAATGCAAATCGAGGCACAGGAAAGAGACGAGGTCCTGCTCAAGCGCTCCGCAAAAGGAGATGAGGCGGCTTTTACCCAACTCTACCAGCGCAACCAGGCGCAGATCTATCGCTTTGCGTTGCGCATGACGGGCCGGGCTTGGGCTGCCGAAGAGATTGTGCAGGACGTGTTCATGACGTTGGTTCGCGAGCCCGGCAAGTACGATCCGAAGCGAGGTCCACTGGCGGCGTTTCTTTACGGTGTGGCCCGCAACCGGGTAATGAAGCATCTGGAGCGGCAGCCGCGCGAACTTTCGCTGGAACTGCCGAACGAAGACGGCGAAGGCAAAGAGGTTGAGGTTGTGGACGAGCGGACCCCGGCCCACTGGGCAGAGATTCGCGAGCGGAGGAGCCTGGTGCGATCAGCAGTGCTCTCATTGCCGTCAGAATTTCGAGAAACGGTGGTCCTTTGCGAGTTGGAGGAGATGAGCTACGAAGAGGCGGCACGCGCTCTGGAGTGTCCGGTGGGAACGGTTCGTTCGCGGCTCCATCGAGGACGGGCGCTGCTGCTGGCCAAGCTGGAAATGCTGCGCGAACCGCCGAAACGCGCAAACGCCGGAGGCTAACGATTTGAGGGAGGCAAAGATGAACTGCGAAGAATTCGCCAACCTGAGTCTGGATCTGGAGGTTCGCGAGAACGGCGCGGATTCCGTAGCGGCGCGGGATCATCTGCGGACTTGCTCTGCGTGCGCGGCGCTGTATGAGAGTTCACGGCGGCTGCGGGAAGATTTGCACGAACTGGGGATGGCTACCTCGGAAGCTTTGGCTCCGGCACGTGTGGAGATGCGTTTGCGACAGGAATTTCGCACGCGGCATAAGACAGAGAAGAACCGCGGACGGGCAATTGTCCTGGGCTGGATGCTGGCAGCGGCAACGGTGGTACTGGTAGCGGGTTCGCTCTTCTATTGGCAACGGACAAAATTCGCACCGGTTGCAATCGTTTCCTCTCCGACCGGGGGATCGGAGCGCGCAGCCACGGCAGAACCCGAACTCGGCGGGACGCTTATCGCCTCGAATGACGGTGAACAGTTTACGTTGATTCCCGGAGCGTTTCCGGGATTGCAAGATGAGACTACAGTGGTTCGCGTGCAGATGCAGCGGGGAGCTCTGAGCGCGCTGGGGCTGACGGTCAACGAAGAGCACGCGAGCGACGTGGTGCAGGTGGATTTGTTGGTCGGCGCGGACGGGCAGCCACAGGCGTATCGGCTGCCGGATTCCACGAATTAAGTTTCCGCGGCGAACTCGCCGCAAGCGGAAGAAGTGACGGGAGAGAAGTTGAGGAGAAACTGGAATGAACAAGAAATGGGTCTATCCCCTGTTGCTTGGCGCGTTGTTTGTGAGCCCCGGCGTTCTTAACGCGCAGGAGCCGCCGCCGGATGGTCCGCCACCGCATGACGCAATGATGCCCGGCGACCCGATGGGCGGGCGGATGGAGATTCTCGGATTCGAGGAGATGCATCCCGGAAAGGTGGTCACGGGCGCACCGTATTCCGCGGTTGCTGTCACAGACACGTCGCAATCCCTTGCCGACGGCACGACCATCAGCCGGAAGACGCAGGCAACGATTTATCGCGACTCCCAGGGGCGCGTTCGTCGGGAGACCACCATGCCGGCGATTGGGCCCTTGGCAGCGTCCGGGCAAACGAAATCGTTCATCCTGATTCATGACCCGGTTGCCGGGACGGCATTTGAGCTGCGTCCCGACAAGAAGGTGGCGATGGAACTACCCGCCAGGATGGGCGGCAGGAAGAACCCGGACGGCTTACAGAACAAGTTCGAGGCGCGCATTCAGGAAGAAATCGCCAATGGCACGTTGAAGAAGGACGATTTGGGCACACGGATGATTAACGGAGTTTCCGCCCAAGGTACGCGCTTTACGCGAACTATTCCCGCCGGCCAGATCGGAAACGACAAGCCGATCACGACCGTGAATGAACGGTGGTACTCGCCGGATCTGCAGATCGTGGTGAAGAGCACGCGCAGCGACCCTCGTTTTGGGACCACCACCTATACGGTTACGAATCTCCAACGGCAGGAGCCTGCGGCTTCGCTCTTCACCGTTCCATCGGATTACACCGTGAAGCAGGGCCACGGCCCGCACGGTCGGGGGAGGGGCGGGATGCCTGCGGCACCCGGGGACGCACCGCCGCCTAGCGAATAGACACAACTGGTTCAACGATCTTCTCTCCTGAAGACGGCGCGCCCTTGCTGCAGCTACCCCCATTGCTGCGGTGAGGGCGTAGTCGTTTTTGGATCGCCTCAGCGGTTTCTTGAGTCCGTGGCGGATGGAGTTAGAATGAAAGCATGGAAGAGAACAGGTTAGCCGAGGAACTCCTTCGGGAGGGTTACGCTCATCTATATGTTTGGGAAGATGGCCCAAACGTGGACTATCCGGAGCACCAGCACCGCGCGGAATCGACGCACATCATTTTGAAAGGCGAAATGACCCTGACGATGAACGGCGAAAGCAAGACGTACCGCAACGGGGACCGTTGTGACCTGCCGGCCGGAATTCGCCACTCGGCGAGAATTGGCCCACAAGGGTGCAGGTATCTGATCGGGGAACGATAAGCACGTGAGACGAAAGAGCGGCGTTCAAGCGCCGCCGGCAAATGCACGATCCAGCAACTCCACCACATGCAAGACTTCCTGCCCCGTCTTGTGAAGTTCCACGCCTGCCCGTAATTGCAAAAGACATCCTGGATTTGCGGTCGCGATGATTTGCGCGCCCGTGGATTTCGCATAGCCCATTTTTTCGGCCAGCAGATCGAGCGAGGCTTCGGTTTGGGTCACGTTGTATACCCCGGCCGAACCGCAGCAGATATCCGCGAAGGGGAGTTCCACCAATTCCAGCCCAGGGATTGCCTTCAGGAGCAGGCGCGGGGCTTCGCGAATTTTCTGACCGTGAAGCAGGTGGCAGGAATCCTGGTAGGTCACCCGCGCGGTGACCGGCTTCAGCGGAGCTGAGAGGCCAAAGTCAGCCAGGAACTCGGTGACGTCACGGACCTTGCTGGTGAACGCGGCGGCAGCGGCATGCTCCAACTCGTTGGGGGCGAAGAGGTGGCCGTATTCCTTGAGGGTCGCGCCGCATCCGGCGGCGTTGGTGACGATCGAGTCGAAATCGCCAGATGCGAACGAAGCAAGATTGCGCCGGGCGAGGCTGCGGGCGACGTCGCGGACTCCCGCATGCAACGGCAGCGCCCCGCAGCAGAACTGGCCACCGGGAATTACGACCTCGCAGCCGTTTGCGGTGAGGACGCGAATGGTGGCTTGGTTCAATGCGGAGAACGTGACATTGGCTATGCAACCGGCGAAGAAGGCGACGCGGGCGCGCCGATTCCCTTTCGCGGGATAGGTCTTCCCCAGTTGATCGAAGAAGAAGTGCTCGTCAATGGGTGGGAGCAGAAGCTCGCGCGCGGCAAGACCCAGCATTTTCAGGACGCCAGTGGAGCGGGCAAGAGCCTGCAGGCCCGAAGACTGATAGAACCGAAGGAGCGCTGCCGCCATGGCGATGCGCTCGGGATACGGCAGCAGGCGGCGATAGACAAAGTTTCGCGCGAGGCAGGAGAGCAGGGGGCGGCGATACTCGGTTTCGATTCGCGCCCGGGCATGTTCGACGAGCTTTCCGTAATTGATGGCCGAGGGACAAGCGGTTTCGCACGAACGGCAATCAAGGCATGTATCAATGTGGTGGACAAACGCGCTGGAGACCGCGAGTTCTCCCTGGTTCACCAGCAGCATCTGGCGAATGCGGCCGCGCGGTGAATCCGCTTCCAACTTCCACAAGCGATACGTGGGGCAGTGGTTGAGGCACAGGCCGCAGTGGATGCAGAGGGAGAAATCTTCAAACGTTGGAGTTTCGCCTGGGATCGGAGTTTTTCGCGCCAAGGGTTAGAGGCCTCCGACGAAGCGACCAGGGGCAAACACGTTGACCGGATCGAACGCCGCCTTGACGCGCTGCACGAGCGGAAAGTCCGGGCGCTGTGGTCCCCAGACGTTGCAGCGCGCTTTGAGCCAATCCGGAGCGTGCAACAGAGCCGCGCTGCCATCGTTTGCGTTGAGCCGGAAGAGCAAGCGTTCCACATAGCTTGCAAAAGCGTCTATATTTTTGTCGGTTGAACTATTGCACAAGATGGTCAAAAGCGCCGTGTTGCTGCCGCTGACGAGGAGCGCGGCGCGGAGCTCCGAGTTTTCGCGAATGTGCTTCCCTTCCCCGAAATCGACTGGAAACCATTGCGGTTTCGCGATGCGAAAAACGGCGACCTCTGGAGCAGCTCGGGGCAGCCAGGCGGACGTCTCCCGCAACGAATCGCTGAAATGCTCGTTTGAGGACGCGTCAAGCGGCGCACCGGAGACTGCGCCGGACTGACTTGTACGATTTTCCAATTCCCGCTGGATTCGGCGAACGACAGCTTCATTTCCAATGAAGGCAGCGAAGACGCCCCAGCACCGACGAGAAACGGTATCCGCCACGGGATTGCCGGCATTCTTGAGCACGCCGTGAAGCAGCACGGAGAATTCCGGATCGAAGAGTTCCAGAGTCAGGAATGGCAACCCCGATTGGAGCAGCGAGCTTCGAAAACCGCCAGCTGATTCGGCCGAGGAGAAGTTTGCCAGGAATCCCGCGCGCAATTCCGGCAGAGGAAAGGTGCGAAAATTCAGGCGGGTGATGGCAGCAAGGGTACCGAGTGAGCCAATCAAGAGCTTGTGAATGTCGTAGCCGGTCACGTTCTTCACGACACGTCCGCCGCTTTTGCAGAGCTGCCCCTTGCCGTCCACGAATTCGGCGCCGATCAACAGATCGCGGGCGGTGCCAAATTGCAGGCGATAGAGGGAATCGATCCCGGAGGCGACCGTGCCTCCGATGGTAGAGCGATCGAAGTGCGGCACGGCCAGCGGCAGAAACTGGCCCTTTTCCGCCAGCACTTTCGATAATTTCTTCAGCGAGAGGCCAGCATCCACGCTAAGCGTGAGATCGTCGGGATCATAGTGCGGAATCTCGGCGAGATTTCCGAGATCGAGCGCCAGACCATATCGATGAGGCGGCATGCCGATATCGAGCTTGGTGCGCGCGCCGCAGCAAATCACGACCAGCTTTTCGCTTTCGGCGAAACGGACAACTTCCTCCACTTCCACGGAATGAGCGGGCTTCGCTACGATCATCGGAGTTCGGCCCGCAATCGCGTACTTGTGCAATTCGACTTCGGAAGAGAGCACCCCAGTGGACCCGAGTAACTCCTCCAGACGAGCCGCCAGATTGGCGGTGGAATTCATGTCGCCGATGCCAAGATGCGCGGGGATTTTCCCACTCGGATTTCGCCGCAACCCTTGCTGATCGGAAAGATCTTCCCCGGATTGAGAGAGGAGTCGGGATTAAACGCGTCGTGAATGCGGCGCATCAAGTCGAAATCCGCGTCGTTGAAGAGCAGCGTCATCAGTTCGTTCTTCTCCATGCCGACGCCGTGCTCACCCGTCAGCGACCCACCAAGCGAAATACACATGCGAATAATTTCCTCGGCGGCGGAAATTGCCGCAGTGAACTGCCCAGGATCACGCGGGTCAAAGAGAATGATTGGATGCAAATTGCCGTCGCCCGCATGAAAGATGTTTCCGATTCGGAAGCCGGCCTTCGTCCCGATTTCCTGGATGCGTTCGAGAGCCTGGGGAAGTTTGGACCGCGGAATCACGCCATCCAGTACATAATTCGATGGCGCAAGGCGGCCCATCGCGCCAAAGGAATTCTTGCGACCCTTCCATAGCAGATCGCGTTCATGCGCGTCGCGCGCGGTACGGACTTCCCGCGCATGGTTAGCGTTGCACACTTCGGCGACCGCAGCCGCCTGCGATTCGGCGGCTTCCCGCAAGCCTTCGACTTCCAGTAACAGTACGGCGGCGCAATCGCGCGGAAACCCCGCGTGGATGTAGTCCTCAATGACGCCGAGGGTCCAGCCATCGAGCATTTCGCAGGCGGCGGGAGTGATCCCCCGAGCGGTAATTTCAGCCACGGTGCGCGAGGCATCTCCCACGGCATCGAAGACGGCGAGGAGCGTCTTCACCAACTCCGCCTGGCGGGTCAACCTCAGCGTGATTTCCGTGACCAGCGCCAGCGTGCCTTCGCTGCCGACGAACAACCCGCAGAGATCGTAGCCGACGGTATCGCCGTGCCGGCTGCCGATGCGCACGATTTGGCCGTCCGGCAGCACCAACTCAAGGGCCGTCACGTGATTCGTAGTTAGGCCACAGGCGAGCGTATGGGGGCCTCCGGCGTTCTCGCCAACGTTGCCGCCGATGGTGCTGGACTTCTGGCTGGAGGGATCGGGGGCAAAATAAAGCCCCGCGTGTTCGACGGCACGAGTGATATCGAGGTTGACCACGCCGGGCTGCACGACCGCGCGGCGGTTTTCCAAATCGAGCTTCAGGATCCGGTTCATGCGAGCGAAGACGATCATGACGCCACCGCCGCGGGCGAGCGCCCCGCCCGAAAGACCCGTGCCAGCGCCGCGGCCAACGATTGGCACGTGAAACTTATTGGCAAGTTTCACGATCCGGGAGACGTCCTCGGTCGTGTGCGGGAAGACAACCACTTCCGGCCTGGCTTTTTCGACGGAACCATCGAATTCGTAGAGAAGCAGGTCCTCGGTTTGCGAGAGAACGTTGGCGGGTCCGAGAAGGGATTTCAATTCCCCGATGAGCGCGGTGTCCATAAGTCGGGTAGTAAATTCGTCCTGCATCCCACTATAGTGATTCACAGCGCCGACTGGCAATGGCGCTCTGCTCCCCAGTGGCGGCCTGTGCTAGTGTAAGAGGTCCGAAAAAACAGAGGACGAGCATGCCAAAACCGAAAGTGTATGCAAGCCACCCGCTGTTTGACGAAGCGCGGCAGATTCTGGACGCCGCCTGCGACGTGGAATACTGGACAAACGAAGAGCGCCCGCCACGCGAGGAAGTTTTGCGCAGGGTAAAGGACAAAGAGGGCCTGGTCTGCCTGTTGACGGAGAAAGTGAATGACGAATTGCTGCGGGCGGCGCCAAAGCTGCGGATCGCGACCAATGTTGCCGTAGGCTTCGACAACATTGACGTGGATGCCTGCACAAGACGTGGCGTGGTGGCGACGAACACGCCGGGGGTGCTCGACGAAACGACCGCCGACTTTGCGTGGACGCTGATGATGGCCGTCGCGCGCCGCCTTGGGGAGGGCGAGCAACTGGCGCGGTCGGGCAATTGGAAGGGCTGGAACCTGGATCAATTGTGCGGGGCGGACGTCTGGGGAAAGACGCTGGGGATAGTCGGATTCGGGCGCATCGGACGCGCGATGGCGCGCCGGGCGCTGGGCTTTCAGATGAAGGTGATTTATACGGATGCGGTAAGGGCTCCAGCAGAAGTGACACAAGCCCTGCAAGCGGAGTATCGCGACATGAATTCGCTGCTGGCGGAATCGGATTTCATCAGTCTGCACGTTCCGCTGCTGCCGGAGACGCGCGGGCTTTTCGACGCACCAAAGTTCTACCGGATGAAGCCGACGGCGTTTCTGATCAACACGGCGCGCGGCCCGGTGGTGGATGAAGCGGCGCTGGTTGCCGCGCTGGAGTCAAAGAAGATTGCCGGCGCGGCGCTGGACGTGTATGAAAACGAGCCGTTCATTCATCCGGGGCTCAAGCGGCCGAACGTGGTGCTGGCGCCGCACCTCGCTTCCGCGTCTACCGAGACGCGCACGAAAATGGCGGTAATGGCGGCGAATAACGTTGCGGCGTTGTTCAAGGGACAGATGCCGCCCAACATGCTGAATCCATCGGTGCTCAAAAAATCCTGATCCGATACGTTTCGACTTCATGAACTCCGGGAAGCACATCGCGCGGGCAATCTTTCACGAGACCCTGGCGACGCTGGACATTCCCGGCGTAATGCAGCGGAAGCTGGCCTTGGCCGGACGCAATTTGCAATTGGATGGCGCCGAGATTGCTCTCACCCCGAACGAGCCCCTGTACATCATAGCGATTGGCAAGGCTTCCCATGCGCTCGTCACAGGCTTGCGGGAATTTCTCCCTGGCGCCTACGCGTTTCGCGGAATCGTCGCTGCTCCTACCGCACCGGCATCGCCTGTCGCCGGCCTGGATTATTTCGTCGCCGGACATCCGAATCCGAACGAGGGCAGTTGGAAGGCCGCGGAAGCAATTCTGGCTCTGCTTAGGAGGACGGATTCGCGAAGTGTAGTGTTTTTCCTGCTTTCCGGCGGTGGGTCCGCGATGTGCGAACTGCCGCTGGCCCCGGGAGTGGGGCTCGCGGAGCTCCAGGCAGTGAATCACGCCCTGGTTACCTGCGGCGCTTCGATCGCCGCGATGAACACCGTGCGACGCCATCTTTCCGCGGTGAAAGGCGGGCGCCTGGCCGCGGCGGCCGCGACGGCGACAAAAATATCGCTCGCGGTCACGGACGTTCCCGTGGGCAAGGAAACTGCGCTTGCGTCCGGCCCGACGCTTCCCGATCCATCGACGATTGCGGAAGCGTGCAGAATTATGGACGAATTCAATTTGCGCCGGAGATTTCCGGAAACGGTCGTTCGCTGGCTGGATGACGGTAAAATGCCGGAGACTCCGAAGCCCGGCGATCCCGCCTTTCGCAACCATCATTTTCAGGTGCTTCTGGGGATGCACGACCTGTTTCATGCGGCGCATCACGCCTCCGAATCGCATGGATACGTAACGTGTTGCGACAATTCGACCGACGATTGGCCGGTCGCGGAAGCTGCAGATGCCCTGCTGAGCGTCCTGGGCCAGTGGCAAAAGGAAAATCCCGGCGAGAAGGTGGCGTTGATTGCGGACGGCGAGGTGAGTTCACCGGTCACCGGCAACGGTGTGGGAGGCAGGAACTCTACTTTTGTGCTTGCATGCCTGGAGAAGATTGCAGGAAAAAAGATCACCGTCCTGAGCGCGGGGACCGACGGAATCGACGGCAATAGCCCGGCGGCGGGCGCGGTCGGGAACGGCGAAAGCCTGCATCGGGCCAAGCAGCTTGGCTTAAAACCAAGTGAGTCAATGCGACAGAGCGACGCGTATGGCTTTTTCACCAAATTGGACGATGCGCTTCTAACGGGCCCCACCGGCAACAATCTGCGCGACCTGCGCATCCTGCTCGCGGAGCCCTAGCGATTATTGTTTCGGCGCGGGCGGCAACCGCTTTTCGATTTCCTTTAAGCGGTTGTTCATCTCCTCGACCAGCTTTTCCAGGTGGCTCAGCCGCCCGTCTTCCTGCACTTTGGCGGGGGCATTTTCTTCCTCACCCATCATTCCGTGATGGCCCGGGTGGGCTTGGGGATTCTTCAGGCGTTCGATTTGCTGCTTGATCATCGGTTCCATCTCGATGCTGAGATTTTTGCTCTGGAGCATCGCCTCGAGCGCGGGAATCGCGGAGGCGTCACCGCGCATGCCCAGCGCGAAGATGGCCGTGCGACGGATGGGAAAGTCCGGGTCTTGGAGATACCCAGCGATAAATTGGGTGAGATCCTTGTTGTTTTTGTCCAAACGCGACAGGCTGGCGATGGCGGCTCTCCGTGAATCCATGTCCTTGCCGGGCATCGTCCACTCGCGAACCAATGGCACTGCCTTGTCGTCACCCAGGGATCCCAGCCCATTCAGCGCGGCGTCGCGCAGGAAGCCGTCGGGAGAGTCTCCATTCACGGCCGCGACGAGGGTGTCGTAGGCACCGGACGCTTTCATCCGGCCCAGCGCGCGGAGAGCAGCGCCACGGGCGCGATAGGAAGTGTCGTCGCTAGCAGCGCTATTCAGACGCGCGATGACCGTGGGGTCGTCCTTGAAACTGTCCATGGACTGCACGATGGTTGCACGAACGACGGGCACTTTTTCGGTGTTCAGCGCATCCAGCAACTGCTTGGAAGCGGCCGCTCCGCCGACTTCTCCCAGAGCCTCAGCAACCGTGCTGCGAACGCCGATACTCTTGTCGTTGTGCACGGCCTCGCCGAGACCGGCGACGACGGAGTCGTTGTTTTTCACTTTTCCAAGCTCTTCCGCCGCGTCGGCACGGTCCGCCACTTCTGTAGCGTTCTTGAGCTGGTAGAGCAATTCGGCGGGGTCCTTCTTAAACTCCATAGATTTCAGAATTTGCGTTCCCTTGTCAAAGAGGACCATCAGTGGCTTGGAGTCCGCGGGGAACGTAAAGACTTCGGACTCTTTGGTGACATGAATGGGATACAGTTTGGGCCCGGTGGCGGTGGTGACTTCAACGTCCACCGGTACGCTGAAAAGGCCGACGGAGCCTTCGATTTTTTGTATCTGCTTTACGGTCATGGCTATTTGTTTCTTGGAATCGTCATAGGTGTAACTCACTTCCAACTTCGGCGCACCGGCGCCATACACCCACTGCCGGAAGAATTGATCCACGCTCGTGTGCGTAGCCTCTTCCATGGCCTTCGACAGATCGCAGGTGGTCACGTTCTTTCCGCGATTTACTTCGAGGTAGTGCTTCAGGCCGGCGTAAAAGGCATCGTCTCCCAACCTGTGGCGCAGCATGTAGAGCACCCAGCCGCCCTTGCCGTAGGCATTACCGTCGAATTCGCTGGAGTCATCGAAATCGTAGCGGACGATGGGCTTCTCAAAGAGCGAATGCATGGCAAACCATTGGTGGGCACCTTGCCAGCGGTCATAGTCGGCGACATCTTTCCCGTAGTGAGCCTCGGCCCATACGGTCTCCATGAAGGTAGCAAAACCCTCGTTCAGCCAGATGTTGCCCCAGTCCTTGGTCGTGACCAAGTCACCGAACCACTGGTGTGCCAGTTCGTGGGAGATCAGAGGGTCTTCGTCCTGTTCGTATTCCGGTACCAGCTTGGGATTCCGCAGCGAATCCGCGGTATTTGTTGTGGCGCTGGAGTTTTCCATGCCACCGGCGACAAATTCGTCCACCATCGCCTGGGAGTATTTTTCCCAGGGGTAATCCACGCCGAGGACCCTACTGAAGAGATCAATCATCTCGGGCGTACGGGAATAATTTGGACCGAGACGATCGCCGCGGCCTTGCGGGGCATAGTAGGTGACTGGAATATTCCGCCAGGAATTTTTCAGCTCGTCGAATTCGCCCGCGACGACGGTAAACAGGTACGTGGAACTCGGAAGCGACTCCCGCCAGGTCCACGTTTTCGTGCCGCCGCTCGTGTCGGTGACGCTGATCAGCCTGCCGTTGGAAATGGTGATCCATTTCGCGGGGACGGTGAGAATGGTCTCCGTCGTCAGCCGGTCGTTCGGATAATCGTAGGTAGGCAGGTAATAGCGCGTGTCCTCGGATTCTCCTTGCGACCAGATTTGCAGCGGGCGATCAGGGTAGCTCTTGTCCGGGAGGATGAAATAGAGTCCCTTGGTGGGCGTTCCTTGATATTTGATTTCGACATCATACTTCGCGCCGGATTTCGCGCCCTTGGGAAGGTCCACCACGAGCTTGGTGTCGGTGATTTCGAATTTGGCGGCATTCCGGTTAACGCGAACGCTTTCAATCTGAAGGCCAACAGAATCGAATGAAATCTGGTCCAAACCGTCGCGCAAAAGCGTCAGCGTATGCGTGACGTCACCGATGACTTTCTTCTGCTCCGGTTCGAAGCGCATCACGACTTTGGAGTGCTCGAGATCGTAGTTCTTGCTGCGCGCATAGGGTTCGTCGGCTCGGAGGGTGGAAACGCCGGCCAGCAGGACAACTCCAACCAGCAGTACATTTCGCCAATTTTTCTTCGGGGTCCCTGGGGTGGTCAGGCGGATCATTCGGTTAGCTCCTTCTCGATTTCTACGAAAACAGCGATTCTAAATTCGCGATGCAATGGCCGGCGTGCTCCAAGGCTTCCACGGCGACCGAAAGCTCTTCCTGCGGCACCAACAGATAGTCCGTATCAAAGGTAGAGATCACAAAAATGCTCACGCCCGTGCGCGCCAGCGGGTTCGCCAGGGCAGCCAAGACGCCCACCTCGCTGAACTTCAGTGGCCCCCGCACCTTGAGCATTCGCCAACCCCGCGAGACTTCGTGTTCTGCAAGTGCCGCGGCTTCCGGGACAACCAGAGAGAGCTCTTCGCCGGTGCGCGTCGCGGAGAAAAAGGAACTTTGTGCCGCCCAGGCCGGAAGAGGCGCATCCGAGGCCAGTCGAATGATCGCGAATAAACCTTCCATTACCGATAAGGTAAGCGTGTGGTTGGTGGGCGGCATGCGGCGTCAGAGCAAGCTCCTGGTGGTGCCGCCGTCAATGGTCAGCGAGACTCCATTCACGTAACTGGCCTTTTCCGAAGCGAGAAATGCCACGACGGCGGCAAATTCCTCCGGCTTTCCCAGGCGTCCGGCCGGAATGAGCTTCTTCCATGCGGTGAACACTTCCTCTGGAGTTGCACCGGTGCGGCTAGCCATCATGCCCGCGAGGTCATCGAGGCGGTCGGTGCGTGTGTAGCCGGGACACACGTTGTTCACCGTGATGCCGTGCGCGCCGTATTCATTGGCAAGAGTGCGAACGAGGCCGGTGACGCCGGCTCGCAAGGAATTGGAAAGGAGCAGGCCCTCGACGGGCTGTTTCACCGAATACGACGTGATGGTCAGAAATCGTCCCCACTGATTTTTCTGCATGCGCGGCAAGGTTTCCTGGGCAAAGTAGACCGTGCTCATCAGCAACTGGTCGGTCCAAACGCGCCAATCTTCGTTGGTGGTGGCGCTAAATAACTTAGACGGAGGGCCTCCCGTGTTGGTAACACAAATGTCCAAACGGCCGAAATGCTGCTCGACGCTGGAGACGAAATGCTTGACCTCACCCGCATTGCCGACGTCCACGGGCTTCCAGAAAACCTCTCGTCCGCCGGCGGTTTTAATTTGCGCGGCTGCTTTTTCGAGATCAGCGGCGGTGCGTGAACAGATGGCGACTTCCGCTCCCTCGCTCGCCAGTTCTTCCGCGACCGCTCGTCCCAAGCCTTTGCTGGCGGCGGCGACGATGGCCACGCGTCCACGGAGTCCCAAGTCCATCCCAAACCTCCCGGCCCAATCTTTTATGTTCTCGCGAACGGCAATTTCCCGTCAAATCGCCCCAGGTGCCAAAGCCGGACAAACTCGCGGTGGCAGATCGGTCCGAACCAAACACGAATACACTTCGGCAGCGGATGTTAAGCTGTCCAACAGGTAGGAGGTCACCATGGACGTGAGAGATTTTCGGCGGATTGCCATGAGCTTTCCGGGAGCGGAGGAAAGCTCGCACATGGGGAATCCGGATTTTCGCGTGGGCGGGCGAATCTTCGCTACGCTGGCTTCCGCCAAGCAGGGATACGGAAATCTGAAGCTCACACTGGAGCAGCAAGCCGCGTTCGTACAGGATCTGCCGCAGGTGTTTCTGCCGATCCCCGGCGGCTGGGGGCGCACCGGGATGACTCATATTCGCCTGGCGGAAGCCACGGAAGACGTTCTGCATGGTGCGTTGCAGGTTGCGTGGCAATTGCGCGTGGAGCAGAACTCGAAAACCGGCAAGAAAGTCTCCGCCACCGGTAAGTCCGCAAATCCTGGCAAGCGTTCTCCCCGAAGCTTGAAACGCAAATGAATTTCTCGTCCATGTACAGGTCGCGCGACACAGCGTTTGCACTCCGCCCGGACACGAACTAAGATGCGGGGTAATTCATGGTTCGCTCCCACAAACCGCCATTGCAGGAGGTACCCATGCTTCGCATTCGGAACTTTGCAGTCCTCTTCGTTGTTGCTTTAGGGCTCACCACGCCACTGCGAGCGCAACTCGGCAAGACCGTTCTGGTGCCCGCAGGCTCGGAGGAAGACCACCAACTCAGCGCAATCAACGCGGCCACTGATCCCACAGTGAAGCTCAAGCTGATCGACGCGTTCGCGGCCGCGCATTCCAGCGGCGATTATCAAATTCTGGCGGACGAGCAATACGTGAATTACTACCTGAACGCCAAGGAGTACAACAAAGTTTACGAATATGGCGCCAAGCTTTATGGCGTGGATCCCAATAATTTTGCGAATGCGGTCAACATGGTGCGCGCCGCCAACGAGCAGAACGATACGAACCGGCTCTTTGCCGAAGGAGAGAAGGCCGGGGCGATCCTGCAGCAGTTCAAGTCGGAGGCTCCGCCGGCGGGAACTTCAGCGGACGATTGGAAGCTCCAACAACAGCAGAAGCTCGGCGCCATCAAGGATAACGAGGAATACATCGAGGAATCACTGATGAGCGCGGCGTATCGCCAGAACGACGCCAACGCGAAAGCAGGCCTGCTAATTCGTTTTGCGAATGCTTTTCCTGACTCGGCACGAGCACCGCAGGCGCTTGAGGCCGCCGCACTGACCTATCAGCAAGCGCAGAACCGGCCCAAGATGCTGGAAACGGCAAACGGCGTTCTAGCCAAGGACCCAGACAACCTGAACATGTTGCTGCTGCTGGCGGACGATTACAGCGAGAGAGGCGAAAATCTTGCCAAAGCGGAAGCGTACGCCAACAAGGTGGTGACACTCTGCGACACTGCTAAGAAGCCGGAGGGCGTGAGTGACGCGGACTGGCAGAAGCAGATCACTTTGCAAAGAGGGCTCGCGTTCAGTGCGCTGGGGCAGATTGATTTGGAAAAGAAGCAGAACGCGGCCGCAGTGCAAAGCCTGAACAAGGCCGCTCCGTTGCTGAAGGGGAATAATGCGGTCTATGCCCGGAATCAGTATCGTCTCGGGTTTGCCTACCTGAACCTGAGAAAGGGGGCCGAGGCTCGCCAGGCCTTCACGGAAGCGGCCTCCGTGGACAGTCCCTATAAGGGGCCATCACTGGAGAAGTTGAAGGGTATTCCAGCCGCGCCCAAATCGCATTCCAAGAAGCCGGCCTGAGGCCGGATGCCTCCCGCGTCGTTTGACCTGGGAGCAGTGATGGGGCAATCTTCAGTGGAAAGTCCCCTGTCTGGGGGCGAAATCTAGTCGCTCACGGACCGAAAGGATCCTGTGGACTCTCGTGTACTTCAAGAATTCCGCGAAATCGTTGGCAAACGTCGCCTGATCTCTTCGCCGGAGGAACTGCGCACCTACGAATGCGACGGGTTGACCAATTTTCGCGCGATGCCGTTGGCGGTGCTTTTGCCGTCGAGCGCGGAAGAGGTCCAGGCCATCGTGAAGATCTGCCACCGCGAACGCATCCCGTTTGTCGCGCGCGGCTCGGGTACGGGGCTGAGTGGCGGGGCCCTGCCCGTGGAGAACGGTATCGTCATCAGTCTTGCGCGGATGAACCGCATCTTGGAAGTAGACGTGCCGAATGCCCGCGTGACTGTCGAGCCGGGCGTGATCAACCTCGAGGTAAGCGGGCGCGTGCAGGCCCAGGAGTACTTCTACGCGCCAGATCCGTCGTCTCAATCCGTTTGCAGCATCGGCGGCAACGTCGCGGAAAACTCCGGAGGCGCGCATTGCCTGAAGTACGGCTTCACGACCACGCATGTACTCGGCCTGGAAGTCGTTCTGCCGGACGGCTCGCTGGTGCATCTTGGCGGCAAGGCGCTCGACGCACCCGGCTATGATTTGGCTGGAGTTTTTGTAGGGTCGGAAGGGACGCTGGGAATTGCCACGAAGATTGTTCTACGAATCGTGAAACAGCCTGAGTGCGTTCGCACTCTTCTGGCCGCGTTTCCCGGCACCAACGAAGCCGGCGCCGCGGTAAGCGACATCATCGCCGCCGGAATGCTGCCCGCCGCCATCGAGATGATGGACAATCTCGCGATTCAAGCCGCCGAAGCCGCGGTACATCCAAATTATCCGGACTGCGGCGGTCTGCTCCTGGTGGAACTGGACGGCCCGGTCGCGGAAGTTGAGGCGTTGATGCGGAGCGTGGAAGTGCTTTGCCGCAAGAACGGCGCGTGGGAAATTCGGCTGGCGCATTCCGAACAGGAGCGCATGTTGGTCTGGAAGGGCCGGAAAGCCGCATTCGCCGCAATGGGCCGCATCTCGCCCAACTACATTGTTCAAGACGGGGTGATTCCGCGAACGACGTTGCCGCAAGTCATGAGCGAGATTGAGCGCCTCAGCCAAGAAGCCGGGCTACGCGTGGCGAATGTGTTCCACGCCGGAGATGGCAATCTGCATCCACTGGTTCTCTACGACCGCCAGATTCCAGGGCAGGAACAGGCCGCCGAGGCACTTTCGTACAGGATTCTTGAGCTGTGCCTTGCCGCGGGGGGATCCATCACGGGTGAACACGGTGTGGGAGAAGAGAAAAAACACATGATGCCGAAAATGTTCAGCGAGCCTGATCTGGCTACCATGCAGCGCGTGCGTTGCGCGTTTGATCCGCTGTTGCTTTCCAATCCCACGAAGGTTTTTCCAACACCCCGCCTATGCGGTGAGAAGCCCGGGAAATACGCTGAGCATCCCCTGGAGCAGGCCGGAATCGCGGAGCGGTTTTGACGGAGTACAGCCGGCCTATCCGACCATCATGCTAGGAACTAAATCCATTCGGGAAGAATTTGCGGCCATTGTGGGCGGCGCGAATTTGCGGGGGGGTGCGGCCGAGGATGCTGTTTGTGGTGTTGTGCCCCAACTCGTCCTGGAGCCGGAGCATGAAGGGCAGGTAGCCAAAGCTCTCGCGTGCGCGAATTCGGCTGGGCTGAGCGTGATTCCCCGGGGCGGCGGTACCAAGCTTGACTGGGGCAATCCGCCCAGGAGCGCCGATTTGATTTTCTCGACAGCGCGGCTGAATCGCGTGCTGGAACATGCCTCGGCGGATCTGACCGTCACCGTCGAAGCTGGCTGCACGCTGCAATCGTTGGAAACTGCGCTTGCGCGTCACGGCCAAAGGCTGGCGTTCGATGGGCTGTGGCCGGAGCGCGCCACGGTGGGCGGCGTTCTCTCGACAAACGACTCTGGAGCCTTGCGTCTGCGCTTCGGATCCCTGCGCGACCTAATCCTTGGTGTGACGCTGGCCTTGCCTGACGGCACACTGGCCAGCAGCGGCGGTAAAGTAGTGAAAAACGTAGCCGGCTACGACCTGCCGAAACTCGCCACAGGAGCGCTCGGCACCCTGGGCATTATCACCCGCGCTGTGTTTCGGTTGCACCCACTTCCCTGGGGAGCGAAAACTCTGAGTTTTGGAGCCCCTACCGCGGAAAGGATGCAACGCCACATCCTGGAGATCCAGGATTCGAAGCTGGCGCATACGGCGCTCCAGATTCACTGCGCGACAGGGAGCGAGCCGCGAGCGGACCTACTAGTCGAGGGTACGGATGCAGGGCTCAGTGCTCAAGAATCGGAACTGCGGAAGATCTTGGCGGCTACACCGGTGCAAGCCACCTCCCACCTAGCATGGAATGCGAGGGAGCAACTTGCGAGCTTTCTTCCGGAAAGCGCCGCATTTCTCAAGATATCCTTTTTGCCTGCCGTTTGGACGGATCTTGTCCGTTTGCTCCGGGCAACCGAAACCGCAGAGAAGCTCAATTGGCGCGGAATTTTTCAGGCGATTGGCATCGGCTGGCTGCGGTTCGAGGGCGGGCACAGGGAGCTACTCGGAGCGATCGATCAGCTGCGCTCCGAACTCGAACGCCGTGGGGGTTCCGTCGTGGTATTGCGGCGGCCGCCAGGGCTTTCCTCACTCGATGCTTGGGGAAATCCAGGTGACGCTCTGCCATTGATGCGTGCGATGAAGCTGCGCCTGGACGCCAAATCTACGTTGAATCCCGGGCGTTTCGTCGGGGGCATCTAGCTCCATGGCAGATAATTTTTCCCAGCACAATTCCCAGGGCGCGTTTGATGCGCACCATCCGCCCGCGCTGGAGCTCATGGACAAGTGCGTTCATTGCGGATTCTGCCTGCCCGCCTGCCCGACCTACATGTTGTGGGGCGAGGAAATGGATTCTCCGCGAGGACGGATTTATCTGATGAAGCTGGCCCTGGAAGGCAAGGCCGAGATCAATACCACGTGGGTCAGCCATTTTGATTCCTGCCTCGGGTGCGTGTCTTGCATGACGGCGTGCCCCTCCGGAGTGGATTACGGAAAGCTGATTGAGGCGACGCGCTCGCAGATCGAACGCAATTTTCGCCGCACCGGTGCCGAAAAACTGCATCGCTGGTTCCTGTTCCAGGCCTTCACGCGGCCCCAGCGATTGCACATTTTGCGCTCGCTGTTGTTGGCATACCAGAAGTGCGGCTTGCAAGCTGGACTGCGTGCGGCCGGCTTCTTTCGTCTGCTGCCGAAGCGGCTTGCCACGATGGACTCCTTACTTCCTCCGGTGGGCCTCGTCGAGAAAGTGCCGGAAGTGACGTCCGCCCGGGCGGCAAAACGCAAACGCGTGGGACTTCTTCTGGGCTGCGTGCAACGGACATTCTTTTCGCCTGTGAATGCCGCGACCGCGCGCGTTCTTGCGGCTGAGGGTTGCGAGGTCGTTGCTCCACCCGAACAAACTTGCTGCGGGGCGCTGTGCGTTCACTCGGGTGAGGAGGCGGTGGCACAGAAATTCGCAAGGAGCATCATTGACACTTTCGAGAAGGCGCATGTGGAGGAGATTGTGATTAACGCGGCAGGCTGTGGCTCAGCAATCAAAGAATATGGACACCTGCTGCGCGATGATGCCGCTTACGCCGAACGCGCACGGCGATTTTCAGAGCGGTGCAAAGATATCAGCGAGTTTCTGGCCGGCTTGCCGCCGCAAGCGGAGCGCAAACCGCTGCCCGTGCGCGTGGCGTTTCACGATGCGTGCCACCTGCAGCACGCCCAGGGCGTCCGGGAGCAACCTCGGTCGCTGTTGAGGCAAATTCCGGAATTGCAGCTTGCGGAGATTCCGGAAGCGGCGATCTGCTGCGGCTCCGCTGGGATTTACAACCTGGTCCAGCCGGGAGCAGCCACAGAGTTGGGCGATCGCAAGGGAAATCTCATCGCCCCGCTAACCCCGGATGTAGTGGCCACCGGGAACCCCGGGTGCATCCTGCAATTGCAAGCCTCGCTGTCCAAGCTGGGACTGAAGATTCCCGTCGTCCATACCGTACAGTTGCTGGACGCCTCGATCCAGGGACTTCCGCCAAAATCACTGCGCTAACCGCAAGTTCTTCCCAAGCGCTATCCGTTCGCGGCCACAGCGACTCCGATCCATAGAACCGATCGCAGAAACCTCTATCGAAGAGATCCTGTGGCTTCTATGGCGGCTTTGGCCCCATTCAAAGTTGTGCGAGTCTCGCGGGCTATCTTGCCTTTCGTAATCAAGTTGAGGAGCTTGGCCTTCAGGCTTCTCGTCGAGTAATAATGGCAGATTTCCACCTTGGTGGAAGCATCGTCGAGCTTGTGGAATCTGGTTTCCACGGTTTAATCGCTGAGAATTCTGCTTATGCCGAACGTGTCCTCCGGCAAAACGGTAACGATCTTCTGCAACGGCACGATTTCAATATTCCTCTCAGTGCAGGTATGCTTTTCGCCCGAAAGATGACATTGATACGAGATGCCCGGCCCGCGAAGCGCCGTCCCATCCATCAGATCGACCTTGACGACGCGAGGATGGAACTCGGGGATTTTCGTCAGATCCATGCTGTACGACCAGACCGCTTCCACGGGTGCGTCGATGATGACCCCTTGGCTGGCTCTAAACAGTGGTAGCAATTCTGCCTCCAAATCGCGGAGTCGGCTTCGGTCGTCTGGCCCGGATTCCTCGCATCGGGTTGCCGCCCCGGCGGCGCAAGGGAGGGTAGCGCCTCGACGGGTCCCGCAAAAGCGCAGTTGAGTGGTGGGCCCGTGGTTCCGGTTATGGATCCCAGGTCTTGGCGGTGCCGTACCCTCGGAACCGGCTTGCCCTTCTCAAGATTTTATGGAAGTAACTGAGGGCTTAGGCTACAAATGGCGGAGAGGGTGGGATTCGAACCCACGGTAGGGTTTAACCTACACACGCTTTCCAAGCGTGCGCCTTAAACCGCTCGGCCACCTCTCCGTCGAGGACAGCAACCTTTCAACTTTAGCAGAAATCGAAAACGGGTGCATCGCGGCGATCGCCCGCATTTTGGGCATATCCGAAACCACAAACAGGTGGCACAGTTTCAGGATTTTGCAGGCCGCAAGCTCTCAAGTAAACTGGTAAGGTTGTGCACACCATTCCGGGGTGGTGCAATTGGTAGCACATGGGCCTTTGGAGCCTAGAATCCTGGTTCGAGTCCAGGCCCCGGAACCAAATCTATGCGCCTTCCCTTCACCGACAAGCGCGTCCTGTTAACCGGAGCGGGTGGTTCGATCGGCGCCGCGCTTGCCAAGGAAATCCACAAGCACCACCCTGCCGCACTGATACTACTGGATCATTCCGAGGGCAATCTTCACCAAATCAACCTCGAATTGAGCCGAGGTGCGGATGCAAATGAGTATTTCGCAATCCTCGGGGATGTGACCGACGCCGCCCTGCTCGCGGAGATTTTTGAAGAGTGGCAGCCGGAGCTGGTCATTCACGCTGCCGCCCACAAACACGTGCCGTTGATGGAGACAAACGTCCTCGCGGCGGTGCGCAACAACGCCGTGGGAACAAATCATCTTGCGAGAATGGCCGCTTCTTACGAAGTAGGCAGACTGGTCCTCATATCTACGGACAAAGCCGTGAATCCCCGAAGCGTGATGGGCGCCACAAAGCGCGCGGCGGAGCTGGCGGTGCTGCGATGGAGCACCCCCGGAAAACCGATGGGCGCCGTGCGCCTGGGAAACGTACTCGGATCTCAGGGAAGCGTGGTACCGGCGTTCCGTCAACAGATCGCCATGGGCGGCCCGCTCAGGGTCACGCATCCGCAGGCCAGCCGTTATTTTTTCACTATGGAAGAAACAGTCGAGTTGATTGTGCTGGCGTCCAGCGCTGAAGCCGGTGGCATTTTCATTCCAAGGCCACGACCGGCCGTCCTCATTCTGGACCTTGCCGCGAGGATGCTGCACGAGGCCGCAGCCGACGGGGAATTATCAATCGTCATCACCGGACTTCGTCCGGGTGACAAATTGAGAGAAGAATTTGCTTCGCCCCTGGAAACTGTATCCGAACCAGATGATGCCCAACTACAGCGGGTGCAATCCCCCGAGCCGCCATATCACCTGTTCGATGAGTGGATGGCGGGGCTTCAGGCGGCATCGGACGAGCGCGACGTGCTGAACGCACTGGAATGGCTGTGCCGGCTGGTCCCGGAATACCGTCCCAGTGAAACGGCACTTTCCTCGGCAAGGAAGCAGGAGTCGCGTTCCCGATGAAGCGCAAAATCGCGGTGGTGACCTCGTCGCGCGCGGACTACAGCCACCTTTATTGGCCGTTGCACGACTTGTCGGCGACGCCCTCGGTCGACCTGCGGATCATTGCGATGGGGCCCCATCTTTCACCCGAATTCGGGCACACTTTTCAGGAAATCGAGAAAGACGGATTCGGGATCTCCGCGCGCGTCGAGTGCCTGCTCAGCTCGGATAGCGACGTGGGAATGGCGAAAACCATCGGCGTGGCGACACTCGGCTTGGCCGACGTACTGGCCCAGATGCGGCCCGATTTGCTGCTCTTGATCGCGGATCGCTATGAGATGCTTGCGCCCGCCGCCGTCGCCTTGGCATTGCGGATTCCCATCGCCCACATCGAAGGTGGTGAAATCAGCGAGGGCGCCATTGACGATGCCGTGCGCAACGCGCTGACCAAGCTGAGCCATATTCATTTCACGTCTACGCGCGCGGCGCGGCAACGCGTCATCGCAATGGGGGAAGAACCCTGGCGCGTGCATCGGGCCGGCGCGCCATCTCTGGACCACTTGCGAAGACGAACGCTCTGGACGCGCGAAGAGCTCGAATCGAAATTGCGTCTGAGTTTTTCCGAACCGCCGATCCTGGTCGCCTATCATCCGGTCACCCTGGCCGAGGATACGACCGAAGAGGCGAGCGCGCTGTTCGATGCGCTCGTTGAAATTCCCGGGCGGCTTATTTTCTGTTATCCAAACGCAGATGCTGGAAGTCGCGCTTTAGTTGAGCGAACACGAGCTTTTCTCGCAACCTGCGAGCGGGGCACGATCTTCACGAATCTGGACGCGATCACCTACTGGAGCCTGCTGCGTCAGGTGAAAATGCTCGTGGGCAATTCCAGCAGCGGCATCATGGAAACAGCGTCGTTCGCTCTGCCGACGGTCAATATCGGAATGCGCCAGCAGGGTCGCGAGCGTGCCGCGAACGTTTTGGACGCAAGCCCAAAGAAAGATGCGATCCTGGCGGCGATTCGGAAGGCCGGAACCCGCGAGTTTCAGGATTTCTTGAAGGGGATGGAGAATCCGTACGGGGATGGGCACGCGTCGGAAACAATCGTTCGGGCACTAACGTCCATGCCGCTCGGACGCGAACTCTTGATCAAGAAGCATGTTCCGGCACATTCAGCGGACAGCGGCGCCGAAAAGGCGGCTGCCTCATGAGAATTCCGCTTTCCGCGCCCGACGTCCTGGAAGAAGAAATCCAAGCGGTGGCTGAGGTTCTTCGCACCCCGCATCTGAGCCTTGGCCCAAAACTAGCGGAATTTGAAGGCTGCCTGGCGAGTTACCTCGGCGCACGAAATACGATCGCGGTGAGTTCAGGAACCGCGGGACTGCACCTGTGCTTTCGCGCATTGGGTATCGGCGAGGGCGACGAGGTGATCGTGCCATCTTTCGCGTTCATTGCGGTGGCCAACGTCCTTCGTTACGAGCGCGCGAGTCCCATTTTTGTGGACATCGAGCCGCAAACCCTAAACCTGGATCCGAGTCGCATCGAAGCAGCCATCACGCCGCGCACGAAAGCAATACTAGTCGTCCATACATTTGGGTGCCCCGCCGAACTTGGGCAAATTATGTCCATCGCGTGGAGGCACAATCTGTACGTCATCGAAGACGCCTGCGAGGCCATCGGAGCCGAGTATGAAGGCAAAAAGGTCGGAACGCTGGGCCATGCCGGCGTTTTCGCCTTTTATCCCAATAAACAGATCACGACGGGCGAAGGCGGCGCAGTAGCCACGGCCGATTCCGCTCTTGCGTCGAAAATGCGCGCGCTTCGCAATCAGGGGCGGATGAACTCCGATGGCTGGTTTCAGCACTCAGAGGTCGGGTACAACTATCGGCTATCTGAAATGAACTGTGCGCTGGGCATCACACAGCTTAAGCGAATTGAGGCGATCCTGGCCCGGCGCGCGGACCTTGCGGGGATGTACAACCAAAAACTGACTGGACTGCAAGATCTCAGGCTTCCCGTGCCCGACCTGGCCGGTTGCAAACTTAGTTGGTTTGTCTACGTGCTTCGCCTGGCCGAGCACTTCTCCGAGTCGCAACGCGACTGGATTGTGCAGGAAATGAACCGGCGAGGCATTGGCTGTGGCCGCTACTTTGCGCCCATTCACCGGCAGCCGGCTTACTCGAAGGCAACCGCAAGACCTGGTCAACTTCCTGTCACCGAGAGGGAATCCGTTCGCTGTCTAGCGCTGCCCTTCTTTAATCGTTTGCGCGATTCGGAAATTTCCGAAGTTTGCGAGACACTCTCAGGGCTGGTGGGGGACATAAAGAAAAAAGCTCCCACGGACAAAGCGGCTGCGGGCGGCTCCTGATTTCGCAAACGACTGACTTTCCACTCCAGAAATGCGCGCGCATGCCGCGTCTTGAGCTGCAGACCCCAAGCGCGGGTCGCTAGTTGGGCCCCAGCTTCTGGAACTGGATTTTGAGAACATACGCATACATGCCGGTTTTCTGCGGCGGCAATTGGACATGCAGCCCGTCGGGCTTGACTTGATAACGCAGGTTCCCACTTGCCCCCAGCAATTCGATGGATACAACCTCCTGGCCAAGAAGAGAGGCTGCGTTCAAGGAACGAATTACCGCCTCACCGGATTCCGGCCAGGCCAGCTCGATGGCGTAGAGGCTGTTTCCTTTGGAAGTGAACCGGAAATCCTCGGCCGTATAGGGCTTGGTCTCCGTATCGTGAAACGCTCCCTCAACAACTGCGGTCGGACCTTCGCCGAATTGAATCCAGGGACGGGTGCCAAAGATAGCTTCCCCGTTTATCTTCAGCCAGCTGCCGATGTCGCGCAGCACCGCCTGCACGGGCTCCGGAATCGTGCCGTCCGGCTTCGGGCCGATGTTGACGAGCAGATTCCCATTCTTGCTCACGATATCCACGAGCTGATGGACGATGCTTTCCGCGGACTTAACCTGGTCGTTCTCGATATAGCCCCAGGACTTCATGGTGACTGGAGTGTCTGTCTGCCAATACAGCTGGCGGGTTCCCGCCAACTGGCCGCGCTCCACGTCCAAGACTCCGGAATGCTCCTGCATTGCACTGTCCTTGTAGTTGATGATGGGGATTTTCCTCTCGGCGGCCCCGTGGTTGTAGTAAAACGCCGCAAATTTCGCGACGTTTGGTCGCGCATTCGGTTTACCGATCCACCAATCGAAGTACAGAATGTCGGGGTCGTATTTCTCCACGATTTCCGCATCCCGCGCCAGCCAGTCGTTCAAGTATGCGGCGCTTACGTAAGTCCAATCCTCCAGGAGACCTCCCTTCCCGTGCAACCAGCCATGGGCCGGACCGTAGAAGGCAGCGTACTCCGGGTCGTTGACATCGGAATCGAATTTGCGGCCGCCATCGAGAAAGAAATCGTGTTCGATGCGGTGAGACGAGGCGCCAAAATGCATGCCCCTGGCGCGCACGGCTTTTTCCAGTTCGGCGTAGACATCGCGTTTCGGACCCATCTTGACCACCGTCCAGTCGGAAAGGCCGCTGTTGTACATTGCGAATCCGTCGTGGTGTTCGAACACGGGGATTACGTATTTCGCTCCAGCTTCCTGAAAGAGCGCCGCCCACTTCTCAGCGTCGAAGTGATCCGCCGTAAATCGGGGGATGAAATCCTTATAGCCGAATTTGGTCTGGGGACCGTACGTAGCAAGATGATGCTTGTACTCCTCCGAACCCTGCTGGTACATCATGCGCGGATACCACTCGCTGCCAAAAGCCGGGACCGAGTAAACTCCCCAATGAATGAAAATCCCGAATTTGGCGTCCTTGTACCAGTCGGGAACCTGATAGTTGCGCAGTGATTCCCAATCCGGACGATACGGACCCGCACCGACTGTGCGATCGACATCGGCAAGCAACGACGTGCGCGCGCCGTCGTACTTGGAACTGGCCTTCTGCCAGGTCTCATCGATCTGCTCCGGAGTCTCCGTGTACGTGGGTTTCATCGCTGCGGGGGACTCCTGCGCGCGTGCGGCGACGGTAAAGAAGGGCAGCGAAAGGAATACAAGGGAGAAGAAAAACGAGTACCTTCCTCTCCTGCTCGACCTCCCCTTAGATTTGGTGCGCGAAACAAGATCAGATCGCATTGGTGGACCTCACAGGATCATGCAACTCTAAAGTTGGCAAGACACGTTGTGAACCGAAAAACGAATATAGGCAAACATAAACATACGCCAGCAGCGGGACACCGTACGCGAGTGCCAAGCTCTGAAACTTTACGGAAATCCAGCCCATCAGGAGAGTGAGGAGCGCTCCACCGACTATGGCCATCACCAGAAACGATCCGCCGAGCTTGGTATTCGGTCCCAAGCCTTTCAAACCCAGCGCAAAAATCGTGGGGAACATCAGCGACATGAAGAAGCTGGTAAGAAGAATGCACCAAATGCCAATCCAGCCAGGCAGGAATACCCCGACTCCCGCCAAGACCACGTTCGCGAGGGCGTAATATCCCATCAGCGAACTCGGCGGGAAGAATCGCATCAGATAGGCGGAAATGAAGCGGCCGACGCAAAAGACGACCAGGGTTCCCGTCAAAAAGTAACCGGCCATTTTTTCCGGCTGGTGACCATAGGCCTGCACGTAGGTGATGAAGTAGCTCCACGTGCCGACCTGCGCCCCAACATACAAGAATTGCGCCAGGACCGAGAGAAGGAAGTGCCGCTGCCGAAACAGCTCGCGGGAGCTACCATGAGCGGTAGCGGTTTCTTCCTCGCTGGCAATGGCCGGAAATTTTGTACGTAAAATCAAGAAAGCCCAGATAAGCGCGATGATCCCGATCACCAGATAAGGCCGGACAACGCGAAGCGTCTCGGAACGAAGGTACGCCTGATAGGTGTGTTGCGCCCGCTGCGAGGCGATTTGCTGCGGGGTCAACTCGATGCCAGAGAAAATGAAAACTGTGCCCACCAGAGCGCCAGTGATGGCTCCAAACGGGTTAAACGCCTGCGAAAAATTCAGGCGTCTCTCGGAAGTCTCGGGATCGCCCAACTGGGCGATAAAGGGGTTCGAAGCGGTCTCCAGAAACGATAGCCCACTGGCGATTACGAAAAGAGCGAACAGAAAAAAGGGATAGCTGCCTTGCAAGGCCGCCGGCCAAAACAAGAAAGCTCCGGCGGCGTAAAGGAACAGGCCGATTACAAAACCGGCCTTATAGCCCGCCCGTTTCATGATCAATGCCGCCGGGATCGCGAGCACAAAATATCCCAGGTAGAACGCGAACTGCACGAGTCCCGCCTGAAACCTGGATATTTCGAACGACTTCATGAAGTGGCGAATCAGAACGTCATTCAGGTTATTCGGGACACCCCAGAGAAAGAAAAGGAAGGTGACCAGAATGAAGGGAAAGGCTTGTCCAGGAGGAAATAACGAGTGCCTTGTAGGCATTGCGCTCGCGTCCGGAGGCATATCGTGTGGAGCCGTCGCCATCTTCTGGTTCCCTTTCACCGTTGAATTGGTCCGGTGCCGCCAACAATTCACTTTGGATACGTTTGCGGGCTAGCCAGCGAGTAGACTTTGGAGGCCACGCCACCGAGGATCAAATCCTGCTCCGACGCCGTAAGCGTTCGCACAAACTCCCGTAGCATGGAATACCAGCGGGCGTAGCTCGCCGCCAGCAAGCAAACCGGCCAATCGGAACCCGCCATCAGTCGCTTCGGGCCAAATGCTTCCAGGGCAACGTCAAAATATGGCCGCAGGTCTTCGCCGGTGCAACTGTCCCAATCAGCTTCCGTGACCATCCCCGAAATCTTGCAATAGACATTTTCGCGGCGCGCCAACTCTCGCACATGGGTGCGCCAAGGCTCGAGGACACGCTCCTTGATTCGCGGTTTGGCTATATGGTCCAGCACAAAGATCTGTTTCGGATGCCGATCCACGAAGGCAATGCCCGTCGGCAGGTGGCGCTCGTAAATCAGAATGTCATACACCAGCGAATAGTCCCGGAGCCGCGCGATCCCACAATTGAATTCCCGCCGCAGCAGAAACTGATCGTCCGCTTCATCTTGCACGATATGACGCAAGGCCTTCAGCTTCGACTTCGCCCGCCAGTCATCCAGGAGCGCGGGGAGCTCTGGGCTCGCCAAAGGCGCCCAGCCGACTACCCCACGAATCAAAGTGGATCGCTCCGCTAGCTCGAGCAGCCATTCCGTCTCTTCCGGAGACTGCCGAACCTGGACCGCAATAGTTCCCTTCACACTGCAGGCTTCAGCTTCCCGCTCCAGATCCGCAAGCAAAAAATCTCGCGCCAGCGGCCGCATGCTTTCGTTGATCCATGGATACTCTCCCTTGCTATAGCGCCACAGATGATGATGCGCGTCGATGCGTTCAGACATTGTTTTCCGGATTGCCCGAGGGCCAGTCGATATCGAACGCAGTTCCCACGGCGGTGCGGATTTCCGACACCAAACTAGAATCGGACTTCATTTGCAAACTTTCCAGGTTTGCCTCGACCTCTGCCTGCGTGGACATTCCCACCAACGTGCAGGAGACATACGGGTGATCCAGCGAATATCGCAACGCGACATCTGAAATGGATTTTCCGTACCGGCGGCACACATGCTCGATCCGGCGCGAAGCCTCGCGCACGGTTGCGGGCGCCGGATGCCATGCCGGTCCGCCCGCTTCGGTGAGCATCCCCATGTGCAGAGCGGAAGCGTTGATCAATCCCACGGAATTCGTCTTGGCGAACGGGGTAAGATTCGTGTCCATGCGGGTGTTCAGTAGATTGTAGTGGCAGTAGCTGAGGATGGTATCCACGGGAACGTGCTGGGCAATCTTCAGCAGGAATCCCGGCGGGTACCCCGTGATGCCTATGTAGCGCGCTTTGCCGGACTCCTGAACCTTGCGCATTGCCGGTAAAGTTTCTTCGACGATCTGACGAAAATCCCCAAATTCGACGTCGTGGGCTTGAAACAAATCCAGATAGCCGGTCTTGAGCCGTTTGAGCGACTCATCGATGCTCGTATACACGCGCTTCGCGGAAAAATCGAATTCGTTCAGGCCGTAGCGGCCCGTCTTCGTCGCCAGAATCACTTTATCGCGCCAGCCGGCCAGCGCCTGGCCCAGCCGTTCTTCGGAAAGATTTCGCCCGTAGTAGGGCGAGGAGTCGAAAAAATTAATTCCGCGCTCAATTGCCAGGTGTGTGGCGCGAATTGCTTCCTGTGGGTCGGCGGCGCCATAGATGTCTCCGAGCGTAGCCGTCCCGAACCCGAGAATCGAAACCTCCAGGTCAGTCTTGCCGAGCTTTCGATACTCCATGCCATTCCCGGATGCGCCTGTAGGCATGCCTTTGTCCCGTTCTTCGCCCATCGCATGCAGCCCGGATACATCGGGCTAGCCGACCTTGCGTTCGTCTTACTGGTTCACGCCGCTGGCGAGGAATCCGCCGTCCACCGCAATGAGCTGCCCGGTGAGGTACGAACTCGCGCCCGACGATAGAAACACTGCCGCGCCGATCAACTCCTCGGCCTTGCCGTAGCGGCCCATCGGAATGCGCATCAGGAATTCGCGGCCGCGATCGGTTCCTTCGAGGAGGCTCGCATTCAGGTCCGTCTTGTATACGCCCGGCGCGATGGCGTTGACCAGCACTCCGTGCCGCGACCACTCCACTGCCAGCGAGCGCGTGAGCGATGCGACCCCCGCCTTGCTGGCGTTGTAGGCGGTCACTTGATACAGGCCGACGAACGAGCCAATCGAGGCGATGAAAATAATGCGCCCCGATTTGCGCTGCAGCATGTGCTCGCCAAATATCTGGCTTGCACGAAAGGCGCCCGCCAGGTTTGTTTCAAGGATGTCATTCCACTCAGATTCGCTGACCTCGAGCGAGGGCGTCTTGCGCGTAACGCCCGCCGCGTAAACCAAAACGTCTACTTTGCCAAGGGTAGCAATGGCCGCGTCCCGGACGGCGACAATTGAGGCTTTGTCGCGCACGTCGGCGGTCACGCGGATCGTCTTGCGCCCTCTGGCTTCGATCTCGGCGGCGGCGGAGTCCACGTGAGATTGCCGGCGGCCGGTCACCGCCACATCGGCGCCCGCATCGGCCAATCCAAGCGCGATCGCGCGTCCAAGACCGCTGGTACCGCCCAAAACTACCGCCGATTTTCCGGCGAGACTAAATAAGGAAGAACCCATGGGGAACGAAGCTACCTCCTGGCTGATTTGACGAACGATGCGGCCTCAACTCTAAGGGATACGCACTGCGATTTTCCAGCGCAAAGTTGTCGCATTCGATGACTCCTCGCCCCTCAATGCGAGGTCGATTGCACAGCCCTGAGCTTGAATAAAACACACCCATGCGCGGGTAATCTCAAGGTAAACGATCGAACGGGAGGGAGATCCGTATGACTCCAGAGATCCCTTCCTTCGTAATCCGCATCCGCCAACCCATGCTGCTTCGGCGAGAAACTCAATTCAAGACGAGCGTTCGTGCGATTAAAAGCGGCCAAATAATACGCATTATGCGCCGGAGTTTCGGCAATCCAAGCCACACTCTTTTCATCAGCCAAGAGCGGCCTGCTACCCGTCGAATGCTGATCTACCGCAAGCACTTCCCTGTTTGTGAGCAGACTTTCGGTCCATTTATCCGCCTTCGTCAGGTCGCCGCCGATCATGAGCGGCGAAGGAAAAATGGACCACAGCGTCATCAACGTGCGCTGCTCGTCGTGCGTTAACTGCGTCTGCCGGGGCTTGCCCCAGGCGGGCGCGGGCCCCAAATAGCCGAGCGGCAACATATCCGCGTCCGGCCAGTGTCCGGGCTTCCCAATCCCGGCCCATTTCAGGACGTTTGCAAACTGGTCGCTCAATCCTTGCGGGTAATCGGCGGGGCTGTGCCAGAGATCCCAGATGTCGTTTGAGATGCGCCACATTTGCGCGTACTTTGCCATTTCATGCGCCTTTTCGATCGGCGCAGGGCCAGGCGAAAGGCTGAGGACAATGGGCCTTCCCGATTTGGCGATGGCCGCACTCAGCATGCGGATTTCATCCCCGCGATAGGGGTGGCTGGCGATGCAATCGACTTTGATCAAGTCGACGCCCCAGCTTGCGTAAAGTGCGGCGATGGAATCGTAGTAGGCCTGCGCGGCGGGTCTGCTTGCGTCCGAACCGAAATTGTCAGGGTTCCAGGGGCATGTTTCGTTTGTGTCCGCCGCGTCCCGAGCGCGAAATGACGAACCGGCGATCGGCGAATTATTCTCAACTGCTTTCTTCGGAATGCCCCGAAGAATGTGAATTCCGAATTTCAATCCCAATGAATGGATGTAGTCTCCAATCGGCTTGAACCCCTTGCCATCCGCGGAGGAGGGAAATCGATTTGCCGCAGGGACGTAGCGTCCGTTCGCATCGAGCGTGTAAATCGAATTCTTCGAATTGCCCTCCGCCGTGGGATTCGTGACGAACCACTCCATGTCAATCACGACGTATTGCCAGCCGGCTGCCTTCAGATGGCTGGCGAACCAAACTGCATTGGCTTTGACTTGCTCTTCGTTAATTGTCGTACCGTAGCCGTCCCAGGAGTTCCACCCCATGGGAGGCGTTGCCCCGAGGACCGGCATCGCACCGGCGGAGTTTGGGGAAATCTCGGCGCGGTTGGGACGTTTGGATCGGGAGTTATCGCCTTGAAGGCCAGTGCCCAAAGTGAGTGCTCCCGCGAGAGCCAGTGGCCATGCGAAAAATCGAGTCTTCACGATGCGTGCTCTCCTGGACTCGGGCGAAATCGTGTTGGGACCCGTTCCCGAAAACGATCTCGCGGAGCGGCTTACGCCTTGGCGCCGCGAATCAAAGCTGGCAAAACGTTGCCAAACGGCTGCATTCCTGGATCGCCGAAGGCAAAATAGAGCCGGTTGAAAAGGGGATAGATCTTTTCGTAGACGCTACCCTCTTCCGGCTTCGGCAGAAAGGTTTCGTACGAGGGGCACAGCTTGTCTTGCGCTTCTTCGACCGTCTTGAACGTGCCGGCCGCGAGAAACGCAAAAATTGCGGAGCCCAGGCTCACGACACTCTGGCTGGGAACCAGCACCGGCCTTTTGAGCACATTGGCATAGACCTGATTGAGCACGCGACTTTTTTGCGGAATCCCCCCGGCGTTGATGATGCGCTTCACCGGCACGGAATGTTCGGCCATGCGATCCAGGATCACGCGCGTGTGGAAGGCGGTGCCTTCAATCGCCGCAAAGAGCTCATCCTGCGCCGTGGTCTGCAAGTTCCAGCCCAGTGTGACACCCCGCAGGTTTGGATTCACCAGGATCGTGCGATCGCCATTGTCCCAGGTCAGCCGCAGTAGCCCGGTCTGCCCCGCGCGGAACGATTCCAGCCCTTCGCTCAATTTCGCTACCGTCGTGCCGGCCCGATTCGCAATCGCCTGAAAGATGTCTCCGACGGCGGAGAGCCCCGCTTCAATTCCTGTCTTCTGCGGGTGCACACTTCCCTGCACCACGCCGCAAACGCCGGGCACCAGATTCGGCGACGGAGTGATTCCAATCATGCAGGTGGACGTGCCCACGACGTTCACCATATCGTCGGTGCGGCAGCCCGCCCCGATCGCGTCCCAGTGTGCGTCAAATGCGCCCACGGGGATGGGAATGCCCTCGCGCAAGCCGAGTTCGTTCGCCCATTGTGCGGAGAGGTGCCCCGCGATTTTCTCCGAGGTGGCGTACTCGCCCGAGAGTTTTTCGCGCACGCCAGAAAGCAGCGGATCCACGCTCTGCAGGAATTTCTCCGGAGGCAAGCCACCAAGAGCCGCGTTCCACATCCACTTGTGGCCCATCGCACAAATGCTGCGCTTCGTGTTCTGCGGAGAGGTAACGCCACAAAGCGTGGCGGCAATCATGTCGCAGTGTTCGAAGGCACTGGCGAATTGCGCGCGCTTTTCAGGATTGTGCCGCAGCCAGTGCAGCAGCTTGGAAAATCCCCATTCCGAGGAGTACACGCCACCGCACCAGCGGATCGCTTCCAATCCCTGCCGCCGCGCAGCTTCCGTGATTTCGGCCGCTTCGCCCTTGGCCCGGTGATCGCACCACAAATAGTATTCGCCCAGCGGCTGCATTCCCTCGTCAACGGGAATGACGCTGGAACCCGTGGTATCGAGAGCAAGGGCCTCAACGGATTCGGGCCGAACACCGGCCTTTTTTACCGCTTCGCGCGTGGCTGCGGCCAACGCCCTCAAGTGGTCGTCATGGGATTGCGTCGCGTATTCCGGGTCTTCTTTGGTGCGATGCAGAGGGTATTCGGCAATCGCGGAAGCCAATAATCCTCGTTCGCTGTCCACGATGGAAACGCGAACGCTCAACGTCCCGAAATCGACACCTGCTACGATTGCCATGGGAGGGCCTTTTTGTCACTCCGTTCAAGCAGCGATGGTGCGACCGCGAAAGCCTGGGCGGCGCTTGGCAGCTCTGGGTGAAGCTTTTCCCACACTCTCCAGGAACCCGCTATTTATATTTTCCCGGCCGAAACGCGTAGGAATAGATTGCGCCGAGCACCATCATCAAGGCACCCCACCAGACCGGGGCATGCAGGCTGGCAAGCACCGTGTCCGGCGGATGCGACCACTCGGACAGGCCGCTCGCAAAAATCAGCAGTCCGTATACGAGAAACAGCACTCCGACAAAGAACCAAACGGGAATGATGTGACTTTTTTCGCTCATCGGTGATCACCAGAAAATAATTTGGAGTACGACCAAAACCGCCAGCGCCACGAAGCCCCACACTACCGGCTTATGGAAGAAGCTGGTATGCTCTTCGTGCGCCACTTCCGTCAGGCTATAGACCAACCCCTTCAACTCCTCGTCCGCCTTTGGCTTGGTCACCAGCGTCACCAATACGGTCACCACCACGCACGTGACGCATGCCCACAACGCCTGGAACATGTCCTGCGCGAGAGCTTTCGCGTCTGGCGACAGCGCAAAGACTCTCACCCAGCGTGGGTCAAACTTCATCAGGAGGAACATGGTAACTGAGGACACAACTCCGCAGAGAAGTCCCCAGAAGCCGGCTGGCCGCGTCACGCGTTTCCACAGCATGCCCAACAACACCGTGCCGAACAGCGGCGCAATAAAGAATCCGAATAGCGCCTGCACGTAGTCCATGATGCTGGCGAATCCCATGGCCAGGTAGGCGGTCCCGATGCTGATGATCAGGCCTATGATGGTGCACCAACGGCCCATCGAAACGTAGTGGCGGTCCGGCGCATTCTTCTTCAAAAACGGACGGTAAATGTCATACGTCCACACGGTGGCAAACGCGCTGACGTTGCCCGCCATTCCTGCCATGAAACCGGCCACCAGCGCCGTAATGCCCAGACCCAACAAGCCCGGACCGCAATATCTCGCCAGCATCAGGGGCAAGACTTCGTTGTAGCTGAACTGCCCGGCGTGCACTTCGCTCGCGGGCACCAGGTGCATTGGCAATACCGCGAGTCCCAGCAGACCTGGAAGGATAACGATGAGGGGCACGGCCATCTTGAAAAACGAACCGATCACCGGCGCCATCTTTGCCGATCGGATGTCCTTGGAGGAAAGCACGCGCTGGACAACGAGAAAGTCAGTCGTCCAATAACCCATCGCTTGGACGGCGCCCAGCCCAAACACGATGCCGATCCAGTTGATACCCATCGGGTTGCTGTGAAAATCGCCCAGGCCCCGCCATGCATGTGTGAAATCCTGGCCCGGGAAGTTGTGCTGGATTCGCGCCACCATGCCGCCCCACCCGCCGGTCTCGTAGAGTCCGAGAATCGGAATGAGCAGCGCGCCAAACCAGATCAGGAAGAATTGCAGGACTTCGTTGAAGATCGCGGAGAACAACCCGCCGGCGGCAACGTAGATGCCCACCGTGACCGAGGAAACCCAGATGCTGAAATTCAAGTTCCAGCCGAGGACGACCTTCATCACCACGGCCATCGCGTACATGTTCACGCCGGACATCAGGATGGTCATGAGCGCGAAGGTCACGGCGCTCAATCCGCTGGCCTCCGAGCCGTAACGCAGCTGGAGATAACCTGGCACGGAATGCGTTTTGGAAATGTAATAGAACGGCATCATCACCAGGCCGAGGAAAATCATGGCCGGGATGGCGCCGACCCAATACCAGTGCACCGCCAGGATGCCGTATTGGTACGCCGATCCCGCCCAGCCCAAGAGCTCAAGCGAACCCAGGTTGGCGGAGACAAAGGCCAGCCCGGCCACCCACGCAGTCATTTCGCGCCCGGCCAAAAAGAAGTCCTCGCCCGTTTTGGCGAACTTCTTCAGGTAGAAGCCGATGGCCAACACCAGCACAAAGTAGAACGCGATGATGGCCAAGTCCACCCCAGAGAGATGAACGAGCCTGGTAGGTTCCGCAGCCGCGAGTAAAAGTGTCATTCCTTGTTCCTCACCTGGCCGTAGTAGGCCTGCTTGCCGTGTTTCCTTAGAAAATGCTTGTCGTGCAGGGTCTTTCCGATGCTTTCGGCATTCGCCTCAATGTTCACCGTGTAATACGCCATGCGTGCCGCGACTTCCAGCATCCAGGCGTTTTCCGCGGCCTTGTGCGCGTCCGGGCCCCACGCAAAGGGCGCGTGATTCGCCACCAGTACTGCGGGGATGGCGGCGGGGTTCAACGATTTGAACCGGCGAATAATCACCTCGCCGGTGTTGGCTTCGTATTCGTCGCCGATTTCTTCGTCCGTCATCACTTCGGTCACGGGGATAGGGCCATGAAAATAGTCCGCGTGGGTCGTCCCGAAGCAAGGGATCGGCCTGCGCGCTTGTGCCCACGCGGTTGCGTACTCGGAATGCGTGTGGGCAATCCCACCGATTGATGGAAACGCACGGTAAAGCGCGGCGTGCGTCGGCAAATCGGACGACGGCCGCAAATTTCCTTCCACGATTTTTCCGTTCAAATCGGCCACCACCAGGTGCTCCGGCTTCATGCCATCATACGGCACGCCGCTGGGCTTGATCACGATCAACCCCTGTTCCCGCGATATGCCGCTCGCATTGCCGAATGTGGACACTACCAATCCGTAGCGCACCAGGTCAAGGTTTGCTTCGAGCACTGCCGCACGGAGTTCGGGAAGCAGCATCAGTTTTGGATCCTTGGAATGTCCGTCTGTATCACCCGGCGAGCCACCCGCGCAACGTGCACTATTTCGCTGAAAAGCGGAAGATCGTCGTCGAGCTATACTCTTTGCCGGGCAGCAGCGTTGTCGACGGAAAGTTCGGATGATTTGGAGAATCCGGGAAATGTTGCGTCTCGAGACAAAACGCGGAGCGATGCGGATACGCGTATCCGCCTTTTCCCTTGGCCGTGCCATCGAGAAAGTTGCCCGTATAGAATTGCACGCCCGGCTCCGTGGTGAGCACTTCCAGGACGCGCCCGCTGTTCGGGTCGTGGGCGATGGCCGCCACGATCAGGTTGCTACTTCCGGCCTTCCGGTCCAACACCCAGTTGTGGTCGTAGCCGTGTCCGAATTTCAGCTGCTCGTCCGATCCGTCGATGCGCGCCCCGATCACCGTCGGATGCGTGAAATCGAAAGGCGTGTCTTTCACTTCGCGAAGTTCGCCGGTAGGAATCAAGGTCGCGCTCACGGGTGTGAACCTGGTGGCATTGATCTGCATGATTTCGTCGAGAATATTCCCGTGATTTTGTCCCGCGAGATCGAAATAGCTGTGATTGGTCAGATTCACGACTGTAGGCTTGTCGGTACTCGCCGAGTAGTCGATCTTCAACTCGTTCTTGTCCTTATACAGCGTGAAGACGACGGTGGCCGTGAGTGTTCCCGGGAAACCTTCTTCCCCGTCCGGGCTCACATAGGTGAACTGCATCGCCGCGCCTTCTTTGCTCGGAACTTCCTTGGCCGTCCAGATCCTCTTGTTGAATCCAATGGTTCCCCCATGCAGTGTATTGGGGCCGTCGTTCTTGGGGAGGGTGTACGTCTTGCCGTCCAGCACGAACTCGCCGTTCGCGATGCGGTTGCCGTAGCGCCCGACCGTCGCGCCAAAGTAGGACTTGCCGTCTTCATATTCCTTGGGGGTATCAAAACCCAGGGTCACGTCGTCCACTTTTCCCGCGCGGTCCGGAACCTTGATGCTCACAATCGTAGCGCCAAAGTTGGTGATTGATACCACCATGCCTTTGCGATTGGTTAGGGTGTAAAGATCCGCCTTCTGGCCAGAGCCGATGGCGCCGAACGGCTGAACTTCGACTTTCGCTGGAGTCTCTGGATTAGCAGGGGCTTTGATTGTCATGAGCGTAAGACCCAAAAAAACTGCGATGCCAAAACGCAAAACGGACATTTCCTTCTCCTATACACACTAGATCGCCCACTGGTAGCAGGAATACGAACGCGGCGGAAGCTCCAACCGTGTCGCACTCCCGGCGATCGAAGGTTTTTCGGCGGCTCGCGGAGCAATGCGATCGGGTTTGTCGAAGCCATTGACCGCTTTCAGATCGTCGCCAGTCAGCACCTGTCCTGCAAGCAAGCGGCTCGCCGCCTGGCTTTCCCAGTTCAATGTTACCTGATGTGAGTTGCTGAGGTCGCGATTCAGAGCAAATACCGAGACGATGCCGTGCTCTGCATCGAACGTCGCCGCAACGTCCAGGTACGGCACCTTGCCGAAGTTCGGCACCTCGTAGGATGGGCCCGGCTCCGTCAGAACTTCCATAGCCGCCCCTCGCGCATACTGCAGGGCCCATGAATACGGATAATAGATGGTCTGGCGGTACAACCCGTTCTCGTTGGTCATGATTGGCGCGATTACGTTCACCAGTTGCGCCAGACACGCGAGCCGCACGCGATTCGAATTTCGCAACAACGAATTGATCAACCCGCCGACCAGCAGCGCGTCCTCGAGATTGTAGATTTCCTCTAACAAATGGGGAGCCACTTTCTTGTCGCCGTTCATTGCCGATCCGCTGCGCGCCCGATACCAAACATTCCATTCGTCGAACGAGAGCCACAACTGCTTTGCCGATTTTCTTCGCGCCTGCACGTAGTCGCACACGGCCGCTACTTCCGCAATCTGGCTCTCCATGCTCAGATTCAAAGCCAGAAACCGCGCCGAATCCCCGCCGGTTTCCGTGGTGTTGTCAAAATAGCGGTGCAGAGAAATCGCATCCACATAATCGAAGCACTGCTCGAGCACCTCGCGGTCCCACTGCAAATAGGTGGGCATCATCGGCCCGCTCGAACCACAAGCCACCAGTTTCAGGGAAGGATCGACGTCGCGCATTTGTCGCGCGGCGTCCGCGGCCTTTTCGCCGTACTCCGCCGACGACATGTGGCCGATCTGCCATGGGCCATCCATCTCGTTGCCCAGGCACCAGTGGGTCACATGATAAGGCTCCGCGATTCCGTGCTTGCGCCGCAGGTCGCTCCACTTCGTCCCCTGTGCCACATTGCAATATTCCACCAGCGCCGCGGCGGACTCCGGTGTGCCGGTTCCCAGGTTGACGGCGAGAAGCGGCTCGGTGCCAACGTCTTTGCACCATGCCAGAAACTCGTTCGTGCCAAATTGATTTGTGTCGATGGTATTCCAGGCTTTATCGAGAACAGTTGGCCGCTCCGACTTCGGGCCAACCCCATCCAACCAATGGTAGCCAGAAACAAAATTTCCGCCTGGGTAGCGGACGATGGGAACGCTCAGCTTGCGAATCTCTTCCAGCACGTCTTTCCGGAAGCCGTTTGAATCCGACAGTTTCGACTGCGGTTCGTAGATTCCCTCGTAGATCGCGCGACCCAGGTGTTCCAGGAACGATCCGAAGATGTTGCGGTCCAGAGAAGGCAGCGTGCGGCGTGTGTCCAGATAAACTTGGAACCCTGCGGAGGCCACTGTTGCCTTGCTTTGGGCTTTCAAGATTGGGGCGAACAGTTTGTCCGCCGAAAGCCCAATCCCGGTAACGGCCGCTTTTTGTAGGAATCCGCGCCTCGACTCGCGAGTCATTTTGTGTTTCCCCTGTGCAATGGGACGCCGCCGCCGGGCACCTACCGGCAGCCAGGGAACATTCTCCACAAGTCGAGGCCATTTGGCGAGAGAAAACGTTTAACGTAGCGAAAAGACTGCCCTTTTTGATAACCCCCGATTAGAGGGACACTCCCCGCTTCCAGGGAATAAAGTCGTCCTGCTGGTTCTCTTCGGCTTTCGCCCGGCCTTCACCGCTCGCCGTTCGCACGATCAATTCCAGGATCTTTTCCCCCATCTGTTCGATGGAGTTTTCGCCGCGGATGATGCCACCCGTGTCCAGATCAATGATATCGGTCATACGCTGAGCCAATTCGGTGTTCGTTGAAATCTTGAGCACCGGCGCAATCGCATTCCCCGTTGGTGTTCCCAGTCCCGTGGTGAATACTACGATGTTTGCACCGCTGCCCACCTCGGCGGTCACCGACTCCACGTCGTTTCCCGGCGTGCACAGAAGACTCAGCCCGGACCGGGTCGCGTATTCCGGGTAGTCCAGCACGTCGGCCACGGGAGAAGTGCCCCCTTTCCGCGCGGCGCCGGCCGATTTCATTCCGTCGGTGATCAAGCCATCTCGGATGTTGCCGGGGGAAGGGTTGCTGTCGAATCCGGAACCTACCGCGTGGGCGCGCGCGTTGTAAGCCTCCATCAGGTGCAAAAAGCGTTCGGCCACTTCATCGGAGACGCATCGCTCCACCAGGTTCTGCTCTGCCCCGCACAATTCCGGGAACTCCGAGAGGATGGTTCTCCCACCGAGCGCGCAAATTAGATCGGAGGCGTGCCCAACCGCCGGGTTCGCACTGATTCCAGAGAATCCGTCGGAACCTCCGCACTCCAGGCCTACGGTCAGGGCGGAGAGTGGCGCGCTGCTCCGCGTAGCCTTGTCCGCAAGGATTAGCCCTTGAAAGGTCTCCCGGATGGCGCCCTTCAACATATCGGTTTCTAGATGGCTCTGCTGCTGGTCAAATATAAATAGCGGCTTTTCCAGCTTGGGATTCCGCCGGCGAATCTCTTCCCGAAGAAGGCTGGCCTGCGCATTCTGGCACCCGAGGCTCAGCACCGTCGCCCCGGCAACGTTCGGGTTGTGAATGTAGCCGGCGATCAAGCCACACAGCGCGCGTGCGTCGTCCCGTGTGCCGCCGCATCCCAAGGCATGCGTCAGATAGCGAACTCCGTCGACGTTCGGAAACACCTTTGCTTGCTTTCCCGGGGAAGCGTAGTCCGGGAAGGCATATTTTGGAATTTCGTCCAGTCGCCCCGAGCGATAAAACTGAACCAGGTCTGCTACATGCCGCTCATAGGCCTCGGGCTGCGCGTCTCCCAAGGCATTTTCGAAGGCCCTCTGCAACGATTCCAGATTCTTGTTCTCGCAAAAGACCAACGGCACAAAGAGCCAGTAATTTCTCGTCCCCACCTGACCGTCAGCCCGCAGGTAGCCCTGAAAAGTCGTGTTTTGCCAGCGGGAAACATCCGGCGCCTTCCACGAATAGTTTCCCGCGTTTGGCCGGACCGGCGAGGTTTGATGGCGGACGTTCTTCGTGGAAATCAATCCGCCGGTTCCGATCGGCGCGGTCGCTTCCCCCACCACCACCCCATACATGACGATCTCGCCGCCGGTAGAGAACTCTTTCAGCGCAAACTTGTGCTTGGCGGGGATTGCGCTAGTCAGCTCATGGGATTCGCCGGAAATTTCCACCCGCGATCCCGCGGGAAGATCGGCGAGTGCTACGGCGACGTTGTCGCCCGGTGCAAGTTTGGTGGCTTTGCGCTGCAAGATGTGAAGCTGGTCCATTGGCTTTCCTGGGAGCAACCCTCAAATGTTGAACCAACCGGCCAAAAATTGCCAGTTCCAGCTTCCCGCGCCCATTACTCAAGCTTGAAGATGCGTTCCATCGGCAGCCATTTTTCTCCCGGCTTGGCCTGAAGCAGCGCCTGCTGAAATTTCCACATCAGCGCTTCCCATTCCTGCACTCTTGGATTTGCGCGATCGGCGGCGGCTTTGGCCTCAAACGAAAAACTGTCGTTCACTTCCATCACCATGAACATCCGCGTTCCGAACAGATAGATTTCCATGTCGGCGATTCCGGAGTCGCGGATGCTCTTGGTAATCTCCGGCCACACGTGTTGGTGGTAGCGTTTGTATTCTTCGATCAGCTTCGGATCGTCTCGCAGATCCAGAGTCAGGCAATACCTTTGCATCTGAACATTCCTCGCGCCGTATCTTTCATCGATAGCCGTGCATGGTCCGGGCTGGCAATCTCAATCGGCGTTTTGCCTGGCGGTAATCAGGGCAGACGTCGTAGCCACGCATTGCCAGGTGCCGTCGATTTTGATCCAGGTGTCCACAAAGCGCTCACGGTGAATGTAAGGCTTTCCTTTGTCTATTCCCTTCACGCGAAAAATTCCCGCGACCACCGCGGCGCTTCCGTACATCTGTATATTGCTTTGTTCGGTCACAGCCTGCGAAGGCTGGTACCCGGGCGATTTGATGCTGGCCAGGAATTCGCTCTTGTTCATAATGCTTCCGTCAATATCCACGGAAATCATCGTGTTGGCCAGCAGCATGTTCAACGCGCTTGCGTCTTTCGACTCCAGCGCATGGTTCCAGGCGATCTCCAGCGCCTGAATATGCCCGCTCTCGTCCCGATTTGCATTCTGGCCGCGCAGGGCTAGCGTCGCCCCTGCCGTCAACACAACTGTGGCTAACAATATTTTGATCTTCGAGTACATGGAGCCTCCGAGTGGATGCCAGGAATCCCGAACTGCTACTCAGAGTAAGACGAACCGCGGCGCGCCTCATCGGTTCGTGTTTGAAATTTTCCGAACAAGTAACGGCGGGAATTAGCCCAGAAGTTCGCCCACGGCTCGGTAAGCCTGGTCAATCGCCGTGTCCGTGTAGGCGCTGGCGCCGGCGTCGGAATTGGCGATGGCGATGCGTCCAAAAGTCTTTCGACCCAGCACCCAGGGCTCCTGGCCAGGCTTCCAGTCCGGCACGTCCAAACCGAAGGGCGTGAACGCGTAGCCGTGAGCCCAGCGGTTGACCGTGATCCCTTCGATATCTCGGGCGGAGTCGAACCCTGCTCCTCCCAGCATCCGGCCCAGTTGGTCGCGGATGTTGTGCTCGAACTTGCTATAAGGCGTCTGAACCAATTCGTAGCGTCCGGCGCGGTTCTGGTCCCGCACGGGCAATCCGGGTCTGCAGGGTGTGCGCAGCATGAACAGCACCGCGGGCTCTTCCGGCTTCGAAGGAAATTCGTATTTGCCCAGGCTCACGGGGAAATCCAGCGCGGTGTAGGTGTGATACCCGCCCGGTGCCACGATCTGATGGATTCCCAGCTTGTCGAACGAAGTCCAGTTGCGCAGCGCGACATGCGTATACACCAGCGGCGCTTTCACCAGATAGGCCAGCGATTCTTTCTGCGCGTCTGGCAGCTCCGGGCAAATGTACGGGATCATCACGTTGTAGCAGGCCAGGACGCAATATTTTCCCCGCACCGTGTCCAGCTTGCCGCCGCGCACGTAAGAAATCTCCACTTCCTTGGAGATATCTTTTGCGCCGAGATGTTTCACGTTGACCGCCGTGCTGTTGAGCCGCAACCGCACCGGCTTCGAGGCATCATCCAGCTGCGCGTAGTCAGCACGCGCAGTCACCACGTCTTCCATCGAATCACCTGGAATCGCGCCGGGAATGAGCGACCGCACCAGCAACCGCGCAATCGAGGCATTGCCATCGGGAAAATGAAAAATATAGGGTTCTTCCTTCTCGTGCTCCGGAAAGCCGAGGCCATCGAATCCCGCGTAGGTAAACGACCCGTAATCATCCCCCGCCTGGTAGCACGCGTAAGCCGGCACGGACTCAATCCCCACGCAGAACAAATCGTGCGTGAAGGTCTGAAAAAAAGGCAGGGCCTCCGGCACGAGCTTGCAATGCTTGGTCAGATATTCCGCGTAACTGATTTTGCTAAGCGCCCCAACCTTTTGCTGATGTGTGAGTCCCGGCAGGTAGTCCACCTTCTCCGTATAGACGCGCGCGATGTCCATTTTCACCGCATCCGAAAGCGGGGCCTTGGCCAGAAATTCGGGCCACGGAGTTGTATTCATTCCGGTGATCAAGCGGTCTTCACCAAACGTTTCTTTGTCAAAAAAGGCCGCGGTGCCACGTTTCGCATACAACTTTGTGTCGTAAGCCTTGAAAAACTTTTGCGTATCAATTCCCAACTCCACTAGCAGGGCCCTGGCCTGCGCGCTGTATTCCCCTGGGCTTTCAATGGATTGCGTCCCTCCATACGCAAGGACCATGCGTCCGCCCGCCTGGAATTCGTTCCGTTTGGCGTGCCCGCCAAAATCGTCGTGATTGTCCAGAATCAGAATTCGCGCATCTTTGCCCGCTTTTTGGCGGAAACGGTAGGCAGTCGCAAGTCCGCTGATCCCGCCTCCGACCACGACCAGGTCATAACTTTCCGCGGTCGGCACGGCATCGCCGAAGGAGTCAGGCGTCGCGCCGTCGCGCATACGATGCGCAAAGGTGAACGAGCCATCGTGATTGCCGCGCATCCCCATCCGCGCGGGCGGATAGTAGTCCGGCGCTTTCTCCGGCGCTAAGCCATCGAGTGCCCCGGCGGCCAGAAGCTGTTCAGCGCTCAGCGACGCCCCTAGGAGGGCCGCTCCCGTCCCGATCGCCACGCCGTTGAGGAAATCCCGGCGCGTAATCCCACGATCCATCCCGAGTTCGGAATCTTTCTGCTTTTCCCCTGCGTCCGATTCGCCCATGCGAAATCCCCTTGAATTCATGCGGACTCCAAGTATAGCGCGCGGCTTCCACCTCTCCACATTTTCAGCAAGGTTGCGGTACAGGCAAACTGCGCAGGTCGAGTCCGAATGCCCGAAGATTCAATCGCGGAAGATTTCAGTGGTAGTTGGTCACCAACTGCCCGTTTTCGATGTGCATGTCCGAAACGCCGGGCGGCAGTTTCAATTTATCGCGGTTTTCCGGCGAGTTCATCATTTGCTGCACGGCGCTCTCCAGCGCTGCCTGGGGAATCGGCAGTGAGCCGATCTTTCCGCTTACCGGTTCAAACCTCAGATAGCCGTCCTGCGCGCCGAGTTTCCCAACCAGGTCCAGAGTCATATCCTTTCCATGCACGTCGAAAATCACGTATGCGTGGACCTGATCGCCTTCCATAGTTACTTTCACATCTTTCACGGAGGACTTGGCCTGCTCGATGGCGGAGTCGCTCAGCGCTCCCGGGCCGCCATCCGGCAGAGAAGGGGTGGTCTCCGGCGCGGAGGCCTGCGGCTGCGGGGCCTGCGCCGCTGGCGCCTGTTGCCCCGGCTCCAGGTGATTTGCAATGTAAGAGTTAACTTCTGCCTGGTTCAATCGCAGCGTTGCCGGCTGTCCCTGCGAGACCGATTGTTGTACTTGCGATAGCTTCTGCTCCGCGCTGGCCGCGGCCTGCGGCGTAGCCCCCACGGGGGGCGGCGGGGATTTCTTCAGCACCAGCATCAGCGTGATCATCGCTGCCAGGTAGGTGGACCAGCGCAGAAATCGAAACGCCCAGCGGAGCCCGCTTACCTTTTCCGGATAAGCGTTTGTGCCAGCGGGAATCTTTGGTGGAATGGGATGGTTTAAAGCCACAGTTCACTGCCCCGGCCCGGTAGCGCCACCCAGGCCCTGATTGCAACCCTAGTCTGCGGAGAAGGATGCAGCAACCGTTTCGCGGCCGGAGGAGGCCAATTCGGCACCTGTACCACTGGCCTTTGCATGGGATACTCCTGCTAAGGACTCTGGACCTCATCTTGCACGCCACAGAAAAGTTAACCGCCGGCCAAGCCACGCGGTCCGCACTTCTGCCAGCTTATCTCGCACTCGCCGGCGGGGTCATCTGCATCTCCTGGTCGGCCATTTTCGTCCGCTGGACCGACATCCCGGGCCCGGCCTCCGCATTCTACAGAATGCTGATTCCAGCCCTGGTTCTGCTGCCTACCTACCTCTTTGACGGACAGGGCCACAAGCTCGATTGGCAAGCCATCGGTCTCATCTGGCTGGGAGGCTTTTTCTTCGCGGGCGATCTGGCGCTGTACAACAGCTCGATCCTCCAAACCTCGGCCGCGAATGCAACTCTATTCGGGAATAACACGCCGATTTTCGTAGGACTGCTCACGTGGCTCGTCTTTCGGCGTTCGCCGGGGCGCTCGTTCTGGATTGGGCTCTTGATGGCCATCATCGGTGGACTCGTGATTCTCTCGGCGGATTTGAAGCACCAGTCATTGGTCGGCCTGGGCGACCTGATGGCCGTAGGCGCCTCGGCTTGTTTCGCTGTCTATTTGATGGTCACGGAAAAGATTCGCGCCTCGACAGGCACGCTGGGGTTTTTGCGTCTGGCCATGATCGCCAGCACGGTGGCCCTATTCCTGATGAACCTGGCGATGGGCATCTCGCTGCGTGTACCGCATGGCCGCACCCTGTGGGCGGTCATCGGCCTCGGCCTGGTATCGCAACTCGGCGGCTATCTCTTTTTGACCTACGCGCTGGGACACCTCCCCGCAACTTTGACTTCCATAAGTTTGTTGACCCAAGGACCGCTCACCGCCGCAATGGCCGCGGTCCTGCTCAACGAGCCTCTGACACTCGCCCAAATCTTCGGCGGCATCCTGGTTCTCGCGGGAGTCGCTCTCGCCCACCGCCAGCGTCACCCGGAAGATGAGGCCAACGTTTAGACCAACATTGCCACTTGGTAAGCGCTACCCATGAGTCAGCTTCCGCGGTGACGATTCTTAGGGTAGATTCTCTGCAACCAAAAAACGCCAGGTTTGTTGTGGGGCGCCCCGCCCGGCTCTTGCTACGTGGTGTCAAGAGGAGGACAACCGTGCCGTCACTAAAGAACTGGGCAGCCGCGTCGCTGCTCTGCTTGGGAATTCTCGGTGGATGTGCAGACACTCCACCGAACGTGGAAGTTTCTGTCACGCCAGCGGCCTCGGCCGTAGCCGCGGGCGAGAGTCTCCAATTCTCCGCGATGGTGCAAGGAGACAGTGCAAACGAGGGCGTAACTTGGTCCGTAAACGGGATGGTGGGTGGCAACTCCACTGTGGGAACGATTGGTTCGAGCGGCAACTATGTGGCTCCCATGGTTACCCAGCCCGTTTCCGTAACCGTGACCGCAACCAGCATTCGTAATAAAATGGATTCGAACACCGCCGATCTCGAGATACTTGTGCCGGGCACGGTTAGCTCCACCGCCAATCCGCTTGTCGCTCTGTATACATTCATGCCTCCGGCCGGGTCGACCGTGGCAGTAAACTTCGGTCCGGATACGAATTACGGCCTGATGACCAACACCTTACCCGCGCCCACCGACGGATCTCCTTTGAAAATTCTGGTGGCTGGCATGCGGGCCTCTCTGCCTTACCACCTGCGTGCGGTCGTGCAACTCGCGAATGGAGTCACCTACAACGACCCGGACTCAATTTTTACGACGGGTGCTATCCCTGGCAACCTGATCCCAAGCAACACCGTGACCACCACGCCTGGTATGACCCCACAGCCGGGAATCGAATTACTTGACTCCATCAATCCTAATGGCGAGTTGCAAATCACGGCGGTCGATCTTTCCGGCAACATCATCTGGTATTACAACTATCTCGGCGCCAACGGCGACTATATCCAGCCTGTGCATCCAATGGCGAACGGGGATTTCCTTGTCGTGATTTCACCCGATTCCACCTATTTGCTCACCCACCCAACGCTTCCAGCGGGATCTATTTCGGTGGTACGCGAAATTGACCTGGCTGGCGACACCGTGAAAGAGATTTCGATTGATGATCTGAATACGAAACTCACCAACGCTGGTTATACTCTCACGCTGGGCAATTTTCACCACGACGTCCTGCCGTTGGCCAACGGACACTGGATCGTTCTCGCAAATACACTTAAGGACTTCACTGATCTCCCGTATCACCCCGGCACGATCAGCGTAATGGGGGATGTGCTGGTCGATCTCGACGAGAATCTGAACCCGGTCTGGGTCTGGAATGAGTTTGACCATCTTAACATCAATCGGCAGCCCATCAATTTTCCCGATTGGACTCACACGAATGCGGTCATCTACTCACCCGATGATGGCAATCTCCTTGTTTCCATTCGCCACCAGGACTGGGTACTGAAGGTAGACTACGAAAACGGAAACGGAAACGGTGACATCATCTGGCATCTTGGTTACCAGGGGGATTTCACTCTTTCCGGCGGCGTGACGCCCACTGACTGGTTCTATGGACAGCATGGCCCCCAAATCGTGACGCCGAATTCCACCGGCCAGTTTGCGATGACCCTTCTTGACAATGGATTCGGACGCTTCTTTCCCGCGGGGGATCCCTGCGCTCAAACCGTGACGCCGAATTGCCGCTACACGACGATTCCCGTGCTGCAGATCGATGATCAGGCAATGACTGCGCAGATCACGTTTCACGATACCGGAGTTCCCTTTTCTCTCTGGGGTGGGAATGCCGAAGTACTCAAGAATGGCAATGTGGAATTCAATGATTGTGCCGCGGAAAGCGCGCCCGCCGGCTCCGAAATTTACGAGGTCACGCAATCGGAGACTCCTCAAGTCGTCTGGCATCTGCATGTCAACGGGCAAAATGCCTATCGCGGTCTGCGGATTCCAAGCCTGTATCCTGGCGTTCAGTGGTGAGCTCGAGAAATCCTTACGTGGACCTCTCGGATCGAGCTCAGCCTTCAGGATTGCTTAATGGCAGTGGTTTGAAGATGCTGCTCCGCCCGGGGCGGTCAAGGCCGCATTTCGCGACACACTACTACTGGCCCTTCGTCATCAACCTGCGGGCGGACTGCATACGCGGCTGCAAGTTCGTTCGGCTAGTTCGAGCTAAACCGCGGGCAAGCCGTTTCTGCTCCATCGCTTGGGAGACTATCCTGCTGACTCCTGGCCGGCCCCGAATTTCCTCGTGGGGCATTTCCCGCGCAGGCCAATCCTAGGTACCATAAGCGTTCCGGTTTTTCCGCCTGCGGAGCGCTCCAGAGGGGTAACCCATGCGTCTTCTCACTGTCGTACTTCTTCTCGTGGTGTGTCTCGTTCCTTGCTTTTCCCAAGAGCCCGCAACACCCGCTGCTGCTGAAAATCGCCCGGAGAGTTCCACTCCGGGCAATGAAGCATCGGCGACTCCCTCGGGGCGGCTCAAAATCGGCGTTGCCCTCGAAGGAGGAGGCGCCCTGGGTGAGGCGCATATCGGCGTGCTCAAGTGGTTCGAAGAACACCATATCCCGATTGACTATCTCGCCGGAACCAGCATGGGTGGCCTCGTCGGGGGCATGTACGCCACGGGCAAGTCCGCGGACGATTTGCGCGATATCGTCCAGAACGCCAACTGGAATCTGCTTCTCGCGGGTGGAACGCCTTACACCGACCTCTCCTTTCGCCGCAAGGAAGATGCGCGTGCCGTGCCAAACTCCATTGTCATCGGACTCAGGCACGGCGCGTCCCTGCCGCCAGGTTTGAATTCCGGTCATCAGATCAATCTGCTGATTGACCGGGAAACGATGGACTATTCCAGCGTCAAGTCTTTCGACGATTTGCCCATACCGTTTCGTTGCGTTTCAACGGAGCTGATTTCCGGCAAGCCCTACGTTTTTGAAAATGGCTCGCTCTCGGACGCCATGCGCGCCACCATGTCAATTCCGGGCGTGTTCGCTCCCGTCCGTCAGGACAACAAAATCTTCGTGGACGGCGGGCTGGTGGATAACCTGCCAACCGACGTTGTGCGCAAGATGGGCGCCGATGTTGTCATCGCCGTACACCTGCAAATTTCCCCTGCCTCTGCAAAAGACATCCAATCCGCCTTCAGCATTTTGGGGCGCTCCGTTGAGCTGGTCATCGCCGAAACCGAGATTCGGGGCATGTCCAATGCGGATTTGATCATTAAGGCCGACGTGGAAAAATTCTCGACCTCCGATTACGAGAAAACCGGACAGTTGATCCAGGCAGGGTACGAGGCAGCGCAGGCCAAAGCCTCGATTCTCAAGGCCTATCAGTTGGACGATGCTGGATGGACCGCCTATCTTCGCCAGAAGAGTTCCCGCAAACGCGGCGCTCCTGGTGCGCCTGAGTTTGTGCATGTTTTCGGCACCGATCCTGTCAGCAGCAGTAACATCGAGAAGTTCATGAAGCCCTTCTTGGGCAAGCCGATCGATAGGAAGGCACTCGACACGGCCTTAACGCGGCTCACCGGCGTTGGGCGCTACGACAGCATCACCTATTCGGTTGTCGACGTGGATGGCCGCACTGGACTGCAACTCCGGGTGCATGAGAAGTCCTACGCGCCCCCCTTCCTCCTGCCATCGTTCGGGATCGACGGAAGCGAACCGCAGGACGTTGACTTCACGCTGGGTGTACGCCTCACCGCCATGGACGTTTGGGGCTACCGCTCCGAATGGCGCACGGATCTGGAGTTTGGCGCTACTTATGGGATTCGTTCCGAGCTGTATCGCCCCTTTGCTCCGTTTTCCAAATGGTTCTTCGCTCCTTACGTGGATGCTTCCCAAACCAATTTCAAGATCTATCAGAAGACCGATCCGCGCGCGATCTACCGGCTGGACAACGTCCGAGGCGGCATCGACCTCGGCTACGCGATCAATCACTTTAGCGAAGTCCGGGCTGGCTACGGCATCGGCTACCAGAACTACGCCCTGCGCCTGGGAACTCCGGAATTCGGCTCGACCGATGGCCGCGTAGGCGAATTCCATGTCCGATATATACTGGACCACACCAACGAGCCGGTGATTCCGACACGTGGCTATTTCGCGCGAACCAGCTTTCGCTGGTACGACACTACTCCGCTCTCCACGGAGGCTTACCCGTCTCTCGAACAGCAGCTGCAATACTTCCAGCCGGTCTCGTCCAGCGGTTCCATCTATTTGATCGGCGAGGGAGGCTCGACCTTTGGCCGCTCCTCGTTCGCTACTCCCGCTTATTTCCTGGGTGGGGTAGGTCGCTTAAGCGCCTATGGCCTCAACGAATTATTCGGTAATCAATACTTCCTCGGCAGAACAGGCTATTTGCATAAGATCTTCCAGCTCCCCCCGTTTGTCGGAAAGCAGGTCTACCTCACGGGTTACGGGGAAATTGGCAAGATGTACGGCGATCCCTTCCCCGCTCCGAAGCTCTCAGCCGACGGTAGCATCGGCCTGCTCGCGGAGACCGCCTTCGGCCCAATCCTCATTGGCGGCAGCGTCGGGGATTCCGGCCACCACAAGTGGTTCTTCCAGCTTGGCCGCGTGTTTTAGCAAGAGGGCAACGCCGAAACTCGAAAATCGAAATTGGAAAATAGGAGAGGTCTGGAACGCCCGTGGTCTCCGGAGCCGAGGGGCGACCTTTCTTCGCTGGGGTTGCAACGGAGCTGCGCACAAAAACCGTAAAAATACAGGGAAAAAATCAAGAATGTCGGCGCGCCGACATTTTCCACAGGCGGCCACACCCCCTCATCGTATAACTATTCCATCATCGATATTGTGTAGTACCGGGACGACTTTGCGTCGAATCTCTTCTCCTTCACGGCGAGTTGTGCGTTTGCGACATCCAACATGTGTTGGAGGCCACCCAACCAAACATTTCCCGTCACCTTTCTTATTTGAAGAATTCCGGCCTTGTGTTGGACCGTCGAGATGGGTATCGAGTTTTCTACCGACTCGCAAATCCAAAGGATGCGATGAAAAAGCGTCTATTTGAATTTCTGCAGGATGCCTACAAGAACGAAGAGCAGATGCGGGCGGACAGAGAAGGCTTAAAAGGGGCCATCAAAGAAGGTGCATGCACTCTCAGCGAGTGGAAACCGGACTCAGTTTTCGGTCGAGCGAAGACATCTTCAACAGAACGCCCCTGAAAAGCGATTCGAGCGCCGCGCTCTGGCTTGGTGGCCGAGGTCAAGCTCGATGCAGAAGAGGTGCGGACAGCACCCCGGAGTTGCCACAGTGGCACACACGCTTCGAAAAAATCCCGGTTGTCTAACAAGGCGAGGGAACTTTTCTTGTGCGTCGATCAAGGAGAGGCCGGGCCCTTCCCTCAGACTCAGGGCAAGAAGCCGCCCTTGCTCTGGAACGCGGCGAGGATCAGTTGTTGATATCCGTCTTGGCTTCCAGCTTCGCGAGCATCGGTTCCAGGAAAGGCTTGTTGGCTTCGGGTGCGCCGGCGATGGCTTCCTTCATTTCCTTGGATGCCGCCGTGAAGTCGCCGTTCCTGGAGGCGATGCGCGCTTGCGCCAGATGGCTCAGCCAGTGGTTCGGGTCGCGTTGCGTGACCTGCGGAAAAATTTCGAATGCCCGCTTCACGTTGCCCTGCCGCTGGAGGCCACGGGCATAGACGTACAGTTGCGTTGCGTTTGCTTTGCCGAGCGCGGTCGCCAGTGCCTGGTCTGATTCTTCTTTCTTTCCCATGGCCGCGAGAATACGCGACTTGGTTTCCCAGTTCTCGAAGCGGTCCTCGCCTTGAATCGAGGTGTCTTCCCACTTCAGCGCCTCTTCGAGATTGTAGTTATTGTCGAGGCACCAATTCGCGGCCTCATCGTAACCCGCCCAAGTGAAGCCGCCGACGCTGCGCAATTGATTGCGAATGCTCTTAAGCGTGATTTCTTTCACGTCGAAGGAGACGCGAAACGGCACGGCGACCTTTCCCCAGCGCAGCGTGGCCAACGCGGATTCCGGCTTCATATCGTCAAAGGTATAGGTCAGTGTGTCGAACGATTCGCCGCTCGCGGGTTTCACGGTTACACGCAGCGCATCTTCTTTCTCGTCGTAACTGAAGCTGCCCCAGGACGTGGAATTCTTCGAAAAAATAACCGTCCACTGGTCTTTGTCCGGAATCATGTGCAGACCGTAGGTGCCCGCCGGCAGAGGCTTGCCTTCCACGGCGGCATCGTCGGAAAACGAAATCGTCGTGTTTTCGTTGGCCCCGGCGCGCCAGACCTTGCCGTACGGCACGAGCTTTCCCCAGACCTCGCGTCCGTTGGCCAGCGGCCGGCTGTAGTTGATGGTAACGGTGCTGATGCCGATCGTCTGCACGGCCTCGCCATGCTGGCTGATGCGCGGCAGATTGAGTTCCGTGGCCTGGCTGCCGTTCTTGAATTGGGCATGCACGCTGGTAACGCAGAACACCAAGCCCAGCGCGGCGCCGATGGAAACTCGGTAAGGGAGACTCATAGACACACCATCCTTGACTCGAAGGTTTGGGCTTCGAGGAGCATAAAGTTGCGAAGACGACACGACCCATTCGGGATAGACGACGCGCAGTCCGCCGGGTGAGCAGGCTATTTCAAGCTTGCGCTGGAAGCCTCGACTCTCCTGGTTTATCTTGCGTCTAGTCTGAATGTTTTCTGAGGCCGATATGCCTGACGAAAGACTCTTGAATCTCTGGAAGAGGAATCTCGGCGCCGTACCGGATTCGGTCTGGACGATGGATCAGCTCGAGACGTTGATCCTGGCGGACAACGGATTAACTGCGGTATCGGAAAGGATCGGGCGGCTGCGGCGGTTGCGCACGCTCGATCTCGGCCACAACCAATTGACGCACGTGCCGGAAAGCTTGGGTGAGCTATTCAACCTCAGCGATTTTCTCTATCTGCACGACAACCGTTTGACGACGCTGCCCGCGTCGTTGGGGAATTTGCAGAAATTGCGCTATCTGAATATCAGCGAGAACGCCTTCCCTGCTTTTCCCGAAGTGATTTGCCGGATGGCTGGTTTGGCCGAATTGCGCCTCACCGACAATGCGCTTTCCGTCCTGCCAGACTGCATCGCGCAGTTAACGCGGCTCCGCGAATTGCATCTGCGCAATAACCGGCTCACCTCTCTCCCGGACTCGATCGGAAAACTTATGGAGCTCCGTCAACTCGACCTGCGCGGCAACCCTCTGGAATCGCTGCCTGTTTCCATCGCTTCCCTGCCCAGGCTCGAAAAGCTCGATCTGCGCTGGGTGAACTCCCTGCCCAGCTATGCATGGTTCGCTTCCCTAGAAGCCCGCGGCTGCCTGGTGTACCACTAGCAGGCAGGTGCGTACAAAAACCTATTGACTTTCGCTTTTTATTCGCCTACAGTCGCTCCCGGTAGAGGAAACGGGAAACGGGTGGCTCCGGCTCCATTGCCTTCGGGCTCTCCCGAGCCGGGTGCCACCCGTTGAACATAGCGCAAGCCCCACTTCC
>DATIXE010000069.1:0-112056 GCA_035518915.1 Candidatus Eiseniibacteriota bacterium
CGTCATCGGCGAGAACTGCTTGTGTTCGCGGCCATAGCGTTCGCCGTAACGGCCGCGCAGGAGCAGTCCAAAGAAGGGCAGTTCGTGGGTGTGCATCGGGAGCTTGCGCGGAACCGCGTGGCGGAGGTCGCTGAAGACCGCGCCGGAATGTTCCAGGCGATTGCGGACGGAGCCAAAGAATTGTCCTCCGCGAAGCGGTTGCCCGCCGGTCGGCATAGCTTGGGATTCAGCCATCCGTGTTTCCTGTAACAAAAGGCCAGTAGAATGTTGCTTTTGTTCTAGACGCTTTGCAACCGGATTCATTACGTTGGGGCACGAGTGGAAATTTCGGGCTTGGAGGAACGGCGATGAAGAAGATCGTGGGAATCGCGGGAATCTCGATGGCGTTGTTGCTGCTGGGAGTCGTGCTGGCGCCGGCAAATCCGGGCGGGACTGCGCAGCCGAATGTGCCGGAGTATACGAAAGACGGCCAGCTGGTGTTTCCGGCGAACTACCGGGAGTGGATTTACTTAAGCACCGGAATCGACATGAGCTACCGGAAGGACATGCAGATGGGGCACTCGATGTTCGACAATGTGTTCGTGAATCCGGAAGCCTATAGATATTTCCTGGCGAACGGGACGTGGCCGGACAAGACCATGTTGGTGTTGGAGGTGCGCGGCGCGGCAACGAAGAGCGCGCTCAACAAGTCCGGCCATTATCAGACGACGGAACTGATGGGGCAGGAAGTGCACGTGAAGGACGTCAGCCGATTTCCGGGCAAGTGGGCCTTTTTCGGGTTCGACGGAAAACCGACGGCGCAGGCGTTTCCCACGGAGATGGATTGCTACTCCTGCCACGCGCAGCACACGGCGGTGGATACGACGTTCGTGCAGTTTTATCCCACGTTGATTGATATTGCGAAGCAGAAAGGCACGCTGAGCCCCGCATATGTGAAGGAAGAGGAGGCGGCGAAGTAAGTGGCGGGCTATTTCAAATCGCGGAGGATTTTGTAGAGTTCGTTGGCGGCGTCGAAGTCGGCTTCGAGGTCGCGGGAGCCGAGGCGTTCGCGGAGATCGTCGAGGCGGCGGGCAAAGAGATCGAGGGCGGCAGAGAGGACTTCCTTGTTGGTGAGGACGATGTCGCGCCAGGTGTTGTAGGGGCTGCCGGCGAGGCGCAGCGTATCGCGAAGACCGGGGCCGGCGAGGGTGATGGGCAGGCCGTTTTCATCGAGACGATCGTAGAGGAAGGAAGCGAGGGCGATGGCCGCGAGCTGCGGGAGATGCGAGGCCAGGCCGACGGCGTAGTCGTGCTGCTGAGCGCCGATCCACAGGGGACGCGCACCCATTTTTTCCAGAATTTTTGTGAAGGCGATGACGCGGGGATCGCGGTCCTCCTGCGCGGGTCCGACGAGCGCGTAGGTGGCTTTCTGGAAGAGGTCGGCGTCCGATCGCGTGAAGCCGGAAAGTTCGCGTCCGGCCATCGGATGGCCGCCAAGAAAGATGGGGGTGGATTCTTCGTCCTGAAAGAGCTCGGCAGCGGCCAGGCAAACGCGCATTTTGGTGCTGCACGCATCCGTGACGAGGGCGTCCGGCGCGGCGTTTTGCGCGATCTCGGGGAGGATATCCAGAGTGACGCCGATGGGAAGAGCGAGATAGATCAGCTCGGCGCCGCGGACGACGGATTCGAGGCTGCCGGAGAAGGATTCGTGGAACACGCCCGAATTGCGCAGTTCGGGGAGCAACTCCTGGCGATCCCAGCCGACGACATGCATGTCCGGCGTATAGCGGCGCAGGGCCTTCGCGAACGAGGCGCCAATCAGTCCCGTCCCGAGGATCGCGACGCGTTGAATGAGGTGGGCCATCGTCAGGCGACGCGGCGTCCAACGGCCGGGGCGATGATGCGGATTTCGCTCATGAGCTGGGCAAATTGCGTGGGCTCGAGAGACTGCGCGCCGTCGGAAAGGGCGTGGTCGGGATCATTGTGGACCTCGATCAGCAGGCCATCGGCACCGGCGGCAACCGCGGCGCGAGCCATGGCGCCGACTTTATCGCGGCGGCCGGTGCCGTGCGAGGGATCGGCGACGATGGGAAGGTGCGAAAGCTTCTGGATGACCGGGATGGCAGCGATGTCGAGCGTGTTACGGAGATAAGTCTCGAAAGTGCGTATTCCACGCTCGCAGAGGATGACATTGTAATTGCCGCCAGCAAGGATGTATTCGGAGCTGAGCAGCAGTTCTTCGATGGTGGCAGACATGCCGCGCTTGAGCAGCACCGGCTTCTGAACTTCGCCGAGGGCGCGAAGCAGGAAATAGTTCTGCATGTTGCGCGCGCCGACCTGGAAAATATCCACGTAGCCGCTCATCATCGAGATTTGCGAGGGATCCATCACTTCGCTGACGACGAAGAGGCCGAACTTGTCGGCGGCCTCGCGCATCATTTGCAGGCCTTTTTCGCCGAGGCCCTGGAAGGCGTAGGGTGAAGTGCGCGGCTTGAAAGCGCCGGCGCGAAGGATTTTGGCTCCGGCCTTGGTGACCGCTTCGGCGACGGCGTGAATCTGTTCGTGGGATTCGACGGAGCAGGGGCCGGCCGCCACGACGACCTCCGGGCCTCCGATTTTCACGCCCTTGCCGAGATCGACGATAGTGCCTTGCGGCTTGAACTGGCGGCTGGCGAGCTTGAACGGCTGCGTGATGCGCACGACTTCGCGGACGCCGGGCAGTAGCTCGAAGTCGCGGTGATCGAAGTCGCGATGAACGCCGACGGCACCGAGAACGGTGTGCGATGCGCCGGTGGAGCGATGAACGTCGAAGCCGCTGGCGACGATGCGGTCGATGACGTGCTGGATCTGCTCCTCGGTGGCGCCTTCTTGCATTACGATAACCATCAGATTCCTCGTTTCGATCCCTTCGGAGATCGTTTGTTGCGGGCCAATTTAAAGCATCGGCCACTACAAAAACCTGCGAAGCGCCCGCTTCGGAAAGCGGCCGCTAGAAGACCTATTTAGCGTCCTTCTCGTCACTGGAAGAATCGCCGTGCATGGCAATGCGCTCGGCGGAACGGGCTTCATCGATGATGCGCTCGAAGAGGCGGCGGATTGCGGCGTTGGAGAGCGGCCCTTTGTTGTTGTGGGCGGCGTTGGCCAGGACTTCGTTTTCGCGCGAAGGCTGATAGATGGGCATGCCGGCGGCTTGCTTTAGCTTGCCGACCTCCAGAGCGCAGTGGGAGCGCTCGTTGAGAAGCTCGACGAGTTTCTTGTCGATTTCGTCCATGCGGCGGCGCCAGTCGCTGAGATTCATGTGACGGCCTCGCGGCGAGAGAGGCCATTGCGGCCGGCTTGCTTGAGAGAACGGACTTTTTCCGCGAGTGCGGCGGCCGCGGCATCGTTGTTCGGAGCTTTCTCGATTTCCGCCACCAGCGCGGAGCCCACGACGGCGGCGTTCGCAAGGCCCCCCAGGACGGAAACGTGGCCGGGGAGCGAAATCCCGAAACCGACCGCGATGGGGAGCTGCGTGAACGTGTGGACCCGGCGGAGCAGGCCGGGCAGATCGTCGGGGAGCGCGTCCTTGGCGCCGGTAACGCCGGTACGGGAGATAACGTAGAGAAAACCGGAGGAACAAGCCGAGATTTTCTGAAGGCGCTCGTCGGTGGAGGTGGGCGCGGCAAGGAAGATGGTATCGAGATTTTGCGCGTGGATGATGCGGCGGTAGTCTTCGGATTCTTCGGGCGTGAGGTCGGTGACGAGGACGCCATCGGCTCCGGCTTGCGCGGCTGCTGAGGCAAATTTTTCGGGGCCCATCTGGAGCACGGGATTGAAATAGGTGAAGAGGACGAGCGGAATCTGGCTGGTTTGGCGGATACGCCGGACAAGATCGAGAACGCCGTGGAGGGTGGCGCCAGCCTTCAAGGCGCGTTCGGAAGCGCGCTGGATGGTGGGGCCGTCCGCGAGGGGATCGCTGAAGGGGACGCCGAGCTCGATGACGTCGGCTCCGGCGTCGGCGAGCGCGAGAACGAACTTGTGCGTGGCGTCGAGCGAAGGATCGCCGGCGGTGACGTAGGCAACGATGCCGAGTTCGCCGGAGGCTTCCAGTTCGGCAAAGCGGCGAGAGATTCGCGTTGTAAATCCAGCGGTCATCTAATCTCGTTCGGTCTTGCCGCGATCCCTCGGCTCTGAACCGGAAGGACACCGGTTCGCCGCTCGGGATGACAGAAGGGTTTCAATCTCGCCAAGAAGAACAGGCATTTTACGCTTTTTCACCGAGCAGACGCTGATAGGTGCCCATATCCTTGTCCCCGCGACCAGAGACGTTGACGATAATGAGGTCGCTCGATTGAAATTTCGGCAGGCGCTCGATGAGTCCCGCAAGGGCATGCGCGGATTCGAGCGCGGGGATGATGCCTTCAGTGCGCGAGAGGAGTTTGGCGGCATCGAGCGCAGCCTGATCGGAAACGGCAGCGTATTCGGCGCGGCGCTGATCGGCAAGCCATGCGTGTTCGGGACCGATAGCGGGATAATCGAGGCCCGCGGAAACGGAATGCGTGAGGGCGATCTGGCCGTCTTCGTTCTGGAGGACGTAGGTGTAGGTGCCCTGGAGGACGCCGGGGCGCGCGCCGGTGAACCCCTGATGCGCAGCGAGTCGCGCAGCATGTTCGCCGAGCGTGGTGCCGTGGCCGCCGGCTTCGATGCCGATCATTTTTACGCTGTCGTCCTTCAGAAATTCGTGGAATAGCCCGATGGCGTTGGAGCCGCCGCCGACACAGGCGTACAGATGCGTGGGCAGGCGCTTTTCGGCGGCAAGGATTTGCTGGCGGGCTTCGCGGCCAATGACGGATTGGAAATCGCGGACCATCGTCGGATAGGGATGCGCACCGAGGACGGAGCCGAGGAGATAGTGCGACGTGCGGACGTTGGTGACCCAGTCGCGCATGGCCTCGTTGATGGCGTCTTTGAGCGTCTTGCTGCCGGAATCCACGCCGATGACTTCCGCGCCGAGCATGCGCATGCGGGCGACGTTGAGGGCCTGGCGCGCCATGTCTTCCGTGCCCATGTAAACGGTGCATTGGAGTCCCAGCTGGGCCGCGACAGTGGCCGAGGCGACTCCGTGCTGGCCGGCTCCGGTCTCCGCGATGATGCGCGGCTTGCCCATGCGGACCGCGAGAAGTCCTTGGCCGATGGCGTTGTTGATTTTGTGCGCCCCGGTGTGGAGGAGATCTTCGCGCTTCAAATAAATGCGTGGGCCGCCGAATTTCGCGGTGAGGCGAGCGGCGAATTGCAGCGGCGTGGGGCGCCCGGCAAAATTTTTCAGCAGCGAAGCGAACTCGGCCTGGAAGGCGGATTCGGATTTGGCCTGTTCGTAGACGCGCTCAAGTTCGTAGAGCGGGACCATCAGCGTCTCAGGAACGTAGCGGCCGCCATAGGGACCGAAGCGCCCGGGGACCGCCGCGGGGATGGTGAGTCGGGTGGACATGGATTGAGCTGACTATTGTACTTCGAACGGGGGATTTTTCGAGTGTCGTGCCAGGGAAGGAGAGGGGCGGCGTGACCTCATGCTTCGCTCCGGACAAAAACTGCGCTGGGTAGAGAACGTCAGGAAAAATGGTCGCGGTTAGCGCGGGCGACTTCGTCGAAGAAGGCGCGGAGCTTGGCGGGATCTTTGCGGCCTGGGCGGGACTCAACTCCCGAGGCGACATCCACGGCATAAGGGCGAACGACGCGAATGGCTTCGCCGACGTTTTCAGGACTCAGGCCGCCGGCGAGGATGACGCGATGCGTCTGGGCGATCGTGCGGGCGAGGTGCCAGTTCGCGAGGGCACCGGTGCCGCCGTACTGGCCGGACTGGGCGGCGTCAATCAGAAAACCGGCGGCGGAGCGATATTTTGCGAAGGGAGGCGGAGGTGTCCCCTGCCCAACGCGCAACGCCTTGATGACCTGTATCTGCTTCGCGACGGCGTCGGCGACGCGGGGAGTCTCGTCGCCATGAAGCTGCGCGGCGGAAAGATGCAGGGCGCGGGAGAGGCTGACGACAGGTTTCGCATCCCAATTCACGAAAACTCCGATGACGGAGAGCAGCGGCGGGAGGCGATCCACAAGATCGGCGGCGGCGGCGGGCGTGATCGAGCGGGGACTTTGCGTGTAAAAGTTCAGGCCGATGGCGTAGGCGCCGAGGTCGGCGGCGAGCTTGGCGTCTTCGAGTTTGGTGATACCGCAGATTTTGATGCGAACCATGGGAGCTAGTGTAGCGGAAGAGATGCTGCCGTGACACGAAGTTGACGGCAACCAGTGAGCTTTCGATCTGCGATCAGCCTCACAGGCTGAAGCTTATGCTACTTGGGCTGGTTCGCGTTCAGGAGTTCGCGGAGAGCGGCGGCGGGGTCGGGGGCTTGCATGAGGTGTTCGCCGATGAGGAAGGCATCGAAGCCGGCGGCGCGGAGATTTTTCAGGTCGGCGTGGGAGCGCAGGCCGGATTCGGCGACGGCGAGGCAATCATCGGGGATTTTTTCGATGAGTTCGTAGGAGGTTTCGAGCCGGACGGTCAGAGTTTTCAGGTCGCGATTGTTAACGCCCAGGATGCGCGCTCCGGCGGCGAGGGCGCGATCGAGTTCCTGGCGCGTGTGGACTTCGACGAGCGGCTCCATTTTCAATTCGCGGCCGAGGGCGAGGAGTTCGCCGAGACGCTGATCGGAAAGCGCCGCGACGATAAGCAAGAACGAATCGGCGTCGTTGGCGCGGGATTCCCAGACTTGCCAGGGATCGAAGAGGAAGTCCTTGCGCAACACAGGGAGTGCGGAGATCTTTCGCGCGTCGCGCATGTTTTTCAGGGAGCCGCCGAAGAATTCCCCTTCGGTGAGCACCGAGAGAGCCGCGGCGCCCGCGGATTCGAGAGCCTCTGCCAAGGCGGGAGCATCGAATGGGTCACGGATGACACCGCGTGAGGGCGAAGCGGACTTGAGTTCGGCGAGGACGTTGATCGCATCGCGCGAGAGAGCGGCGCCGAAATCGCGAATGGGCGATGCGGCGGCCACGCCGTATTTCAAGGCGGTTTCGGGGAGGACGCTTTTGCGGCGTTCGACCTCGGCGCGGCGCGATTCCAGGATGCGGTCGAGGACGGTGCCGGTGTTGGCGTGGGCGTTCATGGAGCTGAACTTGTATGCTAGGGAGAGCGGGGCAAGCATGTCAAATCAAGCCGCGGCTACAAGGGTGGACGGGACGGAAATGAGCTACAAAGCGAAATACGGGGCGTTGCTGGCAGGGATTGCCGGCGAAGCGGATGCGATGGCGATGCGCTTTTTCCGCGGGAATTCGCTGGGTGTGGAGCGCAAGCGGGACGGCACGGTGGTGACGCAAGCCGACAAGCAGATCGAACAGATGGCGATCGCGCGGGTGAACGCAAGCGGTCTGGCGATTGACGTGGTGGGAGAAGAGACGAGCGCCGAATCGCCGAAGGGCCCGGCGACGAACGGGCGGGCACGAATGATCATTGACCCGATTGACGGGACGGAGGAGTTCACGCGCGGGATTCCGACTTTTGGAACGCTGATCGGGATTGAAGAGGATGGCGAGATCGTGGCGGGGATGGCGAGCGCGCCGGCGCTGGGGCATGGGACGCGCTGGTGGGCGTATCGCGGAGAAGGAGCATGGCGGGGCGAGGAGAGGTTGCGCGTTTCGCAGGTGGCAAAGCTTGACGACTCCATGATTTTCACCACGGGCACGGGGCCGCGGAAAGACGCGGACGTGCGCGAGCGGCTGCGCAGACTGGCCGATGCGGCGCGAAACAGCCGGTCAATTGGAGGATTCTGGCAGCACATGCTGGTGGCGGAGGGCGCGGTGGAGTGTGCAGTGGACTGGATTTCAAAACCCTGGGACCTGGCGCCGCTGGGAATTATCGTCGAGGAGGCCGGGGGAAAATCCACGACGGTGGACGGCGAACGGACGATTTACAAAGGAAAATTCGTGAGCACGAACGGACTGATGCATGCCGAGGTGCTGAAGATTTTGCAATGAGGCGCAACATGATTCGGACGAAGCGCGTTTACGACAAGCCGTCGAAGGAAGATGGATTCCGTGTGCTGGTCGATCGGCTGTGGCCGCGCGGATTGACGAAGGAAAATGCCGCGGCGGATTTGTGGTTGAAGGAAATTGCGCCGAGCGACGAACTACGGAAGGCGTTCCATGAGGAAAAGGTAACGTGGAAGGAGTTTGAGAAAAAATACCGAGCCGAATTGCGGAAGAAAAACCCGCAACTGGAAGAGATTCGCAGGCTGGAGAAGAAGCATGGGACGGTGACCCTGGTGTATGGGCGGAACGACGAGAAGCAGAATCAGGCGGTGGTGATTGCGGAATTGCTAAGGGATGGAAAGAACGGATAGACGATTGCTGGGGGAAAGATACTGGCGAGGCCGGGATTTTTGGTTAGTGGCTCGGTTGCACAGGCAGGAGTGCCGGTGCCAGAGGAAGAGCGAGCATTGGGCGACTCTCAGACACTGCGGGTGATTCAGGACGAGGTTGCGGCGTGCCGGAAGTGTCAGCGGCTGGTGAAGTACCGGGAGAAGGTGGCGCGGGAGAAGCGGCGGGCGTTTCGGGACTGGGAATATTGGGGACGCCCGGTGCCGGGCTTCGGCGACCCGCGCGCGAAATTATTCCTCCTGGGATTGGCTCCCGCAGCGCACGGCGGAAATCGGACGGGAAGAGTCTTCACGGGCGATCGATCGGGTGATTTTCTCTTCGAGGCGCTGTATCGAGCGGGATTCGCAAACCAGGCGACCTCCGTAAAACGCGAAGACGGGCTGCAACTACAGGGCGCGTACATTGCGGCAGCCGTGCGGTGCGCGCCGCCAGCCAACAAGCCTCTTCCGAAGGAAATCTTGAAGTGCCGGGGATATCTGGAACGGGAGTTGGACGCCTTGCGGCCGCGGGCAGTATTGGCGCTTGGGAAGATTGCGTGGGATGCGTATTTGGAAGTGTTGAAGCAAGAAGGGCGCATCGCTTCGCGTACGGCATTTCAATTCAAGCATGGAGCGGAGTGCGAGATGGCGGCGGATTTGCCGAGGCTGTTTTGCGTGTATCATCCAAGCCAGCAGAATACGCAAACGGGGCGCGTGACGCAGGGAATGTACGCGCAGGTTTTCCGGCGTGTCCGAAAGTATCTGGATCAGGCTTGAGCTTTTTGGGGTTGGGGCTTCGCGGAAGCTTCCTGGACCGTGTGAGTACGGGGCCAGAATCGAGCCGCGAGCCGCCAGAGGAGCAGAAGAGCGACGATGGCGGCGTATGTAAGCGGGCGAATCACCGCGGATTTGACGGACCAATAGTAGTGAATCACGCCGGCCACGGCGGTGATATAGATGGCTCGGTGCAGCCATTGCCATCGGCGCCCGCCGAGACGGCGAATCCAACCGGCGGTAGACGTCACGGCCAGCGGAATCATCAGCACAAAAGCTAGAAAGCCCAACGTGATGTAAGGACGCTTGGCGACGTCTTTCCACATTTCCGGGAAATCGAAGAATTTATCGAGCACGACATAAGTGGCGAAGTGCAGGCAGCCGTAGAAAAAGGCGAAGAGCCCGAGCATGCGGCGGAAGCGGATGAGGTCCGGCAGGCCAAGGATCTTGCGCAAGGGCGTGATGGCCAGGGTGATGCAGATGAAGCGAAGGGTCCAATCGCCGGTGGCGTGCGTGATGAACTCGATGGGATTCGCCGTTAGGCCGCCGGTGAGAGCGCGCCAGCCCAGAGAGACTACGGGGCCCAGGCACAAAACAAAAACAACAACTTGGGTCCAGCGATTGGTCAGGACTTTGTGCATCGGCAAATGCCGGTCAGAAGTTCTTTCTTAGGTCCATTCCAGTGTACAGGCTGGCGACCTGATCGGAATAGCCGTTGAACATCAGCGTATCGCGGCGGAAGAACTCGCCGAGACGGCGTTCCTTGGCCTGGCTCCAGCGCGGATGGTCCACGTGAGGATTGACGTTGGCATAAAAACCGTATTCGTTGGGGGCCATGCGGCTCCACGTCGTGGGTGGCTCGCTTTTCGTGAAGCGAATTTTCACGAGGGACTTGGCGCTTTTGAAGCCGTACTTCCACGGGATCACGATGCGGACTGGAGCGCCATCCTGATTGGGAAGGGTTTCGCCGTACATGCCGACGCAGAGGAGCGCGAGCGGGTTCATCGCTTCATCGAGGCGCAAACCTTCCACATAGGGAAAGTCGATGCCGGCGTATTTTGCCAGCGGCATCTCTTTGGGATCGTAGAACGATTCGAAGGCGACGAATTTTGCAGCGGGGGTGGGCTCGACGGTCTTGATGAGCTCGCTAAGCGAATAGCCGATCCACGGAACGACGATGGACCAGGCCTCGACGCAGCGGTGGCGGTAGATGCGCTCTTCGAGCGGAGCGAGTTTCAGGATTTCATCAATGGTGATCTTGCGTGGCTTCTTCACTTCGCCTTCGATGGAGACAGTCCACGGATAGGTTTTCAGGGTGCCGGCGTTGCGGGCCGGCTCGGTTTTGTCCACTCCGAATTCGTAATAGTTGTTATAGTGCGTGACATCCTCGTAGGTGTTCTGCTTTTCCGTGGTGCTAAAGGGGCTTTTGAGGGCGACGTTAAGTTTGGTGCCCGCGATCGCGCGCGAGGACGGCGAGGCGAGTTCCCACAAGCCTCGGCCCGCCAGCGCGAATGCACCGGCCAGTCCCGCGCCTTTCAGAAATTTTCTGCGATTGAGATACACGGATTTGGGCGTGACATCCGCGCAGGTCAATTGCTCTTTGCTGCGGAGTGACATTGCGAAGGATTCTCCTTGGATTTGGCGGGAAGCCCGCGTTCATCGAGCGGGGGAAACCACCAAACGGGCTCCGTGAATAGTATGAGTCGCGGGACGGAGAGGGGTTACAAGATTTCGCGTCGGCTGGTTAACTGGCCGTTGCTGCAAGGTATTAACGACAAATGGGATGCGCGGGCGGCAGCGACTTTTCGTGGTTACCTTTTACAGTCCCGTAAACACTTTTAATTCATGGATTTAGGACTAAGCCCGGCCAGCTTTCGAGGTACGGGAATTGCCTTCGCCTCGTATGGGGTATTGAGAGGAAAGCCATGCATGGCGTTGCAAAAGAAGCGATTTTGGGAATGACTTTCGCGGTAGGGGGCGTAGCTTTGTGGGCACCGAGCGATCCGGCACAAGAAACGAGACGTGTGCTGAGCACGGACACGATTCCGACCGATGGAGCGACCGCGACGCCGGGCGGTCAAGCGGCGGATGGAGCGCGGCATGGCTTGCCTGAGGAGGCTTTTGCGGTGGTGCCGGGGACACGGTTCCTGGTGCGACTGGAAAGCGATTTGAACACCGGAGGGCTGCGCAAGAATCAAGAGTTTCGCGTGCGCACGCTTGAGCCGTTGGAGGCAGGCCAAGGAAATTACCTGCCGGCAGGAGCCGTAATTTACGGGCACGTGAGCCGCGTGGAATCCGCGGGAAACGTGGGGCGCGCGAAGCTGTGGTTGACGTTTGACGATATTCAGACCCGCTTTGGGCGGCTGCCGATTGTGGCGGACGTAAGCGGAGTGCCGGGAGACCACAGCATCAAGGCGGGACCGATACAAGAAGGCGCGATCGAGGGACGCAGCAGCACGCAAAAAGACGCCGCGCAGGCCGCTGCAGCAGGCGCGGCGATGGGCGCGATCCAGGGCGTGAAGGACCGGAACAAAAAGGAGATTGCGGAAGGAGCGGCGATCGCGGCGCTGGAAGCATATTTGACGGAAGCGGGGCGCGGACAGGAGATTGAGTTACAGAGAGGGACAAAGTTGGAACTGGAATTGGAAAGGGCGCTGTATTTGTTGCGGGAGTGAGGCGCGAGAGGGTTGCGGGACCAGAAAGTACCGCGCCTTAAGGGGCACAGTGCGAGGCACGCAGGAAACAGGAAACAGAGGCTGAAGCCTCCCCTACTGATGTGCCACTTGGGCCGCGCTTGGCAAGCGTGCGCGTGCTTGTTACAGTCGTTTCACCCACCCTAAGTGCGAAAATAGGACGTGGTGTGAGGGGACGAGGCGCAAGCGCATGGGCGATGAGAGCAAAGCTGTACGCACGGTAGAAACCGGCGAGCGCAAGGACCGCATCCTGATTGTCGAGGACGAGGACAACGCACGCAAGGGCTACGAACAACTCTTGCAGCGCTGGGGATATGAAGTGCTGGGTGTGGGGACAGCCGAGGAAGCGCTGGCAAAATTTTCGAGCTTTCAGCCGGACACGTTGATCGCCGACGTGGAATTGCCCGGGATGAACGGGCTGGACCTGCTGAAGCAGCTCGGGGACGACCTGCAAGACGTACCGGCGATCATCATCACGGGAAAAGGGAGCGAAGAGCGCGCGGTGGCGGCGATCGAATCGGGCGCGTTCTGGTACATCGAGAAACCGCTGAAGGGGCCGGTGTTGCGCGCGCTGCTGGACCGGGCGCTGAGCAAGGCGCGGGACGCGCACAACCTGGCAGTGCTGCAACGCCAATTGCGAGAAGCGGGGCGGCTCGGGGACCTGGTGGGCGGATCGAAGCCGATGCAGGAAGTGATGCGGATCATCGAGATGGCGGCGCCGAGTTCGGCTTCGGTGCTGATCACCGGCGAAACGGGTTCCGGGAAAGAGATTGTGGCGCGGACGATCCACAAGCTGTCTCCACGCGCGAGCGGACCGTTTGTGGCCATCAACTGTTCCGCGATTCCGGAAACGCTGATGGAGAGCGAGATTTTCGGGCACGAGCGGGGAGCATTCACGGGGGCGGCAGAGCGGCGGATCGGCTGCTTCGAACTCGCGGACGGCGGGACGCTGTTGCTGGATGAAATCGGCGAGATGCCGGCGCCTACGCAAGCTAAGCTCCTGCGCGTGCTGGAAGACCGCAAGGTACGGCGGCTGGGGAGCAAGACGGAGACTCCTGTGGATGTGCGGGTGTTGGCGGCTACAAACAAAGATCCGGAGAAGGCGGTTACTGACGGTGGCCTGCGACAGGACCTTTATTTTCGGCTAAACGTTTTTCATATCCATCTGCCACCGCTGCGGGACCACAAGGATGATATCCCGCTGCTGGCGGAGCACATCCTGCGGGACATTAACGCGAAGCACGGGAAAAGCGTGCGGGGGATCGGCGCGGAGGTGCTGGACATCTTCATGAGCCACACCTGGCCGGGAAACATCCGCGAATTGCGGAACGTGCTGGAGCGGGCGGCGATCATGTCCGAGAAGGATCTGATTTCGCGGAGCTCCCTGCCTGGGGAATTCGGCAAGGTATCCAGCAAGGGACCGAGCGATCTCTCGTCGCTGAAGTTCCCCATCGGGACCACCGTGGATGCGATGGAGCGAGAGCTAATATTGCAGACACTGCACGCAACGGGGAACAACAAGACGCGCGCGGCGGAATTGCTGGGTGTGAGCCTGAAGACCCTACACAACAAATTAAAGGAATACGGAAACGAAAAAGCGGAAACGGAGTCCTAGCGGGATATGAGGCTCGGGCTGCGGGCCAAACTGACGATGGTGATGGCAGGGCTGGTACTGCTGTCCACGGCGGTGCTGTCACTGGTGTACGCGGAATTGCTGTTGCAGCAGGAACTCCACGATACGGACAAGCGCGCGAACGAACTGGCCAGCGAAGCGTTCGAGTCCGCACGGCAGGCGCTGGAAGACGCAAGGAGCCGGGGGCTAAGGCCTGCCTCGGACGATCCTCAGGCCACACACGACTACGTGGTGAACGCATTCGACGAGAGCGAATCGCTGCAGGCCCGCCTGCAGACGGCCGCCGATTCACCCTCGATCTACGAGGCCAGTATCGTGGATCGTGACGACGTGGTGCTGATTTCCAGCGATCATAACCTGACTGGGAAGACAGCGCTGCGGCGGCCGCCGCTCTCCCAGCTCGTGCAAAGTTCGTTTGTGCTACAAGTGCGCATTCTCGCGGAGTCGCCACATGTCTACGAAGTGGATTTCCCGTTTAACCTGCGTGGGCAGCCGTTTGGAGAAGTGCGCATCGCGGTTTCGACAGCACTGCTGCTCAACGACGTAAAGCCGCGGCTGAACCGCTGGGGCACGATCGCGCTGTTGGCGCTGGGGCTGTCGACGTTGCTGGCGGCGGTAGTGAGCGGCGTGGCGCTCTCGCCAATCCGTGACATCCTGGCGCAATTGGAACGCATATCGGCCGGGGTGTACGACACCCCGGTAGCCGTGAGCAAAGAGCTGGCGGGAAGTTCCGACGAATTTGGGCAGGTGCGGCGGAAGATTCAGCAGGTGAGCCAGCAACTGCGCGGCGTGCACGAGATCTTCAGTTCTCTGCGGGACAACATGAATTCGGTGATGGCCGGCCTGGAAGACGGCTTGTTACTTTTCACCAAAGATGCGCGAGCCGTGATGATCAGCCCGGCGGCCGAAAAATTCCTGGGAGCGCCCGCGGCAGAGTTTCTGGGGCGGCGCGTGACGGATATTTTTCCGCCGGGACATCCGCTGTTTGAAGCGCTGCATCTGGATGGAGAACAATTCACGGAAATCGCTTCGGAAACGGAAGTGGACACCGTCGAGGGACGCAAGCGGGTGGGAGTTAGCGTCCAGGAAATTCAGGGAGCAGGCGAGCGTATGGGCGCAATGGTGACGCTGCGGGACCTGGATTCACTGGAGAGTATCAACACGCAGCTGCAGGTGAGCGAACGCCTAGCGGCGGTGGGGCGAATCACGGCCGGCGTGGCGCACGAGGTGAAGAATCCTCTGAATTCGATGCGGCTCTGGCTGGAGAATCTGAAGGAATCGTTGCCGGGGGATGCGGACGGGGCGGCACTGCAAGCCGTGCATGTGCTGGACACGGAGATTGACCGGCTGGACGCGGTGGTGAAGCGCTTCCTGGATTTCTCGAAGCCCATGGATGTGCGGCTGGAACCGACACAATTGGCCGACCTGTTGCGCGATGTGCTGGAGGTGGCCAAACCGCAACTGCAGAAGGCGAATGTGCAGGTGGCGCAGCTGTTGCCGATCGGCATTCCGGAAGTCTTCGTGGATCGCGACCTGCTGAAACAAGCGGTGCTGAACCTGGTGTTGAATGCGGTGGAGGCAATGCCAAATGGTGGGCAACTGCAATTAACACTGAGCCGGCGCGGAGAGATTGCGGAAATCACGGTGGGCGACACGGGAAAAGGGATTTTGCCAGAGAACCGGCAAAAAGTGTTTCAGTTGTTTTTCACGACGCGGCCGGGCGGAAGCGGAATCGGGCTAGCCAGCACCTTCCGAATTGTGCAGCTTCATAACGGTTCGATAGACTTTACGTCGGAGGTCGGCCGCGGGACGACGTTTCGTATCGAGTTGCCGCTCGCGGCGTGAGCATGGGGAGCCCTTCCACGGCACTAAATCGGACCGCACGACCGGGCAACGGAATTTTCGCGCTGATGTGCGCCTGCGCGATTCTGGGTGCGGGGTGTTCCGCGAAAAAGAAGCCTGCGCCGAGCCTGGGAGCGGTGATGTTGCTGCACCCGGTGGTACCGCCAGCCGAACAAGCCGCAATTGAGAATGCACCGGATATTCTACCGGAAGAAACTGAACCGATTCCCCAACTCGTGGTTCCCACTGGAGTCCCCGCACGGCCGCGAGTGGCCGCGGTGCCTGCGCGCGAGGCCGAATCGGAGGCGAAAGTAGCCGAACCGATCATCGCGCCCGAGATGACGGACCAGCAGCTTGCGGCGGCGAAGGTGGCGACCCAGCAAAGCCTGAATGTTGCCCTGCACAACTTGAGCCTCACGCAGGGCCGGACGCTGAACGCCACACAGCAGGATTTGGCTTCGAAGATTCGCGGTTTCGTGGACAGCGCACGGCAGGCAATTCAGAACCACGACTGGCAGCGCGCGCGCATCCAGGCCAAGAAAGCGGAAGTGCTCTCCCAGGAATTTGCCCCGCAGCAATAATTCTCCGGCACAGCCTCCAATCACAACCACGTAGGAAAGCTTGCGCTAAAATAGGCGCATGAAGAACTACGACGCAGTTGTGGCGGGCGGCGGAATCATCGGCGCTTCGATCGCCTTGGAATTGACCGAAGCCGGATGGAGAGTGGGAGTATTCGACTCGCAGAAGCCGGGGCGCGAAGCTTCCTGGGCCAGCGCAGGCATGATCTCACCGGTGCCGGAGAGCGCCAGCTTTGGTTCTCTCCTGCCACTCAATTTGGCCAGCGCCCGGGCGTATCCCGATTTCATTCACCGCGTGGAGGAGCTTGCCGGAAGAGACGTGGGCTACCGGAAAGAAGGGGCGCTGGACATTTTCCTGAAAGACGTAGCGAAGGAAGAGATTGCGGAAGTGCTGGAGCGAAACCGGAGCGCGGGATTGCAGGCGGAGGCACTCAGCAGCGAGCAGGCTTCGCGGTTGGAGCCGGAGCTCACCGCGGAGATTCGCGGGGCTATTTTGCGGCCGGACGAGGCGTCACTGGATAACCGCGAGTTTACCGAGGCCACGCTGGAAGCGGCTCGGCGCAAAGGCGCGGAGATTTCATCCGGCAATGGAGCGAAGGCATTGTGGACGGAGGGCAGCCGATGTAAAGGGCTGCAGTTGCAGACCGGCCGCGTAGAAGCGCGGTGGACGATCGTTGCCGCGGGATGTTTCAGCGCGCAAATCGAAGGTGCGGCGGAGTACGCTCCGGTGACGCCGGCGAAAGGACAGATGATGGCGTTGCGCTGCCACGGGATTCCGTTGCGACGAGATTTGTGGTGCGGCCACAGCTATCTGGTGCCGCGCAAGGACGGCCGGATTATCGCCGGCGCAACAATCGAGTACGAGGGTTTCGACCGGAGCGTAACGGCTGGGGGAATGAAGAAAATCCTGAGCGGCGCCGTATCGCTGGTTCCCGCGCTGGAGAAAGCGAAGATCGAAGAGACCTGGGCGGGATTGCGCCCGGACACGCCGGATCACTTGCCGATTATTGGGCCGACGGATTGCGAAGGTTTGCTTATCGCCACGGGACATTTCCGCAGCGGCATTCTGCTGACGCCGATCACCGCGCGGCTGATCCGCGAATGGCTGACAGAGCAGAAAGTCAGTGTGGATTGGACGCCGTTCAGCCCGCTGCGCTTTCAGGCGACGCAGCACACGCGGACCTCGTAACTATCGATTCACTGCGCTTGCGGCTGCTGGATGACTTCGGGAGCGGCCTGGCCGACGTTGGTGTAGTGGATCTGGTCCGCGTCAAGATGCAAGTCGCGCTCGAGAACGAGATCCATGGAGGAGCCGCGCGGGAGCTGGGCATCCGGACCGCGCGAAAGGAGCACAGCGGCAAGGCCGGCTAGGCCGCCAATGCCCGCACCGATGCCCGCGCCCTTGCCGCCGTCAGCGATGGCCCCGATGCCGGCCCCCGCCGCCGCTGTCGTGGCGATAGTTTGCGCGTCTTTGCCCTTGCCGCCGGGGCCGGTAATTTTTCCTTCGGAGTCCGTCTGCGTGCCATTGTCGCTGTCGGTGCTGTGTGGCTCAGCGTTCAAATCAACTGTATAGCCATTGGGCAGGATGATCGTGTTCAGGCGAATGCGGAGTTCGCCTTTGCCTTTTACGTGCCCGGGGCGCTTGGACTCGGTGACCTCGCCACGCAGGTAAGAACCAACGGGGACCACGACCTTGTTGTTTTCGGTGATGGGGAAAGAAGTACGGAAGTAGACCGAGTCACCGGGTTTGGCGGTGCGGGTGGAAATTCCATTTTCGAGGATGACGCCAACGCGGGAACCGGCCGGGACGGTGATGATCTTTCCGCTAGAGGCGTGCGGCGCAGGCGGAGGAGCCGGACGCGAAGCCGGAGGCGGGGCATCGGCCTGCGGGCCGTCGGGAGCCTGGGCGGAAGCATGGCCCGCGAGGCCAAGCGAGAAAACGAAAATAGCGGCAGCGGCCTGAATGCGATAGGCGGTATTCACCGGATTCCCTCCACGGTGCGGTTCTGGAATTTCGGATGCCGACCCCGGCGGGCCGGGATGCCTAAGAGCATCGCACTTCCCCGTGCACGTGGCTAGAGGTGGAAGGGCTTTCGAGAGTTTGACGGGGCACGAGGCGCGGCTTACTCTGAGATTTCTGTAGGGCCGAGGGGAGAAACGCGATGGCGAAATTGGCGTTGGTGTACGGGATGCGGCTGCTGCCGGTGGACGATCTGGGCGAGGTGAAGGAGGCCACGGTTTTGCTGAAAAGCGGGAAAGCGGCGCGAGTGGCGATGCACTTGATCGAGGGCAGCAAGGAAGAGATTGAAGAAACGTTCCGGCAATCGATTGACGCGTTCTTTGAGATGTACCCGGAGATTTAGCGGTAGAGCAGCGGTTGCAGCGGAACGAGTAGTTACTGGCCATTTGTCTATACCTATGCGGGGCGCTCGGGGAGCCAATAGCTAGGCGAGAGCGAGAAGCTTCGGTCATCTAAACCGCGAGGAATTTCTCAAGGGCCGACGCCCTTCTAGCGTGGTTCTTGGTGCCGGAGCCCTTCGCGGCTGAAGGTGAACTAAAGTTGCGACCTTCATGCGAGATTTGGGGGATGGTTGCTAGTGGATGAGATAGAAAGCGGTTTGACGGGGACGGAAGAATTTGTAGCCCTCTTCGGTGAGGTAGGCGTCATCTTCTTCCATCACGAAGACTTTTTGGCCGCTCCATTCGGGAATTCCCGACGCGGTGTTGAGTTCTACCGATAGATAGGTGCCTATCACGAGGGGTTTCTCCGCCTCCATGCCTTTGCGCTCCCCCGAGCGGTAATCAATCGAAGGTCCCAAGCCGTGGCCTTGCGCGCCGATGGGATGGCTGTAGATTTGGGCTTCGATGCCTTTGGCTTTCATCTCGGCCATGGCTTCGAGGTAAACTTCGCCGGCGGTTTTGCCGGGGCGAGCCGCGCGGGTGACCGCGTCCTGCAATGCGTTGGTTTTGGCCATGGCGGCAATCAGACCGGGAGGCGGCGCGCTTTCTCCTTCCTTAAGGATGTAAGCCATTTTCTGCCAGTCGGTGTTCAGGCCCATGTAGGTGATCCCAAAATCGATGTGCAGCAGGTCACCGCGCTCGATGACCCATTCTTCCGGCGCGACACCCAGGAAGCCGCGCGACATCTGCGAGGTCAGACCCCGCCGCTGGAGACGGACGTCAGGCTGGAACCAGGTGGTGAAATGGTTTTGCCAGAGTTGATCGTAGAGCCAGCGGCGGACGTCGCCGACGCGCGTTTTCCCGGGCGTGATGACTTCGTTGGAGAGGGCGCGACGCGTGAGGATTTCGGTGGCTTCGACCATTTGCGCGTAAGTGTCGAACTCGTCGGGGATACGCGTGGAGAGATAGTCCTCGATGAGATCGGCGGTGGGGACGAAGTGCTTTTCGGCTCCGGGGCCCATGGCGCCGGCGAGAAATTTGTAGCTGCTGAGGGTGAGGCTGCGGGTGACGCCGCGGCTGCCGTCAATACCGAGCGCAATCGTTTTGGGCTGATATTTGTCGTAGAGCGCCTTCAGGGCTTCTTTCGGCGGGCGCGGGTCCTCGGGCGTATCGAAGAATTGCTTGAGACTTTCTTCCGCGTAGCCGGTGACGGCAAATTTTTTCAGACCCTGGTCGCCGGCATCCACGAAGACGAAGATGTCCCGGTTGCCGGTGTAAATGCGGGGCGGGGCGATATATTCGGTGAGCGGATCGTTGTGGAATTCCTCGTTGACGACGATCCACATGGAGACGTTGTGCTTGCGCATCATGGGGAGAAGGAGGGCGTGGTGTTTTGTGAGCCAGCCTTCGCGGACGGAAATTTGTTGGGACCAGGGGAGGACGGGTGGCATTTTTTCAGGCGAAAGTTGTTGAGCGGCGACGGGGAGGCACGCGAGAGTGAGGAGCGCAGACAGCAGGCAGCATAGATGGCACGGCGATGGCTTCATGAACTCTCCGGAATTAAGAATGGGTGTTGGAGGACTCAAGAATTTAGCACAGGAGTGGGTGCTTGGCGCTGGCGGTTTTTTTGACACGGCGGTCACGCAGAAAGACCAGATGCGAGTACGACGAAGCGATGAGGAACAAGTTAGCGAGATGCAGTGTGAATCGAGGCGAAACACGGACGGAAAAAGCGGAGGCTTTGCCCCCGCACTCCAACTGGCAGAGGCTGATCGTTACCGGTTGCCGAAGTTTTCGGGATCGGCGTTGGGGTCGCCGAGGTTGTCGTTGATCAGGACAGTGGACTGGCCTGTAAGCTCGAAGCGCTTGCGGCACTTGAAGCAGGCGACGAGATCGTCGAGCCGGACCATGTAGGACGCGGCTTTGGCAAACTTGCGGCGGTCCTCTTCGCCGGCGTTGCGGGGGAGTTCCCTTTTCTTGCGGCAAACTTTCCAGCGGACGGGAAATTCGAATTCGCCGCGACAACTGGGACAGACCAGCTTAATCTTGCGGGTCTCTTCTTTTTCCGAATAAAAGCTGCGTTCGTCCATCGTCCCTCGACTGACTGCCTACAAAGTTCCATCCATTGTAACAAATTCGAGGCCGAGGTCGCGCCAGCGAGGCAGCCAATGGGCGAGGGCTCCGACGGTGTGGAGGCGATCGCCGTTGAGGCGGCGAAAGTCGCCGTCGTGGAGGCAGATAACCTGGCCGGAAGTCGCGGCCCCCTCTGCGGCCTTCGGAATGTCTTGCTGCGCGGCGGCGGCGATGGGCTTCATTTTTTCGATCAGCCAGGTGGAAGGCTTGGCGCGCCAGTCACCGGGGATGCGTGTCCACATGGCGGTGCGCAAGCCATGGCGCTGCGCGATTTCGCCGACCCAGGGGCTGCGAAAACCGAATGGCGGACGGAACCAGCGGGGAGCCGCCCAGGTCACGCGATGAATCGCCTCCTGGCAACGAAGAAGTTCCTCATGCGTTTCCTGGGGACCGCAGAAGAAGAGATTCGGATGGGTATCGGTGTGATTGCCGATCAGGTGGCCGCGAGCGACGATTTCCTTGGCTAGATCGGGACATTCGCGGACGAACTTGCCGACCAGAAAAAATGTGGCCCTGGCATTGTGCATTGCCAGCAGGTCGAGAAGTCGCGGAGTTACGGCCGGATTCGGGCCGTCGTCAAAAGTGAGCGCGAGTTGCTTGGCCGAACGCGTGCGGCATACCGTCGCGCCAAACAACTGCGCCTGCGGATACACCGCGCCGTAGGCCGTCATTCCCGCTAGGCCGGCGGCCGCGGCAAGGGGCACGCCTATCATCCACGGATCCATCAACAGCATTCTTACATGTCCCCATATTCTGTGCAGCCCCTGCACATCGTACCCCTTCGGGCAAGTGTGACTGTGTGATAGAGTTTGCCATTCTTCAGCGGGAATCTGGTGGAGATATGTACTGCGAAGTCTGTGGTCAGGAATTCCTCGTCAGACCTTCGTGTCCAGGCCCTGCCATCGGGCAGGAAACCATCTCGCCACAAAAGGCTTTACTCTCCTTCACTACACACTAGAAGCACTGAGGATTGTTCGTTGGGATAATCTGGCAATCAGTCGCATCAAGGACGACACACGGGAGTTACCGTACGGTATTTTTATCTGGGCGGTCTCCAACGCTTTGCCTACATTGTTGATGTCTCTATACGTGCCGTCCCTAGCGAGATATTTTTCGGGCGTCGGCGGCCTAATCACGCTGTTGATTTTGCTTGCCTACCAGGCCGTGCTGGGCTTACTGCACATCGGCCTTTGCCACCTATTGGCCAAGTGGTTTTGCGCCGGTGACGGTCACTTCGTGCAGGTGATTAGGCCCTTATTGCTGGCTTCCATTGTGTTCATCGTTCTCGCAGTGCCAATTATTGGTGCGCTTGCGGCTGGCCTCGCCTGGATTGCCGTAGTAATGATGGTGTTCGAGGAAGTACATGGAGTCGAACCGCTCACGGCATTTCTCCTCTCGGCTGGAGTTGGCGTTACCCTGCGAATCCTACAATTCCTGCTATTCAAGTCACCATTCTAAAAGGTGGTTCTTCCGAGTCAGGCCGGGAGGCCCTTGCGGGCCTTGAGGTCGTTAAGGAGCCGCTCGACCTCGGTGTCGCGATCGAGACGGTTGAGCTTTTCGGCAACGTCGTCGTTAAGCAGGTCCACTTCCGCCGATGCCGTGGCTTCGGTGTGGTGCACGCGATCCTTCAGACGATCGAAGGTGGCGCTCTTGGAGCCTTCGCCGATCGCGACCTGCGCCTTGGCGGCTTTATCGAGCGCGATGCTGCGGCGATGGCGGGCCAGCAGGACTTCGCGCTTGGACTTGGCTTCGTCCAGCTTTTGTTCGAGCTTCACGAGTGCGTTCTTCAAGGTCTCCACCTGCGCTTTCTGGTCGTTGACCTGTTCCTGGAAGCTTTGGGCGAGGCGCTGGGCGGTCTGGTAGCGGTCGAGCGCAGCACGGGCGAGGTCGTCCTGTGTTTTCTCGACGGCCACTTCGGCCTTGCGCATCCAGTCCTTGGCGGTGTCTTCCTGTTCGCGCTGCTTCTTCTCGAGGATGTGCTGATCGGCGATGGAAACAGCGACCTGCGTTTTGACCTGCAGGTATTGGTTCTCCATGTCGAGGATGACCTGCTTGATCATTTTTTCGGGATCCTCGGCACGATCAACCATATCGTTGAGATTCGCCCGAATTAAGGTGCTGACGCGTTCTAAAAGTCCCATGATATTGCTCCTTTCGAATTGCTCGTGACTGCGACCTCGACCACTCGCGATGGTTTCGGTTGATCAAAAGGCGCCTGCCTCCTTCCCCACAAGCAGCCAGAGGCGGCCGCCACATAAGGCAAAGAATCAGAACAGCGAAAGACAGTGCGTGAGCAGCACGTGGACCTGATGCCAGGCAAGGCTGGCGAGCGTTGCCATCGTGACGATGCCCAACGTCCAGAACAGGCCGCGCTTTTGCTGCAAGGTGAGACTCATGACCTTTCCCTCCATGACACTCCTCCCTTACTGACCGCTGCGGAACTCCGTTTGGCGGCACAAGCTAGAGCCCGTGCTGCCTGGCCGGTCTAAAGCCGGCCGCTACAGCGCCGGGCGCTCCCTACGGAGCGCTCCGGCGGAATGGGTTCAGGACTTCGCCGACTGATCCGGCTTGGGCGACTTGTCGCCAATCAGGCGGACCTTGCCGAGCAGATCGGACATCTGCATGCCAGAGAGCGCTTCGAAGAGCGCGGGGACTTGCGCCGCAATCTTCGTCACGTCACCGGTGAGTTTGTAGGCGCCCGCGGCGTCGCCATTGCCGGTGGAGACGATGGTGACCTTGTCCACCTTGCTGAGAGGTTCACTGAGCGCACGGACCACATCCGGCAGGCTGGTGATGAGTTTGTCGACGACGGCAGCCTGGTTGTACTCCTGAAAGGCCTCCGCCTTGACGTTCATCGCCTTGGCTTCGGCTTCGCCCTTCTTGAAGATGATCTCGGCTTCCGCTTCACCCTGCGCGCGAATGGAAGACGCACGGCCTTCGGCTTCGGAGATCAGACGCTGGCGTTCGGCATTGGCGAGCGTTTCGATGCGCTGGCGCTCGATCTCTGCCTGTTTGAGGACGGTAGCGACCAGTTCGCGTTCGCGGCGATTGATCTCGGCATCCTGCACCTTCACTTGCGCTTCGCGTTCCACCTGCTGGATGCGCACCTGCTCGAGCATCACGGTCTGCTGCTGACGGTTGGTTTCGATTTCATAGGCTTTGTCGGCTTGCGCCTGGGCCTTTTTGCTGGTTTCGAGGTAGTTGGCTTTCTTGATGTCCAGATCGCGCTCGGCTTCGGCCTGCTTAGCCATCGAGGCGGTTTCCGCGGCGACGCGTTCCTGGTCGGCCTGAGCCTTGGCAATCGCGGAAGCGCGGGTGGCTTCGGCGCGCTTGATGGCGATGTCGCGATCGGCTTCGGCGGCGGCCACTTCGGCATCGCGCTTGATGCGGGCGATGTCCGGGCGGCCCATGTTGGTGATGTACTCGTTTTTGTCGCGAACCTCCTTGATGGTGAAGCTCACGACTTCGAGACCCATCTTGCTCATGTCGTCGGCACAGGTGGAGCGCATGTGTCCGCCGACCATCTCGGGCTCTTTGACGATTTGCTCCACGGTGAGCTGGCCGATGATGCCGCGGAGGTGGCCTTCCATGACCAGGCGAATGAGGCCTTCGCGCTGTTCCGGGCGCTTGGTCAGGAACTGCTCCGCGGAAGTGAGGATAGACTCCCGATCGCTCTTTACCTTGATTTGCGCCACCGCTTCCACGGTGACGGCAACGCCCTGCTTCGTGTAGAGACTCTGCTGCGGTGCGACGTCAAACGACATCAACTCCAGCGAGAGCTCTTTGCAAGTCTGCACCATGGGAAAAATCACTGTGCCTTTCCCGGTGTAGACATTGGTTCCACCCAGGCCATAGACAATCAGCGCTTCGTGCGGCCCGGCCTTCCGATACATCCTGGCAATCACCATCATCAGCATGAGGATGACGACGACCAGAATTCCTGCAGCGATCACCACATTCATAGGCAACCCGAACATAACTCCCTCCTCTTCTTGAACCGTTCCGACCGTTCCGCAACGCTCACGGTTCCAAAACTCATGACTTCATAAATTCTTCCCACCGCTTCACATAAGCGATGCCCTTCTCATAGCGCTCGATCACGACTTCAGCGCCTTTTTCGATCGGCTCGCCGTTTTCAGCCCGGGCCCCGGAGCAGCGCCTGCCACCACCGAGCGGGAAAATAATCTCGCCGGTGCCATTCTCGCGGATGGTCAAACTGACGGTCCCGATGGAGCCGATGACCCGCCGTTCTTCGTCATGCAGCGGCTTGTCCGAGGTGCCGACAAGCTTGAGAAGAAATCGCAAGACGATCCAGCCGGCAAACGCCCCGGATCCGGTTGCGGCAGCCACAATCAGAAGCGTTTCCAGGTGCGAATACTTCGTCATCAGGTAGCCGACTCCGCCGAACCAGGCAAGAAACGCCATGCCTGTGGACGCGTTGAACCACGAAATGTGAGAACTGCCGGCATGACCGGCACCATGTTGCCCGTGAAGATGCAAATGCATCTTGAACGGAAGATGCAGATGGATGGCGCCCGCCAGAAACGAAAAAACGCTGAGGAGCACGCCAACCAGAAAACAGAAGAGATAAAAGTCGGACCAAGTCATACGTCACCTCGCAGAGCGGACGTTCGGCCTTGGCGGGGCGACGCCGTTCAGTCGATCGGGACCTGGAAATGCGGAAACTAGTTGCGTGACTGAGGCGGCGGATGGCTCGAGCCCGTCACCCCCACGGGCCGCAGGACTTCGCCGAGCCGATCGGCCAAGCCGGGCGTGCGAAGAATCTCCGCCAGCAAAAGCAAAGGGGAGCGGGAATCAGGTTGCTCCGCGATGGCCAGCAACGCCGATTCGAGCTCGCTATCCCCGCTGAATTGATCCGCCCCGGCGTAGAGCCACGCGTCCACGGTGGAATCCGCCATGCGCAAGGCCGATTGCAGCTCGCGGGAATAACCTTCCGGATCGTCCACGAGGAAGCCCGGGAAGACGCGGAAGAACCGCGCCAGCAGTTCGCGCGAGGTGTTGGTCATGTGCGGCCGCGCACCGCTCTCGATCTGGGAGACATAGGCTTGGCTCAGGCCCTGGCCGAGCTCCGTCTTCATGGCTTCGGCCAATTCCGACTGGGTCATGGGGCGGCCCAAGCCGCGGAGAGAACCCTCGATTGCGCGTAAGGAGCGGAGTTTGTCGCCGAGAGTCATGGAGGGTGGCCTTTCGCAAGTATTGCGATATGCAATTTGTATATTGCAATATGCAATTTGTCAAGCAAAATCGAATGTCAATATAAGATTTTTATTTTTAATAGGATATGAAGGAATCTCCGGGCAGGGCGCGATTTGCCCGAGAAATTCTTACTCGGGTTTGCGGAGCGATTGCAAGTCGATGCCGAGTTGCTGGCATTTCTTATAGAGATGGCTACGTTCCAAGCCGAGGGCACGGGCGACGTTGGTCATATGGAAGTTGTGGCGGCGAAGTTCGCCGAGGAGGACTTCGCGCTCGAAGGCTTCCGTGCGTTGCAGTAGAGTTCCCAGCCCCGTTTCGCCCGTGCCGCCGGATGCCGGCGTTTCACCGCCAGGCAGAACCAGGCGCACTTCATCCACGGTGATGGCGTCATCGGCGGCGAGGAGCACGAGGCGCTCGACGATGTTGCGCAATTCACGAACGTTGCCGGGCCAGGAATACTGGCGGAGCGCGGCGATGGCGTCCGGCGGAAAAAGCTTTTCCTTCCACCCGTTTTGCGCGGCGATTTGGCGGGCGAAATGGGAGACGAGATCCGGAAAATCCTCGGGGCGTTCGCGCAGGGGCGGAAGGAGGAGTGGAAAAACATAAATGCGGTGGAACAGGTCGCGGCGGAATTCGTTTTTCTTGACGAGATCCTCGAGATTGCGATGCGTGGCGACGAGGACGCGGACATTAACCTTGATGGGCTTCTCGCTGCCGACACGCTCGACTTCGCCTTCCTCGAGGACCCGCAGGAGCTTGGCCTGCATAGAGACGGGCATGTCGCCGATTTCGTCGAGGAAGAGCGTGCCGCCCTCGGCCTGTTCGAATTTGCCGGCGTGGCGTGTGGCAGCGCCGGTGAAGGAACCCTTTTCGTGGCCGAAGAGCTCGGACTCGATGAGTTCGGCGGGGACCGCCGCGCAATTCAGGGTGATGAAAGCATTTTCGTGGCGCGGCGATTTTTCGTGGATGGCGCGGGCCACGAGTTCCTTGCCGGTGCCGGTTTCCCCGAGGATGCAGACGCGGGTTTCGCTGGCGGCGACGCGGTCGATCTGGGCGATGAGCTTTTGCATTGGCGGCCCGGAGCCGACGAGTTCGTGCTTGCCGAGCCGGTGGCGGAGTTCGCGGTTTTCGTCTTCGAGGCGAGAGAGCTTCAGGGCGTTTTCGACGGTGAGCAGAAGTTTGTCTGTGGTCAGCGGCTTTTCGAGGAAATCGAGAGCGCCGAGACGAGTGGCTTTCACGGCCATTTCGATATTGGCCTGGCCGGAAATGAGAACGATGGGGGTCGCCACCCCGGATTTCTTGAGTTCTTCGAGGAGTTCTAGGCCGGTTTTGCCGGGCATGACCACGTCGGAGAGGATGAGGTCAAAGCGGTCGTTTTGGACGAGTTCGAGGGCGCGCGCGGCGTTGTCGCAGACGGTGGCCTCGTGTCCCGCAAGGCGAAAGGCCCGGGCGAGCGACGCCAGGGTGTTGGGGTCATCGTCTATGAGAAGCAGATTGGCTTTGCGGGGCACGGAATATCTTTCCATCCTCTCTAGCGCGGGACCGGTATCCCTGGCGGCCTAAAGGTGGCCGCAGCATTCGAACCGAAAGCCCGCCCGCCTCAGAAGGCGCCCGCTGCAAAACCCGCCGTCAGTCGGTGGCGGTGGCGGCGCGCTCGGAGAGCGGCTCGGGCGGCGCGGGTTGCTGCTTGGGCTTGATAGCCGCGCCGCTTTGGTGCTTGGGCAATTCGATGCGGAAGGTGGTGCCATGGCCCTCATCGCTGGACACAGAAATGGTGCCGTGGTGGTCGCTGACGACGGACTGAACGATGGCCAGACCGAGGCCGGTGCCCAGCTGCTTGGTGGTGTAGTAGGGCGTGAAGAGGCGCGAGCATTCTTCCGGCGTGAGTCCTTTGCCGGTGTCGGATACCTCGACGCGGACGGATTCGCCGGCATCGCTGCTGCGGAGCAAAAGCGTGCCGCCGGCGGGCATGGCGTCCATGGCATTGAGCACCAGATTCTGGAAGGCCTTGTGGAGGAGATCGGGATCGGCGTCAATTTCAGGCAACGCCTCGCTGAGGAAGTATTCAGTGGTGATGCTGGGCTTGCCAACGGCGGTGAACTGCGGTTCAAAGAGGCGCACGGCGTCGCGCAAGGTTTCGTTGACGCTGACCTTGGAAAATTCCGGCGTGGGCATTTTCGAGAAGTCGCTGAAACGGCCGACAATCGTGTTGAGGTTGGCGAGCTCGGCTTTCAAGGTGGCGGTGGCTTCGCTGAACACCTCCTGAAACTGCTGCGGACCGAGATTGCGAGCGCGCTGCAAATTTTCGACGGTGATTTGCAGCGGGAAGAGCGGATTGCGCAGTTCGTGGGCGAGACGGCGTGCAAGTTCGCGCCATGCCGCAACGCGTTCGGTTTGCACGAGCTTTTCCTTTTGGGCGGCCAGCGTTCCCGTCATTTCATTGAACGCGTTGGCGAGCTGGCCGATTTCGTCGCTGCCTTTCACGTCAATTTTGGTGTCCCAGCGGCCGGAGGCGACGTCGCGAGCGCCGTTAGCGAGCTCTTCGACGGGGCGGGTGATGCGGCGGGAGACCCACCAACTGACCAACAAGCCGATGAAGAGAGCGGCAAGAGCAACGGCGGCTGCGATTTTCAGAATTTCGCGTTGAAGGAGGACGAACTCGCGGGCGGAACTTCCAAGGAGCAGAACACCGAGGAGTTCGCCATTGCGTCCACGGAGAGGCGTAGCATGAAAAGTTTCCGCACTGGCCGGATCGTTGTTCCAGGTGATGGTTTTCACCATATCCTGCGGATGCTTTTGGATCTGGTCAATGAGGGGCTGAAAGGCTTCCGCTTGCGGCACAGCGCCCTGGGCGTCGGTAAGGGAGGTAGCAATAAAACCAGGATCGAGGTTGCTGTAGAGCAAAGCGCGCATGCCGGAAGGCAATTCAAGTGTGGCGAGGAAATTCTTATCGAGACGCCGGCCACCAATGATGTAGATGGTTTTGTCGCCGACCGTCTGCGTGCGGACAGCGGTCAGGGAAAGCGCAACACTGTCGGGCAATTCTTCGCGCTTGAGGAACGCGCCAGTTGCGTCCCAGTTTTTGTTGGTGGTGACCCAGTCGTTTTTGTAGCCGACGCGCGCGGGATACTGTGCGGAGGAAATGAGCGTGCCGTCGGAGTTCACGAACTCGACGAAATCGAGATTGTGGCTTTGGGCGGAGCCGTTAGCGTCATGCAGGTAGAGCGAGGCGTCGGCATTGGGACGCGCGAGATCGAGAACCATGCGCACGGTGACGTCGGCGTTCGTGATGTTTTCCACCTGCTGGACGACCATTTCGCCGCGCTGCTCAAATTCTTTTTTGAACTGAACCCCAAGCGCCTGGGTGCGCTGCGCGTCCAGTTGTTCGAACGCGCGCTGCGTGTAGTGCGTGACGCCATAGGCCACCAGCGACACCGAGGCAAGGACGGTGATCAGGAAAATCAGAAAGACTTTGGTGCGAAAGGTCATGGGTTGGCTCCCGGAATGCGTGCGGTGGAATTCGATTTATGCGCGCCGTTCGCGGCTTTCGAGGAAGAAGTGTCGTCGGCTTCGAGCCACACATCGGCGAGGCGCCAGTCGCCCCACGGCGATGCGTTCCAATTGTGAACGGTGTTGCGGATGCCGACGAAGTCCGGCAGCAGGACGAGCGGGAGGATCCGACGTTCCTGCAGCAGGCGCTGTTCCCGTGAGTAAAGCTGTTCGGGATCGTTTGCGTTGGCGGGCAATTCGGCAGAGTGCAGCATCTTCGTGAGCATAGTTTCGAGTTCGGCACGCGGTGAGAGTAAGTCATAGTGCCAGGCAAAGAGGTGCATGCTGGCGGCCGGCGTGGCTGAGTTCGCATTGGACGGCGAGGCCATTTGGACCGTGAGATTGGCTTGCCGCGCATTCACGGCGACGCGTTCCCCCATCACCTTGAAGAGATCTCCGGAGACTTCGACCCGCAATCGCAATGGCTGCGTGGTGCCCGGAGCACCGGACGGAAACTCGGCACGAAGCTGTTTGGCGCGATCCAGATTCATAGGACTCTCGAAGAGAAAAGCATATCCCGTAAGCCACTGCGGCAAAAGGGCGGCTGCTGGCAGGGCTTGCCTTTGCAGCAACACGTTAGCCATCGTGTCGCGGTCCATGGCCAGCCAGAGCGCCTCGCGAAGGGAGTCGGAAGCCGGTGCCATAAGGGGATCGTCAAAACGAAGTGCGACTAGAGTGACCGGCGCGGAGTTCCAGATGCGCAGGCCTTCCTGCCGCCCCTTGCGAACGAGATCGGGAGGGATCTCCGCAATGTCGGCCTTGCCGATTTGCAGGTCGAAGAGTTGCCGTAAGGCGGGTTCGCCGAGCGTGACTTCGACCTGATCCACAAAGGGGCGTCCTGCCCAGCAGTTTTCGTTGGCTTGCAGTAGAAGCTTGGCGGGTTTGGTGGCGAGGGGATTGGCTTCGGACGGGGCCGCGGCGGTGGACTCCGCTATACGAAACGGACCGGTGCCTAGCAGAGTGCCGTCGGGCTGGACGCGATAGATGAACTTTCTGCCGGAGGCCAATTGTTCGAGGAGATCCGGAGCTGGCCGTGGCGCATGAATGATGATTCCGCCTTCGCTGGGCACTACGTCGAAACCCTTGTCCCAATTGGATTGCAACGCAGCGACGACTTGCGAGGAGGTGAGGAACGAGCCGTCCGAAAAGCGGACGCCTGCTCGCAATTTAAATTGCCATATTCTGAAGGACGCGTCGCGGGTCCACTCGGTGGCAAGTGCGGGTTGAAATTTCCCGTAATCGTCGAGCGTCACCAGGCGGTCGTAGACGAGGGCGGCCAATTTTTCGCCGTCGGCGGAGGCCGGCGAACCGGGCACCCATTCGCGCGGGTCGAGCGAAACACTGGAAGCGCGGAGTTTGACATGCAGCGTTCCGCCATAGCGGGGGTGGGCGAAGGCCACTGCGCCGCTCAGGCAGGCGATGAGAGCCGCGCTAGTCGCCGCAAGCCAGCGTAATATTGTAGATTTCATAATTTCCTGTGCGCAGATTTCGCGCTGCCACGAGCGCGCTGCCGGGATTTTGTTCTCCATTGATATTGAGGATGGGGCCCGGAAATTCACTGAGCACGGCCGAACTGCTCTCGCGAGAGGCACCTTCGGGCACGACTTCCAACATGGCACGCGCGTTGGATTCCGTGTCGCTGCCCACTAACCTCCAGCCGCTTCCATCGCAGGGCGAAGTAAGCAGCGTTGGGCCGCGCCAGGGGGAATTCGCGGAAGCTGCCACGAGTTTGTCTGTGTGACACTTCACGTCGCCGGGGGCCTCCCAGGAGAAATCGCATGATTTGCCCCAGAGTTGCGCCGAGACCATGTTGCCGTTTGGGTTGATCTCGCCGCGGGGGTCCCGCGTGGGCTTGAGCGCGGCGGCTGTCAGTGGAATGGTTTGCTGGAGCTTGCCCTGGGCATCGAGGCGCTGCGCCACGACCTCGTAGTTCTTGTAGAGGAGAACGCTCAATCCCCCTTCGGCGCCGTTCCAAAGGGAGGACGCATCGAGAATGCGATCAGGGCTCGAGTAGATCATCTGGCGGTCGAGACGCACGGGAGCGACGGGCAATTCCGCGGGAGGAAGGGACGCGCGCGCGACAGAGAGGATGCGGATTTCGTCGCGATCGCCGATGGGCACTCTGGCGGTGAACACAACCTGGGCAGGAGTCTGCACTGCGTAGACTGCGAGTGCGAGAGCGTTGGCGTCGTCCGTGAGGTCGACTGAGTGCTTCTCCAGCTCCCCTCGCAATAGGTCCAGCCAACGCTCCCCTTCGGCTTGCGTCCAAGCGTCGTCGGGATGCCAGTCGAGATGAAAAGGCCCGCGGATACCGGGGATGGAGGCGATGCGCTGCGCCAGCCGCTGCGCCGCTTCCTGTTGGGCGTTGCTGCCGGCACTTGCGTGACGGCCTGACAGAATTAGGCCCGCGATGACGACTGCCAGGAGCAAGGCCCTTCCCACAAAAAGGGTTGCAGGACTGGCCGATGTAGATTGTACCGCCGAAAATAGCACGCTCACTCCGCCGCGCGACGCGGTCCGATTTCCTGTCAGTGCGTCCGGTAATCCTTGTAAAGATCCAGATGGTTCAACATGCGAATCATGATCTGCGTGTAGGCCAGATACTCGGAGAGGCTTTCGTCCGACACGTCATAAAGCGACCTGCGCCGCGCCTGCCGGATGGTGTCAAAATCGTCCGCTTTTAGCGTAGCCACGGCGCTGTTTTGAAAATCGGTATGATCGGCGATGCCGTAGATGGGCTCGCCCTCGGCGACGGCTTTGGCAAGTTCCTCCTGGGTGGCTTTTTTCTCACGCATTTCGTGGTCGAACTCCGCGCCTTTGGTGCTCATCATGCGATCGAACTCTTTGCGGGTGTGTGGCATGGCGGCGATGATCTGGAGCACCTGGTCGCGAGTCCATTTAGGGTTGCCGAGGCCCGCCGGGTCCACCGGTTCATAGGTCATCACGGCGTGAATGTCGTTCCGGCGATAGTCTTCCTTGATCTCGGCGAGGCCTTTCCAGGTGTTCAAGGTACGAAAGGAGTCTTCGGTCATCTGTTCGGCGAGGAGGTGAGCGGCTGCGGCACGGATGAAGGCCTCCGGCGCATCGAGCTTTGTTGCCAGGGCCCGGCTGGCATTAGTGGGATCCATACTGCCGTAGAGAAACAGGGCGGCGCTATCGGAGTCCAGATCGAGCGCGTGCTCGGAAACATGTATGACAGCGGTGGGGTATTGAAGAATTCTTGCCGCAAGAGTCTGGATGTCCACGCCGCGCTGTCCGAGTTCCAACGCGAGGGACAAGTAATTGGCCGGGTCGGTTTCCTGAAAATCGGCTTGGGCGAGCGCGTCGCGGATGAGGTTCAGCGAGTCTGGGGTTTTGTCCACCTGGAACAGGAACGAGGCGGCATCGAATTGAAAGAGATGATCGGTTTTTTCGGCGGCCAGCATGCCCCTGACGCAGCGCAGGCTCTCGGGATTGATCGGCTGAAACTGTTTCCAGTACGCATCTATTTCTTTACTCTTGGCGTCGAACTGCTCTTCGGAAAGCTGGGAGGTGCGAAAGCCATAGACCTTCTCTTTCTGCGCGCGCAAATCGGCGCAGGAAGGAGTTTCCGCGCGGGCGGTTTCCGCGCCCAGTGCCAAGAACGACAAGACTATTCCGACCTTAATCCGCCGCAAGTTTCACCTCTCCAGGTTCCTCTAGATGCTATCACCCTTCCTTGAGTCTCTTTCGTGTGCGACAACTCCTGAGCGCTCGATTCGAATTGCCCTGCTGCGATTCATCAGGCGTCTAGCGGCAGCGCATCGGAAAAAGGTGCCGGGCGGATTGGTCAGGTCCGCCCGGCTGGTCAGGAGAAGGTTGCTTTGTTTTGTCTGTGTAGTGGAACTCATGCGGGGCTCAGTTGAGGGAGTCGCGGGTGATCGTTTCGGCGCGAACGGGGACCCACACGCGGCTGCCAGGGGAGCCTGCCGCCTTGATCTGCCAGCCGAAGCGGCGCAGGGTGATGCGATAGAAAGAGTGGCCGTCAAGTGAATGAAAGGTGTAGACGGCTTTCGTCGCGGAAGGCCGCGTATCCGAGGTCGAGAGCGAAGCAAGCTCGAAATCGTAGTTTGCGAATTCGGAAGAAATTCCGCGAACCGTAGCTAGGGCAACGGATTTGGGGTCGCGGCACCAGGTGTCGTGGCCGGCGTTGACCCATCGCTGCAAATTTTCGATCCGAGCGTGATTTACGGGAAGCTGCTTCACCTGGCGGCGTTCTGCGGACTTCGAGCGGGCTTCCACGACGGTCATCGTGGAGGCGCCCAGCGTCCAGAGCACCAGGAAACAGGTGACCCGCAAAATCACGGGCAGAATCTGGCGAATGGTGCGTGCGTTTCCGTTGGTGGCGTTGGCGTTCATGATGTCCTCTGTGCGAACTACGATCCGTGCTTGACGAAAAGCCCCTGCCGCCTCCTTGCCTCGTTGGGTCTTTACTTCGCTGCTCCCTCGATTTCCGCCGGCCGGGTGGCGCGGAGCGCGGCGCCGGAGAGAGAGGTGCCGTTGGCGAAAGGAATCAAGCGCGGCGGTGCTTGTCTTTTTGCTCACGGCATCTCCTCCAGCGACGCGATCCGGGCCACCCACAGGGGTATTGGCCGGCGTTCCGGCGAGGCGGCCTTGCTCTGCCGCCTCGCCGAAAATCGTTACGGGCGGCGACCCTGATTCCGCCGCGCCATGGCGTTGGGCGCTGGCGTGGGATCTTCGGAATCGTCGTCATTCGAAGGCCCGGAATTGTTGCCGCCGGCCGGGTTGTTGTTCTGGAACGCGGAGCGCAGCACGTCGGCGGCGAAGAAATTCTTGCCGTCCATGGGGACCATCATGATCTGCAGCTTGTCGGACAAGCGCTCGGCGATGATCTTCTGGATGAGCAGCGGATTCTGTTTAAGGATGGTGGCCTCGAAGCGCATGCGCTCGGCATCGGCGGCGGCGGTCACGCGGATGTGGTTGGCCTCGGCGTCGGTGAGATTGCGCTGGCGTTCGACTTCCGCCTTGCTGTCAATGATCTTGGCCTGTGCGGCGGCTTCGGCGTTTTGCAGCGTGGCCTCTTTGCGGGCCTGGGCTTCGAGCTTGGTCTGCTCGATTTGTTTCTGCTTGAGCGGCAGGGTGTACTGCATGGCGTCGGATTCGGCCTTCGCTTGCAGGACGCGGACCTGGGCCTGCGCTTCGGCCTGCTTGATGTCGCGAGCTTTTTGGGCGTCGGCTTCGAGTTCGGCGATTTTTACTTCCTTGGCCTTGATGTCCTGTTCGGTGCCGAGGCGTTCGTCTTCCTGCTCCTTGAGCAGCAGGCCTTCGAGGCCGCGGGCATATTCGGCGGGCAACTGAATGTCGCGCAGGAGAACTTCGCGGACGACGATGCCATCGGAGGAGAGCCGGGCTGTGATCATTTGGGCAGCCTGGTTGCGGAGTTCTTCGCGCTTCACGGCGAAGATTTCGCGAGTCATGTAGTTGGGCGCGAGCTGACGGTAAGTGGAAGAGACGACCGGACCGACGACCTGATCACCGACGGCGGGCGGCAAATTCTGGTGGATGCTGTAGAGCTTCGAGGGATCAAGGCGGTAGCGCACGCTGACGGAAATGCCAATGTTGAGCCCTTCGCGGGCTTGGACGGTGAGGACCTCGTTGGCGCCTTTTGCGCCGGTGGCCGAGGCGGTAGTGTAAACCTGTTCTCGAGTGTCGTAGAGCGCGACGCTATCGACCAACGGCACAACCAGGTGCGCGCCGGGATACAACGTATCGGTGCGGGCGCCGGAGATTTGGCTGACGCGAATGCCTGCGGAGCCGTCCGGAACCACCACCATGCTCTCCGCGAAAAGCACCGGCGCGATGGCGGCCGCCGCGAGCTGCAGCGCAAGGCGCCACCGCACCGGCTGGGAAGGGCGCGGGGGCTTGCTCAGCGCCGCCTCCGAGCCGGGTTCCACGCTGGCCTGCTCCAGGAGCCACCGGAGCCGTGCCGCCATGTAGATGTCGTAGATGACCAGAATCCCGGCGCTGCTGAACAATCCAACACCAAGGAGTGTGAGCAAGTATTTCAGTGCCAACATGAGCTTGTCCTCTCTTCCCTTCTCCGGCAGGCCTGCGAGGGGGCAATTCGCCCCGGGGCGGAACCTCGTTCAGACATTTGCCGGAAGCTTTCGGCGCGGCTAGCGCCTGGTTTCAAACGCGCGGGCAATGAAGCGCGTGCCCCTTGCCATTTCCAAGCGAGCGGGGCGGCGGCCAGCGGCGGCGGGCTGCATCAGCCGAAGCATGGCGTAGAGCAACGCGCTTTCGAGTGCGAGCGCCGCGAATAACGCCAGGAGCGTCATCACTGCGAGTCCCGCGAATCCAAGCATCGTTTCCATGTGTGATCTCCTCGGAACGCTGGGCTGTGTACCGCGTCGCCTGGAGGAATGGCAGTTTGGCGACCAAATTTAACGCACTCAAAAGAAAGGGGTTAGCAATGGGGTTGCGAATGAAAGATGTGGATGCAGAGACACGGCGTGTATGGCAAGCCGCAATCATTCAGGGAGTTGCCCCGGCCACCTCCAGGGCACGGATAAAACGAAATTAAAAGGATCTCATCGAAAATCAGAGTGGGTGTTTCCTGGGAAAATGCCGAACGGAGAGAGCCGAAGCGCACAGCGAAGCGGCGGTTAGCCGGGACGGGCCGCGAAGATTTGCGGTACGATAAAAGGAAATGTCTCAAGCACAAGGGATTCGCGTCGGCCGCATTTTGGGGATACCCATTTTCGTGGACTTCAGCTGGGTCCTGATCTTCGGGGCGTTTTGCTTTCTGTTGTCCCAGCAGTTCGCGGCGCAATACAAAAACTGGACGCAGGCGGAAAGCTGGACGGTGGGCGTGCTAACGAGCCTGCTGTTTTTCACCTCGGTGGTGCTTCACGAGCTGTCGCACAGCGTGGTCGCACAGGCGTACAAGATCAAGGTTCTCTCGATTACCCTGTTTATCTTTGGCGGGTTGGCGCGGATCAGCCGCGACCCCTCAAAGGCCATTCAAGAGTTCAACATCGCGCTGGCGGGGCCGGTGGCCAGCGGAGTTCTGGGAGCTGGGTTTTATCTGCTGAGCCTGCTCTTTACGAAATACGAACTGATCCGCGCGCCGCTGGAATATCTGGGCTGGGCAAACGCCATTCTGGCGGTATTTAATCTGCTGCCGGGATTTCCACTGGATGGTGGACGCATCTTCCGGGCGATCGTGTGGGGCGCGACGAAGGATTTCACGCGCGCGACACGGGTGGCGGGAGGCAGCGGCAAGCTCATCGCCTACGGGCTGATCGCGTATGGATTGGGCTCGTTGTTCACCAAACAGTATGACAACATCTGGTTCGTGCTCATTGGACTGTATCTGCTGAATGCAGCGCAAATGAGCGTGGCGCAGGTGACCATTCGCGAGTCGCTGGCGGGGTTGCGAGCGGCCGACGTAATGAGCCAGGAGGTTCCCACAATTCCCGGGAACATGAGCCTGGAAGAATACAGCAACGAGGCGCTGCGCACGGGGCGGCGCGTGCACATCGTGACGATGGGCGACCGCTTATCCGGCTTGATGAACGTGGCGGCGCTAAACCAGGTGCCGCGAGACGAATGGAACATGAACTCGGTGCAGGCGGTGATGGTGCCGCGAGACAAAATCATCTGGGCCGCGCCGGAAGAGCCCCTGCAGCGGCTACTGGAGCGCTTGATGGCCGCCGACATCAACCAGATGCCGGTGGTGAGCCACGGAGAAGACGGATCGGCGCACATCGTGGGGATTGTTTCGCGGGATGCGATCCTGCGGGTGATCCAGACGCGGAGCGAACTGGGAGTGGCGCTAGGCGGTCGCTGAACGCGCGGCGGGCAAATCTGGTTTCGCGGGTTCGCTGGCCGCTTTGCGCGCGCGAATGCGGAAACCGCTGGTGCGAAAGTCCACGGTGACGCGAGCGAACCCTGCAGCCGTAAGGCGCGCGAACGATGTACTGGGAATCAGCGGCGTGAAGACGCTGCGCACATGCGTCAGACGGTTCATCCAGCTGTCATTAATCTCAAACACAAAAAAAGATCCGCCGGGGCGCAGGACGCGGTAGGCCTCCGCGAGGGCGCGATCCTGCAGCTCGCTGCTTTTCAAGTGATGCAGCATGAGGATGGCAATCGCCGAAGAGAAGGATTGGTCTGCGAAAGGAAGGGCGGAAGCGTCTCCGCGGATCGCGGTAATCCGCTGGTCCGGATTCCTGGCTTTCAAGCGAGCAAGGGCCCGCTGGTCATACTCGAGGGAAGTAACCTGAGAGGCGAGCTTTAGGAGCTGGCCAGTGGCTGCGCCGTAGCCGGCGCCCAGTTCAAGGACGTGGTCGCCCAAACCGGCGCCGGAAATGACCCACGGCAGGAGACGATTGTGGGTGATATGCCGCCAAAGCGAGGTGGAGCAACAGAAGTGTTCCAGTGCGTTCATGGTCAGAAGGTGGGCCTGATTATGGTATCGCACGAAGTGACCTGTAAGCCATGGGGGGCGAAAGTGGGGGGCAGACCGGCGGGCGGTACAGTTCAGTGCAGCATCGGCCGGATGCTGCGAAGTGCGGAAGCGAACTGGTCCGCGTTATAGGCGGAGGGATTTTCGAGCTGCTGGAAGAGCTTGTTGATGGCAGCGCGGATTTCGGCGTCGTTGGCCGGCATGGTGTCCTTAGCGTAGGCGATATAGAGCGAATCGAGCGCCATGGCGGCCTGTTCGGCGGCGCGCTCGTCGGCCAGCGCGATATTTTCGGCGTCGTCGGTGATGCGCTGCATCAGGCGCAGGGTGATGGCCTGGTCATACTGCATAGACGTAAGGCGCTCGGCAATTTGCTGGGCTAAAGGCCCGGCAACGGCCGCCGCGCTGGCGACGACGTTGCGGTCGGGATTCAGCTTGCTCATTTCGGTGGAGACGATCAGGACCTGCTTATCGAGTTCCTGGCCATTTGCCGAATCGATTTGCCGGGCGAGCAGCCGGAAGACCGCATAGCGCGAGGAATTCCACGCCGGATCGCCGGGGCGCCGGCCTTCATAACCGTGCTCCTGGCGCCAGCTATCCTTGGCCGGGCCCAACGCGTGGTGGCAAGCGAAGCAGGAAAGTTCCGAATATTCCGGCCAGACGTCTTTTTTGTCGTAGCGCTGGTTATGCGCGCGCCAGACGAGGCGATCCATTTCCGCGCGGAGTTGTACGGCCTGACCAGTGCTCCAATCGCGCACGCCGGACCACGCAGCGTCTTCGACGGGCTTTCCGGGAGCCGACTCGCGAGGCACTTTCCAGTGGCGAGGCATGACCGCGGAGAAAGAGTCCAGTTCGAAATAAAGATCCGGGTGGCCGGCAGCAATCATTTCATGGTCCACAAATTTATCTTTCGTGCCGAGGTGGCATTCGAGGCAGCGGTCGGTGCGGTGGATTACGTTGCGCGTGTCGTACATCCCGAGCGCGAGTGATTTCTCGTGCGGCCAGTCGCGCGTGGTGTGTGGCCCGAGCCACGCGGAAGCGGGACCATGGCAATTTTCGCAGGAAACTCCGTCGGCAAGTTCAAACGGCCGGCCGCGTTGCTCCGGCGTCGTGTAGAGTGCGTGGCATGCGAGGCACTTGGGAGCTTCCTCGGCCTTGGCGTTGAGCTTGAGAATCCGCGCCATCCGCTCGCCAACCTCTCCGGTGAGCGCGTTGTACGCGCGGCTGTGCTTATCCTGCAAGATCCACGTGGAATATTCGTTTTGCAGAATGCGGCTGCCAGCAACGGGCTTTACGCTGCCATGGCAACTGGTGGCGGCGCAGGAGCCGGGGCCGATGTATTTTATGGGTTCCGGCGTATCGGTGGTGGATGAATGGGCCGGTAAAAACGAAAGCAGCGCGGACGCAAACAGTAGGGCGAGCCGTTTGGAGCCTGATTGGAGACGAGTTCCCATCACGGGATGCGCGAAAAGTTCTGTTGTTTTATATCTTCCTGACGGCAGCGAAGTCAACGGAAGGAATTCGTATGGCCTCCATTCATTCACCGGCGAAGTCCATGGTGCTGGAACAAGAGGCAAAGAGCAGCCGCCGGACGGGAGCGCTTCGGCGTGGCCCGGAGTTTGCTGATGGGTGTATCATCGTTGCCGCTTCAAGAACGATGCGCGGGCCTGACCAGTGAGATCAGGCGGAAGAGCGCAATACGAGGGAGACGGCCGATGAAAAGGATGCTTGCAGGGGTGGGGGCAGTTTGCATAGCCGCGAGTTTGACTCTGGCGGGGCCCGTGCCTGGAACGTCCGCGGGAACGAAGAACGGCCAGCAGACTCCTGCGCAGGTTAAGAATCCCATCGCTACCTCATTGCGTACCTTCATGCCCGGCCGCCAGAAAAACATCCTCGCCGGCATCGAAGCGATGCCAGCCGACAAATTCAACTACAAGCCGACCCCGGAGCAAATGAGCTTCGCACATCTGGTGATTCACATAACCGAGTCCAACAATGGCATGTGCGCCAAAGTGGCGGACATCGCCCCGCCGAAAGTGGCCGAATTGAAGGAGACCGATTCGAAGGAGACGTTGCTGGCCGCGGCACGCGCCTCGTTCGAATATTGCGGTGGCGCTCTGGCAAATCTGGACGACTCAAAAATGGGCGACTCCGTGGATTTCTTCGGCCACATGCAGGGGCCAAGAGCGATGGCGGCGTTCTTCCTCGCCGGCGGCTGGGCCGACCATTATGGCGCCGAGGCAATGTATTTGCGGTTGAACGGCATTCTGCCTCCGTCGGCGCAGCCAAAGAAGTAAACTTCAAGAGAAAAGCGACGCAAGCATAATTTCGAGCGCGCCCCTTTGCACGTGCGCCTTTTCCCTTCTTCATCTTTCCGCACGCTGACGAACGTCCCTATTTACAACTCGCGCCGGGCCACCTAGTATGCGAGGTAACATTTCCGGAGCACGCGCCGGACGGTGTGCATCTTGGCGCCGATTCTCGGGACCTGACCAAGTGATCTTCGACGAACTGCGAGCCATTCAATTGCGTTTCGGGTATCTGCCCAAGGCGGAACTCGAAGCCCTTTCGCAGCGCACGCAGACTCCACTCTACCAACTCCACAGCGTCGCGAGTTTCTACCCTCATTTCCACCTGACCCCGCCGGCAAAGGCCGAAGTGCGCGTGTGCGACGACATGAGCTGCCACCTAAACGGCTCCTGTGAACTTCGCGCCGAGTTGCAACGCCGGTTCGCCGGGCTGCGGCCGGATGATGTGCAGATGAGAGACGTGAGCTGTTTGGGCTGCTGCGATCAGGCGCCCGCGGTGGCGGTGAACGACGAGATTTTTGTGACGGTAGACGCAAACAAGGTGGAAGATCTGGCACGGATGGCGATTCGCGGCGACCATCTCCATGCCGAACATCCGCACGTGCCGCGCGTTGCGTGCGCTTCCGATCCTTATGGGGACGGAGAGAAATATGGCGTGCTGCGGGGGTTGACGGCTAGCAAAGACTGGGACGGGGTTCTGGCGCTTTTAAAAGAGGCGGAACTTCGCGGGATGGGCGGCGCGGGTTTTCCCACGGCGATGAAGTGGGACCTGGTGCGCAAGCAGCCCGGCGGGGAGAAATATATCGTCTGCAACGCGGACGAAAGCGAGCCCGGCACGATCAAAGACCGCTTCATCATCAGCCACCTGCCGCATCTGGTGATCGAAGGGATGGCCATTGCAGGAGTGGTGACCGGCGCCAAAAAAGGCATCTTCTACATCCGGCACGAGTATCCGCTCCAGGAGGAGATTTTCGGCGAGGAGTTGCGCCGCTGCGCCAAGGGCGGAGTATTGGGGAAGAGCGTTTTCGGCAGCGATCTGCAATTCGAGCTGGAAGTTTTCGTCAGCCCGGGCGGCTACATCTGCGGCGAAGAAAGCGCGCTGATCGAGGCGATCGAAGGGCACCGGGCCGAGCCGCGCAACAAACCTCCCTTCCCCGGACAGATGGGCCTGTGGCAGAAGCCGACAGTGATTAACAACGTGGAGACGTTTGCGAACGTGCCGCAAATTCTGGCGCGCGGCGTCGAATGGTTCAAAACTGCCGGAATCGGCGGATCGCGCGGGCTGAAATTCGTCGGCGTCAGCGGCCAGGTGGAGCATCCCGGAGTGTTCGAAGTCCCGATGGGGACTTCGATGAGCGACGTGATTTTCGGCCATGCAGGCGGGCTGCGCGGCGATAAAAAACTAAAGGCGTTTGCCCCTTCGGGACCTTCGTCGGGTTACCTGCCCGCTTCAATGGTGGACGTGAAGCTGGACTTCAAGGCGCTGGCCGATGCCGGTTCGATGCTGGGTTCCGGGGCTATTGTCGTGTGCGATGAAACCACGTGCATGCTGGACATGGCGTTGAACGCGACGAAGTTTTATCGCAACGAATCCTGCGGCAAGTGCGTGCCGTGCCGGATGGGTTCGCAGAAGATGGTGGAACTGATTACGCGCTGGACGCAAGGTGCCGTGAGCGAATCGCAATTCGCCGCCGACCTGAAACTGGTGGACGATCTTTCCGCCGCGATGAGCCAGACTTCGATTTGCGGGCTGGGACAGATTGTGCCGGCGCCGATTCAATCGGTGCTGAAGCATTTCCGCCCGGAGGTTGAGGCGCACGCGCTGAAGGGGCAGTGCCCGAGCGGGATTTGCTTCTCGGCAGCGAATCGCATGGCGGAACTTCCACGCGTGGGGATTCGGCCATGACGCCGGCCGGAATGATCGAGCTGACGATTGACGGGAGGCCCGTGCAGGTGCCTCCCGGCACGACGGTCTTCGATGCCGCGCGCATGAATGGCATCGCGATTCCGACACTCTGCCATCTGCAGAGCCAGACGCCGGTCGGCGTGTGCCGCCTGTGCGTGGTGGATACGGGCGCACGCGTGCTGGGCGCGGCCTGTGTGCGCCCGGTCGAGCCGGGGATGAAGGTGCAGACGAATTCGGAGAAAGTTCTTGCGGCGCGCAAAACCCTGCTGGAGCTCTTGATGGCGGACCATCCCTCGCCGTGCGCGCGACAGCAGCATTCGGGCGACTGCGAACTGGAGACGCTTGCGAAGGCGGCCGGCCTTGGCACGCCGCGCTTTCCGCGCCGCACGATTTCCCGCGGCCAGGACGATTCCTCGCTTGCAATTGCCGTCGATCACGACGCCTGCATTCTGTGCGATCGCTGCATCCGCGGCTGCGACGAAATCAAGAGCAACTTCGTGCTCGGGCGCATGGGGAAGGGCTATGCGGCGGGGATTGCGTTCGATTTGAACGCGCCGATGGGCGACTCGACGTGCATCTCGTGCGGCGAATGCATGGTTTCTTGCCCAACTGGGGCGCTTACGAACAAGGGAGTGGCGGGGACCGAGCTCGCCGTCGGTGTGGACGCGGCGTTGACCGCGGAAGAACTGCACAAGCTGCCCGTATTCGCTGGTGTTTCCGGTACGTTCCTGGAACTAAATCGCGGCGCGATCGTGCGGCGGCGCTTTCGAAAAAGCGACGTGATCTGCCGCGAGGGCGATTTCGGCTCGACGGCATTTTTCATTCTGGAGGGCAAGGCCCAGGTTTCCATCTCCACGCCGATCGCGCACGTGAAAACAGCAGGAGGCGCGTCGGGCTTTTTCAAGCGGCTAACGAGTTCGCTGGTGGGGCGCGAAGAAGACAAGCGATCCGAGGAGACCCACGACCGCACGATTCCTATCGACGCCTCTGTGGACCTCGCGTACGGAAATCCGGTGGCGGAGCTTGGCCCCGGCGATTTGTTCGGCGAAATGACCTGCATGAATTTTTATCCGCGGTCGGCGACGGTCCGCGCGGAAACCGACGTGGTCGCGTACGAGATGCTGCGCAACGTGCTCGACATCATGCAGAAGAACAAAACCTTCCGCGCGCAGATCGATCAGAATTACCGCCGGCGCGCTCTGGAGAATCACCTGCGCGGCGTGCCGATGTTCGCGGAGCTTTCCCCTGATTTCATCGAGCACCTGAAGGAAAGCATCGAACTGGTTCGGTACGCACCGGGCCAGATCATCGCGCGGCGGGGCGATCCAGCGGACAGCTTTTACCTGGTACGCATTGGCTTCGTCAAAATCACCGAGGAATACCCCGGTGGCGAACTGGTGCTGGCGTATCTCTCGCGCGGCGATTACTTCGGCGAAATCGGCCTGCTAGGCGGCGGATTCCGCACCGCGACGTGCACGGCCCTGGATCACGTGGAAGTGGTGAAGATTTCCGGCGACGACTTCCGGCAGATGGTGGCGCGCTTTCCCAATATTCGAACGGGGCTGGAAAGGGTAGCGGCGGAGCGGCGCGCGGCGAACGAGCAGCGACTGCAGATGATGGAGCGGGTGCCGCTGGATCAATTTTTGTCCCAGGGGTTGATGGAGGCCCAGAGCCTGCTGATCCTGGATTTGAAAAACTGCACGCGCTGCGATGCGTGCGTGAACGCGTGCGCGGATGCGCACGACGGGGTGACGCGACTGGTGCGCGACGGCCTGCGTTTTGAGAACTATCTGGTAGCGACCTCGTGCCGGCAATGCCGCGATCCGCTGTGCATGGTCGGCTGCCCGGTTGGCTCGATCCGGCGGCGCAATTCGTTGGAAGTGATCATCGAGGATTGGTGCATCGGCTGTGGATTGTGCGCGCGCAATTGCCCTTACGGCAATATTAATCTGCACCCGTTTGAAGTGCTGGCCGACGATCCGGAACATGCCGGACGGAAGAAAGCGGTGGTCAAGCAAAAGGCAACGTCCTGCGATCTCTGCACGCACCTGAAGGAGCCGAGTTGCGTGTACGCGTGCCCGCACGACGCAGCGCACCGCGTAGACCCACGAAAGTTCTTCGGGGAGTTGCTTGGCCAAGGCGGCGCGAAGTGAGTTCGAAACCATGAGGATGGACCGCACGCAGCGTGGGTGGGCGGTGGGGTCGCTGGCGATTCTGGCGGCGAGCACCGTTGCGTACCTCTTCTATGTGTGGCAATCGCCAGCAGGTCCCAGCGGCGGCAGCGTGATGGGCCTCGTGTTCGGAATCACGGGCTTCGCGTTCATGATCTTTGCCGCGTTGTTGGGGGCACGGAAGCGGGTACCGACCTGGCGGCTGGGCCGCGCGCAGTCCTGGATGCGCGGCCATCTGTGGCTGGGACTCCTCAGCCTCCCGATGATCCTCTTTCACGGCGGCTTTCACTTCGGGGGCACGCTGACGCGGGTTTTGATGTGGCTGACGATTATTGTGGTGGCCAGCGGGGTCTACGGCGCGGTGCTGCAGAATTCCCTTCCCAGCATGATGACGAAGGATGTGCCGTTGGAAACCATCTACGACGAAATTGGAAACGTGCGGAAGGCATTACGGATGGAAGCCGACAAGCGGGTGGAAAGCGTATGCGGCGATTTGGGACTGGTGAAAGAAATTGACGAAGGACAGCGCGCCGGGGGATTCACCGCGCTTCGGCCGATTGCGGCATCCGCGGCGCCGTTGCGGACTTCTGCGGCGGTGAGCGCGGGCGCGAGCGCAGCCGTGGCCGCCGCGCCGGAGATCGTCTTGCTGACCGAGGAAGAGAGCACGCCGCTGCGCCTGTTTTATTTTTCGGATGTGCGGGCATTTCTGGAGGCGCCTGCGTGGCAGCGGCAGCGGTTCGGCGATGCCGAGCGGGCGAAGAGCGCGTTTGATGCGTTGCGCCGGATGATGCCTCCCGCAGCACATGCCGCACTGGATGATCTCGAAGACATTTGCGATGAGACGCGACAGTTGATGCGGCAGGAATTGCTGCATCGTTGGCTGCACGGATGGCTGCTGGTGCATATTCCCCTGTCGCTGGGCCTGATCCTGCTTGGCGCAATTCACGCGGTGATGGACCTGCGATACTAGGCGGCTTGGCGCAGGGATCGCTGCCGATAGGCACCTGTGGAAGCGCGGCTTGCCTGCCGATAATAGGCGCGATCTAGTGATGGATTTGGAGTAGGACATGGCACGAACGCGCACAACCAAAAGCGTGGCGCAGCGGATCGACTTGAATTATTTCAAGCGGTCTACGCCGTTCAAGCGCGCCCGGCTGTTTCTGGTGATTGCCGTGCCACTGCTGGCGCTCGCGTGGATTGCGTGGGGTGGTTTTTCACGCGATTCGCGCGTGTATTCGAGCGGGCGCATGAGCGAGGCGCATGCAGTGCTTGAAAAGCAGTGCGCGGCGTGCCACCTCCAAAAAGCGGGAGAATATTCGGCCAAGGCGGCCGATTCCGCCTGCCTTTCCTGCCACGACGGGCCGGTGCACCATGAAGAGCAGGTTCGCGCCGACGTGCCCGCCTGCGCGACATGCCACGTGGAGCATCGCGGCCACGTGAACATCGCCGCTTCCAGCAACGCGAGTTGCGCGGCCTGCCACGCCAACCTGAGGGTGCTTGCCGGCGCGCTGCCTTACTACGCGCATATTCGAACGCTCGAGGACGGCCATCCGGAGATCGGCGCGCACCGCCCGAACGCGAAAGACCCCGGCACAATTCTGCTGAATCACTTCCTGCACATGAAACCTATCCGACGGGGCCCGAACGGGCCAATCGTGCAAATGGACTGCTCGGACTGTCACCGGCCGGAAGGTTACAAGGCATCGTGGCCGTACGCCGATCTGGACTATGTCCAGGCAAAAGTCACCTATACGGATGAGGAGGTCCTGCTGCCCGCCGGGTCCGGCACGCTGCAACCACGCCGGATCATGCCCCGCGCGTACATGACGCCAGTGCGCTTCGCGACGGCCTGTGCGAATTGCCATTTGCTCACCTTCGACAAACGCTTCGACATCGGTGTACCGCACGACAAGCCCGAAGTCATCCGCACATTTCTCATCCAGAAATTTCAGGAGTATATCGCCGCGCATCCCGCAGATCTCCGCGTGGTGCGCGACCCGAACCGGGATTTGACAGGGAAGCCGATTCCGCAGGAGGTGCGCATTCTGACACCGGCGCAATGGGTAAGCGAGCGGACAGCGGACGCCGAGGAATTGCTGTGGCGGAAGACCTGCAAGCAGTGCCACGCGCTGAACATCACTCCGGGAAGCAATCTGCCGCGCGTCGCGAACGCTCAATTGACCCAACGCTGGATGCCACACTCGCGCTTCGATCATGACGCGCATCGGGGATTTTCCTGCACGGGCTGCCACGCGAACGCGCTCCAGAGCAAAGAAACCAGCGACGTCCTGATTCCGAACATCGCCACCTGCAAAACGTGCCATGCGCCGGGCCCCGACCACGCCGAGGCACGATGTTTCGAATGCCACACCTATCACAATTGGGCAAAGCGCAAGGAAGTGAAGCCGACGTACACGCTGCCCAGCCTGCAAACCAGCGTGATGCGCGGAGAAATCCGCGCAAAGTAAGAAACGCTACGCCCTGAAGATGGGCCCTTGCGTGGAATTCCGTCAGGCGTTGACCAGCTTCATCGCGCCCTCGGGGTAGCGCTGTCCAGCGGCCACGCCCCTCGGCGAGACTTCCTCGATGCGGCGCATATCGGCGGCGGTCAAATTCACCTGCAGCGCCTCTGTGTTTTCTTCGAGATATTTCCGCCGCTTGGTGCCAGGAATGGGGATGATGTCCTTGCCTTGCGCGAGCAGCCACGCCAAGGCGAGCTGTGAAGGCGTACAACCTTTTTCCTGGGCGATGATTTCCACGCGCGCGATCTGGCCGATATTTTTCTGAAAATTAGCGCCCTGGAATCGAGGTGAGTTCCGCCGATAGTCGTCGGGGGCCAGATCTTCGAACTTGCGAATCTGGCCTGTCAGGAAGCCGCGTCCCAGCGGGCTGTAGGCGACGAAAGCGATTCCCAATTCGCGCGTGGTCTTCAGGATTTCGTCTTCGGGATCGCGCGACCAGAGGGAATACTCCGTCTGCAGCGCAGCAATTGGATGGACGGCATGCGCGCGGCGAATGCTAGTGACGGAAGCTTCGGAAAGGCCAAGGTAGCGGACCTTCCCGGCGCGCACTAATCCAGCCATCGCGCCAACCGTATCTTCGATGGGGGTATTGGGGTCCACGCGATGCTGGTAGTACAGATCGATCGTATCCACACCGAGGCGCTTCAGGCTGGCATCGCAGGCCGCGCGGACGTATTCGGGCTTGCCGCTGACGCCACGCACTTGCGGATTGGCACGATCGCGCAGGATGGCGAATTTGGTGGCCAGGAAGACCTTGTCGCGGCGGCCGCGGATAGCGTTGCCGACCAAAATCTCGTTGTCGCCATAACCGTAGATGTCCGCGGTGTCCAGAAAGGATACGCCCAACTCGATAGAACGGTGAATGGTGGCCATCGACTCCTGGTCGTCGCGAGAACCGTAAAACTCCGACATTCCCATGCAACCCAGGCCGATGGCGGACACCAGCGGCCCTGCGTTTCCCAGCAAGCGCATCAACATGCAGCACCTCGAAATAATTGGTTCCACCAGCTAGGATGTAAGACCGAGAAAGGCAGTTACATGATAAAGGAAGAAGGAAGGAGGACGCCCCCATTACGCCCAATAAAAAGGCTCACCTGCTGGTGATCGTCACTTGCGGGTTGTGCGCGATGGTCTGCGGCGCAACATTTCTGCTTGCGTTGTTCCGGCAATATGGATTGGTCGAAGTCGCCGCCAGCCTGTCAGCGTGGATTGAGGTCTTCTTGATGAGCGCTTCCATCGGAGACTTGCTGGAGGACAAACCGAAAGCGAATCGCAGGCGAGCAAAGATCGCGTTGACGCTGGCAGCCGCGATCCTGAGCTATTTCCTGGCGATGAGATTTCTGGCCGGGAAGAGTGCGTAAACTCGCGCAGGTGGGTGGAAAACTGGGCCGCATGGCTCAGAGCATCGATTTTCACGGAAATTTCAAAGGCTAACCCCTTTTCTATCAGCCCATTACAGCCCAACCGTATGGCACGGGACTTGCGCCAAACTTAGCGGAGGTCAGGGCTATGACTCCGTCCACTGATCTGGAAGTTCCGACCCAAGACAAAGCAAAACAGGGTGTTGAGCAATCCATCCACGCGGAGACGCTCGTTCTCGAACCCGCAAAGCCTAAGCAGATCGCCTCCGAAGCACTCCGCATTCCCCGGAAGCGCGTCGAGTTGGGCAGTTTTCAATCATCGATGATCGAAACGAACAGGATGAAAAGCGGTTCGAAGACGTTGGACATCGCGATTTCCCTGCTCATTAATCTGGCAGTGCTTTCCGCACCGGTATTCGCCGGGCTCTATTTCACGGACTCAATCAACCTGAGACAATTCGCTTCGACGTTTCTAGTCGCGCCCTTGCCTCCACCTCCGCCACCTCCGGCGCCCACGGCGGTGGCCGTAAAGGCGCTTCCGCCGCGCCGAGTTTTTGAAAACGCGGGTAAGCTGCTGGCCCCCGCCGTGATTCCCCAGAAAGTGGCACAGATCAAGGAAACTCCGCTTTCGCCGGACACGGATGGAATGGGAGGCGTGGTCGGCGGAGTGCCGGGAGGTGTTGCCGGCGGCAGCATGGGTGGCGTGATCGGCGGAGTAATTGGCGGAGTGCGGACAACCATGGCGCCGCCTCCTCCAAAAGAGGTCAAATCTCGAACTCCGGTACGCGTCGGCGGGCACGTACGTGAACCCAAGTTGATCAGCCGCGTGGAGCCTGCATATCCTGCGCTTGCGCGACAAACCCACATGCAGGGTACGGTGATCATTGACGCCATCCTGGATGAGCACGGCAACGTCGTGGAAATGAAGGTGGTTTCTGGCCCGCCGCTGCTGATTCAGGCGGCTGTGGAGGCCGTTAGGAAGTGGAGGTACGAACCCACTTATTTGAACGACGAGCCCGTGGCCGTGCAGATGAATATCACAGTCACTTTCCACTTGTCGCAGTAGATCTTTCTCGAAGTTGGACGGAGAGGCGGGGCAAGGCAGTATGGGCTTGCCCCGCTCTTGTTCGCAGAAGAGGCGGCCCGAGCCGCCGCTATGGCCTCGAAGTCGCCGCGGGGCGATTCAGATATTTCACCAGCAGCACGTCGTTGCCCTTCTCGTTGTAAATCAGATCATCCACCAGGCGCTTGGCCATCAGGATGCCAAATCCACCGGGGCGTTTCCCCTGCGCTTCCCGCATTTCCATGTGTTTGAACGGATCTTCATCGGGATTCGCGATAGCGCTATGCTGCAGTTCCTCCATTGAAAAGCCCTGGCCGGGATCTTTCACGCGGCAAAGCACCATGCGTTTCGTGCGCACGTAGCTAACCTCAACGTGCTGCGAAGGATCGAAGTGCGCGCCGTGCTCCATCGCGTTGAGGAGCATCTCGCGAAATGCGGCTGCGACTTCTTCGGTCTCCATGTCGGGGAGGTCGGAGGCTTCGCGATAGAACTGGAGCAACCGGTTTGCCGTGGCCAGGTCGCAGCGCACGCAGAGGCGGATCCAGTTGGGAACGAACGATAGAACTTCGATGCCATCATCCCAGAACGGCTCGCTCATAGCGATGCGGATCATTTCCTCGAGGCGCTCGACGGAAAACGGCCGCGAGAAGTAGCTAAAGGCGCGCTCGCGGATCGCGGCGAGCACGTCACCCGGAGTGAACTCGTGTGTGAGAATAATCAGCCGGGTGTGCGGCCGCACAAGGCGCATGCGGCGAAGAAGTTCGATGTCTTCCACGCCTGTTGAGCCCTCGCCCGTGATGATCAAGTCATATTGGCGGGCTTTGGCCAGGTCCAGCGCTTCCGAGTTATTGGCAGCGAGGGCTATCCGCCAACTCTCGCGTTCGAACACCGTGGTGAGCTGGCGATTCAGCTCCGGATTCGAATCCACAATCAGAGCAACACGGCTGGTGATCTGCGTGGGAGCAGGAGGATGGGTCTCCGGCATGGGAACCCTCGGGGTGAAATTGTGCCGCAGTGAATGAACAACGAGCAGTGAAAGGATGCAGGAAGAAACGGGGGCGTGCAAGAGGCCCGGCTTCCTGGTGAATCGTCAGGAGGCTTCGCTGGTCATCAGGAAGAGCGGGCGCATTTCAAAGCTTTTGAAGACCGGGCGGAGGCGGTCGACGCTGTAGTGTTCCTTGATGTTAATGACCTTTTTTGTGGCGGTGACGGTTTCGATGGGAATGTTGTCGTATCGGCCATTTTGCAGCACCACGAGCCGCCCATGGATGCGGTTCAGAAGCAGATCGAGCGCCAGGTTGCCGTAAGCCATGGGCACAATCGAATCGATGGCGTCAGGATCTCCGCAGCGCACCAGATAGCCGAGCTTCTGGCTGATGCATTCGATTCTTTTTCCGTTGTTGTATTTGGGCGAAAGGTTGGTCAATTCCTCGGAGACAACGTCACCGATGCCGCCAAGCTTTTTGTGACCGAATGCGTCGGCCGCCTCCCTCTGGAAGACCATTTCGCCGCCTTCAAACATGGCGCCTTCAGAAACCAGAACGATGGCATAGCGACTGGGATTGCGGTTTCGGTCGTTCACCAGGAGCTCGGTCAACTGGTCCATCTTGAATTTGTGTTCGGGAATCACGCAGCGGTGGGCGGCGCCGGCCATCGTAGGCAACATGGCGGTGAAACCCGCATAGCGGCCGAAGACCTCAAGGACCATGAAACGCTCGTGGGAGCCGGCGGAAGTGCGGAGCGCGTTGGTCATCTGAATCGTTCGCGTAATGCACGTGCTGAATCCAATGCAGTACTCCGTCCCTGGAACGTCGTTATCCATCGTTTTGGGAATCGCCACCACGCGCACGCCTTCTTGAAACAGGCGAACACCGTAGCTGAGGGTGTCGTCGCCGCCGATGGGGATCAGGTACTCGATACCGAGCCAGGCGAGATTCTTGAGCACCTCGGGTGTCAAATCGTTTTTCTCGGCATTGAACTGGCTCTTCAGATGGTCGGAGACACTGTTCTTGGCGACCCGGCCGGGATTCGTGCGCGAGGAATGAAGAAAGGTGCCGCCGGTGCGGCCGGCACGGTTGACGATGTCCTCGGTGAGGCGCTGAAAATTGTTGGAGTTGTCGTGCTTCTCGTCGCGGATCATCTCCACCAGCCCCGCCCAGCCGCGGCGGAGGCCAATGACTTCGTACCCTTCGCGCAGCGCACGAAAGGTGACGGCGCGGATGGCCGGGTTGAGTCCCGGCACATCGCCTCCACCGGTCAGGATGCCGATCACGCCCTTTTTTACATTGATATTCGCCATGTCGCTCAGGTCGCCTCAGTGTGGATTCACAAAACAAATGATTATGGACGCGACCGCGTGTTTTAGGAAGGGGCAACCAGTCATGAAAAAACCTGCACGTCCCTATCAAAATTTTAGCGCAAGAGTTGCGGCCAGTTCAGGCTTCCAGGCGCGTCCCCAGGACACCCAGGAACTTCGCCAGCCAGGCCGGATGGGCCGGCCATGCCGGTCCGCTGACCAGATTCCCATCCACGACCGCCTCGGTCATCGCGACTTCGACGTACGTGCCCCCGGCGAGAGTTACATCCGGCGCCACCGCCGGATAACAACTGCACTTCCTGCCATCGAGCACCCCGGCGGCCGCAAGCACCTGCGCACCGTGGCAGAGGGCGGCGATCGGCTTCTTCGCAGCGGCAAAATGCCGGACAATCTCGAGGACCTTTGGATTCAGCCGGATGTATTCCGGCGCACGACCACCTGGAATCACCAGGGCATCGTAGTCTTCCGGCTTTACATTATCGAAAGTGGCATTTAAGGCGAAGTTGTGGCCGCGCTTTTCGGAATAGGTCTGGTCACCTTCGAAGTCATGAATGGCCGTGCGTACCACTTCTCCAGCTTTTTTTCCGGGACAGACGGCGTGGACGGAGTGCCCCACCATGAGCAGCGCCTGAAATGGCACCATTACTTCATAGTCTTCGACATAGTCTCCCACGAGCATCAGGATATTCTTGCGAGACATGGAGGCCTCCCCGAACAGAAAAGGATAGCAAAAAAGGGCGCGAATCGTCGTTAACGCCCGTCCACTTGAAAAGTTCTCGGCTGCGAAGTTCCGAGATCGGCAACTCTTTGCCGCCAATCGAAAAAAAGGGAGCGCGATTTTTGCACGCTCCCCGAGAGTTCTTCCTGGTTTTCCCTCGTGTTGTCCGATGCAGGTTGCCTTTCCGCTTTACTGGACGGTCGCCGGCGTCGCGGGGACGGAATTCTCTTCGATCGTCAGCATGTCCGTGCGCATTTTGTCCCATTCGCGCAGCACCAGGCCGCGCGACGCGAAAAATCGCCGGATTTCCGGGGAATCCCAGTGCATCACTTCCTCGAGCACCGGCACCAGCACGCTCATTGCGTTGTCGCTCAGCACCGTGCGGCGCGCGATACGCGAAATGAACTTCGCCTCGGAAACCGCGATGGTTAGGCCGTCGTACTGGTTAACGTGCATCATCACCGGCAGGTCCGAACTGCCGTCTCCCATGTAAATGATGCGGTCGTGGCTGATGCCAAGCGTCGCCCGCAACTCCTCGAGCACGGTAATTTTTCCCCAGCCAGCCGACGCGCGAATGATCGAATCCACTTCGCCGGTGGCCTCGTTGTAGCGGAACCTCGTGCCGAAGATGTGATCAGGGGGAAGGATACCTTCGAGTGCCGACTGGATGATTTCCTGCGGCGCCGCGGAGATGACGTAGAATGAGATTTTGTAGCTGCCTGAAATGCTTTCGAGAGACTTCGCAAAAAGCTCCACGTCATGCTTCAGGCGGATCCTCTTGCCGGTCTCCACAAGGTGTTCCTTGCGCACGCGCCGGAAATCCGGGTCGTGCAGAATCAGATAGGACAACTCGGCGCCTTGCTGAACCAGGTTCATCTCGGACAGCCCCTTCACCTTGTCGTGAAAGTTGTGGAATCCGATCAACTCGCTCAGCACAACACCCGAGTCGTTGAAACTCAATGTCTGGTCGAAATCGCTCGCCAGAAGATATTGCTTCACCATAGGGTCCTGCTCCTTTTGTGCGCCTCGCCTAAGGGTCTCCATTGCCCGCCGGTGGCGGGTCTGAACCGGGCTGGTAACCCAGAAATGCCTTCTAACACCACGGTACCCGCATCAGGGGTTCACCCATGCACGAATAATTCTGATGGTTTTCATGAATGGAATACGTGAATGAACCGTGAGAAGTATATAAGATGCGTCGGAAAGGTAAACGGTTGAAGAAAAAAGAGTTAGGTTAAGAAACGCTTTGAAATCAGAGGCTTGCAAAAGTCCCCTGCGCCCCCCGGAAACACGAAGAAAAAGCGATGATCAGGGTGAAGCGGTTTTAGTACCACGCAAGACCCAAGATTTGAGCTGGTTGAACCAACTTGGCGAGGGGATCACGGCCGCCCGCGAATGGCTCGGCTGGGGCTCCGGGTCATCGGAAACCGTATAGAGATTGCCGTCCCTTAAATAGAGGCCTTCGGTTTCCTGGCGATTGAGGGGGCGTGCGCCACGCCTGCCGAAGACAGCCAACTGGTTTCCGGATTCGTCCACGGCGCGGTCTCGATCAATGCCCTTGGAAATAGCCAGCGCTGGGCCTTTCGTCCGGGCCGTGGCGATGAGTTTGGGCACGGGCCGCGGATCGAAACCCGAGAAATGCGCGGGGTCGTCCCACGGCGAGACGATCTGCAAGACCCGCATGCCGTTTTTGCCGTCGGCCACAAATGCGAACGCGCTGCCCGCGACCATGCCAATCTTCACGTCGTTCACGTCGTTCATCTTGCCCTCGGCGGTATAGAACTGGTCGAGCTTCGGCGCCGGCGGCGTTTCCACGTCCACGATGGCCAGGCCCTGCTTGCCCGCGGAGACGTAAGCATAGGTTCGTCCAACATAAACATTTCGCGCATCCGGCAACGGAACGAGGGCGCCAGCGACGGGTTTTGGTTGCGCGAGGTTCGTCACGTCAAGGACCTTGAGACCGTCGCGGTCAACCACAAAGGCGTAGCGGAACTGCACGGCCACCGCGCGAGGATCGTTGAGAATTGGCGAGCCGATGGTTGCCGTGATTTTCGGAGCGAGTGGATTGTCGAGATCGACGACAACGAGAGCCTTCTCGGTCAAAACATAGGCAAAGGTTCCGGCAATTGTGATGCGTCGCGCGCCGCTTAAGGCGCCATTGGGATTGAACGCGAGGCCGCGCTGCAGAAAATTATTGGCGGGGTTGCCGTCGAGCAGGGTGCCAACGCCGGGGCTCTTTGCCTGGAGGCTCGGGTTGCCGATGATCACCAGGCCTTCTTCGCGGTCCGCAACGTAGAGAAAGCCGTACATCAAATGGATTGGCCCTTCCTCGTTTTCCTTAAGGCGAACGCGGAGGGGATCGACGCCCAACGTTGTTGGCGAAGCGACGGCCACGGCGTCTTTCGTCGGGACGTAAAATCTTTGCCCCAGCGGCGAAACCGGGGCCGTGGTGATGCGCTCGGAAAAACCTTTGTTGTCGATATTCGCGATGTCGTAAGCGCGAAAACCCTCTTTTCCATTCGCGGTGTACGCGTACTCCCCGCGCGCCTGGATATCCAGCACCGTGCCTTCATGTGTGGCGATAGGATGCAATTCGCGGCCGTGCTCGACGAACTTCTTGAAGTCGTCCGGATAGGCCACACGCTGCAAATCGCTGCCGTAAATTGCTTCCGGCTCGTCGTGTTCCGCAACGGTGACGGCCTCGAATCCTTTCTTGCCGGTAGCAACGTAGATGTAACGGCCCATGAAGTTCATGAAGTTGGTGCCCTGCAGCAAGACTTGCGCCAGCCACGCGTTATTGTCGTTGTCTTTCGAAACGTGGCAGTCGGTGCATTGCTTCGTTTCTTTCCCGCGGACCGTGTGCGGCACGAAGGTGCTGAAGCCCTGGCCGGAGAACCCTTCGGCGGAGATCGTCTGTTGCGTGTAATACAGCCACTCGCGATTCGCATTTTGCGAACTGACCAGCACGGCGCAGGAGGAACGCGCAGGCGCGATGCGATGGCCCGTGACCGTGCCGTCGACACCCAGGAAGTAAGCGTCGTCACGCAGCACCTGGAAGTTGTAGCTGGTGTAGTTGCGCGTCACCAGCCCTTCGTTATGGAGCATCGGCCGGCGGACGTTCGCGGTCATTTGCAGGTGGCAGCCGAAGCAGGTGGGTGTCCAGGAAGTGTGGCAGGTGTAGCAGGTCATTGAAGAGTTGGCGTGCGCGAGATGCGAATCGTCTCCGGGCACCCGGGAAAGCGCGATCCCGTCCTTGCCCATCAACTTCGCCCGCAGCGATTTCAAGCTGAAGTGCACGTTTCCCGGCGTGATGGTGTCTTTCGTTTGCACCACTTCCCATTCGAGGTTGGCATCGTTCATCGAGCGCTGGAAGAGCTTGTCGCCGCGCCATTCGAAGCGCCGCAGGCCGAACGGCGTGCGCAAGGCTTCGAGGTGGCGGCCACGAGGCTCGCCGGGGCGTGGCGCATCGGGAGCAGCGGGGCCGGAGGTAATCAACGTGGACTTCTGGCGAATCGAGCCGTGGCAATCGATGCAGTCGATTTCCACGGCGGCGCGGGGTTCGCCGTAGACCTTCCCGTTGCCGTGATTGTCCTGCACGAAATGGCAGTCCACGCACTGCATGCCTTTTTCGAGATGGATGTCTTCCAGATGCACGGCCTTCTGAAAGCGCTGTGAGTCATCGAAGGGGATGGTATTGCCGTCTTTGTCCAGCCAGTTGCCCTTGCGGTCGTGGTTATAAACGTAGCGGAAGACCCAGCCGTGTCCGTGGAAGTCGGCGAATTGCGTGGTCTTAAGCTTGGCGTTAAACTCCGGAGTGCCGGTCTGTTCCAGAAACTTCTCCTGGCCCCAGAGGCCGCGCGCCGCGGCTGCTTCGGGATTCCGCAAGGACGCCTCATATCGCTCTTCTTCGGTGGGATTGCGCTGTTCGGCCGGATACATCTTGTCGCCATCGATTTCGTTATCCCACCAAGTGACCCCGTAATAGGTGGTCACCATGTTCGTTCCCGGATGGACATGGCAGACCATGCACTGGCTGGAAGGGATTTCACGCGTGAAGGCGTGCTTGATCGGGTGACCTGGCTCGTCCTTGCGAATGGTGGGATCGATGGAGGCGCTATAGCCAAGATGACCATACTTGGCGTAAAGCGCGGCGTGCGCGGGGTCGCGATCATTCGCGTAAATCACGTGGCACGCGGAGCAGCCGCTGGCGCGGTAATCGCCCGCGTGGTCGTCCGTGCCTGGAAACGAGAGAACCGGATCGACGAGGCGCGTCTTCTGCAAACCCAGGAAAACGGGATCGGTGCGCAACTCGGTTCCAAAACCGCGGTCACCCAGCTTGTCGTCGGGCTTGCCAGGATCCTCTTCGCCGCTCGGATTGCCAAGCTCCGCTTTTTTCTCGCCGCCGCGCTCGAAAACGCGCAGGACGTTTCCCGGCTGCGAAATCTCCCACCGGTACAGTGGGATCAGTTCCGGCAGGATGCCTTTCAGCCGGGTTTGCTCGGGCGTAGGCGGGGGAAACGTCTTGATGGCCTGGGGTTTTCCATTCCGGTCATAGCTCTCGCCGAACCGGGTGTTCTTGTAGGGAAAACCGCCATTGTTATAGAGCGCGGCGCCCCACAAAAAGCCGGTGTGCGTCATCATGTTCGTGGAAACCGCGCGCGTCTCGCTGGGATGGCACCCCGCGGTGCCGCAGGCTTCCGCTGCCACCCGCAGATCGCCGGGGTTCACGAATTTCACGTACTCGGGAGATTCCTTGAGCCAGTACGCGTAAGCGCGCTCCGGCATTGCAGTGCGATTCTTGAAAAATGGATCGCGCGGCTGAACATGCGCCTTCTCTTTGGCCGTTTGATACTCGTGCGAGGTTGGCGAAGTGCTCTGCGCTACAACGACGGAATTGTCTCCCCCATGACAATCGGTGCAGCCGATGTGGACTCCCTTGGACGGGTGCATGGTCGGTTCGTCGGTAGCTGTGTGGCAAGAGATGCAGCCCGTGGAGCGAGCCATTGCTTCTTCCGGCGATTCGCCGCGTATCGGACCCTGCGGCTCTTGCGCGACGGCGGGCTCCAGCGGCCGGCAGCAAGCGAGGTAAAGCAGCGTGAACGAAACCGTCAGAAAAAACACCATCAGAAGGCGCGCTACGCCCCGTTCGCCGCAGGGCGGCTTCAAACGATCTGCTGATAAGGTTCCGTCCATCCCGAGCAACCTCAAAAGGTCAGCTTGGCCGAGCCAAACAGCGAAAACAGGGTACGACCCGTATAGATGTCGCGAAATCCCTGCCCCGGCTGCAACATCGAAGCGCCGCCGGTCAGAATGATGTTCTCCGAGAGCGGCGGGCGATATTGGACGCCCACTCCCAAATCCTCGCCGATATTGTGGCGGATGGGCGCCTGGAACAACACATATTCCATCGGTTCGGTGCGCATGAAACGCAAATAGTTGAAATTCGCGAAGCCCTTGAGCTTCGGAGTGATGTCCACGTCCGCGCCGGCGTTCAGCAGGAAAATCCCGGGGTTCACAAAATTTGCCTGTCCCTCTTCTTTACTGGAACGCATGCTCGGCAGGAGGCTGCCATCGGAGGTCAACTCGATGCCAGAACCCGTGAGGCGAATCGCTTCGCGGTTCCAGAAGCTGAACAATCCGCCGGCGAAGCTTGGCAAATCCACGATGGAATCGAAGCCGTTGGCCCGGCTGCTGCGCGGGTCGCTATCGCCGGAAGAATAGAACGTGGAAACGCGGTAGCGGATCCAGTCATGGTCGTAGGAGAGTTCGACAGCGGCCATTTGCGCGTTGACAGTGACGGGTCGGCCGGCGATGGGGTTGAAACTGTCCTTGCCGGCGGCTTCGTAGAAAGCGTGCGTCAGGTTGAGGCGCTTGATGTGGCCGCTGCCGAGCCACCCGAAATAGCCGACCTGCACGCTGTGGGGAATTGGGCCGACGCCCTGGTTGATGACGTTTCCGACGGGCGACGGTCGGACGAGAAATCCGTTGTCATCGTAATGCAGGCCACCATCATCCTTGTTATAGGCGCCGACGAATTCCGCGGTGTATCCCGGGAAGAAAAAGTCCTGGACGTAGACGTTCCCAAGGATCACCTGCTGGTCGCGAAGGTGCCAGGTGTTCAGGCCGCTGTTGGTGTTCTTCTCCAGGAGATTGAAATAGGCGGCGTTGTACTCGATGCGATCATTCTTCCAATCGCCGAAGAGGCGCAGGGCCGGCTCCTCATCCACGAAAAGAAAACCCCGAAAATCCGCATTGAATTCCTGGATGCCCGCGCGCACGGAAACGAAATCGTAGTTCGCGCTCAGGTCGTGCAGCTTCACCTCGGCGAACATTTCCTGAAAGCCCAGGTGCGAATCCAGCCGGGTGGTGCCGGCGCGCACGTCCGGCCCGACAATCCCAAGTTCGCGCACGCTCAGATAGTTCAAGCTCACCACCGGCGTAACGCGGATGCGCCAATCCACCGGTTTGAAGGAAGCGTCACCGTGAAAGAGATCGGCGGTAAAACGGAAGGTCTGGTCCAGAAAAAATTGTTCTCCGCGCCCGAAGAATTCGTAGCTGCCGGGTTCCGCCGCGCTGACGTTGCTTGGAGACGGCACCTTGCGGCCATCCACGAACGTGGTCTCCGAGGCGGTAAAATTTAGGAAAACCTGCTGACCGAGAACCTCCGGCCAGATCGGCTCGTCGCCCTTCAAGCGGTTGCGATTGAATGGATCGTACCAGTGGTGCTTGACGTAGATGTACTCGCCCTTCTGCGAATAGCGGCGGTAATCGGGTTGCTCCAACGCCCAGCGATTCGGCACCACGTTGTAAACGTCGGATACCGGTGGCAGGATTTCCGGCGCGAGTTCCAGGATGTAATTCGGATCGGAATCCAGCCGGTGGCGAAATTCCCGATAGGTTCCTGTCATCTCCGGCGTTTCGACCGGGAGAGGGGCGCCGAGTCCCGACTGGCGCGGCAGGCGCGAACGCGCGGCCATTTGTCCGGTGGGAGCGAGTTGAATTTCAAGCGTGACCACCTCGTTGGCGTTCAGCGGGATTTTCGCGATGGAGAGCGGTTCGTGGCCGTCGGCTTCGGCGCGAAATTCATACTCGCCCGGCACAAGCAACAGAATGCGGAAAACGCCGTCGCCCGCGGCGATCGTGGAAATTGTCTGGTCCGTTCGCAGATTCCGCAGGAAGATTCGGGCTCCGGCGACGGGCCGCGCAACTCCCGCGGAGGATGGTTCGCGCACGGTACCGTCGAGCGCCGCCGTCGTCAGCGCCTGCTGCCGAGGAATTCTTCGGGGCGGGCCTGGCTGGCTGGGTTGCTGGACGGAGGACGACTGGGGGGCGGCTTGCGGAGGCGCCGCTTGTTGCGCATGCGCGAAGCCGCTGGCCAAAAGGAAAATCCCCAGGCAGACGTGCGCCCGCACAAGCTTCATGGAGCTCCGATGGGGCGGTGAGGCGGCAGTCATGGATTCCGCAGGACCAGGTTTCGCCACGGACAGCAGTCTGGGCTAACTAATCAAAAATGCGCTCGTATCGCAACCCTTTTCCCGAGCCCGCGTGAATATTCCGCAACCTCGGGTCCTGGGAATTGGGAGTCACCAGTTCGAGGCAAACGAGCTAGAATCCCACAAGCATCCTTGCTTCGACGTGTACCATGAACCTCGACGCTCAGCCCATGGAACACATTCTGCGGAAGCCCGTCGCCTCCCGCCGGGTTTACAAGCGCCGACGCCAGTTTCTCGCCTTCGCGATGGTATTTGCGCTGGGTGTGGCCGCCCTGTTGACGTTTCTGCTGATGGGTTGTGGTGGAAGCCCGCCGAGCACGGTCACCGCGCCGCCGCCACCGAGCGTTCCCGCCCTGAGCGCCTCGGATGTAGACAACCTTGTTCATGCCGCGGCGACCTCGGTGGACGCGGAAACAATGGCCATCGCGGTAGTCGACCGCGGAGGGGTCGTCCTGGCGGTCTACGACAAAGCGGGCGTGACGCCCGGTCAAACGGACATCGGGAATTTTGGTGTAGCTGTAGACGTGAACGAACTCGCGGTGGCCTTGGCTCGCACCGGCGCATATTTCAGCAACGATCAGGCGCCGCTTTCTTCCCGCACCGTACGCTTCATCAGCGGGATTCATTTTCCTCCCGGTGTAACCAACGCGCCGACCGCCAATCTCTATGGCATCGAAAACACCAACCGCGGCTGCACACTAGCTGGCAATTTTCTGCCGGGAAAAGTGATTCATCCTTCGACGCTGCTTACCGGCGGCCCCGGCCTGGGAATCATCACCGGAAAATCGCAACTCGACGACAGCGATCCCAACGCCGTCAATCCCGGCGGCATCCCGATCTTCCGCAATGACGTGGTTGTTGGAGGCATCGGCGTCGCCGGAGTTTCCCACGAAATCGCCGAATATGCCGGATTTACCGCTTCGGAATCGAACGGCTTCGGCATTCCTAGTCCATTGCCCGATCCGGGAGCGGTTTTCGTGGATGGAGTTGCCTTGCCCTTCGTGAACCAGACGACGCGGCCCGCGGGCAGCAACTCCGGCACACCAGATGGCGGTTATCTTGCCGGATATAGTCCCGTCGCCAGCGCGGGGCAGCCACCCGACGGTGATTTGATTTCGCCGACCGACGGACCGCTCGGAGGCCTGACCGCGGCGGAAGTAACGCAGATTCTGGACAACGCCGTTGCCACCGCGAACAAAACCCGTGCGGCGATCCGGCTTCCACTCGACTCCAGCGCACGCATGGTGATTGCCGTCGCCGACCTCGACGGGACACTTATCGGACTTCGCCGCATGGTCGATTCCACCATCTTCAGCATTGACGTGGCGGCCAGCAAAGCGCGCAACATGATTTATTTCAACGGGCCAAATCGCACGGCAGGCGATCTTCCAGGTGTTCCAATGGGAACTGCTGTTACGAACCGCACGATCAGCTTCGGCGCGCAGCCTCTGTTTCCGCCGGGCATCGATGGGAGCGGACCGGGCCCTTTTTACAATTTGTTTGTGCAGGATGTGGCCAATCCGTGCACGAACGGCGCCGAAGCGGGTCCTCCGAACGACAAGAAAAGCGGTGTGGTCTTTTTTCCCGGCAGCGTGGGCCTATACAAGAATGGCGTACTTGTCGGCGGATTGGGCATCAGCGGCGACGGCGTGGACCAGGACGACTTCGTGACCAATGGCGGTTCCGCCGGATTTGAAGCCCCCGCGAACATCCGCGCGGACCAGATTTTCATCAATGGAGTCCGGCTGCCGTACTTCAAGTTCCCGCACAATCCGACCTTCTAGCCCATCTATTTTGCGCGGCCATTCGAGGGATCGGGTGTATTCGAAACATTCGCATCGAGAAACCACTTGTGCCGCGTGTCGCCCGGCGCATAGCAATTGCCGTCCGCCGCGTACGTTTTGAAGCATTGGGACGCGAATTCCTTGCGGCCCGGCGATTGCGCATACTGCCAGACTTGCGCTTGCGGAGATCCAGAGCTGGACGGAGGCGGCGGATTCTGCGGGAAGACGCAGCCGGGGGAAGGCGGACAGGCATCGTTGTAGACCCAGAAAACAACCGGCTGCGTATCGAGATGCGCCTGGATGTCCTCAGCAGTGGTTATGGTCACACCCGGGGCGTCGTTGACGGGAATCGCGGAGCAGTATACCCCGGCGTGAAATCGGGAAGCATTGATGGACGCGGCCCAGGCGCGAATGTAATCGTGATAGGCGGTTGGCAGGCGGCCGCCTTCTTCGACGTCCAGATAGATTGTGGTTCCCAAGTTGAATCCCTCGTGGGTGGCAAGCTCCATCGCCTGCGCGGCGTCGATGCGCGCCTTTTCGTAGGCGTCGTTTGGGGATTTGATTTTTCGGCTTTCGCGCGCATTGAACAGTAGAAGGAAGCCAAACCCTTGGCTCTCGAGAAGGGCTCGCTTCCCTTCCCAAGAGCTACTCTTTTCTCCTGGTGGAGGCCCGAGCCAATAGCTCGCGAAAGCGAAAGACTTGCGCAAGACGGGCAGCGCCTCGTCGCCGGGATACTCGTTGCGGTCGAAACCCACGTAGGTGGGCGCAGCAGGCGCGGATTGCTTTTCCGATTCTTCGGCGCGGCTGGCAGCGGCTGTGCGGCACGACTCAGCGGAAACGCGCGCCAAAGCCAGAGCGCCGCCGGCGAAAAGGAAAACGATGAGCCACGCGGGCAGCAGTCGCATAGCTCGAATCTACCTCAGAGACTTAGCGGTGCCGAGCAAAATTGCGAATCCACGTACTGCGCCTCGCCATTGCCGAAAGACCAGTTTTCCCACGCCGTTTCGACAAGGTTGATGACCAGTTCCTGCGGCTTGAGGCCCGGCGATTCAGCCAGCAGCTCCGCCAGGCGTTTGAAGAGTCTTCGTTTCTGCGGCGGCTTCCGACCCGCGCTCATGGTGATTTCCACGAAGACGAGGTCGCCCAGCGCCTTGCGATACTCGGAGTTCTTGCCCGCGCGCAATTCGATTCGTACAAATGGCATGGGTTTCCTCCAAACAGTTTGCGGCGGCCCGTATCAGCCCTCGCGCAACTTGTGGCCGGAGAGATTGCCGAGCCCATCGTAGGCGGCATATTTGTACATTTCGCACAGCGTCGGGTAATTGAACACCTGCTCGATAAACTCATCAATCGTCAAGCCATTATCGAGCACCATCATGCCGACGTGAATCAGTTCAGTGGCCGATTCGCCGATCACGCTGACGCCAAGAAGTTTTCGGTCAGCGCGCGCGAAGATCAGCTTCAGCATCCCCGCAGTATCGCCAATGATGTGGCCGCGGGCGTTGTTTTCGTAGCGCGCGCGCCCAACGCAGTAGTCGATTCCCTTTTCTTTGCAGGATTCTTCGCTTTCGCCGGCTGCGGAAATTTCCGGAATCGTATAGATGCCCATGGGAAGGAGCGAGGCGACGCGTTCCTTGTATTTCAAACCGAAGGCGTGGCACACGGCGACGCGTCCTTGTTCCATGGATGTGGAAGCCAGCGCGGGAAAACCGATGACATCGCCGGCCGCGTAAATGTGCGCCACCGAGGTCCGATAGTTGGCGTCCACGGGGATGTAGCCTTTGTCGTTCAGCGCCAGACCGGCTTTTTCGAGGGCTAGGCCGTCCACCGCGGCGCGGCGGCCTGCCGCGAAAAGGGCAGCCTCGGCTTCAAGCGTCTTGCCACTCTTCATGCTCAGGCGCACGCCGCTCGCGGAATTTTCCGCCTTGACGGGCCGTTCGTTGAAAAGGAACTGCATGCCAAGCGAGGCGAGGCGGTCACGAAGCCGATCAGAAATTTCCGCGTCGAGAAAAGGGAGCACGCGGTCGCGTCCATCCACCAGCGTCACGTTCACGCCAAGCGCCATGAAGATGGAAGCGTATTCGCAGCCGATGACGCCACCGCCGATGACCGCCAGGCTCTTCGGGATTCGTTCCATCTGGAGAAATGTGTCGGAATCAAACGTGTGTACATCGTCGAAGGCGATCTCCGCCGGACGGTGCGGCTTCGATCCCGTCGAAATCAGAATGACACCGCCGTTCAGCTTCCGGGTGCCTGCGGGGCCGCTGACGTTGATGGTATGCGCGTCTTCGAAAGAGGCCTGGCCGCGCACGAGCTCGATTCCATGCAGCTCCAGGTTTTTCAGGATGCGGGCGCGTTCCATTTCCACCACTTCACGCTCATGGCGCATGAAGTCCTGCACCGTCAGGTTCTCCTTCAGGGAATAGTCGATTCCATACAGGCCACGCTGCTTCAATCCGGAAAAATAGAGCGCCGATTCGCGGAGCGTTTTGCTCGGAACGGTTCCCGTGTTGATGCAACTCCCGCCCACGGCCGCGGCGCGCTCGATCACCGCCACGCGTTTGCCGAAATACGCGGCCTGCGCGCCGGCCTTTTCGCCGGCAGGTCCGCATCCAATAATTACCAGATCAAATGTATCGGGAGTGGCCACAACTGCCTCCGGAGAGATTCCGATTTCCGTCCGCAATGCCTGGTCGATTGCATCCGATTGTAGTGGAAGTTTCGCCCTGAATTATGAGTTCCTGCCGAAATGTGACGAATGATGCCCGCTTGCTGGAAGCCGGCCGGTGCGGCTGCATCGTGACTTGGACACTTGCATGCCCACCGCGTCTTTGATGTGATACCGATATGAATCTGCCTCCAATCGTGCGGTGGGCCACTGGCATCCGTTGGCAGTGGAAAGTATTCATACCGATTATAGCGGTGCTGGTCGTGAGCATCGCTGCGATTGCCGGAGTTCTCTATCACCTGGACGTGCCCAACCCGCACTGGATCGTGCTTGCGGGTCTGGCCTCCGCGGTTCTGCTCTGCTTCGTCCTGCTATCGGTCTTGCTGGTCTTGGTGGAACAACCGCTCGAAGACCTGATGCGCACCATCGCGCGGGTGCGACGCGACGATCTGACAGCTCGCGTGGACTTTGCCGCCCGCACCGACGACATCGGCCAACTCGGCCGGCAGTTCAATGAAATGATCGAACAGCTCGAGCGGAATCGCATGGAGATTGGCCAGTTGCACCGCAAGGAAATGGGGCGCGCCGAACATCTCGCCACGCTGGGTGAACTCGCCGCAGGACTCGCGCACGAGATTCGCAACCCCCTCGCCGGAATCGCTGGAGTGGTGGAAGTGATGGGTAGGGAGTTGCCCGCCGATAGTTCCAGCCGCGCTGTTCTTGCGGATGTGCAGAACGAAATCCTGCACATCCAAAATATCCTCAACGACCTGTTGTCCTATGCCCGCCCGCGGCCACCCGCTTTCTATCCCGCCGATTTGAATACCACGATTGAGCAGGCGGTCCTGTTGGCGAGACAACAGGTCCGCACTCGGCCGATTCAAGTGCTCTTCGCTCCCGACCCGCAGTTACCATCCGTTGTGCATGATCCGGCCCAGATCCAGCAGGTGGTACTCAATCTGGTGCTGAACGGGATTCAAGCCATCTCTGGACAAGGAACCGTGGAAGTGAGTCTCGCACCGGAAGACGGCCATATTTTGATTTGCGTGAAAGATACGGGCAGGGGCATTCCCGCCGAAGCGCTTCCGAAAATCTTCAAGCCATTTTTCACGACTCGTAAAGAAGGCACCGGGCTGGGACTGTCCCTGGCGAGCGGCATCGTGCAGTCGCATGGAGGCGCCATCGAAGCGCACAGCACCCCCGGCCAGGGCACTCAGTTCCGAATTCATCTGCCGGTAACGCCGCCCAATACCCGATCGCCAAAGGGTGCAGGTGCTTCGGGGGGATGATAGAGTAAGTCAATGGCCCAAAAGCGGATCCTCATTGTGGATGACGACAAGCTCGTTCGCTGGACGCTCACGCAAAAATGCACGGAGTTCGGGTATTTCTCCCTGGAAGCGGACTCGGGAGAAGAAGCCCTGCGGATGCTCCAGACCGAGCAGGTCGACGCCATCCTGCTGGACGTGCACTTGCCGGATTTGAGCGGGATTGAAGTGCTCGACAAGCTGAAGAATGCCGGCGAGACGCGCAGCGTGATTATGATGACCGCCGATCCCCAGTTGGACGACGTGAAAGCCGCACTTCGCCTAGGGGCCTACGATTTTGTCAGCAAGCCCATTAATTTCGATGAACTTAGCGTCACGCTGCAAAACTCACTGGACGCCGGGGAACTCCGCACCGAAGTGGAATCGTTGCGAGGCGAAGTACGCCGCCGGGCGGGCTATCACGATGTCATCGGCGTTTCCCGCAAAATCACCGAACTGATGAAATTCGTCAACAAGGTAGCGGCGAGCGAGGCGACGACCATTCTTGTCCAGGGGGAAAGCGGCACGGGAAAGGACCTGGTCGCAAAGGCGATTCATTATCGCAGCAATCGTTCCGAGCGTCCCTTTGTGGCCATCAACTGCTCCGCGATTCCGGAAACGTTGATGGAGGCGGAGCTTTTCGGCCATGAAAAGGGCGCCTTCACGGACGCCAAGGCGATGAAGAAAGGCCTCTTCGAAGTGGCCGACGGGGGTACGCTCTTCCTGGATGAGATTGGCGAACTCTCTCCGCTCCTCCAGGCTAAGTTGCTGCGCGTTCTGGAGGATCAGGTTATCCGGCGCGTCGGCGGGATCCGCGATATCCAGGTGGATGTACGCGTAATAGCGGCATCCAACCGGGATCTTGAGCGCGAAGTGCGCGAAGGGCGCTTCCGTCAAGATCTCTATTACCGGTTGGCCATCATTTCCATCTTCCTGCCGTCTCTCCGCGAGCGGAAAGAGGACATCCTCCCGCTTGTGGAGTTCTTTCTGGCGCACTACAACAAGAAATTCCGCAAGTCCGTGCAAGGCCTCTCTGAAGAGACTCGTCGGCTCCTGTTGAACTACGACTGGCCAGGCAATGTGCGCGAACTGAAGAACGCGCTCGAACGCGCCATGATCTTGGAAGAAGGCAACTTGCTGAAGCCGGACGACTTGCCGTTTTCCGTGGCCAGTGGCCGCGGCGGCCCGGTGCTCGCGGAGAAGCAATTTGCTCCCGCGGCCGAGCCCCAGCCCGCTGCTGGAAAGCGGCGCCTTCCACCGCTTTCCATCCCGGAAGGCGGCACTTCCCTGGAAGATGTCGAGCACGCGCTTGTCGAGCTCGCCCTACAGCATTCCCACGGCAACCAGATCAAAGCCGCCAAGTTGCTGAATATCAGCCGCGATGCTCTTCGCTATAAAATGAAGAAGTTCGGCCTCAGCCACTCCGAGGAAGAGGAATCGGCTGCCCCAACAAACTCGTGACCACGCTCACTGGGCGATGGGTGAGAAAACACGGCGCAGAGTGAAATTCCCCAATTGAACCAGCGCGCGGCTTGGCCCGCAGGTTCCACTTCCGCCAACTAGCTTTTTTTTCAATCACTTACCTTACTGAGGAAATTGCCAGGAAAAGGAACGTCAGATGCACCTTCCTAGTGCGCTCAGCAATTAGGCAATGGAGCGATTGTCGAAAAGCTGCGCGGTGGGCGTTCCTTTTTCGGCGTTCGGGTCCGCGGTGAAGGCTCGAAAGGATACGCCGAGAAAGGGACGCCCACATAAATCGAGTTCCTGAAAAGTTTGGCGGCGGCCAGCAACGACCGTAGCGAAGCAGAGCAACGAAGCCTGCACATCCCGATGAACGGGCTCATGACTTAGCTGGCCGCTGCCTTTGTCTTTGCCGTCTTGATCGCCTCCTGAATCCCCAAGCGTTTCCAGATTGTTCTTAACACGCACCTTCCCGTGTTTCGGCGCACAGGTCTGCGGAAGTTAGCTCATTCCCACCTGATTGGAGGAGAATCGCTCGCTAACCCGCGTGTTCTCAGCATCCTTTCGCGCGCGATATGGAACGGGATTTGCACCCATTAAGACTGGACACGAACCGAAGATCGCACGAATCTCTGTCATTGCAAAAAGCAAGATGGTTTGAGGAGGGAGTCATGCCGCAGATTGTAGAGCACCACGAAAAGAAACAGACGGCCAAGCGCGTATCCATCAGCAAAATTCTCGTCACCACCGATTTCTCCGAGGTTTCGGACCGAGCCTTGGAATTCGCCATTACTCTGGCGCGACGCTACGACGCCCGCATTTACCTCACCCACGTCATAAGTCCAGACCCGTTCCAGTTCGCGGAACCCCAGCTTGCCCAGGCCACCTACGAAAAGGTGCGCCAGGCCGCCGAGGAGGGGATTACGGACATTCTGATTTCCGGTAAGTTGCGCGGAGTTCCCCATGAAGTCTTGATGGAAGAGGGGAACGTGTGGCCGGTTGTCGAACAGCTAGTTTCCAAACACGAAATTGATCTGGTCGTGGCAGGCACGCACGGTCGCGGAAAGATGCAGAAGCTATTCATCGGCTCGGTTGCGGAGGAGATCTTCCGCAAGGCCGATTGCGCCGTGCTGACGGTGGGACCACGGGTCCAAAACGGCGAAAAGAAGGAAGTGGAGCTGAATCACCTCCTCTTTGCCACGGATTTTGGTCCCGGCGCCGAAAAGGCCGCCGCGTACGCGTTCTCGCTCGCACAGGAGCACAACGCCACGCTCACCATTTTGCATGTCGTCGAAAGCGTCACGGCGTACACCGAGGAGAGCATTGCCCGGCAGCGGGAAATTAATACGGTGCGCCTGCGCAAGTTGATGCCGGAAGGCAGTGAGAACTGGTGCAAGCCGGAGTTCCGTGTGACCTTTGGGGCCGCCACCGAAGAAATCCTGATCGCGGCGCGGGAATCCAAGGCCGACATGATCGTAATGGGCGCCAAGGCCCGCAACAGTCTCGCCGGCCACGCCCCGATGACGATCGCATACAACGTGGTTTCTAAAGCCACTTGCCCGGTACTCACCGTGCGCGGTTGAATTTGTAGCGCGTACCAAGGAGCAGAATCCCGCCCTTGGGGTCTGCATCCCTGACCAAGGCGGCGCCAGCCCTCTCCCCCAGCCGGACGGCGCCGCCTCTTTTAGTTTGGAATGTGTGCCGCGCGCTCTTTCCTTTACGGCCGCAGCAACGTCAGCATCATCTTGAATCGAGTGACAGCCTGCACCGAGTGCCGCTGATTGGCAGGCATCCAAACCAGATCGCCGGCTTTTGCGGATACCGGCTCGCCCAAAATGCGAATCTCGGCCCGCCCTTCCATGACGTATACCAGAGCATCACGCGGCGAGGTGTGTTCGGAGAGACCCTGGGCTTCATCGAACGCGAAGAGAGTCACCGAACCGGCGGCCTCTTTAAGGACGATCCGGCTCACCACCGCGCCCTGCTGGTATTGCAGAAGACCGTCGGCCGCAACCGATTCCGCTGATGGGAATTTCCCGGCGTTGGTTGTCGTTTCCGAATTCATTATTTCCCCCTCTTCGAAGCTTGAGCCTTTCCAAATGAGCGGTTTTTTCGCAGCAGCCAGGCGAGCTTCATGGCATCGGGTGCGCGGCCTGATCGGCGTTCGGCACCAGGCGCTCATAGACCGAGTTGGGGATGGGCGAACTCCAGTGCCCAGTGGCCTTGGCAAATCCCACAACGCCGAGGAACAGTAGCGCAACCCCCACGGCCATCGCCCAACCAGGAAGCGCGAAATTTCGCCTGTTGGATTTTGGCAATTGCGGCAGGCCCATGTTCAAAGCATTCTCCGCAGGGCACACCGCGACGCATTCCAAGCAGCCCGTGCATTCCACGGAATGAATTTTGACGAGTCTATCCACCGGCAGAGCGGATGGGCAGGCCTTGGCACATTTGCCGCATTCAATGCAGACCTCGGTGTTGCGCCGGATCTTCATCGGGCTGAGCCATGACGTCAGGCCGAGTAAAGCGCCATAGGGGCAGAGGAAGCGGCACCAGAAATTCGGCACGAAGAGCGAGGCAAGAATCAGCACGCCGAGAACGATGAGGCCTGTTTGACCGAGGTGGCGAAAGAAATTCAGCATTTTCACGTCGGCAATAAGGCCGTATGGGCTCTGCATAAAGTCGCGGACGCCCAAGACGGACATCGTGGAAATCGCCAAGAGAAAAAAGCCGAGCAGGAGGTATTTCAGGACGCGCAGCGGCAAATCCAGCCAGCGCGGCAGAAGGAAGCTGCGCCCGAACAATTTTTCCCCTGCACGCCACAAATATTCCGAAATCGTCCCGACGGGGCAAAGCCAGCTGCAAAACGCCTTGCGAAACAAGAATGCCACCGAAAGAAATGCGAGCAGGAGAAACATGGCCGCCGGATGAACGCGGGGGATTTCTCCGCTCAACAGCCAGTATTTCAGGTTCATTAGGCCGGCAATGGGGAGCCAGCCCTCCACTCCCGCCGGGCGTGCCACCTGCGGAGCGAGGGAGCCCAATTCAAATTGGCGAACCCAGAGATAGAACCGCACGCCGCTCCACAGATTCAGCAACAAAAAGGCCGCTTGAAAGCCGTGGCGGTAGAACTGCGAATAGTCCCTTTCCGTACGCCGGAAAAGTCGTTTTTTCGGTTTGGCCGGCGCCGGTCGGTGCGCCGGAACTTCTTGCGGAGAGTGCCCTGGAGCGCGGAGTTTGGTGATCGGTACCATGGTCGCCATGAACGGCCTCGACACACAGACTAGTCCGAGGCGTCACATGCCGCTGTGACTCCAGTCACACGGTGGCAGAGTGGAACTCGAAGCTCCCCGGGCGAATCCGCATTGCATCGGGAAGCCCTTTGTTCATAGAGTATGGCCCATGACCCGTGGATCGAAGGCGTTGGCATCCCCCCGCGTAGTGAATATTGAGGATTTGCGGCGGCTCGCCCATCGCCGCCTGCCGCGCGCGGTCTTCGACTACGTGGACGGCGGTGCGGAAGACGAATGCACGCTCAAGGAAAATTCCCGAGCCTTCAACGACATTTTGTTCCGGCCGCGCACGGCGATTGCTTTTCGCGAATGCGATCTCCGGGTGCGCGTCCTCGGCCAGGAATTGGCATTTCCCGCGGTGCTCGCCCCAGTCGGATATAGCCGCCTCATGCATCCGCAGGGAGAATTGGCCGCCGCGCGAGCCGCTGGCGAGTTCGGCACCGCATTCACGCTTTCCACGATTTCCGGACACAAGCTCGAGAACGTGAAGGCTGCGACAACCGGGCCAGCCTGGTATCAACTTTATCTGGTGGGCGGACGGGAAGCCGCGGAAGGCGCGATCGAACGCGCGCGTCAGGCGGGATTCTCCGCCCTGGCCATCACCGTGGACACGCCGGTTGCGGGCATGCGCGAGCGCGACCCAAGAAACGGAATGAAAGCGTTGCTCGGAGCGAATCCGTTTGCAAAGCTACCTTATTTGCCGGACATTCTGGCGCATCCGAGATGGCTGCTTGGTTTTCTCGCGGATGGCGGAATCCCCAAGCTCGAAAACATCGTGATTCCCGGAAAAGGTCCGATGGAATTGGTGGACGTGAGCGCGGCGCTGCAGGAAGCCGTGGTGAGCTGGGACGACCTGAAATGGATTCGTAAAGTGTGGGACGGCCCGATTTTGATCAAGGGCCTGTTGACGGGCGAAGACGCGCGCCGCGCCGTGGACGAAGGCGCGGCGGGACTCATCGTCTCGAATCACGGCGGGCGGCAGCTCGACACCGTGTTTCCGGCGATTCGCGCCCTGCCCGAAGTGGTTGCAGCCGTGAACGGGCGAATTGAAGTGCTGATGGACGGCGGTATCCGCCGCGGCGGCGACATCGTGAAGGCCATCTGCCTCGGCGCGCGAGCCGTCCTGATCGGGCGCGCCTACGTTTATGGCATGGCCGCCGCGGGGTATCCCGGGGTCGTGCGCGCGCTGGAGATTCTGCGTGCCGACATCGATCGCACGCTGCGGCTCCTTGGCTGTTCCTCCATTGCCGCGCTTGATTCCTCTTACATAGAAGTGCCTTACCAATGGCGCAGCTAAAGCGCAATCCCACCCAAACGAGTTGCAACGGCCGGAGCTGCGAGAGGCACAGTCCGAATCCAGATGCTCTGACTCAGGGAACAGAAGGCCTTGGGAATCGGAGCTTTATTGCAAGGGTAGCCCGGCGGCAAGCACTCCCTTTCCTGTCGCCCAGAGATGAATTTCAGTCTTAACCATTCCCAATCGGACGAGGGGATCCGCATCGCTCAACCCTGCGGCCTGATTCTTGGACACGCGCCAAATCGTCACGCCGCAAAGTCCATCTGGATCGCAAGTCGGGAATAATCCGGCAACGGCAAGTTTTCCTTGCTCGATCATCTCCTTGTTGAACGCTTGCTGGCGCTCCATCGCCTCCGCCGAACGGTGAGCCTGGAGTTTGCCTCTCTCGTCGGACCGCAGCAGCACCATCGCGTATTGCTCCATCCCCTCCGTAGCTTCGGGCCGGCGGATCAAGCTCAGATCCACTTGCCAGGGGCCGTGAATTTCCGGTGCCAGGCGGCCTGCCTTGACGGCGGGGTCGGTGGCAACCCACTCCCGCACCAACTCCAGCGAAGCCGCTTCAAAAACGAAGATTCCGCGCAGCGGGGTGTCGTCCAGAAAAGGTCCCGCCACCAGGAGTTTGTGCTCGGCGTGGAGCTTGCGAATATTCGCCATATGCGCTTCCTGGAGTTTTTGCGCGGCTTCGTTACCGAGTTGCGGCGCACTGGCGGGGCGTTTGAGAAGCACGAAGTAAAGCTTTGTCGACTGCGCAGTGCCTTGCGCGCAGCTCAAGCAGGCGCCAGCAAGCAGTCCAAGAAGAAGGAGAAATGCGCGCAAAAAATGTGGCATAACCTGGAACTCCGTCCGTGCGCTGAATTGTAGGAGAAACCACGTAGCTTGGCGAGGGCGCACGCCGCACGGCAGAGGGACACAAAACGATCTAATTCTTCATCTTTTTCTTAACGTCCATCTTCACTTCTTTACCGCTGACGTCAATGAAATATGCGTGATGCCCTTCAATGGCAACGCGCGTGGGCTCGCCGAGGGGCACGCTGGGCGGGCTGTTTTTTCCGGGAACATCGGGCTCGTCGGATTTCGTCGGGGGATGGTAGGCGTAGTCGACCTGCAGTGTATATTCGTTTGTCAGCACCGTGTAATGCATGACGATTTTGGGCTGGTGCATCATCGGGCTGGTTACCGTGGTTTGCGAGACACCGATGATCGTGGCCGGCTTCCAGTTGCGATTATTTGCATGAACCTGCGAGATGGCCACTAGCAAGGCGAGCACTGCGAATCGTTTCACGAAACCCCCTCCGCGGAGTATAGCTAATCCGCCAAGCGAATAGAGGCGCATCTCAAACTGCGTGCGGAATAAGTACCAGTGAAAACTGTAGCGGCCAATCAGGTATGGTTTCCTTTGCGAATCCCCCCTTTAGCGGCGAAAGCGGGAGAGTATCCAAAAAAGGAGAGAGAGGCCGATGCTCATGAGAATGCTGGTGGTCAGGGGGAAGTAAAAGGTGGTGTGCTCGCCTTTGTGAACAATGTCTCCTGGCAGGCGGCCCAGGCGAAAGGGGAGTTTGCCTCCGAAATAGAACAGCGCGCCGAAGAGGACAAGCAGAGCGCCCAGCACCAGAAGCGTTTTTCCAAGCTCGCGAAGCGGGTCCATTAAACAGCGGCGATGCGCTTCATCAGATCGTTCTGTTCGGGGATCGATTCCGCGCCAATCGTGAACGCATCGAGCAAGCCGAGACCGAGAGCGTACTGCAAAGCTTCGTTCTGCTGGCTCCGCATCGCGCCTTGTCCGAGGATTTTCATGCCCACGATGCCCTTGCCGGCCGCGCGCATCTGGCGAATCACACTGATCACTTCCTCCGGGCTGTCGTCCATGTGCGCGCCGATGGGATTGATGCGGACCAGGTCCACCTCCACCCAAGGCGATTTGGCGGCCGCACGGAGGGCTTCGATGGAGTGGCAGGAGCAGCCGTGCGAGCGGATAGCGCCTTTTTGCTTGGCTTCCTCCAGGACGTCCATCGCGCCGCGATATTTCGTGGTCCACTCGCCGTCAGTGACGCAGTGCATCAGCATCACGTCGATGTAGTCGACATTCAATTCGCGCCGGAAACGATCCAGGTCGGCGCGCATTTCATCGGCATCGCGCGACCAGGATTTGGTCAACACCGTAACCTTGCTGCGGTCGACGTGCTTCAGAGCCTCCGCAACGTGCGGGTGGCTTCCGTAGGCGTCCGCCGCGTCGAAAAAGCGCAGGCCATTGTCATAGCCATTGAGCAAGAGACGAGAGAGGCCGTCGATTCCGAGGGCCGTCTGATGCGAATGATGACCGGAGCCGACCGTGCCAGTGCCCATCGCGAGCCGCGAAGTCTTGATTCCCGTTTGGCCCAGCGTGATGGTATCGGCACCGGAAAATTTTTGCGCCACAGGCGGCAGCGCGCTGAGGCGTGCGGCAAGTGTTGTGGGAGCGAGCCAGGCTCCAGCGGAAGCCATGGCAGCGTCTCTCAGAAATTCGCGGCGGGACCGTTTGGAAAAGTGCATGGGGACCTCCGGGCGGAGTGTTTCGATGCCCTTATTATGAGCAGACGGGCGGGAAAGAAATAGGAAAGTTTTTGAGGCCCGGACACGGCTTCGTCCGCGTAAAAGCCAGTGGCCGGATGGGGTCCGGCCAGGTCAGGATTTCGGGAACAGCGTTTAGATGAGTTCCATACTCGAGAAGAAATAGCCGATTTCGAAGGCCGCTGTTTCCGGGGCATCGGAACCGTGCGTGCAATTGTTGCCGATACTAGATCCCAGATCATGGCGAATGGTGCCGGGAGCGGCTTTTTTCGGATCGGTAGCGCCCATGGCGTCGCGCCACCGGGAGATGCCGTTTTCCGCTTCCAGCACTATGGCGAAAATCTTCCCGGAGCTCATGAAATCGGTAAGTTCGCCGAAGAAGGGGCGTTCTTTATGGACGGCGTAAAAACCCCCGGCCTCTTCCTTGGTAAGCCGCATGGATTTGATGGCCACAATCTTGAATCCGGCTTTGTGAATGCGAGCCAGAATTTCGCCTTGCAGGCTGCGGCCTACGGCGTCCGGCTTGATGATTGCGAAGGTGCGTTCGAGTGACACAGATTTCTCCTCAAGAATGATTTGATGAACAAAGCGCAGCACTGGCCTTCATGCCAGCGTCTTCGATGCCAGCTCCTATTTCAAAGCAGCGGCAACCGTTGAACCCAGGTCGGCTGGGGTTTCCACGGTTTGGATGCCCGCGGCGTTCATGGCAGCGTATTTGTCCTTGGCGGTTCCCTGTCCGCCGCTGATTATGGCTCCGGCGTGGCCCATGCGGCGTCCAGGAGGGGCCGTCTGGCCGGCGATGAATCCGACCACGGGCTTCTTAACGTTCGCCTTGATCCACTCCGCGGCGCGCTCTTCGGCATTGCCGCCGATTTCGCCAATCAAAATAATGGCGTTCGTTTCCGGATCGTCGTGGAACATCCTGATCGCATCCAGAAACGTGGTGCCAATAATCGGGTCCCCGCCGATGCCGATACACGTGGACTGGCCAATTCCGAGTTGCGTCAATTGATGGACCGCCTCATACGTTAGGGTGCCGCTGCGGCTCACCACGCCCACATTGCCTTGCTTGTGGATGCGACCCGGCATAATGCCGATTTTGCACTTGCCGGGGGAAATGATGCCGGGGCAGTTCGGCCCGATCAGCCGAGTTTTGGATTTGCCGAGCACCTCGGCCACGCGCACCATATCGAGCACAGGTATACCTTCGGTGATGCACACAACCAAGGGGAGTTGCGCATCGATCGCTTCCAGGATGGCGTCCGCGGAATACGGCGGCGGAACGAAGATCACCGACGCGTCCGCTCCGGTTGCCTTCACCGCTTCCGAAACGGTGTTGAACACCGGCCGCTCGAGATGCTTGGTGCCGCCTTTGCCCGGGGTGACACCGCCAACGACATTCGTTCCGTACTCGATCATCTGCTGGGCGTGAAACGTGCCTTCCCGGCCTGTAAAACCCTGAACGAGGACGCGTGTTTTTTCGTTAACGAGTACGCTCATCGCGCACCTCCCGCCAGAGCTACGACCTTTTGCGCCCCGTCCTTCATGCCGTCGGCAATGGTGAAATTCAAACCGCTGTCGCGCAAGATCTGCTGGCCACGTTCCACGTTGGTTCCTTCCATGCGCACGACTACGGGCACTTGTACGTGCAAATCCTTCGCTGCCGCCACCACACCGGTTGCCAGCACATCGCAGCGCAAAATGCCGCCAAAAATATTGATGAAAACGGCGCGGACTTCCGGGTCGCTCAGCAAGATGCGGAATGCGTTTTTCACCTGGTCCGCTGAGGCGCCGCCTCCGACGTCCAGGAAATTCGCCGGCGAGCCGCCCGCGTACTTGATGATGTCCATGGTGGCCATGGCGAGGCCCGCGCCGTTGACCATGCAGGCGACCGTGCCTTCAAGCTTGATGTAGTTGAGGCCGTACTTCGAGGCTTCTACCTCGAGCGGATCCTCTTCATCGAGATCGCGCAGCTCTCGCAGGTCTTTATGACGGAACAATCCGTTGTCGTCGAAGGTCATCTTCGCGTCGAGCGCCACGAGTTTTCCGTCGCCAGTAACCACGCAGGGGTTAATCTCGAGGAGGGAAGCGTCCGTATCGAGGAACGCGCGGTAGAGAGCCTGGAGGAATGGGGTGGCCAGAGCCGCCAACTCGCCCGAGAGCCCGAGTCCAAAGGCGATCTTTCGCGCCTGATACGGCTGGAGCCCCACGGCCGGATGAATCGGCTCTCGCAGGATCGCGCCGGGATTCGACTTGGCCACTTCCTCAATCTCCATGCCGCCCGCAGCGCTGGCCATGAACACCGGGCGCCCAGTTTCGCGATCGACGAGCAGGCCGAGATACAGTTCGCGCTTGATGTCGAGGCCTTCTTCGACGAGCAGGCGCCGCACGACGCGGCCCTGCGGCCCGGTTTGCGGGGTCACCAGTGTCATGCCGAGGATATGCGAAGCGTGCTCGGCGGCTTCGTCGGCCGAGCGGGCGAGTTTCACGCCGCCGGCCTTGCCGCGGCCTCCCGCGTGAATCTGTGCTTTCACGACGACCACGGGCGTTTTCAAGCGCTGCGCTGCTTCGCGTGCTTCTTCCTTGGTAAACGCCACCTCGCCGCGGGGCGTAGTGACACCATAACGCGCAAGGATGGCCTTGGCTTGGTATTCGTGGATCTTCATTTCGGGTTCTGCCTTTTTTGGGACGGCGCCGGTTAGACCGGAACCGAACATCCAGTGCGACGACAGGACAGTGCACCGATGTTAGAATTTGGGGCTTCGCAAAACAGTTAAGTTTACTTGAGTCGTGCACCTCGAGCAAGGCAGGCGGTTTCGGGCAATCGGGATGAATCGTTCAGCAAATCTCCTTATCCAAAAGGCCGTGACGGGCGGCGCACTGCACCGCGCGGAAGCGGAAGCGTTGATGGAGGAGTTGCTCGCCGGGCGGATGAAGACGCCGGAAATCGTGGGCATGTTGATGGCCTTGAATCAGCGGCCCGCGAGTGTCGAGGAGTTGACTGGGTTTGCGTTCGTGATGAGGAAACACGCCGCACCGGTGTTTGCGCCGGGCGAGCCGCCACCTGGGGGCATGGTGGACACCTGCGGCACGGGCGGCGATCTGAGCGGCACGTTCAATATTTCAACGGCGGCGGCGATCGTCGCTTCCGCCGCGGGCGCACGGGTGGCGAAACACGGGAACCGCGCCGTGAGTTCGCAGAGCGGCTCGGCCGACGTGCTGGAAGCCCTTGGTGTGCAGATTGACCTGCCGATGCTGGTGGCCGGGCGCGCGGTGCGCGAAGTCGGGATCGGGTTTCTGTTCGCCCCCGCAGCACATGCAGCCGCACGGCATGCCGTGCCCGCTCGCAAGCAAATCGGCAAACGCACGGTGTTCAATCTGCTGGGGCCGCTGACGAATCCCGCGGGCGCGGAAGCACAGGTGCTGGGCGTTTTTTCGGCCGAGATGCTGGATCCGGTTGCGGCGACGCTGCGGGAATTGGGCACGGAGCACGCCTATGTGATTCATGGCGCGGGAGGGCTCGACGAAATTTCGTTGGCGGGGGAATCGCAGATCGCCGAGGTGCAAGGAGGCGAGATTCGGCGGTTCACCGTGACTCCGGAGGACTTTGGCGTTTCGAGGGCGCCGGTCGGGGCTTTGAGCGGCGGCGGGCCGGATGAAAATGCGCGTATGATCCGGTCGCTCTTTCAGGGAGAAAATGGGCCGAGGCTGGACATTGTTGTGGTCAATGCGGCCGCCGCGCTGGTCGTGACCGGAATGGCTGAAGACCTGCGCAGCGCCGCGGTGCTGGCTCGGCGCGCGGTGGTCTCCGGCCAAGCGATGCAAAAGCTCGAACTGCTGAAGAAGTTCACCCGGAATTACGTGCCGAAGCGGTAGGAGCGGGCGACCCTGTCGGCAAATCCCGTACTTATCGGCCGTGCGTTCGGAGTGGGGCAGCCACGCAACCGCGCTTACGGCTCAAACTAGAGCGCCCCAATGCGATTTGGTCACAGCGGCTTTTTCCGAGAGGCAGGAGCTTTACTCCCGCACTCCAAATTCGAGAGTTGCATCGATCGAAACGCGGTCCCCTCAGCCCCTCGTTTCGCTCAGGGTAAAGAGATCGCCGCTACAAATTCACGGCTTGGCAGGGCTCTCGACGCTGTCGTTGGATTGAATCACGTCGCGAATGCCCCAGGCGGCAAATCCTGCGCCAGCCCCCGCAACGATGAAATAGGTGACTTTCGCCGCGGTGGAGACTCCTGCCCTGGACGCCGGAACGGTGGTGCGACCGGAACCCGCGCCGGCGGGCCCTTGGGTATCCGAATCGGCTTCCGCATCCAGGTAGATGCGGTAGGTCTGCCCCTCGGGCAGGACGCGTGATTCACCATGGTAGGAAAAATCCAGGCTGCCGAGCCGGGCGGTCACCTGCAAAACTTTGGGGGCAAACATCACGATGGTCGCCTGCGCTTCCTGCGCGCCGCGGGGGCGGACAAGCGCGTCTTCGGCATGCACCTCGAGGGGATTTTGGGGTGTGGAGGAAACGAACACGGAGCCGGCGAGCAGGTCCACGTGCGCGCCTTCGGCGATGGGTTCGAGCGTCATGCAGCTGTCCCCGGCGAGGCTGGCCACGCTGGCGCCGATCCGGACTATGGCCTTTCCGTCGCTGTCCGTGGCCATCTCTTCGCCGGGAAAGATGGATAGTCCCGCAAACGCTTCGGAGGTGTTCAACCTGGCGCTATATGCGAGCGTCAGAAGACCCAGTGCCTTGCCGCCGGCTTGCACGGGAGCCGCAAGACCGAACAGGGCGAAGCTGAGGGATAGTGCGAGGACACCGCGAAGCGTGCGCATGATTGACCTCCGGAGGCTGGGTGCAGAGGTGGGACGACCCGCGGCAGGCACCTTACACAAATATTATTCATTCTGCAACAGCATTTATTACGCAATATATGGTTTCTGCCTATTTTCGCTTATTACTATTGAGGTACTACTCTGGGCGGGCTTCCAGCGGCGGAATTGGAATCAACTCTCGGTGTCGTTTTGGGACGAGGTCGGGGGCTTCCGCCCCAGGAGATGCAATTACCTTCCCAGATTGGAATTGGTCGTAGCATCTTGAACCGCAAAAGCGGGAGCTTCGCCCCTGCAGTTCAAGGGGATCGTCGCACACAGCATTGTAGTGGGTCTAGAATGACAGGAAATTCTGGAGCAAGCGCTTGCCGGATTCGGTTAAGACGGATTCGGGATGGAACTGCACTCCGGCGAGCTTGTGGTGGCGATGCTGGACACCCATGATGATGCCATCACTGGTCTCGGCGGTGATCTCCAGCTCCCGCGGCAAGGATTTTCTTTCGACAATCAGCGAGTGGTAGCGCGTGGCAACGAAGGGATTCGGGAGATCGCGGAAGATGCCCTTGCCGTGGTGCTGAATTTCACTGGTCTTGCCGTGGAAGAGTTTCGGCGCGCGAATCACTTTTCCGCCGTAGGCCGCCCCGATCGCCTGGTGCCCCAGGCAAACGCCGAGGATCGGAAATTTCCCCGTCAGTTCCTGAATCAACTCGATGGAAATGCCCGCCTCCTGCGGCGTGCACGGACCAGGAGAAATCACGATTCGCTCCGGCTTGCGCTGCGCGATCTGCTCCACGGTGATGCGGTCATTGCGATGAACTTCCACCTGGCAGCCGAGTTCACCGAGATACTGGGCCAGGTTGTATGTGAACGAATCGTAGTTGTCGAGCAGGAGAATCACAACCGGCCCTTCCCTTTCCTCGCGGCGCTTGCCGCAGCCTCCAACGCGCGCAGCAAAGCCTTCGATTTGTTTACGGACTCTTCGAATTCCCCGTCGGGCGTGGAGTCGGCCACAATTCCGCTGCCCGCCTGAATGTGCGCCACTCCGTTTTTGATGACCATAGTGCGCAGCGCGATGCAGGAATCGAGATTCCCCGCAAAGTCAAGATAGAGAATCCCGCCGGCGTAGATGCCGCGCCGCGTCTTTTCGAGCTCCTCGATGATCTCCATCGCGCGTACCTTGGGAGCACCAGAAACCGTCCCTGCGGGGAAGCAAGCCATGAGCGCGTCGAAGCAATCCACGTCCGGGCGCAAGCGCCCGCGCAAGCTGGAAACGAGGTGCATGACGTGGGAATAGCGCTCCACGCTCATGAGCTTTTCAGGATGCACGGTGCCGTACTCGCAGACGCGACCGAGGTCGTTGCGACCGAGATCCACGAGCATGATGTGCTCGGCGCGCTCCTTTTCGCTGGCGAGCATTTCGCGTTCGAGGCGCTGGTCTTCGGCCTCGTCCTTTCCGCGCCAACGTGTACCGGCGATGGGACGGTAGAAAACGTCGCGGCCCTGGACCTTGACGAGCATTTCGGGTGAGCTGCCCACGACAAAGACGTCGTTAAGCTGGAGGTAGAAAAGGTATGGCGAGGGATTCACGGCGCGGAGTTCGCGGTAAATCGAAAATGGATCGGCTTTGGTATTGGCCGAGAAACGCTGGCTGAGGACGACCTGGAAGATATCGCCTTCGCGAATGTACTGCTTGGCCTCTTTCACGATGGCCAGATATTCGCCGCGCTTCAGATTCGAGGTGATTTTCAACGGCCGGGGCTTGCTTCGGGCAGGCTTGCGAGGTTGCTCACCTGCCGCGGGCGCTTCCAGCATCTGGCGGGTACGGTGGATCTCCTTCACCGCAGCTTCGTACTTCGCGCGCAGGCTGCCGGGCCCCTCGGTGAAAACGTTGCGCACGATCCACAAGCGGTGCTGGACGTGGTCGAAGGCGAGAATGCCGCGATAGAACATCAGCACTGCGTCGAACAGGCCGATTTCGTCGCGCAAGTGCTTCGGGAGGCGCTCGATAAGGCGCACCATGTCGTAACTGAAGTAGCCAATGGCGCCAGCCACGAGCGGCGGCAAGCCCGGCAAACGCACCGGACGAAACCTGGCCATGTGTTGCCGCAGGAAAGCGATGGGCTCGCACTCTTCCCAGATGAGGCGGTCACGGCTTTCCAGCACGCATGCGCCATTGGCGTAGCGGAAAATTTCTTCGGGATTCGCCCCGGCAAAGGTGTAGCGGGCGATTTTCTCGCCACCCTCCACGCTTTCGAGCAGGAACGAGTACCGCGCGCCCTGCGCCACGCGGAGATACGCGCTGACAGGGGTGAGCAAATCCGCGGAAAACGTGTCGTAGACGGGAATCAGGTTTCCGCGCTTGGCAAGCCTTTGAAACTCGGGATACGAAGGCTGAATCATGGCCTCTTTACACTCGTTTCGACGAAATTTTGTTTTGGAAACAGACGAAACGGCCACAAGCGGTCAGCGTGATCGGGTCACCAGCGCGCGTTTTCTTCGTTCTTCAGGGCGCGGAGCACGGCGCTTCGCATTGGGGATTCAGGCGCTTTGCGACCCATCCAGTGTTCCCACTGCGCGAAGCCCTGCGCGAGGAACATCTCCGCCCCGGAAACGCACGCGATGCCGCGGGAAGCCGCGAGTTGCAACAGCCGGGTGCGCATTGGCCGGTAGACGAGGTCCATGACGAGGGAACAGTTTAACTCGGAAGGAAGCAAGGGCGAAACTTTTTCCCGCGGATGCATGCCGATGGGCGTGGCGTTCAGCAGGAGGTCGAATCGTTGCGTGCGCAGGGCCCGGCGCGGGATGGCCTCGCCACCAACCGCGCGGGCCAGCGTCTGCGCCACCTCCGGCCGTCTTGCGCAGACGAATACTTCGGCGCCGGCAGAAGCCAGGGCAAAGGCCGCAGCGCGGGCCGAACCACCCGCGCCAAAGATTGCCGCCCGGCTGCCGCGCAGTTTGATTTTCTTTTCGAGAGTGCGCAGAACGCCGAGGTAATCCGTATTTCGACCGTGCAGATTCCCGTCGCTGCCGAGGGTGACGGTGTTGACGGCGCCGATCTTTTCCGCGAGGGGTTCCACGGCATCCAGATAGCGGAAGATTTTCTCCTTGTAGGGCAGGGTCACGCTGAATCCGCGGACGCCGAAATCCGGGAGGACGGCCAGGAGATCGCGAAGATTCTCCACCAGAAAGGGGAGGAAAACGGCATCGATTTTTGCGTCAATATAACCAGTATTGTGCAGCAGAGGAGAAAGAGAATGCCCGATCGGGTTTCCGACCACTCCGAAAACGCGGGTTGTGCGAGTCAGTTCGTGCGCGCGGTAGAGGTGCTTCATGTCCGCGAGTGAGATTTGTCCGGGCGCTGTTGCCGCACCGGCCGGGGCGTAGCTCAATGCGCTTCCCTCGCGGAGCGAGAGAATGCGCGCGGGTAACCCGATTTCGCCCATGGCCACGGATACGACGTTCTTCGACGCGCGAGCAAGGCGCAGGGTGCGCGCGCTATCGCGAAGGGTCCGCGCCATAGCGGCTGTCTTGACGGCGCTCGCACCCCCTTGGGCCGGCACCCTCAAGCGATCGGGGAATTTTGGCGTTCTGCGAAAATCGTGCATCGAGAGGAGAACTTTTTCAGGTACGGCGTATCCATGGACAGTTTTGCCCGGCAATTCGCGCAGCGTCTCCACTTCCAAGTCGCACCAGGTGCAACCCGCTTCTCGCGATTTCATCAACCAGAAAAGTTCGGCGGCGGCGTCTGCCGCAAATTCTCCGCCCCCAACGCGCCGGCGGCAAGTGGCGATGACCTGTGCATTCGCCGGGCGCTGAGAGCGCAGCCAGTTCAGAAAGGTTTGGCGCTCTTTGTCGTTCTTCAGAAAGTCCAGGCGGACCTCGACCGTGGGCGTTTCCCGCAACGCTGCGGCGAGCAACCGCCGAAGCTGGGCGGCCGTGGGCGCAGCGAGCACTCCGCAGAGGCGCGCGATACCCTTGCCGAATACGCTTTTCACCGGAGCCCCCTCCAATCCATTGAAAATACGGCATCTACCCCACCTTTGCAAATATGGAAAGTGTGCCAGCCCATTTTGTTGACGCCGCCGGGGGCACTTGTTAGTTTCGATGGTGTAAGTCCCCGCACGGCCCTTATCCGGCGTGATTTGAAGGAGTATGGAATATGCGCGCGATTGCGACCGCACTGACTGTTGCAGCCTTAATGGGACCCGCCGCACTGGCACAGGAACCTATGGCGGCGAACCAGGTTCCATCGACCAATCCCGTGGCGGAGGCGACCTCTCCGGACTACTCCGCGGTGAATTGCTCGGGATTTGTCACCGACGAAAAAGTCCCCTCAGAGGTCCGGCTAATCTCCGGTGAGGAATCCAGCAGCCGGATTGTCTTCACCGAGGGGAACTATGTGTTTATCAGCAAAGGTTCCGCGCAGGGCGTACGCGTCGGCGACCGTTTTTCGATCGTGCGGCCGGAGAAGGACCCGGTGGAAGTGCAGTGGTTCAAATGGCAGGACAAGCTGCTGAAGGCCATGGGAACGCGGTACCGCGACACCGGGCAGGTGGAAATCGTAAACGTGCAGCCGAATGTGTCGACCGGCATCGTGAAGTTTGCCTGCATGTATCTGCAGCGAGGTGATATTGCGCTGGCCTATGTGAATCGGCCGTCGCCGCCCTACAAACCGGCGGAGCAGTTCAACCGGTTCGCGCCGGTGAGCGGCAAGTCGGTGGGGATGGTCGTGGCGGGCCTGGATTTCGGGCAGATTTACGGGCAGAACTCGACCGTGTACGTAAACCTGGGGACGAACCAGGGCGTCAAGGTTGGTGATTATTTTCGTGTGTTTCGCTACCAGGGATCGACGGCAGAGACGGTTGCGGGCTATGCCGATTCCCAGTACAGCATGTACGGGTTTGGGAGCACGCCCGTGAAATACCAGTGGAACGATCTGCCGCGCGACGTGCTGGGCGAGGGCATCGTGATCAACGTGAGCCACAACGCCGCGACCATCTTTATCACGTACAGCAAGACGGAGCTATACGCGGGCGACTACGTCGAAATCGAATAGACGCAAATCTTCCTATCTTCAGTGGCCCGCGCCTCTCCCGGCGCGGGCTTTTTTTACCCCGCCGCCGACTCTCTTTCCACGATTAGAAGACATTCAAAACCAAACAGCATCGCGCCGGGTTCTTTCCAGGCGTCCCGGGGGAGGCCCGCTTTCCGGCACGTTTCGTCAAGGAATTGCTCCCTGCTGAGGTGATGCTCGGAAGCGACTTGCGGCAGCAGGAGTCCGCGATGCCTGCCGCGTTCGATGAGCAACCCGTGGCGCCCGATTTCCACATCTTCCGGCCGAATTGGCTGAATGGCCGAGAGCACCGAGACTTCGATGTTCAGATGCTCCAATTCCTCCATTCGCATTGGCGGGAAACGAGGGTCGTGCAGCGCGGCGTCGGCGCTGCAGTGCGCGAGGTTTTCGCCGAGAGTCGAGTGCGCATCAATGATGCCGATGCAGCCGCGCAATTTTCCAGCGACGTGCAGCGTCACGAACAGCCCGCAATGCTCCGCGAACACGCCTGTCCGGGGATAGGACGCGATCGGCCAGCCGTGCCGAACGGCGTGGAAGACTCCTTGGCGGGCAACGACCAGGATGGCTCGCCGGTCCTCTTCAGAGAGGGACAACATCGTGCTGCTTCTTCTGGGGCTCGGTCATGCTGAGCTTGTGACGAAGCTTGATGCGGTCGTCGAGCTTGCTCCAGAACCGGAGAAAGTATTGCGCCGCGGAAACCAGAGCGCTGACGACCACAAGCCAGAGCAGAATTTTTGAGATAGGCCGCAAGGAAGGATGGCGCGCACCCGCGATCAGCACGGCCACGCAGCAGACCTGCAAAACCATTTTCGTTTTTCCCAGGGCCGAGGCGGCAATCGTGAAACCTTCCGCAGAAGCGATGTTGCGCAGGCCCAGAATGGTGAACTCCCGGCCGATAATAATCACTACCATCCAGCCAGGGACCAGATGCATGTCCACCAGTGAGATGAACGCGGCGGAGATCAGCAATTTATCGGCAATGGGGTCCAGCAGGATGCCAAGCGTAGTTACCTGCTCGTTGCGCCGCGCGAAGTAGCCGTCAGCCCAATCGGTTGCGGCGGCGGTGAGCAGAATCAGGACTCCCCAAACCTCAAAGTGAACCGGGAATCCCCAGAGTTCGACATTGGGGCTCCGCGTGAGCAACACGACGATCAGTACCGGGACGAAAAAGATCCGCAATACCGTGAGGAAGTTAGGAAAATTCATGATCGCGCGCGCCAGAGACCGTTTTTCGGCCTTCGGGAATCGCTTCGGCCACTATAGTCTCCGCTATCAGCCGCGTCAACGTTCTGGCGGAGCGGCACTTTCGCGGCCGGGGCGGTACTCAGGCGTAACTAGGCAGGCAGCCGAGGGACCTGCCTCATGGATACTCATTCGTAACACCCGGTGCTGCAAACCTGTGCAAAAGCCCAATTGAGGAATCGCTGCATTTTGCAGCATCGCGGAGAGTACATCACAATCCCCTCACGATTAACCAATGTAGAAACAATAAGTTACACGAGGTCAGGGCGAACTTGGAATCCGATTCACGCCAAGGCGCTGGAACGCTCGCGGCACACCTTCTGAGAGTTTCCACAATGTTTTCCACAAGCCAGGCTGCCTACCACTTGGGCCGGTTGGAGCGGAAAAATTGTCATGATTCATTAACAAAACAGCGATTTCGGGGGAGTAACTCGAATATAAAGAGATGCAATTTTCGAGAATCTCAAATCGCATGCGGGCCGCGCAAAATGCGCGCCGGCAGGAAAAACAACCCCCGCAAAAACGCCAGTACCCCGTGTACGGCGATGCCCAAAATCCGAAATGGCAGCAAAATCAACCATACGAATGGATAGGCAATCAGAGCAAGCAACGCGATCGGCCAGCAGAAGATCAGCAGCAAGCACCACAGAAAAAAAGCAGCCATGTCTAGTTCACTCCTCTCACCTCTTCATACGCAGGGAAGTGCCCGGAAGTTCCAGCGGTGGCGAACGATTCCAGCTTGAGCCGGCGGACGATGCTCTGCGGCACCTCGGCCTCCAAATCCATGTGCGAATCACTGACCTGCGCATGGAGCACGCGACCCAAAGCGTGAATCAGCGCCAGCGCCCGGCCTTCGCTGAGCGGCATGTGGAGCGAGAGCTTCACAATCGGGTCCATCGGCAAAGCGGCATCCATGCGCCGTAGAAGTTCGTCGAGACCTTCCCCGGTCAGGCCCGAAACCAGCACAGGCGGTTCTTCGCCGTAGCCATTCCGTCGGCAGACGGCTTCCAGTTGGCTACGCTGTTGGGCGTCCAGTCCGTCGATTTTGTTAAAGACGCGCAGACGGGGAGTATCCTTCACGCCGAGGTCGTCCAGGATTTTCTCGACCTCCGCGTCGAGTTCTTCGTGGTGCGGATTGGAAATGTCGCTGACTTGCAGAAGCAGGGCCGATTCCTGCACCTCTTCGAGCGTCGCCCGGAAGGCGGTGATCAGTCCTTTGGGGAGACTGCGGATGAAGCCGACGGTGTCGGAAACGAGGATGCGCCGGTTCGATGGCAGGCGGATGGCGCGAATCGTGGGATCGAGAGTGGCAAACATGCGCGAGGAGACCAACACTTCCGCGCGGCTTAACCCGTTGAACAACGTGGATTTTCCGGCGTTGGTGTAGCCGACCAGCGCTACGGTGCCCAGCGGCACAGCGTTGCGCGCCTCTCGCCGTAGCGCCCGCTGCCTGCGCACATCGTCAATGCTCAATTGGATTTTCCGGACGCGTTCGCGAATTCGCCGGCGGTCCGTTTCCAGTTTCTTTTCACCGGGGCCGCGCACGCCAATGCGCCCTGCCCCGCCACCCGCGCCCCCGGCGCCGCCACCGCCACTTTTGCCGCCCAGGCGTGACATCTGCGCGCCGCGGCCAGTGAGCCGCGGCAGCAGGTAAGTCAGTTGCGCGAGTTCTACTTGCAACTGTCCTTCCCGGCTACGAGCGTGCCGCGCGAAAATATCGAGAATCAGCTGCGTGCGATCGATCACGCGACGTTCGGTAATTTCCTCGATATTGCGTTGCTGGACCGGCGAAAGGTCGCTGTCGAAAATGATCAGCGGCGCGTCGTGGGCGTTGGCCGCGGCGCGAATTTCTTCGAGTTTCCCCCGACCGACCAGCGTCGCGGGATCAGCGGCATCGCGCACTTGAAAAATCGTGCCGGCCACTTCGCCGCCCGCGCTTTCGGCGAGTTCCACGAGTTCGGCGAGCGATTCCCGGCCTTGTTCGGCGGCGGGCATACCGGGAAAACGCGGAGCGCGCCTCCAGCCAACGCCCACCAAGAGGACACGTTCAGCGGCCGAAATCGGATGCGGTGCTTTCATGTGAGAGGAGTCGCCGAGGAGAGCGCCATGCGGTTCGCGAAGAATTTCCGTCGTTCCAAAGGCATTCTTGCCATTCGCCCTATTATACGACCAATCTACCGCCCTGGCGTAACAACCACGTTAAACCGGACGAGCGTCGTCCGCGAAGGCCGCAAAAAGCTTGCACATGGCGATCCACGCCGGGCGACAGGCCAAAGTGGAGCTAACGCTGAGTGGAATTGGTTCCACAATTGCGTCGGAAAGGGCAAGATGGGAGGGTGTGAGGTGCAGGGATGAGCGCGGGAGCAGCGACATCGGGATTGCCGTCACTTGCGGAGGTGCGCTCGGCCGCGGAGGTCATTTACCGGCTGATGTCACCGACGCCGCAGTATCGCTGGCCGCTGCTTTGCGAACGGCTGGGCACGGAAGTCTGGTTGAAGCATGAAAATCACACGCCCATCGCGGCGTTTAAGGCGCGCACTGCCATTGTGTACGCGGAGAAGCTGCTCGAGCGCGAGCCGGGCACTCGGGGACTCATTGCCGCGACCCGGGGGAATCACGGACAATCGGTGGCTTTGGCAGCACAGCGCATGAAGCTTGACTGCGTCATTGTGGTGCCGCGGGGAAACAGCGTTGAGAAAAACGCGGCGATGCGGGCGCAGGGCGCAAAGCTGATCGAGCAGGGCGAAGATTTTCAATCTTCTCTGGAACACGCGATTCAACTGAGCGGGGAGCTCGGCTATCATCTGGTGCCACCATATCATCACGATATCGTATTGGGCGTGGCGACGTACTGGTTGGAACTCTTCAATGCCGTTCCGCAGCTGGACGTTGCCTATGTTCCCATCGGGATGGGCTCGGGAATCTGCTCGGGAGCGGCCGTGCGCAACGGTCTGGGCCTACGCACAAAACTCGTGGGCGTGGTCTCCGAGGAGTCCCCCACCTATGCGCTCTCCCTGGAACAGAAGAGGGTGGTGGAGTCCCCTTCACGGACTAAGCTTGCCGACGGCCTCGCCTGCCGCAGAGGTAACGAAGAAGCATTACGAGTGATGCTCGAAAACGTGGACCATATCGTACGGGTAACCGATGCGGAAGTCGCGTGTGCCATGCGGGCCCTGTTCGCCGACACTCACAACGTGATCGAAGGCGCCGGCGCGTCCGCGCTAGCCGCGGCGACAAAGGAAGCTGCAAAGCTTGCGGGCAAGCGCGTGGCTCTGATCGCCACCGGCGGCAACGTCGATCACGACGTCTTCGCCCGCGTGCTGGCGGTGGAGTAGCATCCGTCCGCGCGAGAGCCGCCGGCCGGGAGCGCGAAATGAATCTCAGATCCGTGTCGGTTGGCCCGATTTCCCGGCGCGGTTCCGGAGCGAGTCGACGGTGGTGGCATCCTGGACGAGCTCGGCCCAACAATTGGCGCACACGCCGGGAGGTGCCACAAAAAGGTCGGTCAGTTCGCGGCAACGCGGGCACCGCTCCACCTGGAATACAATCCGCAGGCTAGGACATGCACTCCCCAAGGCTGGAGCCATGGCACGCATGGCATGCAACGTCTTTCAAATAAAGTCCGGGGTACTAAGAAGGCTGGATTCCGTTGGCATCTCCCCTCCTCTTTTATCTAGAACATCAATTGACGAATACATTAATCACTTTGGAGTTCTTGTCAAGCAATCATTCCCATCCTCTGCAAGAATTTGCCGCAGGGTGCAGTTTTCAGAAGGGCCAGCGAGGCGCGAAGTAGAGCGCCGTAGGCCCCAGTGTCGTTCTACTTCGTGAAAATGCGCAGTCCCGGAGCGTTCACAAACGCGCTTTGATCCAAGCCATAGCTTCTCGTCGAATCCCCGGATCGTCGCCGAAACCCGCCAACCAATGAACCTGCGGTTCCCGGCGGAACCACGTGAGTTGGCGCTTGGCATAGCGTCGTGTAGCCTGCTGAATCGCCATGCGGGCGGCTTCGAGTGGCATTTCACCTTGAAGCACGGCGCGCAATTCGCGGTAGCCGATGAAGTCGAACGGCTTTGCCTCAGGGGGCAGGCCGCCGGCCAGCAACCCCCGCACCTCTTCCAGCCACCCGGCGGACAGCATGGCGTCGGTGCGCCTGTGGATCCGTGTGTAGAGCGCGTCGCGTTCCGGCGATAATCCGATCTTCAGCGCGCGCCAGCCGGACAGCGGATTTTTTCCTTTGCGATGCACCTCGGAGAGCGGCATTTTCGCGAGCAGGCAGATCTCAATTGCGCGTACGAGCTTTTGTTCGTCCCCTGGCATGATTTTATCCGCGGAAGGCGGGTCCAAACGTTTCAGCAGGCGGTGCAGGTACCCGGGCGGATGAGAACCCGACGATGCCCAGAGCCGCTCGCGCAGTTGCTCGGAGCGCAGCGGCACGTCGGCGAGGCCTTCCAACAAGGCTCGCAGGTATAGACCGGTGCCCACAGTGAGGATGGGCAGTCTTTTCCTCGCACGAAGCTCCCCAAGCACCGCTTCCGCGCTCTTGCGATAACCCCCTGCCGTCGCGACTTCTCTTGGGTCGAGCACCCCCAGCAAATGGTGTGGCACGCCTGCGCGCTCCTCGGTGGTTGGTTTCGCCGTGCCAATGTCAATCCCGCGATAGAGTTGCGTGGAGTCGCAGGCGACAATTTCGCCGCCGAATTGCCGAGCCAGCCAGATTCCCAGCGCAGATTTTCCCGATGCGGTGGGTCCGACGAGGACAATGAGAGGACACTCGGAGGAAACGCTCATTTGGGAAAGAGCAGCGGCCAGGCGCGGACCAGCAGCACCGCCAGCACGATCAAGGCCAACAATATGCTGCCAATTACCTGATGCCGCGGAAGCTTCATTTGAATCTAGTGTGGCACAGCCACTCCTCGCTGTGCACCGGCACAAAGCCCGCACATCGCGGCTCGGACCGGAGTGCCTTTGGCATTGTCACTGACTGGGCGGTTGCATGTTGTAGTAGTAGGTGTAACGCAGTTCGATATACGGCCCGGTGAACTGCGATGGGAGCGGCGGGAACGGATTGGAGGCGCGAATCGAGGAATACGCGGCGCGGTCGAGGGGTTCCTTGCCGGAACCGAACACCTGCACCGGCATGCCGTCGGGCACCGAGCCGTCGCGCATGATCCGGAATTGCAGTGAAACCACGCCCTGATCTCCGAGGCTTACCGAAGGCGGCATGACGGCGTACCAGTTGTTTTTCACGATGTAGTAGATCCGGCGCAGGTAATCGTTAAAGTCCACGCCCTGGGTATCGGTCAGCAGTTCGATGCCCGCGCTGGCACTGCCACGCCCGCCTCCTCCCGATCCGCGTCCGGAGGTTATCGGCCCTCCCCCGCCTACGGCAATCGGGGCATTGGGCTTGGTGTTGCGCGCGGCGTCACGGATCAAGTCTCCCGGCGAACCGTTTTTCGGCAGGATCAATCCCTGTTGCGGGACTGGCATGTCTGGATTTTCGAGCCTTACCTGCGGCTTCGGGAGAACGCCGTGCGATGGTATCGGGCTCGGCGGCGCCTGCGAGGCCACGTTCGGCTGCGGCATCGGTGCACTGGGCAAGTCGTGGTGCGGCTGCACTGGCTGAGGTGTCGGGGCCGGGGGTTGTGGCGCCGGCGCTGGCGGGGCAATCTTTCGGATCACGCGCGGATCGACGCGGACGATGGGTGGCGGGGCGGGCGGCGGGGATGGCTTCAACGAGTCCAGGGCTCCCGGGGGAAGCAGGACAGTCATCTGCTGGCGGGCGATTTCCTGCTCCCGCGGAGTTGGTACGTGCGCATTGAAATACTTGGCCGAAAAGGGCAACGAAAGAAGCATCAGCGCATAAACGACCGTAGAAACGATGGTCTGCACCCGCGCGTCGCGTCCTCGATAATCGCGCTCCTCCGGCAAGAAGGAGACTTCGCCTGTCGAAATGATGTTGGGTTCAACCAGTTCTCCTGAGATGGGCGGCAGCGGCGGCAACTCATCGGGAGCGGCGACGCCCACAGGGATGGTGATGCGCTCGTCCATCTCCGTGGGTTGTGGCGGCAGCGCGGATTCTTCCTCTTTCTGAACCAGCTCCAGATTGATATCGCGGGGCACCACCATGCGCGTAGCAATGGCTTCCAGCGGCAGATTTGCGGGGATGGTGGTTCTGCCATCGAGAGGCACTAGCGGCAGCGAGGATGGCACAAGCGTTCGCTCATCCAGGTTAGTAGGCCTGCGGCGGGTCGAAGCAATATCTTCCGGGGACAAACGCGCGCCGACCGGAACTAGGATTCTGGGGATCATCATCTCGTTTTATCCGGAATGCCCTTGGCTACAGGTTGGACGCGCTCCTCGTGTTCCCGGATGCTTTGCATGACCCGGTTGGCGAGCTCCAGCGCAGAGCGGCCGGCGACTCCATCCGTTCTGGGAGATATCCGGGTGCGTACGGCGGCCGCGAAGGCTTCCAATTCGGCACGGAGAGGCTCGACGTCCGGGGCGGGCAGCTTTTCGAAGCCGAATTCCGGCTCGGGCCCCGCCTTTTTCACGCCGACCCGCAAAGCGTCGCGACGGGAATAATCTAGGGAAATGTACTCATGTTCCTGGAAAAAACGCATTTTTCTCACGCGTTCCGTGGAAACGCGGCTCGCCGTGACGTTCGCCACCGCCCCACCCGCGAATTCCAATCGCGCGTGCGCAATGTCTACCTTATCCGTTAAGACCGGAATGCCCACCGCCTTCACTTCCGTCACCGCTTCCTTTACCAGCGCCAGCAAAATGTCCAAGTCGTGAATCATCAAATCGTAGATGACTTCTACGTCCAGGCTTCGCGGCGTGAAAACACCCAGGCGGTGGACTTCAAAAAACAGTGGTCGCTTGAGGATCGGCTCCACGGCCAGCACCGCCGGATTGAACCGCTCCACGTGCCCAACCTGAAGAATCCGCCCATGCCTGTGGGAGGCTTCCAGGAGAGCATCCGCTTCCGCGAGGCTCGCGGCCACTGGCTTTTCCACTAGTACGTCCAAGCCCAAGGCCATCAGGCGGCAACCAAGTTCGGCGTGTGCCACTGTCGGGACGGCAACAGTCGCGGCGTCTACCCTGCCTTGAAGCTCAGCTATACCTTCGAACGCGTGGATATTGAATTCTTGCGCGATTTTTTGGGCGCGGCCGGAGTCCCGATCCAGCACGCCGACGAGCTCAACCGATTCCATTTCGCGATACACACGCGCGTGATTCCGCCCGAATTCCCCCGCACCGACGACTGCGACGCGAATTTTCCCCTGCGCTCCGTCCACACCCGCTGGCCAGCTCATTCTTTTTTCATTCCCCGGAATTCGATTGAAGGTTCCGTGGTCGGCAATGGCGGAACCGCCTGCACGGCAATTCCGGCGGCGTCGGCGACGGCGATCAGTTGTTCCCGGTCGAAAAGCAGCGTGCGGTCGGCATCAATGGCCAGCGCCGTGGCTCCGGCCGTCTTTATGGTTTCGACGGTCGGAAGTCCGACCACGGGTACATCGAAGCGCATGTCCTGGCGGGGTTTACTGACCTTTACGACCACCAGGGACTTGCCGTTGGCGAAGCGCGCCGCCCGCGCAATCGTCTCGTCGGTGCCTTCCATGGCTTCCACGGCGACGCAAGCGCGGTCCGCTACGACGACGGTCTGTCCGATGTCCATTGCGGCGATGTGCCGTGCCACTCCGAGGCCGTACTCGATGTCCGCCGATTCGCGTTCATTGGGCGAGCGTTTCGTCAGCACCCCGGCGGACGGCAGCAGGGGTTTCAGGAACATTGTGGAATCAACGAGCTGAATACCTTCGTCCTCGAGCACTTTTGCCACCGCGCCAATCAGCGAATCGGTATTTTTGCGCGGCAGGGAAAACAGCAGCTTGGCGAGCTTCCAGTCCGGGCGAATCGAGCTGAAGATTTTGTTGTGCTTCACCTGGCCTGCCATCACCGCGCGCTTCACGCCTTCCTGTTGCATTAATTCGATGGCTTTGCTGAGCTCCCCCAAGCTTACCCAATGCAACCGCTTGGAGGCTTTCTCCAAGTCCGGCGAGGCTTCTTCTTTCAGGGCGATCACCGCCATCTCGATTCCTTGCGTGCGCGCGCCCTCCAGCACCAGAAACGGAAACCTTCCGTTGCCTGCAATCAATCCCCAACCATCAGTTTGCGTTGTTTCGGGCATAGAATTCCGCTTATTTCACGATGCCGCGTTCGGCCGTTTGCACGAATTCCACGAGTTCCTTCACGTCTTCAGAGCCCGTCATCGTCGCGCGCAACTCTTCCAGCGCCTGCGAGGTGTTTTTCTTCGAGCGAGTCAGGAGGCGGAATGCCTTCTGCAGCGTCTTAATGCGTTCCGGAGAAAAGCCTTTGCGCTCAAGGCCGATGGTGTTCGGGCCGAAGCAGCGCGTCTCGCGCTCGGTAACCACGAGCGAGAACGGAGGAACGTCCTGCGTGATCACCGTCGCGGCGCCGATATACGAATAACGGCCTAACCGGCAAAACTGATGCACGGGCGAGAATGCGCCGAGGGTCACGAAATCCTGCACCGTCACGTGGCCGGCAAGCGTCGCGCCGTTTACGAACAGCGTGTTGCTGCCAATCTGGCAGTCATGGCCCACGTGCGAATACGCCAGAAAGAAATTCTTGTTCCCCACGCGCGTGATGCCGCCGCCTTTGACCGTGCCGCGGCTGATGGTGACGTACTCGCGAAATATGTTTTCATCGCCAACGGAAAGCTCCACGGTTTCCCCGCCAAACGTATAGTCCTGCGGGTCGCCGCCAATGACACAAAAGGGGTGGAAGACGTTGCCGGCGCCGAATTTCGACGGGCCCCGCACGACCGCGTGCTCGTGCAATTCGCATCCGTCGCCGAGTCCCACGCCCGCGCCGACCACCGCGTACGCAGCGATGTGCACGTCCGCCCCAAGTTTCGCCTCCGGCGAAACAATCGCCTGCGGATGAATGTGCATTCCCATTTACGAGTTGCTGGATTCTTCCCGGTCGGCCATTACGCAGAGCATCTTCGCTTCCGTCGCCAGCGTTCCGTCCACAAAGGCCTTCGCGTCAATCTTGCAGAGGTCGCCCTTCCAGGTGAGAATGTTGACTTCGATCCGCAACTGGTCCCCCGGTACCACGGGACGCCGGAATTTCACATCGCTCATCGAAGCCAGGTACAACAATTTCTTTTCACGGTCCGGAATTTCCTGCAAAAGAAGCAAACCGCCGGCCTGGGCCATGGACTCCAGAATCAACACGCCCGGCATCACCGGCTTACCGGGGAAATGCCCCTGAAAAAATCCTTCATTAATGGTGACGCTCTTGATGGCGACGATGCGCTTATAGCGCTCCATCTCGACAACCTTGTCGATCAACAGAAACGGATAGCGGTGCGGCAGAAATTTCTGGATCTCGTTGATGTCGAGTTGCATTCCGACTCCTGCTTCGCTTATAGCCAAAGGAAAACTTCCCTCCCTCCGTCTGCAAACCCCTTATTATAAGCGGTTTTCACCCGGCGAGCAGCTAAACATTTTCGGGCCAGCGGAGCCGCAACCGGACGGTTGAGTCGAGCAAGTCGCATAGCCGGCGGTCGGGCCGTGCTACCATTTTTGTCCCATGAGGCCATTTCCTCTGCTTTCGTTTCTGCGCGAAAAACAGCCGCAAATCCTGGAAACACTTCGGGAATTTACGCAGCTCGAATCTCCGAGCCTTGAAAAAGTCCCCACGGACCGCTGCTGCGAGTTTCTGGCATATTTGTGGCTGCAGCGCGGGACTACTGTCGGGGTCCTGAAGAATGAAAAGCGCGGCAATCATCTTCGCATCACGTGGAATCCTCCGGCGGAGCAGCCTAAATCGCAGCTTTTTGTGCTGGGCCACTACGACACCGTTTATCCCACCGGGACACTGGATAAGATGCCATTTCGCGTGGAGGGCGGGAGGGCGTATGGCCCCGGCATATTTGACATGAAAGCCGGAATCGTACAGGCACTTTTTGCGCTAGATGCGTTGCGTGAGCTGCGGTTGCCGGTGCGAAAGCGTCTTGTATTTTTGTGGACCTCCGACGAAGAAATCGGCAGCGCTACCTCTCGTCAACTGATTGAAGCAGAGGCGCGGCGCAGCGATGCGGTGTTTGTCTTGGAACCGTCGCTCGGCCCGCGCGGATCACTGAAGACTTCGCGCAAAGGCGTCGGCGAGGCGCAACTGATCGTGCACGGCCGCGCATCCCACGCGGGTCTGGCCCCGGAGAAGGGCGTCAACGCCATTCACGAACTCGCGGCGCAAATCGTCCGCATCGAAAAGTGGAACGATCTTCGGCGCGGCATGACCATCAACGCGGACGTCGTTTCCGGTGGGACGCGCACCAACGTAATCGCCGAACGTGCGGAGGCCACGCTCGACCTCCGCGCGTGGCACGAGACGGACATGCAGGCGCTCGAAAAGCGCCTGCATTCGCTCAAGCCGGTGCATCGCGGCGCGAAGCTGGAAATCCGCGGCGGGTTCGATCGGCCACCTTTTGAACGAAAATACGCGGCCGCTCTTTTTGCTCGCGCGAAATCCATTGCACGGGAACTTGGCTTTGCGCTCAGCGAAACCGCGGCCGGAGGCGGCTCCGACGGAAATTTCACCGCCTCGCTTGGTGTGCCCACGCTCGACGGTATGGGCGCGGTCGGCGATGGCGCCCACGCGACGCACGAACATATCCTCCTCAACTCGATGCCGCAGCGAGCGGCGCTCCTGGCTCAACTGATCGTCGCTTGCTAGTTGAGAATGTTGGCTGTGGGCTGGGGTATCAAGTCAGCAAAAAACTGATGAGAAGACCCATCCGTTGGTTCACTAGGCCGATTTCTTACTGCCACTTGCAGCCGTGTCTCGCCGTCGAGCGATCCGGTGCGGCCGGACTAACGCCCATAATTTCTCTTCAGATACTCGGCGGTGGATTGCATCAAATCGCCGTAATCGTCGTGCAGCACGTCGCGGAGCGCCTGCTCGGTGGAGCTTCCCACTGCCAGCCGATCCAGGATGCGCTCGATGTCGCCCATGCCCTGGGTTTGCACGATGTATTCCACGTTTGCCAGCGCCCACGCATAGGCATAGGTGGCCATGTCCGCAGGAAGTCCCATCCACGAGCCTTCGAGCCGCCCAAGGGGCGCCGCCTGGCCCGAATCGTAGACCTGCACGAGCACCGCGGCGCTTTCGTCGCTGCGCTTGCCTTCCATCCACTGAGCCACGCCTTCCTGAATCCAGGTCGGCGCACGGCCGTGGGTCTTCTGCTGGATGAAGCTGTGGGTCAATTCGTGCCGCAGCACGCGCGATAATTCGGAATCCACACCGGTCAATCCCTGCACCGGCACGCGAATCCTTCCATCATTGAGTGCACCCACCCACCCCGGCGCGCGGGTGATGTCCGCGAAGCCCTGCTGGGTGTAGAGCACCACGCCGATGGGATCCGGCGGCGAATAGTTCAATTCGGATTCAATGTCCGAGTAATGCGCTTCGAGTACAAGCAACACTTCGCGGGCCAGCGCGGGCTCCGCTGCGCCGTTGTATTTAAGCTGGAAATGCGCGCTTTCGTTTTCCTTGTAGTTCTCTTCCTCAGCTTTATCGCGTTGCGCTTTTTCGAGGGCGGTTTGCGTATCGGCATCCGGACGCAGAGCGAGCGATTTTTTCCAATCGACCACGGCCTGGTCCGGCCGGTTCATGCCGTAATACGCCCAGCCCTCGAGTTTGAAGACGTCCGCATTTTCCGGCGCTACGCGCTTCGCACGGTTGAGGTATTCCAGCGACTGCTTGAATTCGCTTTGCCGCAAATAGAGGTAGGCGACGTTCATCAGCAGTACGGGCTCATCGGGTAGGTAGGTCAAGGCGCTTCGCGCGTCATTCACGGCATTCGCCAGATCACCCTTGCCAAGTTCGAACTGCGATGCGGCGTGGTAAGCGCGTGCCGCGGCCTGGTTGGCCGCCACGCTGCCCGCACGCGTGTCGCTCACCAGGCGGGCAATGTAGCTGCGGTCTATGTCTCCATCATGGACGGCATTCTGATCAATCTCCGATCCGTTTGCTACGTTAGGGAACTCAGGCGGTTCCAGATTCATATTCGCGGCCACCGCGGCCGGGGAGCCTGTCATCGGCACCAATCCGCCTTTTTCGACGTGATCCACAATGGATTTGGGGAGAGCCATCTCGCCCGAAGAGGTTTCGAAGCGTACCTGATCTCCGGCCTCCACCACGTTCGAGGCGACGATCTTGCGTCCATTTTTCAGGATGATTTTGTCCGCACGAGCGGCGGCCACGGAGAGGAGAATGCACACGAGCGTGGCCGACATCCTTGGGATGTTCGTCTTCCGGCGCATAACCCCATTTTAAGTCCGCGCGGGAGTGGGGGGCGTCTCGGCTTGTTCCGCGATGCCGAATGTGTCTACACTCGTGGCATGGAGTTTCGCCGGGTCCTGCTTGCTATTGTTTTGGTTGTGCCGGGGTATTGCCGCGCCACAGATCGTTCGCCTCGGGAACTGCTTGCCTCTCTCAACGCCCTGCAACTCGATACACAGCACGTGTACACAGTCACCAGCAAGGACCGGATCGAGTTGCGCAAAGGCGACGCGGTTCTCTCCTTTCAGGATGGAAAGTTGGCCTTTTTTGAGCCGTTCGAGGGCCGCGTGACTGGCTTCGTCTTCAACGGAATTGGCCACGTGCTGGCGCTTCCGCGGGAGCCGGTCGAAAAACAGCAGGTCGCGCGTTTTCTGGGGGCACCGGTGCTCGATGAACAGTTTCTCTCCGCTTACGTCCGGTTCACCGACGATACCGACCAGCAACTTCTCCGGGAACTGCAGCGAGCCGGCTTGGTTCCGAAAGCCGAGGAGCATCTGGCCAGCATCTGGCAGCTGAGCTTGGCGCGCCTAAATGCCGGGCACTCCCTTCGAATCCTGGCGGAAGCGATTTCGCCCTCGATGCCGCATTTTTTTCACGCCGGGGTAGATGGGGTAAATACGGGTCCGTTCGATATCCTAATTGATTTCGCGCGGGCGGAAAACTTCATCCTGGGCCAGCCGCGCAGTGTCGACAAAACCACCTACTACGACGTCTGGGCCTCTTACGTACTGCCGGGTTTTACGCCACTGCCTCGCGCGTTCGACGCGCTGCGCTATCGCATTAACACCGTAATCCATGGAGACAATTCCCTTGCCGCCGAGGCTTCCGTGGATTTTCGAACACTCGCCGGGCCGCAGCGATTCCTAACCGTGGAGCTTTCGCGTTCGCTAAAGGTGGAGAGCGTGACCGACGGCACGGGTCAGGCGCTCGATTTTTTTCAGAATGAGGGACTTACACAACAAGAAATCAGCGCGCAGGGCAACGACGCACTCGTGGTCTTGTTTCCTAGGGCGCTTGCCGCAGACAGCACGTTCACGCTGAGGTTTCGCTATAGCGGTAACGTCATCGCGGACGCGGGGAATGGGGTGTTGTTTGTCGATGCCAGAGATGACTGGTATCCGCACTACGGAGACACGGCGGAATTCGCGAATTATGAATTGACGTTCCACTGGCCGAAGCGGCTGCGGCTGGTGGCGACTGGGAGCAAATCGGGAGAACACGAAGAAGGAGACTCGCGCGCGGCTACATGGACAACGGATGTTCCCGTCACGCAAACGGGGTTTAACCTTGGGGAGTACGCCAGCAATTCCCTGGCCGCAGAGAATTACACCATTGACGTCTACGCGAATCACCAACTGGAGCAATTTCTGGAAACGCTACTATCCAGGCCACCAACGCCTCCCACCATCGGCCCGAATCACGTGCTGACCAGGCCCCCCGAGGATCTGGCGGTAGCCCCGATGCCGCCAAACCCGGCGGCGTTCCTGAAACAATTTGCGCGCGAAATCCAATCCTCGATCCGGTTCTATGAAGCTTACTCCGGGCCATTTCCTTACAAGAACCTGGAAGTCTCGCAGATTCCCGGTTTGTTCGGTCAGGGGTGGCCCGGGCTGCTGTATATCTCGACGTACTCATTTTTGCCCGAAGAGGCGCAATCGCGCGCGGGACTCAGCCTTGCCGGCCGCTCGTTTTTTAATGACGTCGTGCCGTTCCACGAAGTCGCACACCAGTGGTGGGGCAATGTGGTCGGATGGTCGTCGTATCGCGATCAGTGGATCAACGAATCCATCGCCGAATATCTGGCGCTGCTCTTCGCGGACTCGCAGAAACCCGCGGACCACCCGCTGAATGCCTGGCTGGAGCGCTACCGCAAACGGCTCATGACCAAAGCGGAGAAAGAAGACCGTGTTCCGGGAGAAATCGGACCCGTGATCATGGGCACGCGGTTGAGTTCCTCGCGATCCCCGGACGCGTACAACATTGTCGTCTATTCGAAAGGGACCTGGATTCTGCATATGCTGCGTGAGATGCTGCGGCAGCCGGGGATCCATGGGAAGGATCCCGACGCGCGCTTCACGGCACTGCTGCGCACGTTGGTGACGAAATATGCCCGCACCGAATTGACCACCGCCGATCTACAGCGCGAAGTCGAGGCAGTAATGACCCACGAGATGGACCTGGAAGGCGGCCGCTCCATGGAGTGGTTTTTTGCCGAGTATGTACGCGGCACCGGTATCCCTCACTACAAGGCGGACTACACTACGAAGCGCACGGACAGGGGCTTTCTGGTTCGCGGAAAGCTGCTGCAAGGCGGCGTTCCGGAGTATTTCATCGCGCCGGTGCCGATCTACGGGACGTCCAGCACCGGGAAAACGGTGTATCTGGGAACCATCGACTCAACCGGGGACGAAACCCCGTTTACGTTCCGGACCAGCTTCGAACCGCGCAAATTGCAAATCGATCCTCACATGACGCTTCTATGCGTAGCGGAATAAGAACTTCAGCTCAGTGGGAATCTGCAAGAGGCAAGCACTGCAAGGGGCATTGGCCTTCCCACTATTCTCGTTCACGGGATCGAAGCCTTCTCCTTCAGCCAGTCTTCATGCAGCGGGCTCTGGGGGTGAATCTCCGCCTCTCCATTCGTTCCCAGCAGGTACGGAAACCCGTCAGGGTCGCGGGGCTCGCCCTGCAGCAGGCCGGAGTCAACCAACTCGGCGATCCGAGTGGGGCGGTGGTGGGTCTTTTTTTGGTACTCGCCGGCCAGCAGATCGATTTGCCGTAAATCTATTTCCGCTTTCAACAGCCGCAGGTGATCCTCGGCATTCCTTCGGATCTCCTTGTCCGTGGTGGTCTGGTAAATGTCCAGCCACAAGGCATAGGACGTCTCCAGCGATTCGCCCTGTGCTGCAATTTTGGCCGCCATAATCTTCATCCATGGCGGAGCGCCGGAAAATCTGCTGCCGGCTTCAAACGCTTGCGATGCCTTCAGGTAGTCCTTTTTATCGAAGTAATAGACGTTGCCAAGGTCCTGATAGAACCTCCAGTAGTCCGGATTCGCTTTCATGCCGCGTTCCAGCAGGACGATGGCCTGATCCGGCAGCCCCGCGCCGCGCGGGGGATGATCGCTCAAAAAGATGGCTCCGAAGCGATAGGCGACGATGAGCTGCGGATCGAGGGTAGTGGTGATGTCGAGCAGGGGCCAGAGAAGTTCCAGATTGCGATCGTGCATGCGGTGCTTTTCGCCGTAGTACTGGACGACGCGCGTCCAGTAGACGGCAGCCATCAGCGGGGCATACTCGAGGCTCAGCCTTTTCACCACGCTGGGCGAACGCAAGACCAGCTCGCCGTTTTCGAATTGCGCCGCAGTTCGCGCCGCGTCGATGTTGTGTTGAAGGTTCCAGAGGCCGGCGAATCCAACCAGGATGAGAGCACCCAGGACCACTCCGAGAATGTGCCGCGGGTTCATTTCAGATTACGCCGCGAAAAAACCATGGCGGCACCGACAAAAATGATTGCGCTATAAAGCATCGCGTAGAGAGTCGCCTCCCAGACGAATGACGACGCGATTCCCTGGCCATGAATCACGAGGGCCATAACGTCGAAGTTCTGAAAATTCGGCAGCAAATAGGAAATCCCGCGCAGGAGTCCCAGAGTGGAAGGATCCAGGTTCACGGCGCGCACTGTGCGCAGGTCCGCGGAGAAGAGACCCGCTACATACAGCCCAGCGGTGAACAGTATCGCGAGGAAAGGAGTGGTGAAGCAGGAAAAGAGCAGCGCCAACGCCACAATGATGGCCAGTTTCAGCAGAATCAGGTACACCGCTACGAGGAGGTAGATGTCCGAGGGGAGCAACGGGCGCTTGACGCTCCATAAGGCCAGATAGAGGCCAGCGGCCATTGCCGCGGTATTCACCGTCAGCGTCATCACCAAGCCGAGAAATTTTCCCAGCAGAAATTCCCAGCGCTGCACCGGCTTGGCCAGCAGTGCGTAGAGGGTGCGTTTGTCCATCTCCTTGGACACCAGCGCGACACCTAGAAACACCGCGATGAAAATACCGACCACGGAAATGGCGGTCAAACCCAGGCTGATGATGACGTACCGCTCGATGCCAATGGAAATCTGGCCGACGAGAATGGCGGCACCCATCATGAGCAGCGCAAAGAAAACCAGGTTGTACAGCACGCGGTCGCGGACCGCTTCGCGAAATGTGTTTGCGGCGACTGCCCGTATGTTTCTCATTTCTCGCCGACATCCACTGCACTGGCTTGCGCGCGGTCAGCCTCCACCAGATGCATGAAAAACTCCTCCAACGTCGGCCGGATTTGCGCCACAGACAAAAGCCGTGCGCCGCCGGACTTCAATTGTTCCAAAGCCGGGTACAGTTCCTCTTCGGCGACTTGCACGCGATAGCGATCGCCCGTGCGCGTCGCATTGGTGAAAAACGGATGATTCGGGGCTTCGCCGGGCAGCTCGAATAGAACTTCCATTCCCTGCGCTTTGATATTCACAAGTTCCGCCGGCGCTCCGACGCCGCGGAGCCTTCCGCCGACGAGGACGCCCACGCGATCGCAAAGCGTTTCGGCATCGGAAAGAACGTGTGTAGAGAACAGGACGGTGCAGCCTTCGCGCTTTAGTTCGAGAATAATGTCGCGTACTTCGCGGCGCCCCAAGGGGTCGAGGCCAGACATCGGTTCATCCAGCACGACTACTCTCGGCCGGTGGAGGATCGCCTGGGCCAGGCCGACTCGCTGCAGCATACCTTTGGAATATTTTCGCAGCTGAATCTTGTTCGCGGATTCCAGGCCCACCTTTTTCAGCATGGCTTCGACCCGCGAGCGCCGGTCGGTCGCCGATAAGCCATGAAATCTCGCGAAGTAATCAAGCAGTTCGTGTGCCGTCAGATAGTCGTAGAAGTAAGGTTGCTCCGGAAGATAGCCAACCGAGCCGTGCATCGAGACATTGTCAATTGATTCGCCCAGGATTCGGGCGCTCCCCGAACTAGGGAAGATCAGACGCATCAGGAGTTTGATGGTCGTGGATTTTCCAGCGCCGTTCGGCCCCAGGAAGCCGAAGACCTCGCCGTTTTCCACGCGCATGGTAAGACTTTCCAGCGATTTCTTTTTCCTCAGATTCAGGAAGCCGAAGGGATATTCCTTCGAGAGGTTTTCTATCTCAATCGCACCTGGAGGCATATCTTCATTGTTTTAGACGCACCGCTTACCGTCAACAGTCTCCAGCCAGCCGTGTTTGCAGGGGGTAACTCCGCCAAAGCAAAAGGCGCACCTTGCCCCGGGCCTCTTTTCGGAACCCGGTTGTGCGTTATCCCCGCTTCCCTAGCTCCCTTGTTTGGCGATTTGCACCAACTCGCTCTCTTGCGAGACTGCCGCCGGCAGCGGCTGCAAGGTCTGTGGCGAACGCCAATTGTCCAGAATTCCCACCTGCTGCACGCAGCTCACCGTGCACCGCGGGGCGCAGCCCTTGTGGGTCAGGTATTCGCGGCGCCGCATTTCGTCGGTGTATTGGCCCAGCGGAATTCCTGGATAGCCGCGCTGCTGCGAACACCAGTGCACCAGACCATCCTCGCAAATATACAGGTAACGCGAGCCGGCGCGGCACTTCCAGTCGTGCTCGCGTCCACGCGCCACATTGTGCTGAAATTCGTTGAAGCGGGAGAAGGACCGCTTCCCGAGATTCATGATCTCCTCGAAGATTTCCTGGTCTCTCCCGTTCAAGGGTTTCAGCTGGCCATCATGGTCATGAATGATGCCCACCGTGCTGGTGAAGCCGAGTTCCAGGGCGCGGTGCGCGATCGCTAAGGCGTCTTCGGAGTTCCTGACGCCGCTCCCGAGCACCGAATTAATGTTCACCTGAAATTCCGCCCATTCCGACAGCATCTCGAGCCGTCCATCCAGTGATTTCAGGCTTTTCTTGGAGACTTCGTCGGGGACCGCGTTGTCAATGCTGATTTGCAAGTGTTCCAAGCCGGAGTCATTCAAACGCTGGATGCGCTCCTTGTTCAGGAAGAATCCGTTGGTGATCAAGCCGGCGATCATGCCGTGCCTGCGGATGTGGCGGATGATGTCGTCGAGGTCGGGATGCATCAATGGCTCGCCGCCACTGATAGTGATGATCGTGGTGCCCATGCCGGCGAGGATATCCAGCCGCCGCTTCATTTCTTCCACGGGCACAGGTTTCGAAATATCGTCGTACTCGTTGCAGTAGCCGCAGTCCAGATTGCAGCGCCGCATTGGGATCACGTGCGCGAGAATGGGATGCTCTATCGCGAGCAAAGCCTTGGCGATCATTCGCAATTCACGTGAACGCGTGCGGTAAAAGCGTAGCCGCCGCCTGCGCCGGGTTTCCGCCGAGGCTTTCCCTTTTTGCCGAACCAGGCTCATCTTTTCGGTGAATTCCCCTGGTCTCGATTATACATGAGGAGCGCAGCACTCCGGCACGCAGGCAATCGGCTGCACAGAACGAGTTACCTCGCCTCGGATGGCTTGATTTCCGCGCACACCCCCAGTTTCCCGCGCGATGGACAGCCCGCGGAGGTGATTTTTAGCTACGCGATTTGCTCAGTTCGTTGCGCGCGCCGATGCAGGCAAATCCACCGAGCGCACCTGCGACGTCAATTGCGTAGTCTGCCGCCAGTCGACTTCGCCGGGATCCACCGAACCGGCCTGTCCGTTCAGGTCCATATAGTTCAGCTGGCCCCCATTGAATCGATACTTCGAGACTTCCAGCACCTGGTTCGATTTCAGGACAAGGATGGTCAGCCTCGCGGGAGACTCCGCTGCCGGAACCACATCGCTTGCTAGCATGGCGACAGGGACTAAGCCGCTGTTGGACGGGGCAACTGCATGCATTTGCGCGACCGCCGGCTGCATCGCCGACGAATGCGCAGCTTCTCCCGAATATGCGCTCGGCTTCGGCTCATTGGGGGAAGCATAGGGAGGACGGTCGGGGTGCCATGCAGCCGCCGAAAAATTTCGCGGCACCACGATGTCATCCATCAACCGGAGTTCCATGGGCTCCTCTCCCTTGAGCGCGGGCCGCGGACCGCGAGCCGGCAGCATGGCCACTTTCCAGGGCCAGAGCGGGGGCAGCATCCATTCCGCAACGTCTCGCTTGGCGTGGCCCTTGCCTTTGATATCACCCTGCTTGTCTACCCTGTAGCCCTTGGCCTGAATGACCTTGGCCGGCAGAGGCAGATCGCCCGAAGGCACGATGACGCGATCAAAGGTGATTTTCAGGTAGCCCTTGCCAACAAAGTGGCCGGGGTCCTTTTCTTCTTCCAGATGCCCTGCCAGCATGCTTCCGCGGGGAAACACCGTCCGACCGAACTCCTGAAAGCTTTTCAGATGGCACAACACGGGATCCCCCACTGATGCGGTTGCCGAAGAAAAATTCGGCTCGTCCATCGTGCACTGCAAAAGTGTTCCCGCAGGCACAAGCAGATCCTGCGCGCGAACTCCTGCAGCCGACACCAATAGCGCTACCGCACCCACCGAAGACACGATGAGTCGTTTCATGACTTCCTCCGAGTTTTGGATTTGCAGCTACGGCCTGGCGAGGGGAGCCGTCTTCCCCGGCGGAGCGAGCCCACGCCTTCTTAACTTCGAGACGTTGGACCACTCCCCGGTCTTCCGCGCCACAACCCTGAGGTCCGGAAAAAGTTGCTCTGGGTAGGATTTTTTATCAGGCGGCCTGACTACGAACGGCCCAGAACTCTCATGAGTCCCGGGCCGTCTTGCTTCATTGAAATTGAAACTGCGCGGCGCTGGTCCCTCGACCCCGCGTCGGATGCTAACCTAATTGTCGCGATAGGGCAGGTAACGCCACAAATCATTCAGATAGCCGTTTCCTGTCGTGCTGGTAGAGTCGTAACCTTCCCCACCAAACAGCCAGAGTTGCCCCCGATTGTCAATCCAGCGCGTCGCGCTGCTTCGGCCGCCGGGAGTCCATTTTTCATAGGTCTTGTAAGGAATCACCGCGTCGCCGTAGCTGCCGTTCTGGCTGCCGGTATTGGATCCTTTCACCCAAGTCCAGGTTCCGGGTTGGCCCGCCGTCGAGTTCGGGACGTAGACCCATAGATCATTAAGAGCACCGTTACCATTGGTGGCGGAAGAGTCCAATCCCCACCCGCCGAAGAGCCAGAGGTTTCCGCCTTGATCCGCCCACCCACTAGCACCCCAACGGGATCCAGGGTAGGTGCTGTTGGAGGCGGCAGCCAAGCCATAGGTGCCGGCAGCACCGGTCGTGTTCGGAGGTCCAACGGAAGGCTGACTTCCGTAGGCGCCGGTCTGGTTTGCTGTCATCGAGCCCTGAACAAACGTCCACTGATTCGATGCGATGTTGTACATCCACATGTCGTTGAGGATGCCGTTGGCCGTGCCGGTCGAGTCCTCGCCTTCCCCGCCGAAAAGCCAAAGATTCCCGTGAGCGTCGGTCCAACCGACCGCCTCCTGCCGGCCGCCGGGCAGATTCGCCGAATCTGGAGTTCCCTGTTGGCCGTAGACCCCGTTTTGATTGGCAGTCGAGGAGCCGCCGACAAATACCCACTTCCCGCCGGTGTATTCCCAGAGGTCGTTTAGGAATCCGAGGACCGCCGGACCCTGGCCATCATAGCCGTAGCCGCCGAAGAGCCAGAGATTCCCGGAGGCATCCGTCCAGGTAACCGCGTTCGTCCGGGCCCCAGGAGCCGGATTGGCGTTGGGGGGATAAACGCCGGCCTGGTCCGCAGCAAGGGACCCGCTGATATGGGACCAGACTCCCTCAGTCGTTGTGTAATTGCCAGAATTCAGGCCAGAGTGGTTGTATTGCCACAAATCGCTCAGGAAATTGTTGCCATCGGAGCCGCCGAAAAGCCAGAAGCTTCCAGCCGAGTCTTTCCACGTGGAGGCGCCCAAACGGCCAGCCGGGACCACAAATGGATAACCTCCGGCGTACTGTGCGCCAAGGATGATTTGCGCGCCAACGGTCGTCGCTTTGCCGTTGACGGTGATCGGCGTCGGGTCATAGCCACCCACCAACTGCCATTGGCAATAGTCTCCCCAGGACATGTCACAGACCCACAAGTCGTTCATCGCGAAATTCAGAGTATCGGCGGGACTCTTTCCGGATAATTCCCAACCGTCGCCCCCGAAAAGGAAGAGGCTTCCGGAACTGTCAGTCCAACCGGCCGCGCCGTAGCGCGCTCCTGGAGTGTTTGTAAATGGATTCGGAATGGTGGTTGGCGCGGTGGTCGGAAAAGCTCCGTATTGGGGCATAGCCAGTACGCTTCCAGCCGTATTTTTGCCGTCGATCCAAGTCCAGTCATTGTGCCCGCAATCGACAATGATGCTGGTGATGTTCGTCGTCACCACGCCCTTGTAATCCCACAAGGTGCAACCCTGGCCCTGGCTGCTGGGCCCGTGGAAGACGGAGATCTGGAATTGGTCGTTGAGGGCCTCTGGGGTGGCAAAGGTAAAGGGGCCGTTCTGAGGAATGATCAGCGTGTTGCCCAACACGTTCTGGATAATGAAGCTGTTGTCTGTGATCGGCCCGTTGCTGGGGGGAACCCCCGCAAGGCCCACAACCGTGCCTCCTACGCTATACGTCACAGCGGCGCAAGTTACCACGACCGAGGTGACGTTAGCGGTAGCGGTACCAGTGCCCGTTCCAGCGCCGATGACGCAGGTTTGTGCTGGATTGCTGGGCTGCGTGGCGACGGTAACATTGTAGGTGCTGCCAGTGGGCACCAACATGGTAAAAGTGAAAGCCTGGTTACCGGTCGCCGCCGAAATGGGCAGCGATTCCGTGATGGTGCCGTCCTGATCCTGAAGAGCGAATCCCGTACCCACGAGCCCCGTGACCGTCCCGCCGATTGTGAACGAATCCACGCAAGTGACCATGACGTTGGTCACGTTGGCCGCCGCGGTTCCTGAGCCGTTGGCGACCGTGCAAATCTGATTGGGGTTCTTGGGTTGGGTATTTACGGTGACTTTGTAGGCGTCCGTGGGACCGGTCACCGGGGTTTTGAAGACAAAGTTCCCGTTCGCCGTTACGGTCAGGGCGTCGCCTCCGTTGTTCTGCAACACTACGCTGGCCCCAGAATCCAGGCCAGAAATCGTTCCGCCGATCGTGGCCGTAACGTTCCCGCCACCACCTCCATCACCCGTGCCACCAGTGGAGGTTGCTTTCAAACCGCTGCATGCCGCCATCAAGCAAGCCATTGTGGCGATGAGCAAAATAGAGAACTTTTTGCTGAGCATCTTCGGACTCCTCGTCGTTGCCTTCCTTCGGAAAGTGCCGGCTTTTTAGGACCTGGTCCTGGCGGAAAGCCCTTTTTTCATCCCCTGACACGCACCCGCTTCGCGGCTCAGTTGGAGAGGCGAAGCAAATCCGGCGACGCTTCAAGGGAAATCCCACCTATGTATGGGAGTACTAAAACTTACATCAGTAGCTTGCCGTTGCTTTGGGTGCTCGGCAATACGCTCGCGCAGCGGGTGTGCTGTACATAGTAATAACTGGACGAATGTGCATCCGCAGCCGTCGGCGCGGCCTTGCTTATCGGCGGTCCGGGCATCCGGCCAGATCCATGGATCAAGTGGTTTGGTAACTAACCATCGACCTACTTAACCGGCAGCCCCGGCGCCTTGTGAATTCTCCGCAAGAATTCGTTCCAGCGCGCCGGCCAGAAGATTCGCGGTCGCCGGCTTCTGGATCAGTTCGCTGATCCCGAGGCTTTCCGCCGTCTGCACGTCATCGGATTGCATGTAGCCGGAGGTCAGCACGACTGGAATGTCCGCGCGAATTTCCCGAAGCTGCCTGGTGAACTCGAATCCCGACATTTGCGGCATGGACAGATCCGTGACCACAACATCGAAGGCCGCGGGCCTCGCGCGAAATTCACCGAGCGCGCAAATCGCATCGGTGAATCCGGTCACCTGGTACCCCTGCCGCTGCAAGAGTCGCGTCGCAAGAAAGACGAGCGCTTCCTCGTCGTCCACATAGAGGACGTGTTCGCTGCGGTGTTGCGGTGATTGTTGTTCGGCATCCTGCCGTTCTTCCGGCTTCCCCTCGGCCGCCGGGAAATAGATGTGGAAGGCGGTTCCCTCGCCAATATGGCTGGTGACCGCAATAGCACCACTGTGGCTCGATACGATCCCGTGCACGACGGAGAGACCTAGTCCGGTTCCTTCCCCTTGCTTCTTGGTAGTGAAGAACGGGTCAAAGATGCGATTCAGGGTCGCGCGGTCCATGCCACAGCCGTCGTCGCTGACAAATAGACGCACATAACGCCCCTCGTGCAGATTGGCCGCCAGGCGCACATCGTCCGGGGTCACGTTCACAGCGTCCAGCCGTACTTTAATGGTTCCGTTGTTTTGGCCGATGGCATGTGCCGCGTTAGTGGCCAGATTCACAATCACCTGGTGGATCTGCCCGGCATCCGCTTTCGCCGGGGGCACTTCGGGCGCAAAATGAGTCTCGAACTGGATGCGCGCCGGCAGGGTCGCCCGCATCAGCTTCAGCGCCTCCTCAATCACCGGCTGGAGTTGCGCAACCTGTTTCCTCTGCTCTTGCGGCCGGCTGAATCCCAGAATACGCTTCACCAGCTCGCTGGCCCGCGTCCCTGCTTTCTGGATCTCCTTGAGGCTCTGCTGCACGGGATGCTCGTCGGGCACATCCGCCATGGCCAGATTTACGTTGCCGTGAATGGCCAGCAAGATGTTGTTAAAGTCGTGGGCGATCCCGCCGGCCAGAGTGCCCAAGGCCTCGAGTTTTTGTGAACGAGTCTGGAGCTCTTCGACGTGGCGGCGCGCGGTGACATCCGCGTTCACTTCCAGGATCCGGATCGGCTGCCCTCGCGAGTCGCGATAGAGCACCCACTGACTGGCGACGTAAACCGAAGATCCCTCTTGGGTCCGTTGCATTAGTTCGCCTTCCCAAACGCCCGTGTCGCGGACAATTTGATCCAGATAGCTCATCGGCAGCGGCCCTTCGGTGCGCAGGAGCTGATGGGAAATTCGGCCCAGCGCTTCTTCCCTGGTGAAACCGTAGAGTTTCTCCGCGCCGCGGCTCCAGAACATGATGTGGTTCTCCAGGTCGCGCACCATCACGGGAGCAAGATCCAGGAGGCTCGCTTGCTGCTTCAGTTCTTCCTCAGCTTTCTTTTCCTCGGTCACGTCCCGAAGGATGACCGTGTAAACCTTCTTCCCGTTGAACTCAACATGGGAAATGGAGGCTTCGACCGGAAACTCTTCTCCAGTGCGGCGGATGCCGTAGATGCCTTCGCGCTGGCCCATCTGCCGGCCGGCAATCTCGGTCGCGCCAAATTTCCGGATATGTCCCTTGTGGGCAGCCCGGTATCGGGCAGGTATTAGATCGTCCAGTGGGTGCCCCAGGGCTTCGGCTTCCGTGTAGCCGAACATCTGCTCCGCCGCAGGATTGAACAGGATGATGTTGTGCAGTTCATCGACAGTGATGACGCCGCTCAAGGCGGAATGAATGATCGCCGACAGCCGAGCCTCGCCGCTCTTCGCAATTTCGGCGGTCAACCGGTGTTCGGTTGAATCCTGCAGGAACCCGTTCCAAAGGATGCTCCCGTCTTGCAACTTCACGGGTATGGCGCGGCCATCCACCCAAATCTCGCCTTTGCCGGGATGATGTACCCGGAACTCGCCCGACCACATCTCAAGCTTGTCCTGGCATGCTTCAATATAGTTACGTACGGTGGGCAAGTCTTCGGGATGCATCCGTTCAAAGATCTTCGATCCGTCCGCCGCCAGGGCTTCCCGCGACAGTCCGAAGATCTGTTCAATCGCCGCATTGCTATACGGAAAACTGCAGGTGCCGTCCGGGCGCTGCAGGAAAGAAAAGATGGCACCAGGCACGGATTCTGCCACACGCGCCATTTGTTCACGCAGCGCAACTCGCTCACACAACGCCATTTCCTTTTCCCGCTCGGCCTTGCAATCGCGGAATACCAAGACGACGCCGAGAATATTGCCCTCCGCGTCGCGAATGGGCGCGCCGCTGTCCGCGATCGGGATCTGATTCCCGCTCTTCGTCACCAAAGCTGTGTGATTCGCTAGCTCGACATTGCATTTCAATTCCAGAACTTTTTTCGCCGGATCATCAAGCCTTTTGCGGGTGTCTTCGCTGATCACCGGAAAAACCAAGGTTAGCGGCCGGCCCAGCGCTTCCTGGTTTTTCCATTCCGTCAGTCTCTCCGCCTCTCCGTTCATGAATGTGACGCGGCAATCCGCGTCTGTGGTGATAACGCCGTCCCCGATGCTCGCCAGAGTTACCGCATATTTCTGCCGGCTCAGGCGCAACTCTTGGTTCGATGCTTGTAATTCCGCCGTCCGCTCTCCCACGTGTCTTTCCAGACTTGCCTTGGCTTCCCGCAGCGCGGCATTGGCGCTTCGGCTTCCCGCAATGTCGTTACTGAGTAAAACCAGCGCCACCGACACAAAAATGACCGCCAGCAAGCCCCCTAGCAAGATCACTCCGCGGGTTGCCAGGCTCGTCCGGTAAGCCGTACCCTCTCTTCGAATCAGTAGCTTCTGTTCGTGCGCCTGCATCGATTCCGTTTGTTCGCGAATCGCCTCGTCAGTGCTTCTCCCCTGCCCGCCCAGGATCCGCACACCCGCTGCTTGCAGACCCTGTGTATCCCGCAGATCGAGGACGTCGCGAAGCTGGGCCAGCCGCTCCGCCGTGAGCCCTTCGAGCTTCTTCAGGGATTCCTGCTGTTCAGGATTGTCGGCAACCAGATTCCGCAGAGTTGTGAGTTCTTGGCCGACCTCGCCGATTGCCACCTGATAAGGTTGCAGGTACAACTTGTCACCGGTTATAAGGTATCCGCGCTGCCCGGTCTCCGCGTCGGCAACCAGCGATTGCACTCGGCGAAGCGAAGCAATGACCTGATGCGTGTGGTCCACCAACGCATCGTTCGAGCGAAGCTTAACCACCTCGAGATACGAGGTGACCCCAATGATGCCAAGCAGGATCAGCCCAGCGCCGAAACTTCGCCACACTGCCCGTTCCATGGAGTGCGGCGCGCGCTCCGGGACCTCTTCGTTAGACCTTCGGAATCTCCCTGCCCACCCTGAGAGAGGCATCCCTTCCTCCGTCCAGCCTACAGTGCCTTCGTGTCCCTTGTTAGCAGCAGTGGAACAATTTCCGGCCACGAGGATTCGCCATTGGACACGTGTGCCGAGAAATTCGCTCTCGGTCTCGTCGCAGCAATGGAAAGGGAAATCCTAAATAGTGAGAGGGGACACTTAAAGTAAGCGGGCGGAGATAGGGTGTCAATAGAACGCGGCCGGACGAGCTCGGAAGAGTACCCTTGAACACAAGGATTATTTCTCAGGAGGCAATGCGCGGGGAAAATCCGGCTGTGCCAAATTGAAACGCGTTCCGTTTGTTTTGCGGCAAATTCCGATTCCTTGTCCGTTTGATAATACCAAGGCCAATTTCCTAGAAGCTGTTGCATAACCAAGGACAAGCCTTTGAAATGACTATGGTTGAGTTTGGTGAAATGCGGGATAAGCAGAGTCAGCAGCGCCGAAGGAGGGCCGATGGCGCGATCCGGTCCGTTGCTGACCGAAGCGCAGTGGAAGAAAATCGCGCCCTTGCTGCCCCAACCGCCCAAGCACCGCCACGGGGGCCGTCCATGGATCGAGAACCGTCGTGTCGTGGAAGGAATTCTCTGGATT
>DATIXE010000070.1:0-56486 GCA_035518915.1 Candidatus Eiseniibacteriota bacterium
CCAGGGGCCAAATCGCCAACAAGGTATGGCCACGCGTGGCGACCATGTCATGGGTTTCTCCCACGAGAAAACCAGCCATCATTTTGTGCTCTATCCGGATGGTGGCCTGATTCAAGTGAGCGCCAACCAGGCGGACGACCAAGCGAGCATCGATCAGGTCCGTATGCATCTCGGCCACATTGCGAAGATCTTCGCGGCTGGAAACTTCCATGCGCCTATGCTCATTCATGACACGACTCCACCCGGAGTCGCTAGCATGGAGAAGCTAAAGACCGAGATTCGCTACGACTTCTCCCAAACGGACCGTGGCGCATCAATCCGCCTGACCACCCCAAATCCGGAGGCACTGGACGCTATCCATGCACTCCTGCTCTTTCAGATTATCGACCACCAGACCGTCGACTCACCTGCCATTCAGGCGCTGCCGAAGAGTTAAGCCGGCTCTCCTCAATCATTACTTCGACGGTGCCGCGTTGTGGCAAACTCCTTCGCCGGAATCGTGAAACGTCTTGCCTGCCTCGGGAAGGAAGTCCCAGCGATAGGTTTTGGGTGAGAGTGTAAGTTTCAGTACCCCGAAAGTGCGGTCGTCGCGCACTTCGCTGTTGGGTTTGGCGAAACCCTGCGGCGTGTGGCTTCGCCCACCGGTCCCGATAACGAATTCGCGAATGCCATGTTCCGGATCGAGCTTCCCCTCCGGATCTTGCGGCGCGAACCGTTCATAGTTGTGTTCGTGACCCGCAAGGAACAAATCCGCGTGTGCGCCGTACAGGTCCTGCCAGAGCGCCCCTAATTCCGGATGTTCGGCATGGCTGGGGAATATGCCGCTGCTGAATCGCGGATGGTGGCCGTAGGCGATGATGCACGCGTTTGGGTGGGCGGCCAGGTCCTGCTTGAGCCAGACCTCCTCCGGCGAGCCTTTCCCACACCCGCCCAATTGCGGGATGGAACAGTTCGTGTTTAGGGAAATGATGTGCCACACACCCAAATCGAAGCTGTAGTAGCCCTTGCTGGGCTCGCCGGCCTGCTTGCCCCAATACTCGAAATAACCGACCGCCCTCGAGCCGTTATATTCGTGGTTCCCCGGCGAAGGTTTTGTTCGCCCCTTGAACTTTCCCCACGTCGGGTTGTAGCAGTTCATGAACTCTTCATACGTGCCGCTGTTGTAGGCCAGGTCGCCGGTCGCAAACACAGTTCCCGGAATCCCCTCAATGAGTTTGGCCGTAGCCTCGGCGCCGGAGAGATCGGAGCACCCCGCAATATCGCCTGCTCCCACCAGCACAAACGTATCCTTGGTCTTTCGCTTCTCCGTTTTGGACGCCTTCCTGGCTGCATTCTGCGAGGCCTGGAACGAGTCATTTCCGGTTGGCTGTTTCGCCGCCAAACAAACTGTTGAAACGTTGATCAGGAAAGCGAATCCAAGTGCCGCCACTCTGCGAAATAGCCTCATCTTTTTGTCCCTGACTTCCCCGTTTGCACAGAATCTGCAGAATACACGGGATTCTGCAGGTTCTGCCGATCCATTCAACCCTTCCTTCCTCCATTCGATCGAAATATCTGGCTGTTGAGTGAATTCCACTCCATCTGAGACCGTTTTAGTCTTAGTCTATCCATCGGAAAACTAAAGGCTTGCCGCTGGCTCTCCCCTTGGGGCGGGGTTGACAAAAGGAAGTTGGAGGTCGTATAGTTTATATGCGACTTGTTCAGTCGTAATTCTGTCTGCTCCGCGCACGCCGAGTGGGGACTCGCGATGTTCAAATTGTCGAAGAAGGCGGACTACGGTCTGATTGCCATGAAGCATCTGGCCAATCATCGCCAGCAGCATGCTTGCAGCGCCAGCGAGATTGCCGAGGAATATGGCATCTCCACGATGCTGATGGCCAAGGTGCTGCAAAAGCTGGCCAAACAAAGCTTGGTGGTAGCCAAGCACGGTGCCAGCGGCGGCTATCAACTGGCGAAGGAGCCGGCCAGGATCAGCGCCTTGGAAGTGATCACGGCCATTGATGGGCCCGTTTTGATCACTTCCTGCGTGACGAGCCATGGAAATTGTGACGCCACCGACCGCTGCTCCATCAAAGAACCATTGCAGAGGGTCAATGAAAGCATCCTGGGAGTTTTGAGCACGGTGACCATTGCGCAGTTGAGCGAAGAAAAGCAGGAAGCCGCGCTCGTGGAATTAAGAGGGATGGACCAGTTGGCGGTGAGCCGCTAAGCGGGAGTCCCGGAAGGAATAGGAGAACACGGAAATGGCCGTCAAGCTGCCGATCTACATGGACAATCACGCCACCACCCCCCTCGACCCGCGGGTGCTGGAGGCCATGCTGCCGTATTTCACCGACAAGTTCGGCAACGCGGCCAGCCGCAACCACTCCTTCGGTTGGTCGGCGGAAGAAGCCGTCGAAAACGCGCGTCAGCAGGTTGCTTCGCTGGTCGGCGCCACCGCCAAGGAGATCATCTTCACCAGCGGCGCCACGGAATCCGACAACCTGATGATCAAGGGCGTCGCGGAGATGTACCGCGAGAAGGGCAACCACATCATCACCCAGGCGATCGAGCACAAGGCCGTGCTGGACACCTGCAAGAACCTGGAAAAGCACGGTTTTGAAGTGACCTACCTGCCGGTACAGAAGGACGGCCGGGTGGATCCCGAAGATGTTCGCAAGGCCATCAGGCCGACCACCATCCTGATCTGCATCATGTATGCCAACAACGAAATCGGCATCATCAACCCGATCCAGGAAATCGGGAAGATCGCCAAGGAGCACGGCATCATTTTCGCCGTGGACGGCGTGCAGGCGGTGGGCAAGGTTCCCGTGGACGTCCAGAAAGACAACGTTGACCTGCTGGCCATCTCCGCGCACAAGCTCTATGGCCCCAAGGGTGTTGGAGCTCTCTACGTGCGGCGCCGCAATCCCCGCGTGCAGCTTTCCGCCATTATTGACGGCGGCGGCCACGAGCGCGGCATGCGCTCCGGCACGCTGAACGTGCCCGGCATCGTCGGGCTTGGCAAGGCTTGCGAGCTTTGTCAGCAGGAGATGGCGCAGGAATCGCAGCGCCTCCTTGGGCTGCGCGAACGCTTGCGCAAGGGCCTGGAAGCGAAACTCGATGAGGTTTTCATTAACGGTTCGATGGAGCATCGCCTCCCGAACAACCTGAACATGAGCTTCGCCTACGTGGAAGGCGAGTCGCTCCTGATGGGCATCAACGATGTCGCGGTTTCGAGCGGTTCGGCTTGTACTTCGGCAACCCTCGAGCCGAGTTACGTACTCAAAGCTCTAGGCGTGGGCGAAGATCTGGCGCATACCTCGATCCGCTTCGGCCTGGGGCGTTTTACGACTCAGGAAGAAGTCGACTACGTGATCGACAAGATGGTTCAGGTGGTCACGAAGCTGCGTGAACTCTCGCCCCTCTACGAAATGGCCAAGGAAGGCATAGACATTTCCAAGGTCAAATGGCAGACCGCCTAATACAGTGAGAAATGGAAGGAACAAAATGCCAAGTGCAATTGCAACCGAAGGAACTTTGCGGATTCACCGCTCGATTGCGGGGACGTCGGCGCCGTTTCGTGTGACGTACCAGGCCTATCAGGATGGGGACGAGCCCGCCCCGGCCGCCGAGCGTTCGTTTTATCATCTTCAGGATGTTCGGACGTTTCTAAACGTTCTGGGCATCGGCGCCGATTACGTTCGTGACGCTCTGCGCGAGCTGACCGCGGGCCGCTCCGCGTTTTTGACCAACATCGCCTTGACGGAAAAGGCGGTCAAGAACGCAGGTTTCGGCTCTCTGGTTGCCGCGAAGGGTTAAATTTCTGGTCGATTTGAATCGAGAAGGAGCACCGGTCCATGGCATATAGCGAAAAGGTAGTCGATCACTACAACAACCCCCGGAACGTCGGCAGCCTGCCGAAGGAAGATCCCAATGTCGGGACCGGCCTGGTGGGCGCGCCGGAATGCGGCGACGTAATGAAGCTGCAGATGAAGATCAACCCGGATACCAAGGTCATTGAAGAAGCCAAGTTCAAGACCTTTGGCTGCGGGTCGGCCATCGCCAGCTCGTCCCTGGCCACCGAATGGGTGAAGGGTAAGACCGTCGAAGAAGCTCTGGCGATCAAGAATACCGACATCGTCCGCGAGCTTTCTCTGCCGCCGGTCAAGATCCACTGCTCAGTTCTCGCCGAAGACGCCATCAAGGCGGCCATCGGCGATTGGAAGAAGAAGCACAATATTGAAGTTCCCGCGCACGAGAAGTCGTCGCACTGAGCGAGGCTAGCGCGGGGGTAGTGGCGTCTTCCGGCGGTGATGGAGACCGTCGGAGGCCGCTGTCCAAAAGAGTTTAGACAATCGCTCCGAAACGACAATCGCTCCAGGTAGGGCTGTAGTTCGGCAAAGAAATTTCGGGTCGAATCAGGAAGCCGGGGCTTCAGCCGCGGCGTATAGGAGTGGAGAGTTTGGGGCTCTGGCCCCTGAAGAAAGCTTTTAAGTATGGCTACGGAAACCATCACGCAAACGCCGCCATCGGCAAAGGCCGGGCCGGTGATCCACATGACCGAGAAGGCGGCGAAGAAAATCATCGCGTTGCTCGCCAAGGATGGCGTGTCGCCGGAAACCGGCGGGTTACGCGTGGGCGTGCAGGGGGGCGGCTGCTCCGGATTGTCGTACGCCATGCGGCTGGATACGCAGGCGCGCGACCGCGACCGGATTTTCGAGGCCTTCGGTGCGCGGCTTTTCGTGGACCCGAAGAGCTTGCTCTATCTGAACGGGACCACGCTGGAGTACGAAGAGACGCTGATGCGCCAGGGCTTCGTTTTTCAGAATCCCAACGCCGCCCGGAGTTGCGGCTGCGGCAGTAGTTTTACCGCTTAAGACCACTGCGCGGGTGGCATGGATTTGGCAGGCTGGCAGCTTCGTGCGCCAGCCACTTTTTTTGGGATGGATGACGCGGAATCGCAATGAGTACGCCACTGCCAATCACGAACGCGCCGCTCGTCTGCTGGAGTTGCCACGAGCGCACCCTCGGCACGCATTTCTGTTCTTCGTGCGGCAAAATGCTGCAATTGCCGGAGAAGAGCGATTACTTCGCGATGTTTGAGCTGCCGCGCAAGCTGTGGATCGAGATGGGCGCGTTGGAACAGAAATTCCTGCAGCTGAGCTGGAAGCTGCATCCGGACAATTTCGTCAACGCCACGCCGGAGGAGCGCGAGATTTCGCTGCGGCGGAGTTCGGAACTCAACGATGCCTACCGCACGCTCCGGGAGCCCGTCGCTCGCGTGGAATATCTGCTGGCCATCGAGGGCGCGCGCGTGGAAGGCCAGAACAAGCAGCAAGCGCCGCCGGAGTTGCTGGAAGAAGTATTCGAATTGAATGAATCGCTGGACGAGTTGCGCGAAGCGAGAACCTCCGGCGAAGACACAGCTGCTCTGAGGCAGCGCCTCGAAACCGCCGAAAAGAGTTTTCAGGGCAAGCTCGCGGAGGTCGACGCCGAACTGCAAGCGGCCGCGAAAGGGTGGGACACGGCGCTGGAAGCCGCGGAGGAAGCGCAACGCAAGAGCGTCACCAGCAAGCTGAATGAGCTGCTGAACCGCCGGTCGTACATCCGCAATCTGGTCGTCAACGTCCAGAAAGAACTTTCGTAGCCGGTAAGAATTCCTGTTATCTGATATCTGATTTCTGATATCCGCTAGCAGCATAAAGCGACTGAGAATACATCGCATGGGCAGAATCGTCGGAATCGATCTTGGCACCACCAACAGTCTGGTCGCGTACGTGGACGCGCAGACCGGTGCGCCGAGGTGCATTTCGGGGCCCGCGGGCAGCACGCTTTGCCCCTCGGTGGTCAGCCTCGACGCAGACGGCAGCATCATCGTCGGCGAACCGGCGCGCCGCCGCCTCCTCACGCAACCCGAGCGCACCATCTATTCGGTGAAGCGGCTGATGGGCCGCGGTCCCGCCGACGTGCAGGGCGAACTGAAATTGTTCCCGTTCCGCATCGATCCTTCCAACAACAACGTGATCCGCGTGCGGCTCGGCGAAAAGATCCTCACCCCGCCGGAAATTTCCTCCTTTATCCTGCGCGAGCTGCGCAACTGGGCCGAGGCCTATTTCGGCGAAACCGTGGACCGCGCCGTGATTACCGTCCCCGCGTATTTCAACGACGCGCAGCGCCAGGCGACAAAAGACGCCGGCAAACTGGCGGGACTGGAAGTCCTGCGCCTCGTGAACGAACCGACCGCCGCGGCTCTGGCCTACGGCCTGCACGAAAAGCAGCGCGGCACCGTCGCCGTCTACGATCTCGGCGGTGGCACCTTCGATATTTCGGTGCTGAAGCTGATTTCGACAGGCGAGGGCGATATCTTCCAGGTGCTTTCCACCAACGGCGATACGCACCTCGGCGGCGACGACATTGACCACCTGTTGCAGGCCTTCGTGCACGAGCGGATCCTGCAGCACGACCAGATCGATTTTTCGCCGCACGGCGAGCTGGCGCAGGAACTCCGCAAGGAACTCATCGAAGTAAAACACAAGCTGTCCGAGTCGGATCAGGTCACGCTGCGCTTCCCCCTGCCGAACGGCAAGGTCTTCGTGCAAGAATTCACGCGTGGCGCGTTCGAGGCGCTGATCCGTCCGGTGGTCGACCGGACAATGGCTCCTGTCCGCCAGGCGCTGGCCGACGCGCAAGTCAGCCCCGGGCAAATCGAAGAGGTCGTGCTCGTGGGCGGCGCCACGCGTACGCCGCTGATTCGCCGCACCGTGCAGGAATATTTCGACCGCAAGCCCCACACGGAGCTGAATCCCGACGAAGTGGTGGCGCTGGGCGCGGCCGTGCAGGCCAACATTCTCGACCGCGGCGTCCAGAACATGCTTCTGCTCGACGTCACCCCGCTGTCGCTGGGCATCGAGACTTATGGCGGCGCCGTGGCGAAAATTATTCCGCGCAACTCCACGATCCCCGCGAGCGCGCAGGAACTCTATACCACCGGCGTGGACAATCAGACCGGCATTGACATCCACGTGCTGCAGGGCGAGCGCGAACTGGCGAAAGATTGCCGCTCGCTGGCCCGCTTCACGCTGCGCATACCTCCGGCCCCCGCGGGCCTTCCGCGCGTCGAAGTGAAATTCCTGATCGACGCCAACGGCATTCTGCAAGTGGCCGCAAAAGACGTGCGCACCGGTGAAGAGCACTCGATCGAAGTGCAGCCGAGCTACGGACTGAACGACGCCGATATCGAGCGCATGCTCGAAGAATCGATCGAATATGCCGAGCAGGATTTTGCGGAGCGGCAATTGATCGAGGCGCGCACGGAGGCTGAATCCATCCTTGCGGCGACTTCCAAAGCACTGGCGAATTCGAAGGCAGGCGCTTTGTCCGATCCGGAGCGCATGAAAATCGAACAGAGCGTCGCCGCGCTGCAGGAAGCGGTGAAGGGCACGGACTACAAGGCCATCCGCAAAAGAATCGACGAATTGAACCAGGCGACCGAGCACCTGGCCGAAATTCTGATGAACACCGCGGTGCAGACGGCGCTCGAAGGCAAGAAACTGGCGGAAGTCTAGGGAGAGAAGCGTATGGGCGGATCCAATCCATATATCGAAGAAGTGAAATACAAGAAGGCCACGCAGAAGTTCAAGGTCACGTTTCTGCCGAGCGGCAAAACCGTGGAAGTGGACCCGGAGAAGTTTCCCTACGGCCACAATGGTTTGCCGGGCAGCATCCTGGACATTTCCGAGGGCTTCAAGATGGGCCTGGATCATGCCTGCGGCGGCGTTTGCGCCTGCTCCACCTGCCACGTCGTCGTGAAGGAAGGCCTCGAATCCTGCAACGAAGCCACCGACGCGGAGCTTGACGAACTCGACGAAGCCCCGGGCATCACGCCGAAATCGCGCCTCGGCTGCCAGACGGTGCCCGACGGCACGACTGACATCGTGGTCGAAATTCCGGAGTGGAATAAGAATTACGCAAAGGAACTGGACCACTAAGCGGGTGAGTGGAGATTGGTGGCTCGCGACTGGTCAGGAGAATTTGTAGCGGCCGCTTACTGAAGCGGGCGCTTTTTGTGAGGGCGAGAAATGCCGAGTACCTTTGACTGGGACAACCTGGAAGACATCGCCATCGGCCTGGCCGACAAATATCCCGACGTCGACCCCTATACCGTCCGCTTCACGGACATGCACAAATGGATCACCGAGCTTCCCGGCTTCGCGGGCGATCCGCTGAAGTCCAACGAAAGCAAACTCGAAGCCATCCAGACCGCCTGGCATGAAGAGTGGGAAGATCGCAAGGCGTAAGAGCCGTGCCCCGCAGTCCGTGCATCGTGGTTTGCAAGAGTATTCGTAAACCGGAATTGCGCGATATCCGTGGGTGCGCGCGGCCTTTGCTTGCCGGCGAAGGATTTTGCTGCGCTAGATTTTTCGGAACACGGAACACAGGCGGGGGATCACCGCGGAGTGCCTCCGCAGGGCCGCTGGCAGGAAAGGGAACTACAGGATAAACTAGAGACACTGCAGTTTCTGGTTTTGTGCGCCCGTAGCTCAGCTGGATAGAGCGCTTGCCTCCGAAGCAAGAGGTCGCGTGTTCGAATCACGCCGGGCGCACCACTTTTTTCATCAAATTACTTCCTCAAAGCAAGCGTCTCGATCAAAGAAACACCAACCCAAAGACCCAGGTTCCCAAAATCGGAACCCGGGGCACCCTCCGTCTCTCCAAACTTTTACCAGACGTGCCGCAGTGCCGTCCTCTCCTCCACCTTCATGTCCATTCAACTCATCGAACCCGGGCCACTTGCCGTCGGCGCCGGCTGCGACCCCTTCTTTGATTTTTTCTGTAATCCATATTTCGATAATTGGCTGAACGTAGGTACGGCAGGCCCTTCCACCACACCAGAGAAGAGAAAATTCCCTTGGTCAGTGCTCCCGCCTAATTTTTCCACATGGAATACTCCTGTGCTTGGCTTTACTTACACTAATCCAATTGGACTCGGCTGGTGTATTGCCGCATGCCACGCTCAAGCCACCTTCGACAAGGCTTTGTGCTTGGTGGACAGCCTTTTCATAAAGAATAATCTAAATTTTGGCAAGCATTGCATTCAGACTGTTAACGAGTTAGAAGTCCTATGCGTAAGTGGCTGCTATTCTGACTATGGGCAGAGTGGGCCCCCGCAAAACTAGAGAAGGCACGGATCCCAGTAATTCACAAACTGACTCTTCCATCACCTCGGAAGGCAAAAATAATGTCCGTGAAAGCATGGCCCAAATGCGCCATCCGCAGCATAGCTCTTGGCAATCTTGTGATGTGTGCCGTGGGGCCCCTTTGCAAATCGACGCAATGATCAGAATTGCGCGAGGACCTCAATTTTCTAATGTATCTCCTTACGCAATGCGGGTTTTCTGGGCCATGGCGTGTGTCAGCATGATTTTTGGTGTCATCGGACTTATTTCTGTCCCGCCTTTGTGGCACCTTGACGATGGTGGACGCAGACTCTGTAACTGGCTTTTTGGCACAGAGTTGGTCTATTGGGTTGCGAACTCCCAAATAACGATTCTTCTGGCCATGTCGAACAGCGAATGGATTCATTCATTGGGAACAAGTATGGGGCCTGCACGCGCCTCGGGAGGCATGGCAACAGCACCGCAGTTCCTCACTCTTTATCCGGTTTGGGCCCTAGTGCTCCTAAATCTTGCGTATCGTGCGAAAAACAAATCTACTGTGCCTCGTTAAAATACTGCCGGGCCTCGACTGGTGGATAGTCGGTCCCTTTTTTGGCCTTGCTCAAATGTGCCAAAAATAGCGTAGGTTATCCAGTGGTACTGGAATCAACAGAAAAGTTCTCAAATCGTCCCCTAGGGCGCACCACTTTTTTCGTCAAATTACTTCCTCAAAGCAAGCGTCTCGATCAAAGAAACACCAACCCAAAGACCCAGGTTCCCAAAATCGGAACTCGGGGCACCCTCCGACCGACTTTACTTCCGTGGGACGTGCCGTAGTGATATCCTCTCCTCACTTGCATGCCACTCAAGATCAAATTCAAACCCGGGCCACCCGCCCGAACATTTTGAATTACATGAACCTGAAGCTGACGGACACTGACATGTACAGCCACGAACACCACCACAAGGACCAGTGAGGTTTCTTCCCAATGAAATCGTGCATCCTAGCTTTGCTTTTGCTTGCTATCGGCGGTTCTGCGGCGGCCCAGAAGCCCGAGGCAGCGCAAGAAGTCCCCTACTGCGATCTGGTCAAAACACCACAAGCGTTCGCAGGAAAGCGGGTTCGTGTTCGCGCTATCTACAAATATGGATTTGAAATTCAGCGCCTGGACTCGCCGGCTTGCTGTCCAGAGCGGGGAGCCAAAATCTGGGTCGAGATAGACTCAGGGCTCGGAGGAGACTCCCTCAAGCTCTTCCGCAAGTTTCCCAAAGGTATGGGCCTAGTGCTTGCAACCTTCGAAGGTAAGTTTGAGAGCGGCGGGCCGCACGGTGACGGCGGATACCGCCTCAAGTTCACAGTAGACAAGATTGAAAAGCTCGAACGTACAGCGAAAGCATCCGCCCGCCATGATCCGTCATGGGCACCGAAGAATTGCGAAGCGGCCAGAACCACGCAACCCAAGAGCTCTTCCACTCTTATCCACGAACCGCTGCACGCTGAAGGCGCCGTTCAGTTCGAGCTAAGCCGAGGATATCCTAAGGCTTGTAATGTCTGGTACAGGAGCACGGGATGGTAAAAGAAAGTTCTAAAATCGTCCCCCAGGGCGCTCCATAAACCCCGATGGCCCAGTTAACCTTACGCGTTTAAGCTGCCTGAATTCTCTCAGAAATCTGTACATTTTGGCCGGTAGTCGGACGGTAATTAATCCAATTGGACGGTCGGTGGCGTTGCCCGGCCTTTCTACAAGTTGTCCGTGAATAGAGCGTAACGCGAGTGGCTGTGGCAACGCGTGATGAGATCACTTCCTAAAGCGCCAATTATTTCGACCAACCAATCGAAAATAAGTAGCGATTGGGGGCTATTACGGACTTTGCCGAACTGCGCAATGGTTAGGCCTGCAGTTGGTGCGAGAGGAAGGAAAACCTGCTGCTGTTCCTGACCCATCCGCTGTCCCCCGTGAAAACGCAGCAGTTGGCCTATCCATTGGAAGTGGACATTGTGGGTTGAGTTACCGGCGTGGCCGTGCGCATCGCAGACATGGCGCCAGGGCCAGCTTCTCCAACGAGCCCCTGGATGGGACCTAAAGGGATTGGTCGGTCCATAGCGCGCTTGTCGTAGAGTGCGCCACTCAGAAGCAACCGCGAGAGCGATCCCACAAGCGCCAAGGGAGCATATCCGGCCCTTGGTTTGAACCGCCTGACGGGTGCAATCGGTCGCCAAACCGGGCGGCTCACCCAGGCTACGGTCTGGTGTGCCATGCCGTTGTTCCGGAATTGGTTGGATATCTATTAGAAAGATTGGCGGGGACGACGGGATTCGAAAATCTTGTGCATCTTCAACGTCACTAACAATGCCAGAGAGGAATTCAGCCAAGCCTCCGAGAAGGGATGCGCCTGCGTGCCTAACTCGATCCAATTTTGAAACTCATTTCTCCGCTATCGCGCTCAACACGACCTGTAGATTCTTTCTTGATGTTTGCGGCCAGCATTGAGGAACGCAAAAATGACGCGGGGAGGGATGCGTATTTCCGCCCATGGATCTCCTGCCCCGATCACCAACGCCGCAGCCAACCGAACCATAGAAATTGGGTAAGCGTTATCTTTTGCCTTGACTTACCTTTCTCCCGAAGCGGATTCTCTTCGCGGTGAGATTTTTCATGTCCAAAGCCAGTCGGAGGCAAGTCCTCAAATACGCTGTCGGCTGTGTAGGTTTTCTCCTCGAAGGGCGTGGCGGGCCCGCTTTAAGCTTTACCGGTGAGCCCGCAACCGATCGAGGATTTGAGGTTCGCCTTTCCACCGTCAGCGCCCACACCTGTCGGCTCAGTATTCTGCCGATCGAAGAGGGTCGCGCCACCGGAATCCCTTGGAATGGAGTACTGCTGCAAAAATCATGGGGCGCTCCAGTAGCAAAGCTCGCAATGAACTTCAAGGCACAGACCATTCGCTGCGGAAGCCTGTCGATCGCAGCTTCCTCGGGACCCCTCCTGTTTGCGTTCCGTAAGGCGGATGGCAGGAGGATTCAGGAGTTGACCATTGATAACACCGCCGGGACTTTCTCATTCGATAGCGGAGACTCCCCACTCCTGGGCCTCGGCGAGGGTGGCCCGCAGTTCGATCGCCGCGGCTCCACGGATGGGATGCTCAGTGGTCAGCGCGGCTACGAGCTCGCTACTCACGGGGCTCGCGTGCCGATCCCCTGGATCATCAGCACCGATGGTTGGGCACTCTTCGTGAATCAACCCTCCGGAACCTTCGATTTCACTGGCCCCTACAGTCGCTTCCGCGCGATCGACGGAAAACTTTTCCCGCTTGACCTCTTTATTGTCGCTGCCGAATCGCCCGCCGGATTCCTTTCAGAATACGCACGCCTAACAGGCCTACCGGAAATGCTTCCGCGCTGGGCTCTCGGCTATCAGCAGTCCCATCGCACGCTTGCCAGCCGCGAGGAGATTCTGGAGATCGCGAAAACTTTTCGCGAGAAGAAGCTTCCCTGCGATGCGCTTATCTACCTTGGCACGGGCTTTTGCCCATCGGGTTGGAATACGGCCAATGGCTCCTTTGCCTGGAATGACCATGTGTTCCCTGATCCGCAGGAAATCTTGGACCGATTTCACTCGGAACACTTTCACGTGGTCCTGCATTCTGTGATCCTTACCGACAAGCTGCATGGAACTGTCAAGGATGCCTGCCAGCTTGCTCGATTCGACGAACAGGAAGTGGCCTGCTACTGGGACGCTCATCGCAAGGACTTTTCCCTCGGCGTAGACGGCTGGTGGCCCGACGAGGGCGACTCGCTCGACGTCGCCTCGACGGTTGCCCGCCACCGCATGTATTGGGAGGGCCCGCAAATGGACCGCCCCAACCTGCGGCCCTATGCGCTTCATCGTAATGGCTTCGCAGGAATGCAGCGCTACGCTTCCATCTTGTGGTCGGGAGACGTGGATTCCCGCTGGGAGACGCTCAAGACTCACGTTCCCATCGCCATCAACACGGCCCTCACCGGCATCCCTTATTGGGGCACGGACATTGGCGGTTTCGTGCCAACCAGCGAACTTACGGCTGAGCTTTATCTGCGTTGGTTTCAGTTTGGGGCATTCAATCCCCTCTTCCGGAGTCACGGGCGAACCTGGAAGCTTCGCTTACCTTGGGGTTGGAATACGGGCGATCCAGGTCCCGTGGAGATTCGCGGCTATGCGGATGGCGGCACTCCGGACGCGTCTCAACTCCACAATCCACAGGTCGAAATCATTTGCAAAAAATATCTGGAACTTCGCTACCGCTTGCTGCCGTATTTGTACAGCCTGGTGCATGAAAGCACGAAAACCGGCATGCCTCCGCTTCGCTCTCTTTGGCTCCACTATCCGGAGGATCCAAAAGCGGCCGCTCGTGGCGATGAGTTCCTATGGGGTCCTTCTCTTCTGGTTGCGCCGGTAGTCGAGAAGGGAGCCACCTCGCGGAACGTCTATCTTCCCCATGGCACCTGGTTCGATTTCTGGACCGGAGAAGCCGTTGAGGGCGGTGGGGAAGTCACGCGAAAAGTGGATTTGGAGACTACGCCTCTCTATGTCCGGGCGGGCTCTATCCTCCCGCTCGGTCCTGTTAAACAATATGCAGAAGAAAAAGTGGACGAGCCACTGTTTCTGAGCATCTATCCTGGCGCAGACGCTTCGTTCCTGCTGTACGACGATGACGGCGTTTCTTTCAACTTCCGCCAGGGCGAATGGATGGGTCTGCAAATCAATTGGGAAGATGCCCGCCGTGCACTCCGCCTGCAACTCGCGCGGGGCTCGAGAATGGTTGGAGCAGGGAAGCTTCGGATCATGGCGACTCTCCACAACACATTGCGCCCGATCACCTTCGATGGCTCGCCGGTGGAACTGAAGCTCTGAGGTTCCGCCAGCTATGGGGGTGGGAGAAGCGTTGTTTTGGCCGGCAGGGATTGCAAGCCAACTGCTGAGTTAGTCGATTCCAGAACAAAGTGAAAAACAGCAAATTCATCGGGCGGAGATCATCGTCGATTCGAGGGCATTTTCCCAGCAGCTTTTCCATCTTCGGAGAAATTACGAGACCTCGATATCGTCCGGTGGGGCCGTGATTCCGAGGAAAGCCATTTATTATCTTCGACGGGACGAATAGTTCTGCCGTGTCCAGCTAGCTTCGAAATGGGTCGTCTTCCCGCTCTTCTCTTGTGGAATGACGATTGTGTTGTGGCAATCAACTGCCTATTGCGGGTCGGAGTTGGGAGATTTCGCGAATGTAGTGGGATCGATTGGCGCGTTGTTGCGGACATCTCCTAATCGTATGTCCGTCAACTGCCCTGCGCTGAAGAGCGTCTCGTGGAATGGGATCCGAACTCCATCAACTGCGCGGTAGTCTTCGTAATCGACCTGGTAAGGATTGCGGCCGAGGGGCGTGTTCACGAGGCGAATGACCCGCACGAGCAAGCCAGAACCCTCGTCGAAGTAGAGTTTGACCGTAAGCTGGGGATCGTGGACGCCGACGAGAACGAAAGCGGGCCGACCCGCGATCATTTCGGGGTATTCCACATGAAGGTCGGGGAAAACGTCAGTGAGGTGCAGAGCAAACTGCAGATCTGCGTCCATTCGGGCGATGGCGAGTTCCTGCAGGTCCATTGGCCGAGTCGGCCTCCCCGGGAAGGCGTTCCATCCAGCGTTTCCGTTTAACGAAGCAATGCTTTCGCCCTTCGGTAGCCGAATCACCATAAGTTGGCGCGCTGGCCGCTGAGTAAATACTTCCAGAGTCCCAGTTTCGGGTCCGACTCTAATGGTTCCCTTCGCTATACGACTGGTGATTTGCTGGATGGCGGAAATCCCGCCGAGGGCAGTTTGAAAGTGATCGATCAGTTGTTTGATCGTAGGAAGCGCCGGTGGCAGAGGCGTTCCCCCTTGGAGGCTCGATAACGAGGCTCGATTCGCCAGTTCGCTAAAATTGGGCACTCCTTCAGGGTGAGGATGTCCCCGATGACAGGAGTAGCAGGTCACTTCGCGGCGCCCGGCAAAGCTTTCATTGTCGATTTCGAACATCATGCGCATCATGTCGCGGGCAATTCGCTTGGGCTTTTTATCGTCTTTGTCGAAGTGCCCTGCCACGTGGCAATACGAGCACGCCACTCCGAGCGAGGCGGAGATAAAGCGCATCGAGGGAATGAGCTGATCGGAGGGAATGGTTTTCAGCACGTCAATGTTTTTATACGTCTCACCTGCATTTTTCTCGGAAGCATTGGGTGAGGCAATCGAAAGGCGCTCGACGGGAGCGGGCTGCTGCTTCAGCGCCTCTGCGACCCTTGCCGACAGCTCCGACGCTTTCTTCATCCCCCCTTCTTTTTGGTATAGCTGGATCAACGTGCTTGCCGCGGGCAGATAGAGCGGGTCGAGAGTTACCGCGCGTTCGAGATGCTTCGTCGCTTCGGCGTCGTCCCCCTCCATCATGAAGGGAGCCGCGTAACTCGCCTCGGCGGTGGCGGAGTCGGGTTCCAATTGCAGGGCTCGCCCCAGCGCGAACTTCGCTTCCTCGGTCTGCTTGCCCAGGAGCAATGCTTCGCCGACCCATTGGAAGAAACTGCTGTCGTCGGTATATTTCTGCTGCACGCTGGTGAGAATGCGGTAGCCCTCGATCACGAATGACGAAAGATGCCGCTGCATGCCGACGTCAATGTAGGCGATTCCCAGATTTCTTTCCTTGAACTCCGGCGGCGAGGGGCGCCAAGGCGCGATGCCCACATCGGACGGAGCATTGGGAAGGGTCTCAGGGCGCCGCTGAATCCGATGATCGGTGAATGCACTGTGGCCCCCATCCTTCGCTTGGCGTCGTGGCATGTGGCACTCCAGGCAGTTGCTGTCCTGCGGTGGATGCGGGGTCGGAAAGCTCTGGCCGTGACACGAAAGGCAGCGGGCGCGGTAGTAAGCGACCGGATCGGCGGGCTTGTCATGAGGATCGTGACATGTGCCGCACCACAGTCGGCCGCTGCTGTTGCGGGCGCAGGCGCTCAACGCCAGTTGCTCCACGTGGCTGATGACCTTGAAATTTCCGGCAGCGGAACCCGCGGGAACCACGTCATGATAGATCGTGAAGGTGTCTTCCAATCGCTGCCCGGGCACAAAATCGGCCAGAGTCTTTCCAGGATTTGGCACTCGCGTGGCCCCGAACAAATGGCACTGCTCACAAATGCTGTCCCGCGCCGCGGGTTCCAGTTTGGCTGGGTTGACGATCGTTCCCGCGCGTGGATCGGCCAGGTGGCGTTCGACCGGTCCGTGGCAGCGTTCACAGGTAATCCCTTCCGCTGCGAAAACGGGCGAGCGATAGGAATTCAGCGTTCCGGGCACGTAGAGAGCCTTGCCCGAATGGCAAAGCAGGCATTCCTCTCCGATGGGCCTCGTAAAATCGGGATCCGGCGTGGTTTCGTAGCCCGGCGCGAGATCGTAGGATTGCCGGCTTTTGTAGAAGGCCACCGGCGACTGAAATAAATGACCGCCAAGGTTAACGATGTAACCGCTGGCGTGGTTCCCCGAGCCAACGACGTAATCCACACGGTATCGTGTTTGTTCCCCGCCGTTCTCCCAAGTTTGCCAGAAGCCCGTTGGCGTCAAGGAGATGGTGATTCGAGTTCCGCGCGCAGTGACGGTCCCGGCAGGTTCTTCGCTGGCGCGCCTCAGCGAACGCGACATCGCGGAACGCGCGTAGCCGTTCACCTCCGCCGGATGGCACGTCACGCAGCGCTCCGCACCCGCCGGAGGAACCGGTAGCGACAGCGACGGTTGCGCGGAAGCCCTGTCCGGAACTTGCGCAGAACGCGATTGAGCGTTGCCGGCCGGAGTTGCCAGGATTGCCAACAGAATCGAAAAAAGAGAACTGGGCAGAGATCGCAAGAATGCCGGGGATGGATGCCGAAGATAACTCCCGGATGAGCTTTCTGCCGGGTACGTACGAGGCCAAATCGTCCTGAGACGCAAGGGCACCATGTTCCCGATCGAGGTTTACTGTCGACAACCGAGTCCGAGAATCCCTGAACGAACGGAAGAATGGTATTGCTCGGTTACGTCGACGCCCAAGACGAATCACCGCAAACCGGTTCAGCTTCGCGGTGCGCGAATTGGGATCAGCTTTGTACCGTCTGGTACAGGCGATACTGTTCGTCGGCAATCCCCTCAAAAGGCTTAAATGTCACCTTTTGAGCGCCGGCCAGTACGCTCCACACGCCCGACGACTCGGTGGCCCGGAGCAATGCCGCTTTCGAAAAATCGGCAGGCAAGCCGCTATCGGCAAAAAGCGCCAGCGGACCGGCCAGCAGTGCCACAAGTTGCGGATTTTGATCGTCCACGGCCTGCAATCGGACCGGCATTCCAATTTCGTACTCGATGCGATCGCCCGATTTCCATGTTCTGGACACGGCAAAGAATTTGCCAGGAGTGACTTCGCCTTCCACGCGCTTCCCATTTACCGAAACTCGCGTTTTGGCATCTGCCCAGGCAGGAACTCGCACGTAGACCGTAAACGTTTCCGGGCGGGAAAGTTCAAACGCCATCTGGGTCGTGTTCGCCGTGGGGTAGTTGGTGGTCTGGGTCAGCGTGCACTGCGCGCCGCTCTGCGACCAGGTCAGCTTGGAAGGCAGGAAAAGATTCACGTAGACGCCGTCTTTGGCCTGGTAGTAAGAGCTGATTCCGTAATCGGCGGTCAGTTGCGGAAAGGTTCCGGAACAGCACGGCCATTTGTCCTTGTAGTAGACCTTCTTGGCGTCATCGCGATTGTAATCCGAGTAGTAGAAACTCGTGCCATCGGGCTGAATGGGTTTCGCGCCGGCGATCGTGTTGTATAGAACTTGCTCCATGCTGTCGCCGTAGCTCGAGTCGCGGGTGACGCGCAGCAAATATCTCGTAATTTTGAATTGCCCGTAGGCGCCGCAGGGTGTCTCAAAACTCGAGTGCGTCGTGCCCAGGCTTGCCCCCAGGAGCCCCTTCCCTGGCACGACGAAGGCCTCATTGGGTCCCCACCCGCCGGTTACGTAGCTCTGCTCGCGCACCATCCGCAAGCCGTTTGAGGCCGCTCGAAAATATTTTTCCTCGCCGAGCACGAGATACGCCTGCATCGCCGAACTCAGCGTGTTGACGTGACTATACGCGTGCATCCCGGGAAGTGCGTTGTGATTCGCTGCGAGGGCGTCGTAATACTCGTGATAAATGTAGCGCTCCCCCAATTCCCGGTAGCGCTTGTCGCCGCTCCGCCGATACGCCAGGAAAAAGTTTTCCGGCAACGTATAGGTTTCATCCCATGTGTACGCGATTGATTTGTGCGGCCTGGCTTCTTGTTCGGCACGGCTCAAGGCCTTTTCCGGCAGGTGCGGCAATACCGCATCCGTAGCCCGCTTGAGCACATCCAGAGCGTTGGGATCGGCGGCAAATTCGTGGGCGTCGATCAGGCCGCAGCACGTTTTGTCAAAGGTGTAACCCGGAAGGCGGTAATCCACATAGAATTTTCCGCTTGGCTCCACGGTTGCGCCGAATCCCTTCACCAGGCGATGGACCTTCTCTTTAGTGGGTTTCGATCCCGTTACCGCATAGGCGCGAGCCAGGCCCGAGACGTACTGCCCAAATGAATGGCCTGCAATGAACGCGTGAAAATTGGTTTTCTCGTTGAAATCGTCCGCGTCGTCATACCAGCCGCCCATGTCGGGGCCTGGCGCTGGCAGTCCTTCCCGCTTGCGGAAAGGCTTCAGCATGCCGTCCTCGTTCAGGTTCAGAAAAAGCTTGTGGTTGTTTTCGAATTGATCCCGAAAATGACTCTCCAGGAGTTGCACGCTGGCGTACGGGAATACCGAAAGTGGGGGTGTTACCGCGACCGAGGGTCCGGTCCTGGGAAAGGCCGGGAGCGATCGCGCAGCCATCAGGCCGGCGGCGGAAACGGCGCTGGTTTTCAGGAATTCTCGGCGAGTCTTGCGTTTCATCAGGAGGCTCCTGGAAAAAACTGAGAACGCCAGCCGGCGAACATTCCAATGCCTGTATTTTCCAGGCCCGGAATCTGAGCAAGCGTTTTCTCAATATTGATGTATAACTCTTGTTGGAGCCGCCGTCAAACGTGGACTGTCCTCATCTGCTCCGATGAAGTATCCTGAAATCGCACACTCCAACGGCAAATATCTGTGATGACTGTCATCAGGAACCTTTCTTTCGCGATTGCACTGGCGCTCACCAGTTTCCCAATGCTCTCCCAATCACCCGTAAATCCCGCTGCCCGCGTCAGCGAAGCCCTGCGCGCGAGAGACTTCGACAAGGCCATTGCAGTGAGCCAGGAGGCTCTGCAGCAAGATCCAAGTGATGCGCAATTATGGACTCTGCAAGGTATCGCCTACGGCAGTAAAGGAGACAACCAGGACGCGAAGGCCTCCTTTGAACGAGCTTTGAAGCTGGCGCCCAACAATCTTGCCGCGCTGGCGGGGGCGGCGCAGATCGAGTATCAGGAGGGGAGCGCCGGCGCTATCCCATTGCTCAATCGGCTGCTTCAACTCCGTCCAGGGGACCCAACCGCCAACGCTATGTTGGCGGTCCTCGAATACCGGAAAGGCAACTGTGCCGCTGCGGTCTCACACTTTGCGCAAGCGGAGAAATTGATTGACGCCCAGGTGGAAGGACTCCACGCTTACGCGACTTGCTTGGTCAAGCTCAAGCGCTTCGATGAGGCCATCAAAACTCTGCAGAAGGCTGTGGCTCTTCAGCCGCAGGATGCGCGTCAATTGCAGGTGCTGGCTTCGGTTCAGCTCATGGCGCAAAAGCCTCAAGACGCGCTGGCAACACTCAAACCGCTGCTAGAGGTGCCGAAGCAGGATCCAGGCGTTTTGCAGTTGGCCTCGCGGGCTTACGAAGACACTGGGGACACGCCGCATGCGGTGAGTGCGCTGCGCGAAGCCCTGTTGTTGAATCCGAAGGACACCAGCCTCTATCTGGATTTCGCCAACATCTGTTTCGCCCATCAGTCGTTTCAGGTGGGCATCGACGTGATCACCGAAGGGCTTTCGCTCCAACCCAAGGCGGACGACCTCTACGTGGCGCGTGGCGTGCTCTACGTTCAGCTCGCCCAGTACGACAAAGCCGAGGCCGACTTCGAGAAAGCTTACGAACTGAATCCCAACCAATCCATGAGCATCGCTGCACAAGGCCTTGCCGCGGTGCAGGCCAACGACCTCGATCATGCCCTGGCCTCCGTTCAGCAAAAGCTCAAACTCAAACCGAATGATCCACTCCTGCTCTATCTGCAGGCGGATGTTCTATCGCAGAAGGGAATCGATCCCGGTACGCCGGAGTTTGAGCTGGCAATGACTTCGGCGAAAAAGGCCGTCGCCTTGCAACCGAATCTCGCGTCCGCGCGCGCGGTCCTCGCAAAACTTTACATGCAGACGGAGCAGTATCCCGAAGCCATTGAGCAGTGCCGAAAGGCCCTCGACATTGATCCCAAGGATCAAACGGCCGTATATCGCCTGATCCAGGCTCTCCGGAAGACCGGCCAGACCAAGGAGATTCCCGACCTGCTCAAGCGTTTGGCGCAGCTTCGTGAAGACGCAACTAAAGAAGAACGCGAGAAATATCGCTACAAATTGCTCGAGGAAAATCCCTCGGCAACTCAGCCGTAGACGAGCCGGGCCTTCTTGCGGGACCTGCCCAGCTGCGGAGAAATGGTTTACCCGGGATTCCGGCAACCCCATAATTGAAGAACGCCGGCTCAATTGATATTCCGGAGAGAGTGCATCGAATGACCCTTGCGCGTCGCGCGTTTCTGCAGCTTTCGCTTGCTTCCGCTGGCTCTTTTCTGGCCACTCGCGCTTTCGGCCAGGGCGTCGCCGCCCACAAGGCCAAACCGTTGCCCCGGCAGGCGCCTTCCGGGCGTCCCTTCAATGCGCACCTCGTGGATATTGCGGCAGAGGCTGGCTTGCGTCAGCCGACAATCTACGGCGGTATTGACTCGAAGAAGTACATTCTGGAATCCACCGGATGCGGCTGTGCCTTCATAGACTACGACAACGACGGCTGGATGGATCTCTTCCTTCTGTGCGGCACCCGTCTCGATGGAGCTCCTCCGGGGGCCACCAACCGCTTGTACAAGAACAATCGCGACGGCACGTTTACCGACGTCACGGAAAAGGCGGGCCTTCACGCGGTGGGCTGGGCATCCGGTGTCTGCGTCGGAGACTACAACAACGACGGCTTCGACGACATTTTTTGCACCTACTTTGGGCAGAACATTCTCTATCGCAATAATGGTGACGGCACCTTTACCGACGTGACGAAACCCGCCGGCCTCCTGAATGAGCAGCCCCGCTGGGGCGCTGGATGCAGCTTTCTAGACTACAATCGCGACGGCCACCTCGATCTTTTCGTCTCCAACTACGTGCGATTTTCCTTCGAGCACGCGCCGGTGCCTGGCACGAATTCGAATTGCAACTGGAAGGGAATCCCCGTCGAGTGCGGGCCGCGCGGCCTCCCCACGGGACACCACTCACTGTACCGAAATAATGGGGATGGAACGTTCACCGATGTCAGCAAGGAGTCCGGCATTGCTGCGGCCTCGCAATGTTATGGAATGACGGTGGTCACCGCCGACCTGGACGAAGATGGCTGGCCGGATATCTACGTTGCGTGCGACTCCACCCCCAGCTTACTTTTCATGAACAATCACGATGGCACCTTCCGCGAGGAAGGAGTTCTGCGCGGTGTGGCGCTGAGCGACGATGGTGAAGAACAAGCGGGTATGGGAGTCGGCGTGGGCGACTATGATCTCGATGGCCATGCGGACTTGTTCAAAACGCACTTCGCCGACGACTCCAATGGTCTCTATCACAATGACGGAAAAGGCAATTTTGACGACGTGACTCGTCAATCGCGGATCGGCGTGGAGACGCGCTACATCTGCTGGGGCGCGGGAATCATGGACCTGGACAACGACGGCTACCTGGATATCTTTCTCGTTTCGGGAAACGTTTATCCGGAAGTCGAGCGAAAGCTGCCCCAATATCCCAACAAGTCGCCCAGGGCGGTTTTCCGGAATTTGGGCAATAAGACATTCGAAGAACTCGTCGAAGTCGCGGGACCCGGCGTGGCGGCGGCCCATTGCAGCCGTGGTTGTGCCTTCGGTGACTTTGACAACGACGGGGATGTGGATATTCTCATCATCAATCTGAACGAACCGCCTTCGTTGCTGCGAAACGATCTGAGCGGACAGCCGAACTGGGTCAAAGTAAAACTCGAAGGCGTTAAGTCAAACCGAAGCGCGATTGGAGCACGTGTTTTGGCCCATTATAGCGGGAGAACGCAGGTTCAGTACGTTTTAAGCCAGTCCAGCTACTATTCGTGCAACGATCCGCGCCTTCACTTCGGACTCGGCGATGCGAACTTGGTGGACATCGAAGTTCACTGGCCGAGCGGGGCGTCGGAAACCTACAAGCAGCTCCGCGCTAACCAACTGGTCACCCTCAAAGAGGGTGTGGGTAAAGTGGCTAACCGGGGCTGGGCTCGGTCCTGAGCAAGTCAGGTAGTTGAGGTCGAGGGGGGCGGTAGACCCTTCCGTGCCACCCTAATTGAAAACCATTAGAAAAACCTTGACACGGATTTTGAAGTGGCATATATACCTTCCAATCGAGAAAACGTTTACACGTAATCGCAATCGTAAATGTTTGCTCTAATTTGGGGGTGGAAGCATATGCAGGGGAAAGTTCTGATCGGGCACGCTGCCCGTATGGCCGTTGTTTTTCTCATCTTCGCAGGTTCGGCTTGGGCTCAATTTAGCGGAAATATTCAAGGCACGGTCACCGACCCAAGCGGCGCGGCCGTGGCCCAGGCTACGGTCGGTCTGGAAAATCTCGTCACGCATACCTCCGCGGCGGGCACCACTGACGCTTCCGGGGGATATCGTTTTCTCAGCTTGGCACCGGGTTCCTACAAATTGACGGTAGAGGCCAAGGGTTTCGCCAAGGCGGAGACGGAGGTTCGGCTCGAAACTGGCCAGAATCTCAACGTGCCGATCACTCTGAAGGTCGGTGCGGCGACGGAGTCCATTGTCGTCACGGCGGAGAACCCTCTGATCAACACGGCCGAGACACGTAACCAGCAGACGCTGCAGACGCAGGAACTCTCTACCCTGCCTCTCAGTGGACGCAACATGCTTTCCCTGATCAGCGTCGCCCCAGGGGTTTCCGGACTTGGGCTGGCCGGCGGTCCCGGCGTTGCTTCCGGCACTCCCGGCTCGGGCGTGGACAACTTCTCCACGGAAACGGCCGTGGACGTCAGCGCCAACGGTCAAGGCACCGTCGCCAACATGTGGATCGTCGACGGCTTGGACGTGACCAGCAGCATTCGCCAGGGCGTACTGAACCTCACGCCAAATCCCGACGTGATTCAGGAAACGGCGATTCAGGTTAATACCTTTTCCACGGAATATGGACGCGGCAGCGGATTGCAGGTAGCCCTGACTTCGAAATCCGGATCGGATCAGTTCCACGGCCTGGTCAGCGACTATTTCAATTATCAGTCCATGTACGCCAAGTATTCTCTGCCTGGTTCGGATCACTCCTATTCCCCTTTCCATAGCAACAACATCTCGGCCACCATCGGTGGTCCCATCATTCCGCATCACCAGTTTTTCTTCTATTTCGGCATTGAGGCGCTGCGTTCCTCGGTCTCCACCGGCAATACCACGCAAATCTTCCCAGCGCCGGAGTTCGCCAGTTTTGCTCAGAACACCTTTCCGGGCACCTTCGGAACCATGATCCTGAACCAGTACGTTCCCACGAACATCAACGGCGCCACTCTAAACAAGACTGCCGCCGACATCTTCCCGGATACTTGTGGGACCCCCACAACGTTCAACCTGCCTTGCGATACTCCGATGCTAGACAGCGGTATCTTCAATTCCACGAACTTCCGGAACGGCACGCAGTACTTCGGGCGCGTCGACAAATATTTCTCCAAAGACCGCATTTATGGCAGCTTTTTCCGGACGCTGCTCAACTATGGCGGCCCCAACGTGATTCCGCAATTCTCGACGACCAACCACAACTGGCAGACCGCCTACCAGATTAACTACACGCACACATTTTCACCCACGACTCTCAACGAATTCATCTATGCTCAGAATCGCATTGAAGGCAAAATCGGAGAAACGGGCGACTTCACGATTCCCGGTATCAGCGTTACCGGCCAGAACGTTGGCTACGGCGTAGGATTTGCCCAAGGCGATTTCATCCAGCACAACTACCACTGGCGCGACGTGCTCACTCACGTCCACGGCGCGCATGTCATCAAGGTAGGCTACGAAGGTTGGTTTGGCGACGACGTGGAGCCGTTCGAAGGTCCATGGTCTCACCCGGCCTTCAGCTTCAATAACCTGTTGGACCTCGCGCAGGATGCCCCGGTGAACGAAAGCGGCGTGATGTACAACCCCCTGACGGGACAACAGCAGCTGTGGAACTGGAACGCTGCCTCCAAAACCTGGGGCCTGTTCGCGGAAGATACCTGGAAGGCCAGCCGCAATTTGACATTGACGTTCGGGTTCCGCTTCGATGACCAGGGAAATCCGTATTCCAGATCCGAAGCGACCGTATTCGGCAATTTCTATCTCGGAAGCGGCTCGACGTTCCAGGACCGCGTTGCCGCCGGCTTCGCGAAGCCCACACACAACGCATTAAAGAGTTCGCCAAAGGCCTACCAGCCTCGCATCGGCGGCGCTTGGGATGTCAACGGCAAGGGAGACTGGGTGGTACGTGGCGGTTTCGGCGTGTACTCCAACTGGCTGACCCCAGCCAATATTCAGGAGGAATTTCGCGGTAATCCTCCGGGATTGATTCTGCCAACCTTTTCAAGCGCCAACGCGGACCCCGCTACCCGGCCGGTCTTCGTTCAGGGCACCAGTAGCACGCCGCCATTCGGCTTTACGTTCCCGGCGCTTGCGGGTACTTCCTTGTGTCCGGTCGCTCCGTGTCTCGACGCGGCGGGGGGCATCCCCGGCGCGGGCCTGACGATCGGAGGTATTACTCCCAACATTGTGTCGCCCACAGCCTATGTTTGGGCCGCTACGTTGGAGCACCGAATCGGCAGTCACCTCGTAGCCAGCGTTCTCTACAGCGGGTCGCACGACGCGAATCTGGTTGGAGGCGGCAATGCAGGAGGGCAGGTCTCCTATGGCTCGGACATCAACGCCATGCCAGGCGATCTGATCGGGAAGCCTGTCAACAGCCTCCCGACCAGACTTAATCCTAGTTTCGGTGCGATCAATTACACCCAAAACGATCGCGTAAGCAACTACAACGGCATAACGTTCGATGCCCGATGGAGAGCCTCGCGTGGATTCTTCGACGCCTCCTACACGCATTCCGCCTCAAAGGACGATGCGGGCATTTACCCGACAGCCCTTGATCCGCACCAATACTACGGTCCTTCGCCCTGGGACGTTCCCAATCGGTTTTCTCTGAGCTTCAACTACGAATTCCCTTCGGCTCCGAGCGAATCATCCTGGGTAAAGTCGGCAACGGGGGGATGGGGAGTCAGCGGAACCAGCATCTATCAAACTGGCTACCCTTTTAACGTTTTCACTTCTGCCAACTTCTTTAACGGCGGCGACTATAACGCTGACGGAGACAACAACGACTGGCCCGATGTGACCAACTATCATCAGGGAACATCACGAAGCGACTATATCAGCGGAGTATTTAACGCCGGGCAATTTACGGCCCCGACTCCCGGCACCCTCGGGAATGAAAAAGCCGGCCAGTTCCGCAATCCGGCCTTTGTCCAGACGGACATGACCATTTACAAGAACACACATATCACCGAACGGTTGAATTTCCAGTTCCGCTTCGAATTCTTCAACCTGTTCAACCACCCCAATTTCCAAAGCATTCAGGGAGACCTCACCGCGGGCAACTTCGGCCAGGTTACCTCCCAAACCCTGCCGAGATGGTGGCAGATCGGCGGAAAGCTCACGTTCTAGACTGATTTTTCACTCCAACCCCGGGAGCCGTCGTCCAACACCCCAAACGATGGCTCCTGGTTCTGTTTTCCGCTCGTTCCGACGGCAGTTTCACGCTCTGACTTTTCTGTTGGTTCGTGGCCGGTCTCGGGAACAACCTGGCAACAATCATTGACGAATACCGCGCAAAATCATGATGCGTCACATAGGAATATGCTAGACGAACCAGCTACTTTGCGTTTCTGCTCTTACCTCCGAAGCAGAGGTCCCGTGTTCGAATCACGCCGGGCGCACCACTCCTTTTCACTTAAATCAAGTTAGCCTACTTGGCCCGTAAGGTAACAGCAAGGTAGATTCCTCCGGAATCCCCATGATGACCCTTTCCAATCGAGTAGCTTGCATCTTCGCCGTTATTCAGTTCGGAGGCATGGCGGCGGTATCTGCCGGGGCCCAAACCACCATCAAAGTCCCCGCGGACCAGCCGACCATCCAGGCGGCAATCAATGCCGCTAACAGCGGCGACACCGTGCTTGTTTCTCCGGGCAAATTTACTGGAGCATAGATTTCAAGGGCAAAGCCCTAACTGTGACCAGCTTGGCGGGGCCGTCTCAGACCACGATCGATGGCGGGCAAAGCGGTGTTGTCGTAACTTTTCAGACCTTTGAAACTAGAACGTCGGTTCTCCACGGCTTTACTCTCACCGACAACGCCCCGCCCTTGCCGATTCCCGTGAATGTAGTCGCTGCTGGAATCCTCGTCGTTGGCGCAAATCCCACAATTACGGGCAACGTCATCACGGCAAACCGTGGCTATGGAATCGACCTCACCAACAGCGGCGCTCTCATTAGCGGAAACACGATTCGGGGCACTTTGACAGCGGGCGATCCCGCCGGAGATTTTGGTTGCGACTATATCGATGGTTCTGGGATTTATGTAACCGGAGGGGGCGGGATTCCCGGGTATAGCGTCCAGATTGAAAATAACCTGATTGAGTTCAATGCTGCGCGCTGCTACGGTGGAGCGATTTTCTACAACTATGCAACCTCCGGATTCATCGCAAACAACACCATTCGCTACAACACAGCCCTAGGCCCCGGTGGAGCGGTGTATGTCTACGCAAGCCCGGTCTCGTTTGTTCAAAACTTGTTCGTTGGCAACACGTCCGGCGCCGGCGGCGGTGCGATTTACCTGCAGATAATTAGTGATTCAAATTCCAATACAGGCCCTTTGAACCAGTTCCTCGTTAATAATACATTCGTGGGAAATACCATTGAACTAAACCCCAAGATCTTCGATTTCTATACGGATGGTTCTCAAGTCGCATTTGGCGGCTACGTCAGCCAAGTCGGTTTCTTCAATAACATTTTTGTTTCGGGCGATACGTACGGGCAGATTGCCTGCGACCCGACCTATCAGTACCTGAGCGGCAACCCACCCATCTTTTCCAATAACGACAGCCTCAATTTTGGCGGACCGCGCGCCAGCGGCTGGTGCCCCGATCAAACCGGCAGCAACGGCAACATCAGTGCCAACCCGATGTTCGTCAATCAAAACGGCGAGCCTTTCCATCTGCAGACCGTTTCTCCGGCGATATCGGTCGGTGATGCCGCCGCACCAGATCTCCCGACAAGCGACCTGGACGGCCAGCCCCGAACCCAGAATGGGAAAGTCGATTTGGGTGTCTACGAAGGCGGTGTCGCTCAATCTGGCGTTGATTCGACTCCAAATTTTTCTATCTCTTCGGCTCCTTCCAGCCTGGTGATTACCAATGGCCAATCCGGACAGATAACTCTCACCATTTCTCCGTCTGGAGGACTTATTGGGGCTTTATCCCTCAGCTGCCCAACAGCTCCTTCCGGTATCAGCTGTTTTTTCCCCGAGCCTATTCTCGGAGCTGGGGGCGACAATCAACCGCTCACCGCGAGCGTGACCATTTCCGCTTCCGTGCCTGCAGCAAGCCTTGCCACTCCGCCTTCAGAAGTGATCAGCTTTCGTAATGCCAATCGCTTGAGATTGTTTGCTCTCTTGTACTCGGTATTTCCTGCCATCCTGTGTGTTGAGCTTCTGTTGGCTATCCGCCGTCACCGTCTTATCTCAGTCGCTCCCTTTACAGCTGTTCTGGCTGCTGTGCTCTTCGCGCAATCCTGCGGTGGCGGTTCTCAGTCGCCCGCACCTCCACCTCCCCCCTCCAATTCAAAGTCGTTCACAATTGGGATTACAGTGACATCCTCGGGCAATGTGAATACCCCAAGCCAGACCTTGAACCTCCCCGTGACAGTCAACCTCTAGACTGCCCGCTTTGGTGAGTCGTTGTCGACCATCCAATCGGGAGAATTCTAAAATCGTCCCTAGGGCGCTCCATCACTTGATAATCCTCCTCAGACAACCTTCGCTTGATGCGGCAGAATCCTGTGCCAGGTGCCGGGGTCCAGAACCCAAGAGCAGAACACGGCCTCTCCGACTCGCACTCGTTGAATCAATGCTCTCCTCGAGATGCCGCGAAGCCGATTCCTGTATCCCGGCGTAACCACGCATTTTTCCGGTAGAATGCAGGGCCAGCACGAGAATTACCGGGCGGGGGCTTTACTCCACATGAAGCGTCGCAATGTCGATTCCGCTTTGCAGGCTGCGCTTGCTTTAGCACTCACGTTCGCCTGCTGCGGCCGCTTGCGCGCGGAGCACGCGCCGGCAATCCTGCATGAGGCTGCAAAACTGAATCACCTCGGACTGGACCAGCTGCACAAGAAGGAATATGACCAGGCGATAGCCAGCTTCCGGCAGGCATTGCAGATTCAGCCGGAGTATCCCGAAGCGCTCGATAATCTCGGAAAAGCCCTGGAATCTACCGGAAAAGACGCGGAAGCGATCGCCGATTTCGACAAAGCCATCAAGATTGCTCCGGAAAATGCAGCGGCGTATGCGGATAAGGGGCTGGCTCTCTTCCACGAAGGCAACTATGACGAGGCGGCAGCCTGCTACCGGTTGGCGATTGAGCATCACAAGAATTTTTCCGAAGCGCAAAATGGATTGGGCGCTTCGCTGCTGCACCTTGGCAAGAAGGAAGAGGCTGTGGCCGCGTTTCAATCCGCAATTGCCAGCAACCCCAAAAACGCGCACGCACAGGGAAACCTCGGGTCGGCGCTGCTGGCCGAGAACAAACCCGAGGACGCCTTGCCATATCTGCGCAAGGCGCACTCGCTGCGGCCGGATTCGCCGGAAGCTTTGGAAAATTACGCATTGGCACTCGAGCAGGCTGGACAAACGAACGAAGCAATCGCAGCGTACCACAAGCTGGCGATGAAAAATCCGAAGCAACCGGGTGCGTGGGAGCATCTCGGCCGTCTGTATGCCAAGACGAAAAAGTATGACCAGGCGGTGTCGGCCTACCAAAAAAGCCTGAGCTTGAAACCCGATGAGCCGGAAGTGTTGCTGGCCCTGGGACAGGTGCAATCAGAACAAGGCAAGCTGAATGAGGCGATTCAGTCCTTCGAAAAGTGCCTGGCTCTCCAACCGGACGATTTTTACGCTACCTACAATCTTGGGAACGCCTACTACGCTCAGAAGGATTATGCAAAAGCGGAGCCCGCTTTCGAAAAGTCCTATGCCCTGCGCCCGGATTACGCGGAGTCTCTCGTTGGCCTGGGGGCCAGCCAGCTGGCTGCGAACCAGTACGACAAAGCTGCCGAGACCTACCAAAAACTCGTGCCCATGAAACCAGACGACCCCAGTGTGCGATTCAATCTCGGCACCGCTCTCTTCAACGCGGGCAAGTATCCGGAAGCCGCCGCGAGCTACCGCGAGGCGATTCGCCTGAATCCGTCGCTGGCCCACGCGCACTACAATCTAGCGATGTCTCTGCTGCGCCTGAACGACGCGAAGTCCGCCCAGGCGGAATTCGCCGAAGCGCAGCGTCTGGATTCCAGCCTCAAGCCGCCAACAAAGTAGCGCGCACCATTCTCCGCTCACCAGGAGACTGTTCCGGTTTTCAGGAGTCTAAGGAGGTGATACAGTCGCCGCCCATCACGGGTGTGGCCGGACAAGAGGGAAGGGAAACGATGAAACTTGCGAATGTATTGTTGGCGGGAATGCTTTTCCTGGCAGGATCCGCGCGAGCGGCGGAGGTGAACAGCGGAGAGACACTGATACACGCGATGCACGACCGGTATGCGTCGTCGTGGTACAAGACGGTGACGTTCGTGCAGAAGAGCACCACCTTTAACGCCGACGGCACAACGAAGGCGGAAACCTGGTACGAAGCCGCGCTCCTTCCCGGCAGGTTGCGGATCGACATCGGCCCACCGAGCGACGGCAAAGGCTACCTGCTGGTGGACGGCAACGTGACGATTTTCCATGGCGGCCAGGTTAAAGACACCCGCAAGCAAACCAACATGCTCCTCGTGCTGGGCTTCGACGTCTATGCCCAATCGCCGGAAACCACCCTGGCCATCGCGAAAGCGCAAGGATTCGACGCGGACAAATTCCACGAAGATACCTGGGAAGGGAAGCCAGTCTACGTTTTCGGCGCCGAAAAAGGCGATCTCAAGTCCAAACAGTTCTGGGTGGAGAAGGAGCGCTTGCTATTTGTGCGCCTGCTGGAGCCGGACGCCAAGGATTCTGAAAAAATCCACGATATCCGCTTTGCCGACTACCGGCCACTCGGCAAAGGCTGGATCGCGGCGCTCGTGGAAGTCCATGACGGAGGAAAAAAGGTTTTCAGCGAGGAATACTCCGACATAAAAATGAATGCAAAGCTGGATCCTGCGATTTACGATCCGAAGCAATTCACCACCGCGCACTGGGAAAAATAACGCCCTGCGCGCATCGGCGGCGAATCACTCCATCTCAAACGTGACGTAAGTCAGCTTGCCGGAACGCTCCACGAGCATCGCGGCGGGGTCGCCCGGCTGCAATTTCGCAAACGCCGCGCGCAGGTCGTCCATACCCTTGATTTGCGCGCGGTTCAGCGAATGGACCACGTCGCCTTCCTGCAATCCGGAATCCACCGCCAGGCGATTGGCCACAATCGACGTCACCAGCACGCCTCCCGGAATCCGTAAGCCGCCGAGAACATCCGAAATGTCCGGCGTGACACTGACGCCAACGATTCCGAGCCGCGGTATCAAGTCCTTCTTCGGGTCGCCCAGGTCCGAAAGCCGGCTGGGATCGTTGTGCGGCTCGTAAATGGGAAGTTGCAGACCCAGCTTTTTGTCGCCGCGCATAATTTCCAGCTGTGCCGTATCGGACTTGTTCAGAAGATAGAGCGCCAGCGTGAAGATGGGCACGTTGTCCACCGGAAAACCATCCAGCGTGGTGATCACGTCCTGCACTTTCAGCCCGGCATGTTCCGCCGGGCTTCCCGGGTAAACATCCGAGACAATTACCCCCGATTCCGTGGCGAGGCCGAGCCCCTGCGACAAATCGCTGGTCACCGTTTGCACGTCCGCTCCGATCGACCGGCGCCGCACGCGTCCGTATTGCCGAATCTGTTCGTAGGCGTAACGCACGATGCCGCTGGGAATGGCGAAGCCGATGCCTTCGTTTCCGCCGGACTTCGTGTAGATGAACGTATCAATGCCCACGACGTTTCCGTCCACGTCCACGAGCGGCCCGCCGCTGTTCCCCGGATTGATTGCCGCGTCCGTCTGAATATAGACCATCGGATCATCGGGATCGGGTTGCCGAAGGACGGAGCTGACCAGCCCGAAAGTGACGGAGTTCTCCAGCCCTTCCGGGCTGCCAAATGCCAGAACAATCTGGCCCTTCTGGACGCGGTCATAGCGCCCCAAGGGAAGCGTGGGCAGTCCCGTTGCATCCACTTTCAATACGGCTAGATCAATCAGTTTGCTGAATCCCACGATATGTGCGGTCAGGGTCCGGCCCCGGGATTTCAACAGAGAGACAGCCTGAGAATCCTGGGAAGGCGCAGGGGTCAGAACCACGCGCACGCGGTCCGCTCCCTTCACGACATGGTAATTCGTGACGATGTAACCGTCCGGGTCGACAATCACGCCGGAGCCCAGGCTCCGTTCGCGCCCGATCGAACTTGGCGCGGAACCCTCGTCGTCCTCCTCGTCGGGCGAGCCGAACCCGGTGACCAGCACCTCCACCACCGCCGGCGAAACGCGCTTCACCAGCGACTGGAAGGAATCGTTCATCTGGTAAAGAATTTCCGGCGTTTTCTCCGTGGGCGCTGCGGGAGCTTGCGCATTTGCCCGAAGTGCTCCGCCCACGAGCAGTGCCGCAACGAGCAAGAATTCAGCGCATCGAAACAACCGGGACGGATTCGATCGCACAATGTTCACGGAGTCTCCTCTTTCGGTTGCAGCGCAATTGCCGTTGGACTCGGATGTTCCACCTTGCCCCACGTCACTATTTTCAGGTCCAGCACAAAAATCGAGTAGAGCACCGGCACGAGAAGCAGAGTGATGAACGTGGCCACGCCAAGCCCACCAATTTGTGCATAACACAGCGGCTGCCACAGTGGCCCGCCATGCAGCGCCAGAGGAAACAGCGCAAGAATTGTCGCACCCACCGTGATCAGCACCGGGCGCAGCCGTACGATGCCCGCGTCCAGCAGCGCCTCTTCCAGCGGTTCCCCCCTTTCGTGCATCTCCTCAATAAAATCGAACAAAACAATCACATGGCTGACAATCACCCCAATGAGGCTCGCGATTCCGAGGAACGCCATGAATCCGAAGGGCGTCCCCCTGATGGAGAGCGCGATCAGCGCCCCCACTACGCCGTAAGGGGCGGCTGCCAGAACCAGGAACGGCTTGACCGCGTGCCGGAATTGAAACGCCAGCGCCAGGAAGATCAAAGCGATCGAAGTAGCCATGATCACGGCCAGATTCCGGAAGCCCTGCAACTGCTTCGCTTGCTCCCCGCTAACGACGATGCTGTAGCCAGGCGGCAGCGATTTCTGAAGCTCCGTCAGCTTTGGCAGAGCCGCCGAGAAGACCTCGGAAGCCAGCACACCGGGAGGCGTGAAACTCTGCACCGATATCGTGCGGAAGTGTTCCAGGTGGCGAATCCGCAGCGTCTGCAGCTTGTTTTCGATCTTGGAAACCTCCAGCAGCGGCACCTTGTTGTTCGATTGCGAGGCGTAGACATACAGGTTCTGGATGTCGGAAAGTTTTGCGCGTTCCTCCATGCGCAACCGCGAGACTACCGGAATCTGCTGGTCTCCGCGCCGCAGCGTCGTCAGCGCCGTGCCGCTCAGCGCGGCCGCGGACGAATTGGCTACGTCCTGGTTGGTGACGCCGGCCAGATTCGCCCGGTCGGGATCAACCTTAAGCGTGATTTCGAAGCCGTCTTGCCCCCAATCCTCGCGCACCCGCGCCGCTCCCGGAACCGACTGCAGAATCTCGCTCACCTTCGAAGCGATCGAGCGCAGCGTGCGGATATCTTTCTCTTCATCGAGTGCGCTAATGTCCGCCAGGCCCGTCACCCGAAGCTCCACGGGGTAGTCCACGGGATTCGTTTGCAACTGGCGCACGTCTACGCGGGCGCCCGGAACGCTCTTCGAAATGGCATCCTGAAAAATTCCCGCGAGCTTTGGCGTGTCGTCCTTGTTGTACACCTCCACGATTACTTGCGCGTAATTGAGCTGCTGCAGTTGCGGCGTCACGGAGAACCAGAAACGCGGCCCTCCCCCGCCTTCAAATGTAGTCAACGATTTCAGCACCGGCAGCGGCTTGCCATCTTTTCCGGGATGTTCCTTCGCATATTTGTCCGCCGTCGCCTGCACTACGCTCTCCACCTGCATCGCCGTTTGATTGGTCACAAACAGCGGAACATCGTTCGGCAGCCAAATGTCCATGAACGAAAGATACTGGACATCCTCGGGAAAAAACTGCGTTTTCAATCCATGACCGAGCAGTCCGCCCGCGGCCAGAAATACCAGAGATCCGCCAAACACCAGCCAGCGATGTCGTATCGCCCCCTGCCCCAGGCGGTAATAGCAGCCGCTGAAGCCCCGCGACCGCCGCTCCTCCATCGGCACCTCTTTTTTCTTGCTGGGTCGCAGCAGGTAATAGCCAAGCAGCGGAACGAAGGTCATCGAAACCAGTCGGGAAGCCACCAGCGCGCAGGTCATCACAATCGGCAGGCTGTACAGAAATTCTCCGGTCGATCCAGTCAGCATCAGAAATGGCAGATACGCAACGATGTTCGTAATCGTCGCGAACAGGATGGCGTGCGCCAGCTTCGTCGGCCCAAGCCATGCTGCGATCACCGGTGGATGGTAGTCGGCAAGCGACCGCTTGATGGAGTCTCCGGCGACGACCGGGTCGTCCACAAGCAGGCCCAGGGCGATAATCAGCGTCGCGATGGAAACCTGCTGCAGGTCAATCCCCAGCATGTGCGCGAATCCAAACGTCATCGCCAGCGTGATCGGAATGGATATCGCCATCAGCACCGCGGAGCGCCACTCCCAGAATCCGATCAGGGAAACAATCACCACCAGGGCGATCGCTTCATAGAGCGCTTCCATGAAGAGGTCCACGTTTTCCCGCACCTGGCGGGGCTGGTCCGAAGTGGACGCGACGATCAGGTCCGGGGGCAGCAGCCGCCGTGTTTCCGCCAGCTTCGCTTCCACATTCTTGGCAAATTTGCCGATCTGTTCGCCGCTCCGCATCTGGACAGCCAGTGTCACGGCGCGTGTCCGCCGCCAGTTTCCCTGAGCATCCCGCCACGAGTAGTAATTCAAGTAACGCGCGGGGCTCTGATAGCCGCTGCGGATGTCCACCAGGTCGCGGAGATACACGGCGAGACCGCTGCTCGAAGTCCCCACGATTACGTTGCCGATATCGGCCGTGCTCGTGAACTCCCCGGAAGGGTCGATCAGGATATTTTTCGAACCCGCTTCCAGCGCGCCGCCCGGCAGCGTGATGTTGCGGGCATTCAGGATTCCTTTCAGATTCGACGGTTGTAACCCGTAGGAAGCCAATCGCTCCTGCGAATAATCCAGGTAAATCTGTTCTGGCAAAACCCCGGAGCGATCCACGCGCGAAACCTCCGGCGCCCCGGTAAGCGCTCGGGAAAGCAGGTCCGTGAACTCATCGAGCTGCCGGTAGGTGTATTTGTTCCCTGGCGCGGCCGCGAGTCGTGGTGCAATCTGCGAAGGGTCGTGCACGATTATCGGCGGCCAGGTGTCCGGGTGAATCTCCGACTCGTGCAAACGCAGTTGAATAAAAGTGCGGCCGTAAGCGTACAACTCTTCATCGGTCTTGTCGGTCAGGCCATCAGCAAAGGCGTAACCCGGTCCCGCAACGATTTTCGTGTGCCGGAGCATGTGCTCCGCCTCGGCCGACTGCACAAACAAGCCCAGGGTACGTACCACGGCATCGGCGGGCACGGATTGCGGAAAGCAATAGACAATCGTCACGGGCCGGCCTTGGCTCGCGTCGTGCCTCTCCGCGCGGACGCCTTGTAGTCTGTGTTCGATCGCGCGAGCGCGCACGGCGATGGCTGTGGGCGCTTCCAGCGGGCTCGCCACCGTCAACATCAACGCCGCCGTATCCCCGAAGTCGCTGTTGAATTTAATCGGCCCCGCGCCCTGCGGCAGACTCAGCGAATTCAGCTTCAGGTTCATGTCGCTGAACTCTTTTTTCGAGTCCACCACCTTGTCCGAAAGTTGCACCTGCACGATGGAAAGGCTCGGCATGGAGAGCGACTTGATGCCGAAATTCGCTCCGATGGGTGCGCGAATGTTGGGATTTTCCGCGATGGTGGACTCGATCGGCCGGGTGACAAGTTGCTCCACTTGCTCGGCCGTTGCCCCCGGCCATTGCGTAATCACGGAGGCCACGCGGACGGGAATCTCCGGATCCTTGCGCTGCGGCATCTGCGTGTAGCCGTAAACTCCCAAAGCGACCGTAGCGAGCAGCAAAATCCACGAAATCTGCCGATTCTCCACGAAAAATCGCGCGGTGTTCTGTTCGTTTTGGATGTAGTCGGTGTCGGTGCGATGTGCCATTCGCGCGTCTCTTGCTTCCCGTCAAATCCTAAGGAATTACCTGCACGGCTTGCCCGTCACTCACCAGCGTCGCGCCGTTCGAGATTACGCGCTCCCCCAGAGCTACGCCGCGGGTGATCGATACCATGTTTCCGAACGCCGGCCCCGGCTGCACCGGCCGTCTCCTCGCAATCTCCTTTTCCCCCTCACGAACCACCACGAACACATCGAATGTGTTCGTGCCGTCGGAGGGCGAAACAATCGAACTCAGCGGCACCACCTGAACTGGCGCGGGCAGTTTCGCCTGCCCCAATGCCAATGTGGCCACCATCCCGGATTTCAGCAGATCTCCTCGATTCGGCAGCGTCACTTCCACCTGAAAAGTCCGGCTCTTCTGGTCCGCTTGTGGGCTGATTGCGGTCACGCGGCCCTCGAACGATTGCGGATAAATCTCCGTCTGAATCGATTGCCGCTGGCCGAGCTTCAAGGAGGGAAGCACCGTGTCCGGGATTCCAAAGACCGCTTTCACCACTGACGTTTCACCCATCGTGAACGCCGGCGTCCCGGTCGCCACCAGTGCGCCAATCTCGATATTGCGGCTGAGGATTTGTCCGTCCGAAGGAGCTCGTGCTTCGCAATCGGCAAGCGCTTGCTGCGCCTGGGCCAGCGAAGCCTTTACGGTGGTCAGCGTCCCTTGGCTGGAATCGAGCTGCGCCTTCGCGGCGTCGTAATCCGGTTGCGTCAGGGCGTTTGCATTGTACAAGGCTTGCGCCCGCGCAAAATCCTGTTGTGATTTTAGCGCGCCCGCCTGAGCCTGCTCCACCTGGCCGCGGTACTGTTCCACCGCGTGTTGGTAGTCTGCTTCGCGAACCGTAGCCAGTACGGTACCCTTCTTTACGAAATCCCCGGCCTGCAGATTCCGCACCCGGCCGTCGGCTCCCTTGCGTTGCAGAATCTGCGTCACGTATCCGGCGGACTTGAAGGCGACCGTAACCTGGTCATACGGAACTATGCTCGCCGAGTAGTTCACTCCTTCCTCGCCGCTGTACGAATGGACTTCCGCCACGGTTACTGGTGTCGGCAGTGGGCCGGCCGGCTTTTTCCCCGAACCGCAACCCATCAGCGAAGCTGCCACCAACAGGCCCAGCAGCATTGCCCCGGCGTCGCGCCGAATGCCATCCATACTCATCTAATCCTCACCGAGCGACTTCTCGAATTCCGATCGCGCCGTCCAGAAATTCGCCAGCGCTTGTTGGTATTGAGCCGCGGTTTGCGCCATGTTCGATTCCTCCGTCTGCACACTGCTTAGCAAGGCCGCCTTCTGCTTGTACTGCTCCAGCACCGCGTCCAGCTTTTCCTTCTCCGCCTCCTGGGAAAGCTCGGAAACCTTCAATTGCGCGCGCGCCTCGCGAAGTTTGCGGAAGCGATTGTCAATGTCGAGCACCACCTGGCTCTGCGTTTCCGTCAGATTCAGCCGGCTCTGGGCGATCGTCCGGTCTTTTTCGTCCAGCAGGTGGCGCTTGTAGCCCCAGTCAAACACGTCCCACTTCAGGGAAAGGCCGATGGAATTTACGTTTTCCGGGAAGCCCTGAATGGTAAAGGGTGAAAAATACATGTATTGCCCGCCGATCTCGGGGATATATTGCGCCTTCTGCAGGCGCCGCGAAAAAACCGCCTGGTCGATCTTGAATTGCGCCTGCCGGACCTCCGTGCGATTTTCCAGTGCGATGCGGCGGGCCGATTCCAGGTCCTGCTCTTCCGGTAACGGCCCCGGGACGCCGCTCACCCGGAAATCCGTGCGCACGTCGCGGCCCAGCAGATTGTTCAGATTTTCCTTCTGCGTTTGCAGGGTGTCCTGCAGGGTCACAAGTTGTAACTCAGCCTGGGCCAGCTGCGCCTTCACTCCAGTGCTTTGGTACTGCAGGACAGTCTTTTCTTTCAAGAATTGTTCCGTGGTGCGATCCACTTCATGAAGCGCCTTCACGTTTTCTTCCGCCGCATCCAGCGCACTCTGTGTCTGCAGCAGCGAATAATAAGCCTCTTTCACGGAGGTGTTGACCTGCTGCCGCTGCTGCCGCAATTGCTCCTCGCTCAGCCGCTTGCCGACTTTCAGCAACTCGATATTCAGATGCGCGTCGTAGAGCTTGCTCAGCGGCTGGTAGACTTGCACCAGGCTGAGCCCCGAGAATTTCGGGTTGGTGACCAGCACGGAATTGTCGTTGGGTACCGGCGTTTCGCCCACGTTCCCGAAGGCGCCCTGTGGGATGTGGATGTTGATCGCTGTCGGCAGGTAAGATCCGATCAGCTGCACATTGAACTGCGGATAGCGCTGCGTCTGTGCCGCTAGTATCGCGTCGTTGGAGTAGAGGACCCCCTGATCCGACATCTTGATCAGCCGGTTATTCTCCTGCGCCTCCGCGATCGCCTGGGAAAGCGTGAGTTCCGGCAAGGCATCCGTGGGCGGCGTTTGGGCAGCCGTGGGAATTGCCAGAATACAAAGGGAAAGCGTCAGAAGAAGGCGGGGCATCCAAACTCCGCTCCGAACCTCGTGCGAACTCGAGAAAGGCTTTCTTCAAAGCGGCGAGGAAAGCTGTCCTGGCGAAGCGAGGTCTATCCCATTCAAATCTTGCCGAAATTTATAATCCGGAAGAGGGAGTTGTCAATCGGAAACGCGCACTCACTCGACCCACAGGCTCGGCTTGAGTGCGCGGGTGGCAGCTCGACTAAAACAGACAGTCCGGAAGCAGCGAAATTCCGATACGGGGCAGCCTCAGGGCTCACTCAGCGTCGGCCGTTGCAGCCAGCGGGTCTTCTCGCAATAGGCGTAGAGTTCCTCGCGAAACTTCGGGTGGGCGATCTCAATCAGCGCTTCCGCGCGCTGGCGAATGGTCCGCCCGTGCAGGTAGGCCACGCCATACTCGGTGACCACATAGTGCACCGAGCCGCGCGACGTAACCACCCCCGCGCCCGGATCAAGCACCGGCACGATCCTCGAAATCTTGCCTCCTTTTGCGGTTGCCGGAATGGCTATGATCGGCTTGCCGTTCTTGCATCGCGAGGCTCCTCGGATGAAATCGACCTGTCCGCCGATGCCGCTGTAAAAATACGTACCGATCGAATCCGCGCAGACCTGCCCTGTCATGTCCACTTGTAGCGCGGAATTGACCGCCACCATCTTGTGGTTTTGCGAAATGATGTAAGGATCGTTGGTATAGGCGTTGGGATGGAATTCGAACGCCGGGTTGTCGTGCACGAACTGGAACAGTTTCTTCGTGCCCAGCACGAATCCCGTGACGATTTTTCCCCGGTGAATGGTCTTGCAGCTTCCGTTGATCACACCCGATTCCACCAGCGGAATCGCGCTGTCGCTCAGCATCTCCGTGTGGATACCCAGGTCCTTGTGATTCGTCAGCTGCAGCAGCACCGCATCGGGGATGCCTCCGATCCCGAGTTGCAGCGTCGCGCCGTCTTCGATCAGTGACGCCACATTCTTCCCGATTGCCCGGTGGACCTCCGTGATCTCGACGGACTTCAGCTCGCACAGTGGACGGGAGTGCTCCACAACAATGTCAATGTCGCTCACGTGGATGAAACTGTCGCCGTACGTACGCGGCATCTGATCGTTCACCTGTGCGATCACGATCTTTGCTTGGCGCGCGGCCGTCAGAGTCGTATCTACCCCTACGCCAAAGCTGCAGAATCCGTGCGGGTCTGGTGGCGACACCTGGATCAGCGCCACGTCAATGGGCATCTGCCCGGATTCGAAAAGATTTTCGATCTGGCTAAGAAACACAGGTGTGTAATCCGCTCGCCCCTCATTCACCGCCTGTCGAACGTTTCCCCCGATGAACATGGCGTTGTGCCGGAAATGGCCTTCCATCTGCGGCGAAATGTAATCGGCGCGGCCCAACGTCAGCAGGTGCACGATCTCCACGTTTTTGACGAACGGCGCGCGCGCGATCAGCGCCTCGACCAGGGCCTCCGGCTCGGCGCAGCCGGGGTGGATGTAGACGCGCATGTTCGACTGAATGCACTGCACCGCTTCCTGTGGCACGACCGACTTGCGGCGAAATTGTTCATTCCAGCTCATCGGGACTCCCTGTCCAATCCTTCTCCGCGGATCAATGCACATGAACGTGCAATCGAAATGCCAGTTAAGTGCCCCGTATCCCAATCTAAGTCCTGAAACATGAACACGATACGGCGATGCGCGTGACCCTCGCACCCTTCCATGTGACATTTGACCCAGGACCCCTCGCAAAATCGCGCTGTCCCGCCCGCAAGGCTGCGATCGCGGAAAATATCCCCCCATTGCCCAAGCACGCAACGTTTTCTGCGAGGCAACGTTGAACCAGCTTTTTCTCTCCTGCAAACTTCCTCCGTGTATCGTTAAGCTGTACTTCCCACTGGCGGAGCTATGAGCAAGCTGCGAATCCTCGTTTCTCTAACGACCAACGACAACGACTATCAGATTGAGCAGGCCAATGCCGCGGAGCAGGCGGCCCGGAAATTCGGCGTCGAACTGCAGCTCTTGTATGCCGTCAACGATGCCATCAACCAGAGCACGCAAATCTTGAACGCCATCCAAGCGGTGGAAGATGCCCGCCCCAACGCCATCCTCTTCGAGCCCGTCGGCGGAACCGCTTTGCCGCAAGTGGCGCGCGCGGCGTTGGACGCCGGCATCGGCTGGGTGGTTCTGAATCGCGAGGCTACCTACGTCCCCGAACTCCGGCGGCTTGCCAAGGCCCCGGTCTTTGTTGTCACCGTGGATCACGTCGAAATTGGAAGAATCCAGGCGCGGCAATGCGCCGCATTGTTGCCCAAGGGCGGCAGCGTTCTCTATGTGCAGGGCCCTTCGGAAAATTCCGCTGCCAAGGACCGAGCCAAAGGAATGCTCGAAGTGAAGCCCGCGAATCTTCACCTGATCACTTTGAAAGGGCAGTGGACCGAAGACAGCGCGACCCGCACCGTGCGCTCCTGGTTGAAGTTGCCCACCTCGAAAAAAGCGGCAGTGGACCTGGTGGCCGCGCAGGATGATTCAATGGCCATCGGAGCCAGAAAAGCATTTCAGGAAGTGACCAACGAAATCGATCGCGAGCGTTTGCTCGCCGCTCCGTTCCTTGGCATTGATGGTTTGCCAAAAACTGGTCAGGCGTGGGTGCGCAGCGGACTTCTGCGGGCCACCATTTTCAGTCCGCCCAACACGGGCCAGGCGATCGAAATGTTGGTGGACGCGCTCGAAAACAAGAAGCCGCAACCCGAGCGCGCCATCAGCCAGGCCGTGTCGCTTCCGCCGCTGGACTCGCTTCGCCCCTGACTTCGACAAGTCAAATTCCGATGGATTTCTGGTGGATTTTTCAGTCCTGGCGGGTCCGGGTATCGTTTCGACACCCGCTATTGCCAGATGACTCCGAAAAGAGACACAATCTCCCCAGAGTCGGATACGGGTTGTCCCCCCGGTAATTCTTACATTCGACGCGGGTCCCTCGGCGCACGATTAGGAACACCGGTTCATGTCTTCTCTCTGGCGCAATCTCGCTCTGGCGGCGCTGGTTTGTTCGGCGTTTGGCGCAAGCCAGACGTGCGCCCAGGATGTTGCCGAAGCCGCGCGCGCGGCCCGCGAGCGCAAGGCAGCCCAGCAGAACGCACCACATCACGTTTATACAAACGATGATTTGAACCACGCCAGGATTCTGACACCGCAGGATACTTTGCGCGCAGCGAGCAACAGAACAATCCCCGCCGACCTGACGAAAGATGCCATGCAACCCCGGCAAGCAGCGCAGCGGCCGCAGACGCCGTCTCTTGGCGAAGTCGCCCGTGCCTACCGCGCCGAAAAAGCCGCGCGTCACGCGGAACTCGCCGCACAGCAATCCGAGCAGCCGCACTATTCCTTGGAACTTCCGAAAACAACTCTCGCCGCCCCGAAGCCATCCGTCGGCACACTGCCCGGATCACTTCGCAAGGATGAATTGCTTCCCGCGCTTCGCATGCCGGCGCCCGCGCCTCGGGCCACCACGAACCTGCGCATGTCCCCGTTTGTACCGCGGCACATCGAGGCTCCCGCCACTTCGCGGCGATATGTGCCGCTATCCAAACTAGTCGCATCGCTTCGCAAGGAAGAAGTCAAGCGCGGGGACAGTTGGTGGAGGCTGGCGAAACGTTACCTCGGAGACGGCTCCCGCTGGACGGAATTGCTGCGCCTCAATCCGGGCCACAGCGCGAACCCCGATATGTTGTTGGCGGGCACCATGGTCTTTCTACCAGCCAGTGATCATTCGAGCCCGGGACCCCCGGGGACTCGCGTGACCGTTCGCAAGGGCGACACGTTTTGGTCCCTGGCCCGCGATTATTTGGGCTGCAATCAAGCGTGGCCGCAACTGGCCGCCGCAAACCCGGAAATCACGCAGTTCACCAAATTACAAATCGGCGCGAAACTCAAAATCCCAGACAGCTCAGCTGCCGTGTGTTCCGCCGCCCCCGCGCTCCTCGCCCGAAAATAGCAAGTTCCTTCCCGCCTTGCCTGCCCGCCAGCAATAATTGGCCTGAATAATGGTGGGGCTGGGGAGGCTCGAACTCCCGACCTACGGTTTAGGAAACCGACGCTCTATCCATCTGAGCTACAGCCCCGCTTCTCCATTGTAGTATGACTCCCCGCGCCCCGGCGACACACGTGTACTCCACAGAGAGTACAGAGAACACCACAGCCCTGTGATACTATCCAGCCGTAAACGAGAGTGGCGCCCGCCTACGCCTGCCCAGCTTTCCTTTGGAGGCTCCCATGAGCAGCAAGCTGAAATGGATCGGAATCGCCATTGTGGTGATCATCCTGATCCTGTTTATCCTGCCTTTCCTGATCCCCGTCAACAAGTTCAAGCCAACCATCGAATCGAAAGCGTCCACCGCCTTGGGCAGAAACGTGCAACTCGGCAACTTGAGCTTGTCTCTGCTCACCGGCTCGGTGGGCATTGACGACGTTTCCATCAGCGACGACCCAAAATTCAACTCCGGCCCTTTTCTGACCGCGAAATCGGTAAAAGTCGGCGTGGAATTGATCCCCCTGATTTTTTCCCAGCAGCTGAATGTCACCGAAATTTCCATTATCAAACCGCAGCTCATGATGCTGAAGGACCCCAGTGGCCGCTGGAACTTCTCTTCTATCGGCGGCAATTCCAGCAAGAATCCCGCCCCCGCCAAAGCCTCGACGGCCGGCAGTTCCGGGGGCAGTTCTGCCGAAGCGCTCTCCATCGCCAAGCTGCGCCTCGAAGACGGCCAGATCACTCTGGGCAACACCGATTCGAAAAAGCGCAACGTCTATAGCGACGTGAATCTCACCGCCACTGATGTCGCCATGAAAAATAATTTCCCCGTGGACTTCTCCATGGGCTTGCCGGGCGGCGGCACCATGCAGATCAACGGCAAAGTCGGCCCGGTTGACCCCAACGACGCCGCGCAGACCCCACAAAATGTGAAGCTCACCATCAAGAGCCTCGACCTTGCGAAGACCGGTTTCCTCGATCCTTCCCTCGGGCTGGGAGGCTTGGCGGATATGGACGCAAACCTCGTGAGCCAGAGCGGCGAGATGTCCACGAAAGGCGAGCTGAAGCTCTCGAAAGCCGTCCTCGTCGCCGGCGGGAGTCCCGCCGGGATTCCGGCCATCGTCGATTTCGACACGAAGTACAACCTGGCCAAGGGGACCGGCGTCCTTAATCCGTCCACCATCAAGATTGGCAACGCAAAAACAAATTTGAGCGGAACGTATAAATCTGTCGGCGACGATTTCGTAGTGGACCTGAAAATTGTCGGCAACGGACTGCCCGCCACCGATCTGCAGACATTTCTCCCGGCTCTCGGCGTCAACCTGCCTGAAAAATCCAAGCTTGCTGCAGGCACGCTCAACGCCAACCTCAATGTCACCGGCCCGACAAACAAATTGGTCACCGATGGAAACATCGGCCTCTTCAATGCGAAGCTCGCCAATTTCGATCTGGGCAAGCAAATGTCCGGCGTCGGCTCCCTCGCGGGAATCAAGACCGGCAACGACCTGGAGATAGAAAAGTTCACTACCAACGTGCACATGGCCCCCACCGGTTTGCGCGCGGACAATCTGGATGCCGTGGTGCCTTCACTCGGCTCCGTGACTGGCGGCGGAACTCTGGATTCAAAAAACAACCTGGATTTCAATCTCGTGGCCGCGGTGAATAGCTCCGTCGTCTCCGGCGCCACAAGTGCGGTCGGCGGCGCGGGTGGCGCGCTGGGCAAGGCCCTGGGCGGCGGCTCGACCAGTTGCAAGAACGGTGCCCTCAAGGTTCCCCTTCAGGTGAAAGGCACAACCGCGAATCCGAAGTTCCTGCCCGACGTCGGCGGTGTCGCCGCAGGTCTACTGAAGAATGAACTTTCCTGCGGAGCCGGAGGTGCGGGCGGCCTCACCAATGCTGCCGGAGGTCTCGCGGGCGGCAACAAGGGAGCGGCCGACACGATCAATCAGCTCGGCGGTCTTTTTGGCAGGAAGAAAAAGCCTTAAGGTTATCCACGCAGCTTCGCAAAGCGCAAAGACAGGTGGCCCGCTGCCGCCTGTCTTTTTTTGTTCGCACTCTTGACGTTCTTCATCGTTGCCCTTAGCCTCAATACCCTGCAGGGGCTGTCCGGCGGGTACTTCGCGTAACCGTCTGCGCTTGGGGGACAAGGAGTCATCATGAGTTGGAGAAGCGTTTCGGCACGCCTGTGGGGTACTGTGTTCCTCGCCTGGCTGGCGTGCTTGGTCGGCGCGCAATTGGCTCAGGCACAGGGCGGCGAGCCACAGGTTTTTGCTATCCGGGGAGCGAAAGTCGTTCCCGTTTCGTCGGCGCCCATCGAAAACGCAACCGTCGTCGTGTCCCACGGTCTGATCACCGCCGTTGGAACCAACGTGGCCGTACCTCCCGACGCTTGGGTGATCGATGGCAAGGGACTCACCGTGTATCCCGGGCTCGTGGATGGCTTCACAGACGTCGGCGTGGCCACTCCCGCCCCACCAACGACAGACGGAGGCAATAAATTTCCTCCCCTTTCGCGCGGTCCCGAGGATCGCCCGGCCACCACGCCCTGGCGGAACGCCGCCGACGAAGTGAATCTCAGCGACCCGCGCGTGGAAACCTGGCGCATGGCTGGCTTCACCACCGTCATCGCGGCTCCGAAGGGTGGCATGTTTCCAGGCCAGGCGGCTATTCTCGATCTTGGCGGCGTGCGCGCCGGCGATTTCGTGGTGAAGACCCCCGTGGCCATTCCCATCTCGCTTCAAGCCCCGGGCGGATTCCGTAGCTTCCCGGGATCGCTTATGGGCGCGATCGCTTACACCCGTCAGGTCTGGCTCGATACCAACTGGGAATCCCAAGCGGACGCCATCTACGACAAAAATCCTCGTGGTCTCGAGCGCCCTACCTACGACCGCTCCGACGTTACGCTCGCGGAGGCGCTTGGAAAGCACGCCGTAGTTCTGATTCCCGGCAACAGCTCCCTCCAGATTCGCCGCGCTCTGCGCCTCAATGAAGAATGGAAACTCAACGGTGTGATCTACGGCGGCCAGATGGCCTACGATTTTGCGCCGGAAATCGCCGCAAAAAAGATCCCGGTGCTTGTGGACTTGAAGTGGCCGGAAGCCTCCAATGACGCCGATCCGGAAGTGACGCCCACGCTCCGCGAACTCCAGTTCCGCGATCGCGCGCCATCCTCCGCCGAGGCGTTGGATAAAGCCGGCGTCAAATTTGCCTTTTATTCCGGTGGAATCGCCACGCCCAAGGACATTCTCCCCGCCGTAAAAAAGGCAATTGATGCCGGCCTGCCTCCCACTGCGGCGTTGCGCGCCTTGACTCTTTCTCCGGCGGAAATTTATGGAGTTTCCGAAACGATGGGTTCGATTGAAAAGGGCAAAATCGCCAATCTGGTGGTCACCGACGGCGACCTTTTCGATAAAAAGACCAAAGTGAAGATTGTTTTCGTGGATGGGTGCAAGTACGAAGTTCGCGAAGTGCTGCGGCCCACTGATCCTCCCAAGGGCGACCTGACCGGTAAATGGAACATGAAGTTCGCCACTCAGCAGGGCGAAGAACAGGCCATCGCCGACCTCACGATGGAACCCGACGGCACCTTGACCGGAACCGTGTCCGGTGATCGTGGCACTGGCACTGTCTTTAGCGGCTGGGTCAGTGGCGACAATTTCTCCTTCACCATCAGCCTGCAGATCGAAGGCGGCACCAGTGATGTCGTCTTCACCGGAACGTTCGAAGGAACTTCGATGAAAGGAACCATCCTGGCCTTGGGATACACGATCGAGTTCACGGGCGCCAAACCCACTGCGGCTTTGGCCGCGACGATGGGAAGTGCGCGATGAGCATCTCCGCAAAGATTGCCTTCATCGGCGTGTTGGCGTGTTTGGCCTCCGCGAATGGCCTCGCCGCGAAAGAAAAACCCGCGGTCGTCGCCCCGGATACTCCGTCTCCGGCGATTCTGATTCGCAACGCCACCATCCTCACCGTTTCCCACGGCACCATGGAAAAGGGCGACGTGCTCATCAAGGACGGGAAAATCGCCGCCATCGGCAGCAATCTCAAAGCGCCCTCGGACGCGCAGGTCATCGACGCCACCGGGCAGTTCCTCAGCCCGGGCATCATTGATTGCCATTCGCACATTGCCATTGATGGCGACGTCAACGAAGGCTCCGTCTCGGTCTCATCGATGGTGAATATCGCGGATGTCCTGGACTCCGACGACATCTCCATCTACCGCGACCTCGCCGGCGGCGTCACCACCGCGAACATTCTTCACGGCTCCGCCAATCCCATCGGCGGGCAGACCATCGTCATCAAACTCCGCTGGGGACAACCCGCATCCAAGCTGCCCTTCGAAGGTGCGCTTCCCGGCATCAAGTTCGCCCTCGGCGAAAATCCGAAGCGCTCCAATTTCCGCATCTCCGGCGCGCCCCCCCGCTACCCTGCCACGCGCATGGGCGTCGAGGAAACCATTCGCAGCGCATTCACCGAAGCGCGCAACTACAAGAACGCCTGGGATACTTACAACAAGCGCGTTGCCGCCGGTGAAAAAAATCTGATTCCCCCGCGCCGCAACCTCAAGCTTGACCCTCTGGTAGAAGTCCTGGAAGGGAAGCGCTACGTCCACGCGCACTGTTACCGCGAAGACGAAATCCTAATGCTGCTTCGCGTGGCGAAGGAATTCGGCTTCCACGTGCAGACCTTGCAGCACGTTCTGGAGGGCTACAAGGTTGCCGACGAAATTGCCGCCGCCGGCACCGGCGCATCCACCTTCTCCGATTGGTGGGCCTACAAAGTCGAAGCCTACGATGCCATTCCCTATAACGCCGCGCTCATGACGCGGCGCGGCGTGATCGTCTCGGTTAACTCCGACGACGCGGCCGAAGCGACGCACCTCAATCAGGAAGCGGCGAAGTCGATGCTTTATGGCGGGCTGACGCATGATGAGGCTCTGAAGTTGGTCACCCTGAATCCCGCAATTCAGTTGGGCATTGATAAACGCGTCGGCACGATTGACGTCGGCAAAGACGCCGACCTCGTCCTCTACAATCACGATCCGCTCAGCGCTTATGCCGTTGTCGAAAAGACGCTGATTGATGGCCGCGTCTATTTCGACCGTTTGACCGATATCTCCGGGCGCCCAGCCCTCGCCCAGGAGAAGAAGGAACTTCTCGAAAAGCTCTCAAAGAAGCCTGAACCGGAGAAAAAAGCCGGTGAGAAGAAGCCGGAAGTGACGAAACCGGAAGGGACAAAGGGCGGAGAAAATAAACCCGCACAGCAGCCGGAACAAAAGCCGGAGCAGAAGCCGGAAGCCGCGCCCAAACCTCCGCAAGCGCAGCTCGCCATTGGAGGTGTGCAGTGAAACGCCTCCTCCCCGCCTGTGCTTCACTAATCCTTTTCGTGTCCCTCTTCGCTCCCATCGCGACGCCGCAGTCAAAAGCGGACTACGCCATTGTGCACGCCAAGGTATTCACTCTGGCCGGTCCACCGATCGAAGACGGAACGGTTCTCATCCACGACGGCAAAATCTCCGCCGTGGGCTCGGACCTCGCGGTTCCTGCCGGTGCACAGGTGGTTGACGCGAAGGGCTTGCAGGTCTACCCGGGCCTCTTCGATGCCGTCACGCAAATGGGCCTTAGCGAAATCAGCGCCGTCCGCGCCACGGTGGACTCCACCGAGACCGGACAATTCAATCCGGATGCTGTCGCCGCCACCGCGATTCTTCCTTCCAGCGCCCACATCCCGGTCACGCGTGCCGCGGGAATCACCGAGGTAATTGCCGCGCCAGCAAGCGGCGGCTTCGACAGCAGCGGCGATACCAATCTCATCGGCGGCCAGGCTTCCGCGATTTACCTCGCCGGTTGGACCATCGACGATATGCTGATTAACAAACACGCCGCCATGGTTGTCGATTGGCCCGACGTGCAGACCCGCTCGTTCGACCTCTCGACCTTTTCGATCAAGGAAAAGCCGTTCCCCGAAGTTAAGAAGGAATACGACAAGCAGATCAACCTGCTCGCCGACTACATGGAGCAGGCGCGCCACTACGCACAGCTCTTGCAGGCTCCGGGAGGCGCAACTTTTCCGCGCGATGTGAAGCTCGAGGCGATGGCGCCCGTCATCCGCGGTGAAGTTCCCCTGCTCGTGTTTGCGGACACCGCCCGGCAAATTCGCGATTCCGTCGAATTCTGCGACAAGCAAAAGCTCAAGATGATTCTCGCCGGCGGCCAGGAAGCCTGGAAGGTCAAGGATCTGCTCCGTTCCAAAAATATTCCAGTCGTCCTTCGGCCCACTCTTGCAGCTCCGCCGGACGACGACGATCCCTACGACCGAATGATGACCCAGCCCGAAGAACTCCGGACTGCCGGCATCCAGATCGCCTTCGCCAGTTTCGACAACAGTTTCGCGCGCCGCCTCGGGCAGCAGGCTGCGAATGCCGTCGCCCATGGGCTGCCTTATGAGGAAGGCCTGAAAGCCGTCACCCTGTACCCCGCCCAAATCTTCGGTCTAGATTCGCAGCTGGGAACGATTGAGGCCGGGAAAGTTGCTAGCCTGATCGTCACCAACGGCGATCCTCTCGAAGTCACCACCAGTATCCGCTACCTCTTCATCAAGGGCAGGCTGACTTCCACTGACAACAAACAAAAAGACCTTTACGAAAAATATCTAAACCGGCCGAAGCCTGGCCGGTAAGTGGCTTTGTTCGCAGGCTTCGCCGCGAACCTCAGAAAATCGCCGCCTCCAAAAAGCGCCGATAATCCCGCAACTTTTTCGCGGCAACCGCGTATCTAACAGTACGTTGCCATGCGCAAGGCTATCTATCCGGGAACTGCAGCACTTCTCGCCCTGCTGATTGTGGGCCCCGTTCATGCCGATGAAGCGAAAAAGGTCATAGACCAGTATTTGAAAGCCGTTGGCGGGAGCAAATCCGTCTCCCGGCTGCAAACTCTCGCCATCGACGGCAGCCTCTCTACGCCGGGCGAAGATGCCCCGGGAACTTACTCTTTCCGGGTGAAAAAGCCCAATCGCTTGTACGTCGAAATTCGCTCCGGTGATGCCACGCTGATCGAATCCTATAACGGCAAGTCCGCCTGGCATCAGGCCGCCAATGGCGAAATCAGTACCTTGCTCGGTTCCGCCGCACAGCAAATGGAAACCGCTTCGCACTATTACAATTCGCGACTTCTCGAACTCGGTAAACACAAAGTCGGAGTCGCGTACAAAGGCGAAACCCAGGTGCGCGGACGCCCCGCCCAGCAATTGGAGCTGACCTATCCTTCCGGCCAGCGGTGGCAGGTCTTCTTTGATCCGCAATCCCACCTCATCGTCGAAGAAAAATCCCAGGTTGCCGGCGAACCACGGGATATTTTCTATAGCGAGTATCGCCGCGTGGATGGTGTCCAGGTGCCCTACAAAATAGAATTGCACCGGGGAGCCGCCGCTTATTCCGTCGCCGTCACTCGCGTGGCCGTCAACGAAACTATCGGCGAACGCGTCTTCGATTTCCCCATTAAATCCCAGGTCAAGCTGCCCGACTTGAAGCAGCTCTTCGAAGAGATCGACGCCAATCAGAAACAGATCGACAAGCTCAAGGAAAACTACGCCGGAACCCGCGTGGAAGAAGAGACGCAGTACGACAAATCCGGCCAGGTCACTAAACAGGAGATCAACGAGTACACCTTCTTCTATCTCAGCGGCGATGAAGTCTCTACGCTTGTAAAGAAGGACGGAAAGCCACTCGGCGCGGAGGAACAGAAGAAGGAAGACGAAAACACGCAAAAGCGCATCACCGAAATCCAGAAAGAACAAAAAAAGAAGGCGGAAAAGGACGAAAAAGCCAAGGAAGAAGGGAAACAGAAGCAACACAAGGACGACGACGACCCAGGCATCGAAGTCTTCCTCCGCGCTTCCCAGTTCGTGAATCCGCGCCGCGAGCGATTCCGCGGACAGGACGTTCTGGTTTTCGACTTCGAACCCAATCCGGAATACAAAGCAAAAACCATGGTCGAAAAATTAATTAAGGATCTCGCCGGAGTCATCTGGGTGGACGAACAGGCCAAGCAGGTCGTGCGCCTGGAGGCGTATTTTGTCGGCGACTTCCATCTCGCCGGCGGACTTCTCGCCAGCGTCAACCGTGGCACGGGATTCGTTTTCGAGCAGGCCTATCTCAATAACGAAGTCTGGCTGCCCACCTATGAGGAAGCGCACATCGGCGCGCGCGTTCTGTTGGTCAAAGGTTTCCGGATGAATGAAATTACGCGGTACTCCGACTACAAGCGTTTCAGCGTCGAAACCCTCAATAAGATTGAGAAGCCAAAGGAAACCGAGTCTCCCGCTGCGGAACCTGCGGACAATAAGTCCCCTTAAGTCTGTCCCGCTCTAGCTTCGATCTGGAAGGGCTATCCGGCTGCGCTTCTTTGCTGAGAACTTCCTGAACTTTCCGAAACGCGAATCCCGCTGTTTCGATTTCTCGGTTCCAGCCAATCACCTCGGGGCGACGCCTGCTAGCGCCCTTCGAAGGGATACCGGTCCTGCGCCTGCACTGCGTCCGCGATGCGCCGCCGCAGCCCGATGGTGTCCACCGCCGGCCGCTTCCCGAAGCGCTTCAGCACCGCCATCTGCGTCATCAGCATGTCGCCCTCGTGGACAGCCGCGAGTGCGCGCTTCGCTTCGTGATCCACCCCCTCGGCGGCATCCGCGATAAAGACGCGCGCCGCGTCAATCATCACCGATGAGGCGGCTTCGCCTTTGCTCGCGGCTGCCTTCTGCGCGCGCAACATGCAGGACTCCATCGCATAGATCTCCATCACCATGTTCGAAAGCGCTCCGATCAGTTCCTGTTCCTCGGCCAGTTTCTCGCGGAACTTCTGCACCGCGCCGCCCGCGGCCTGCAGGAACATCTTCTTGGCGCTGCCGATCGTCCGCGCTTCCTCCGCGAGCACGCCTTCCGGTGTCTCATCGAACGAAGGCCCCGCCAGTATCTCATCGGCCAGCTTCATCGCCGCCGGGATCAGTGGCAATTGGCCGCCCATGGCCCGCTTCATCAGCATCTGGATGATCAGCATGCGGTTGATTTCGTTCGTGCCCTCGAAAATGCGATTGACGCGCGAATCGCGGTACGCACGGCATACTGGGTAGTCCTCGTGGAACCCGTATCCGCCGAAAATCTGCACCGCTTCATCCACCACAAAGTCGAGCATTTCGCTGCCGTACACCTTCGCGATGGAGCTCTCGATCGCGTACTCCTCCAGCACCTTCATCGTGTTCTGCGTTTTGTTCCCGGATCCCGACGCCGCGTTCATGGCCGCTTCGATGTTTCCCGCGGTGCGGTAATTCATCGATTCCACCGCAAAAATCTGCACCGCCATCTCCGCCAGCTTCTCCTTCATCATCCCGAAGTCGCCGATCGGCTTGCCGAACGCCTTGCGCTCTTTCGCGTATTTCGAAGCCGTCATCAGCACGTACTTCGAACCGCCCACGCACGAAGCGCCCAGCGTGAAACGCCCCGCGTTTAATACGTTGAACGCCACGATGTGCCCGCGCCCGATTTCATGCAGCACGTTTTCCTTCGGCACCTTGCAGTTTTCCAGGAAGATCGGCGTCGTCGAACTTCCATGAATCCCCATCTTGTGCTCTTCATTGCCCGGTTTGCAGCCCGGAAAATTCCGTTCCACCAGGAACGCCGTGAACTTATCGCCGTCGATTTTCGCGAAGATCACGTACAAATCGGCGAAGCCGCCGTTGGTGATCCACATCTTCTGCCCGTTCAGGACGTAGTGTGTCCCTTCCCTATTCAGTTCCGCGCGCGTCAGGGAATTCTGCGCGTCGCTGCCCGCCTGCGGCTCGGAAAGGCAGTACGCGCCGATCATTTCTCCGCTGGCCAGCTTTGGCAGATATTTCTTTTTCTGTTCCTCCGTGCCGAAATAAACGATCGGCAGCGTCCCGATTCCGGCGTGCGCGCCGTGGGTCACCGCAAACCCGCCATAAATGGAGATTTTTTCTGTAAGCAGTGTCGTGGCGATCTTGTCGAGCCCCGCCCCGCCGTATTCTTCCGGCGTGCCGCCGCTCATCAGCCCAAGTCCCGCGGCCTTCCGCACCAGTTCCGCCATCAGCCCCGGCTTCTTCGCTTCCAGGTCTTTCGCCAGCGGAAGTACTTCCTTCACCACGAACTCTTCCGCCGTCTGCCCGATCAGCTTCTGGTCGTCGGTCAGGTCCGCCGGCGTGAAAATGTCCGCGGGCGCCGGAGCTTCCAGGAGGAAACTGCCGCCCTTTGCTGCGGGTTTCGTGAGAACGGAGGTGGCCATGAGTGATGCTCCTTGCCGGCCCGGGGCCGCGGTTGAATTCAAACAACTGTTTGAAAAGTCCAGCACCCGATTCTACCCGTACGGCAGGGCATTCCGCAATAGAACTTGATGCCACAGGTAAGTCCAGGCAAAGCGCCGCTAAGGGAGGGGATGTGAGCCAAAGTTCCAGCAAGCAAGGCGAATAGCGACATAGCCCGTCGCCAGGGCTGGGAGTGCTGTCGGTCTTGCGGGAGTTTTTTCTTCTTCTTTGAGGGCTATTCCCGGTCCCGGGGAATCTCTCTTGTTCGTTTTACGCGCGCTCGAAAATTCCCGCTGCGCCCATCCCGCCGCCCACGCACATCGTCACCATCCCATACCGCGCGTTGCGGCGTTCCAATTCGCGCAGGAGTGATGCCGTCAGCTTCGCCCCCGTGCAGCCCAGCGGGTGGCCCAGCGCAATCGCCCCGCCGTTGGGATTCACTCGCGTGGGATCCAGATTCGCCTGCCGAATCACCGCCAGCGATTGCGCGGCAAACGCTTCGTTCAATTCAATCACTGCCAAATCGTTCAGCGATAATCCCGCCAGCTTCAACGCCTTGGGGATCGCCTGAACCGGCCCAATCCCGAATTCTTCCGGCAGGCATCCGGCGGTGGCGTAAGTGACAAAGCGTGCCTGTGGTTTCAGCCCGAGCTGCGCCGCCTTCGCGTCGCTCATCAGCACCACGGCCGCCGCGCCGTCGCTCATCGGAGAACTGTTCCCCGCCGTTACCGTCCCCTTCACATGAAAAGCCGGCTTCAGCCCTGCCAGCACTTCCATCGAAGTTTCCGGCCGCGGCATCTCTTCTTTGTCGAACACAAAGCTCTGTGTCGCCGGCCTTACCGGGGACTTGCTCTTCGCGCCATTCCCGTTGGGCAGGGAAGTGATCTTGACCTCCACGCCCACGGTCTCATCTTTGAACTTTTCCGCCGCAACCGCGCTTACCGCCTTCTTATGCGACTCCACCGCGAACTGGTCCGCTTGCTCCCGTGAAATTCCGAACTTCCGCGCGATATTTTCCGTGCCCAATCCCATGTTGATGTACGCATCCGGATAGTGGTCCACCAGCCAGGGATTCGGCGAAATCTTGTTGCCGCCCATGGGAACCATGGACATCGATTCCGTGCCGCCCGCGACGATCACCTGCGCCGCGCCGCTGCGAATCCGCTCTGCTCCTTGCGCAATGGCCTGTAATCCGCTGGCGCAGAAACGGTTCACCGTCATCGCCGAAGTCTCCACCGGCAGCCCCGCACGCAGCGCCGCAATTCGCGCCACGTTCATTCCTTGTTCCCCTTCCGGCATGGCGCAGCCCAGGATCACGTCGTCAATTTCCTTGGGATCGAGTCCAGGGACACGCGCCAGCGCTTCCTTGATCACCAGCGCGGCCAGGTCGTCGGGACGCGTGGTGCGCAGTGACCCTTTGAAACCTCGCCCCACTGGAGTGCGTACGGAAGAAACAATGACGGCTTCAGCCATGGCGGACCTCTTTCGTGCGGATTCCTCCCGATTGTCGGCCGCTGCGCACAAAAAAGCAAATTAGGCCCAAACGGGAGTAATTTCCTGCGGCCATGGTCACTTTCCGTGGATGGGGAGGCCCTTCTTCGGAATGAAGAGAGTCGCGGGCGGGGCGATCTTGTTCGTCACAGAAAAATTCCTCTGGTTCAACGCAATCCCGATTCTTCCCCGGGAGTCCACGTACAGCAACGGGTCGCCGACTGGTACATCCATGAACGTCTTCATATACGGCAACGAGAACGGCTTCTTATTTAGTTGAATGGTCACGCGGTCGCCGAGGTTGTAGCCGAGTTGTTTGAACTCGTCCCCCGAGATATCTGTGATCAGCGAGCCGAACGGATCGTCCAGCGCGATGATGTCGCCTTCGATGCCTTTGTCCGTGACCGCCGGCGTCTTGGGCGTGAGCCGCACCAGTTGCTGCACCGTTGGCCCGACCAACGTGTAGTCCCAACCCGCTGCAAGGTGCGCGCCCACCGGAGAAAAAATGTCCCGCCCGTGAAAGGTCGAAGAAATTGCGTCTCCGATCATCCAACTGCTGTTGATGATTTCCCGCGCGGAGTCCAGCCCGTCGCGATCAATCACGGGCGAGATCAGTCCGTTGTCCGGCACCACGAAGTATTGCCCCTTCTTTGTCTTCACCACCACTGCTTTGCGGTTGGTGCCCACGCCCGGATCAATCACGCCAACGAAAACCGTCCCCGCCGGGTAATATGGGCTGACCCCCGCCAGAAAGCGCGCTCCTTCCTCAATCGAGTACGGCGTTACCTGATGCGTGATGTCCATGATCCGCAGATCCGGAGCGATATTCAGCATCACCGCCTTGCAGATGGCCACTGCGTCATTTGCGGTGCCGAAGTCTGTGATAAAGACCAGCACCGGATGCTGGGCCGCTCGTGGACTCGCGCTGGGCTCCTGCCGTAGCGGTTCCGATTTCGTGCAACCGCTTATCCAGGTGGATGCCGCGATCAGCAGAAGGGCCGCGATTTGCGCTCCGTGGCGATGCATCATCCTGCGAATGCTCCTGTGGAGAAATCCCGTCCAGCCTCGAAAACTCCAAAGCTGCCTCAAAACCCGGCACAGTATACGGGAGATTCCAAATCTCCCGCCAGATTTCGTTTCGAACCCCGATTGCGGCACTTCCTTGATTTCATTAGACTGTTTGCGCCCACCCGTCAGGGGTATCGAAGTCCATTTTTTCGCCGCCCGCACAGCCCTCTCGAGGACTATGCCCAATCAATCGTCTAGGAGGACGCAAATGCGTCGTAGAGTGCTTTGCTTGTTTGTATTCTTTCTCGCGGCGGTTGCCGCGCGCGCGGATCAGGTCACCTTGAAGAATGGCGACCGCTTGAGCGGAAAGATCGAGAGCGCTGATGGAAAGACACTTCTTCTCAAATCGGATTTTGCCGGAGACGTCACCATCCAGTGGGACGCCATCACCGGCATCGAATCCACGGAAAATATCACCATCACCTTGAAAGACGGCACGAAGCTCTCGGGAAAAATCACCACGGCAGACGACAAGTTCGTTGTGGCTGGGGCGCCTGCGCCGGCCCCGCCTGCGGCAAAGGAGTCCATCGTCGCCGTTCGCAACGATGCGAACGAGCGCGCCTACGAGGAAGCCGAAGAAAAAATGGCCCACCCAAAATTTACTTATTTCTGGCGCGGCTTGTTTGATACGGGCCTGGCCCTTACGCGCGGCAACTCCGAAACCGTCAATTTCACCATCGCTTCCAAGGCTGTCCGCGAAACCCCGCGCGACAAAATTACAGTCCACGCCGACTACATCTTCGCCAACAACAGCTCCGTTCCCCCCACGCAGACTACCGCGAATGCGCTCGACACCGGCATCCGTGGCGATTTGAATGTCCGCCCACGCCTGTTTGTCTTCGCCTTCACTGATTTTCAAACCAACGAACTCCAGCACCTCGATCTACGCAGTTTATTTGCCGGCGGCTTCGGCTACCACATCATCAAGACCGCCAATACCACCTTCGACCTCTTCGGCGGTTTTTCCTATGATCGGGACTCGTTCGGGTCCTACCTGCTGGCTAACCCCGCTCCCCCGCC
>DATIXE010000071.1:0-122663 GCA_035518915.1 Candidatus Eiseniibacteriota bacterium
TACAATCCCTCCTCCTCCGCCACTCAGTTAAGGATCCAACCCGGACACACAGATAACAGAACGTACCGGGGACATAGGAAACACTTTTGGGCCGAACGTATTTCCCAGCGCTTGCCGTGCCAGGGATTTCCCGGGATTCAAGTTAGGCTCCTGGTCCACAGACTACCGATCGATATCGATGATGCCGCGCTTCAAGGCGATGGTGACCGCGTGGGTACGGTCGTTGGTGCGTAACTTGGATAGGATGCGATGCATGTGCGCTTTTACGGCTTCCTCGGAGATCTCGAGATGCTCCGCGACGATTTTGTTAACCTGGCCGAAAACCACCTGGCGCAACACTTCAATTTCGCGGTGAGTCAGAGAATCGTCGGACTGATGCTCGGCGATTTCAATGGCGAGCCCCGGCGGCATGCCTTTGCGGCCGGACGGACGCTGCCCATGGCCTCGCGCAACTCTTTCCCTAACCTGTTCTTGAGGAGATACACGGAGGCGCCCGCGTTGAATGCCCAGACGGCGTGCACATCGCCCTCGTAGGTGGCCGGGACGATGATGCGGGCTTGAGGAAAATCATTGTGTATGGCGAGCCTGGTTCCCAAGCGACCCATAACCAGCATCTGCAGGTCTATCAGAGTTACGGCGGGGCGGGGCGCGCGAAACGGTTCAACGGCTTCACGTCCGTTGCTTGTTTCCGCGACGAGCATCATGTCCGGTTGATTGGGCAGAACCGCGGCGATACCCTCGCGCGAAACAGGATGATCATCCACGGTGAGAATGCGAATCGGGCTGCCGGCTGCGATTGCTCACCTTTGTCTCCATTTCCTGCATTCTTCGTTGTGTACCAGAAGCACGAGAATTTTCCTCGAAAAAAGCGATACGCCGCTGCCGTGGGCACTTTCAATTCCACTTCGGTACCCGTGCCGGGACCCCTCCAGAGCTCAATTTGCGGTCCGATGGGCCCCAACTACTCATCCATCCCTTGCAAACCTCACTGCCCATCGCAGCCTCCGAGTTTCGAGATTTCCGCATCAATCCCTTTCCCTTCGTCGCGCACACGCAAGAGAAACTCCTTTGAATCATAGGTGATGTCAACCTCTACATTGGCTCCCTGGGAATGACCAAGCGCTTTGCGCAGCGCTTCGCGTCCCACCTCATTCGTTTCTTCCAAAACGAGCGGATGAAGATCACGGAGAGCACCAACCAGCACAACTTGAAACGAAAAGCGGCCGTCCAGCGAAGAAGCTTCAGCGAAACGGGGGAATGCCTCTGGCAAATCGGAAAGGGAACTTGCGGAGTTGCGGAGATCGCGCGCGGGGTCACGCCCCTCGACGATGAACTCATCGGCGCGGTCGAGAGGGAGTTCCAGTGTCTGGCGAGCCGGTTCTTCGGCGAGAATCTGGCGAGCAGCCGCGTGAAAACTCAAGTCGAGTCCCTGAACGCTTTGAAGCAGCGCGTCGTGGAGCTCGCGCGCGATTCTCTTGCGTTCGTTCAAGCGTTCCTTGAATCGCCCCTGATAGTCGTGCCGCCGAGTCGGACACCCTGATTCCGCCATCCTGTTTTAGCTGTCTCGCCAGCTTCCTGGCGCATTTTCATCAATCTGCGGATAAAGCGCGCGGCAAGTACTCGGAAACCTTCCAAGGCGTGAATCGGGATTTGGATTTCGCTATCTCGGAGCGCGCGCCTGCCTTAACATAAGAACTACCCGATTTAGGGCTGCCCGCCTCGCCCTATCAGGGGTTTCGCTTTGTCGCCCCTTGCGACAAGCTCACGCGCGTCGGAGCCATCGCACCGCCAGCGAACCACCGGTTCCGAAGCAAACCTGAGGTGAATCTATGTCCGTCCGCGTATCCCCTCTCGCCAAAACTCAAAAAACAGGAGTCCCATGTGCGGATCCCGTGCATCAAAAAGGTCGACCGCCTGCAGTCCGCGGAGATTTCATGTTCCTGGAACAAAAGTTTGAAGAAATGTGCCGACCTCAACTGCGGAGGATCCATCAAACGGCCTACCGCATCACCCGCAATCGGGAAGATGCGGAAGACGCCGTTCAGGAGTCCCTGCTGCAGGCATTTCTTCACCTTCGTGATTTCGATGGGCGCTCCGCGTTTTCGACGTGGCTCACGCGAATCGTCATTAATTCTTCGCTCATGCTGCTGCGTAAGCGGCGCAATCATCGTTCGGTCTCGCTCGACTTTTCCAGCGACCCCGACGGGAACCCCGGTCTGCTGGAGCCGGTGGACGGCGCAGCCCAACCAGAACAACAATACCTGGGCCGGGAACGCGAGCGCACGTTGCGCGAGGCCGTGGGCCTGTTGCGGCCGGCGATTCGGCGGGTGCTGGAAGTACAGTTGGAAGAATGCTCGATGAAAAAGACCGCCGAGATGATGGGCATCTCGGTCTGCGCCGCGAAGGGCCGGTTGTTTCATGGCAAAGCCGCCCTCCGCAAATCGCGAAAATTGAAAGTACTGGTGAAGGAGGGGCACGCGGGAGCGACTCTCCATTCGCATCGGGGAACGATGTGCCACAAACTGCATATTTCATCTCGTATCACCGGGGCCGAAGGCGAAGCGCTGAGCACATAACGGGACCCGTGTGCTGGAGGAAAAAGCGCATTTGTGATTTTGGTGCCGGGGACTGGTGTCATTCAAATCGTCCTGGCCAAGCGGAGGGGCAGAATCCCGGATGGCGCTTGGAGCGTGTGACGATCTTGCGCTCGAGGGACTCAAAGTGGGTGTAAAGATCCAAGGAGAATTTGCATGCCTCATTGCCCGGAGAAGGGAACTTCCGTGTGCGCTTGCCTAACTTGTTGCGATCGACCACACAAACCCTTTTTGATTGCCCAAAGAGGTCGTAAGGATTAGCATTTTGCTCCCTAGCGCCGGACCCGCGAGTGATGGCAGGTGAAGGAGGATCTCTTGAAGCGTGATTTCCGCAGTTGGACGCACTGCGCGCTCTTGCTGGCCTGCTCGCTGTTGAGCGCAGCCTTCGCTCTTGGGCAATCCGCGGCGCCCTCCACGCCAGGTCAGGCGATTCCCGGGACTCAGGGCGTGAGTCCCTTTGGTGGAAGCACGCCCACACAGCTTGTTCCTGGAACTCTGCCGCTTTCCCTGCAAAACGCCATCGATCGCGGATTGAAACAAAATCTCGGAGCGCTGCTTTCAAGCGCGGACATCCGCTCGGCGCGCGGGCAGCGCTGGCAGGAACTCAGCGCCTTGCTGCCAAACGTTACGGCGTCTCCATACATTAGTGACTCGAAAGTGAATCTTGCCGAACTCGGCTTCACCAATATAGGTGGCAACACCGTTCCGCCTGAATTAGGACCGTTCTCCTACTTCGATGCGCGTATCAGCGTTTCCCAGTCCCTCTTCGACTGGAAATTGATCAACAACGCGCGGGCCTCCCGGGAATCCTTGAAATCCGCCGAATATACTTACAAGGACGCGCGGGATTTGGTGGTTCTCGCGGTGGGATACACCTATCTGCAAGGCATCGCCGACGAAGCGCGCATTGCCACGGCGGAAGCGCAGGTAAAGACCGCGGAGGCGCTCGCCGCGCAGGCAGATGACCAGGTGAAAGCCGGAACTTCGCCGCAGATCGATGCGCTGCGAGCGAAAGTGGAATTACAGACCCGCCAGCAACAGTTGATTCAAGCGAAGAACAACTTTGCGATTCAGAAGCTGACGGTTGCGCGCGTGGTCGGGCTCGCGCCGGGACAGGAATTCGAATTCACCGACAAATCTCCGTATCAAGCATTCGACGGCATCACCGTGGAGGAAGCCGAAAGGCGGGCATACGCCGAACGTTCGGATTACAAGGCGGCGACGTCCGACCTACGAGCGGCCCAGTTGTCGAGAAAGGCGGCGGTTGCGGGTTATTTTCCATCTCTTTCGTTCAACGCCGACTACGGAACAGGAGGTTCCCATCCGTCCGCGGCCACTCCCGTTTACGACGTTCGCGGCACGCTGAATATTCCGATATTCCAGGGCAATCGCGTCCATGGCGACATCCTGCAGGCCGACGCTCGCGTGGAACAGAGCCAGGAACGGCTGGACAATCTGCGTGCACAGATTGACGCCGACGTGCGCACCGCACTCCTGAATATCGAATCGGCCTCACAGCAGGTGAACGTCGCGAAAAGTAACATCGATTTGGCGGAGGAGACCTTGCGTCAATCGCGGGATCGCTTCCGCGCGGGGGTTACGGACAGCGTGGAGGTCGTGCAGTCGCAGGAATTGGTCGCCAGCGCCCACGAGCAGTACATTTCCAGCCTGTACAACTTTAATTTTGCCAAGATTTCGCTGGCTCGCGCTCTCGGCACCGCCGAAGAGGGCGTGAAAACTTATTTCAAAGGAAACTGACGATGGCCGAGCAAAATACACCACCATCGAAGTCCGAAAAAGAAGACAAATTGGACGACCTGGCGTCGAAGGACACCTTGCCTCGCCTGCGCTCCTACCAGCGGACCAAGATCCGGAAAAGACTCATCTTTCTGATCGTGGGACTCGTGGTGGTAATTGGCGGGTTCTTCCTGTGGCGTTATCTGAGCAGCTATGAATCCACCGACGACGCGCAGGTGGACGTGCACCTGTATCCAGTGAGTGCGCGCATTTCCGGATACGTGGTGAAAGTGAACGTGAACGACAACCAGCACGTGGAGAAAGGCGCGGTGCTGGTGGAGATCGACCCGACGGACTACGAAGTGGCCGTGGCACAGGCCAAGGCGGATCTGGCGAATGCGGAGGCGAACGCGCAATCGCTGAACATCACTGTGCCGATTACCTCCGTCAGCACAGAGAGCCAGTTGAGATATACCGCGTCCGACGTGGAAAATGCGCAGGCGGGAATCGTGGCGGCTGAAAAACAACTGGTGGCGGCACGCGCGCAACTCGAGCAAGCCCAGGCCAACAATGTGAAGGCCCAGGACGATCTGACACGATACAAAATGCTGGTTGACCAGCGCGAGGTCTCCGAACAGATCTACGACCAGGCCCTCGCTGCTGCCAAGGCCGGCACGGCGACGGTTGCGGCGATGCAGGCGAATGTGGCCGCGTCGGAACAAGCGGTGCAGCAGGCGCGCAGCCGGCTGGTGGCGGCGCAGGCGAACCACCAATCCGCGCAGACCGGTCCGCAACAAGTGTCCTCTACCAGGGCTAAAGCACGGGCCGCGATCGCCGATGTGCAACAAAAAGAAGCTCAGCTGCAGCAGGCAGAGTTGAACCTGCAATACACGAAGATCGTTGCACCAGTCTCTGGCGAAGTGAACAAGACCGTCGTGGTCGGGATGAACGTGCAACCAGGCCAACAGATGCTGACCGTGGTGCCTCTCGACCAGGTTTGGATTACGGCGAATTTCAAGGAGACGCAGCTGCGCAACATGCGCGTCGGCCAAAAGGCGACAATTCACGTGGATTCCAGCGGAAAAACTTACAACGGCCACGTTGACAGCATTGCAGGCGCCACCGGGCCACTCTTCAGTTTGTTGCCACCTGAAAACGCCACCGGCAACTACGTAAAAATCGTGCAACGCATTCCGGTCAAGATCGTGCTGGAACCGGGGGAGAACAAAGACCTGCGGCTTCGTCCGGGCATGAACGTGGTGCCCGACGTCTATCTTCGATGAGCTCTGCAACCCTCACGCTCGATCAGGAAGTCTGGCGGCCGAAGTACAATCCCTGGCTGATCGCCGTGGTTGTGGCCCTTGCCGCGTTCATGGAGGTGCTCGATACGAGCATTGCCAACGTAGCCTTGCCCTACATGGCGGGCAATCTGGGCGCGAGCAACGATCAGAGCACGTGGGTACTGACTTCGTATCTGGTATCGAACGCGATCATTTTGCCGATCAGCGGCTGGCTCGCGGGAGCGCTGGGGCGTAAGCGGTTTTTCATGGGCTGCCTGGTGGTCTTCACGGTCAGCTCTCTGCTTTGCGGGTTGGCACCCAGCCTCGGCATGCTCCTGCTGTTTCGCGTGCTGCAGGGCGCGGGCGGCGGCGGGTTGCAGCCGATGGCGCAGGCAATTCTTGCGGATACGTTTCCGCCACAGCAGCGCGGCCTCGCCTTCGCTCTATACGGCATTACGGCCGTGACCGCGCCGACCATCGGGCCGACGCTCGGCGGGTGGATCACCTTTAATTATTCGTGGCGCTGGATTTTCTTCATCAACATTCCCGTCGGGATCATGACCCTTTTTCTGGTCCGGCGCTTCGTGGAAGATCCACCATACCTGGCCCGCCTGAAGAGGGCGGGGGTGAAGCTCGACTATATCGGCATCGCGTTTCTAACGTTCGGCATTGGCGCTCTGCAGATCCTGCTCGACAAGGGGCAAGAGGATGACTGGTTCGGTTCGCAATTCATCACCACACTGGCGGTGGTGGCGACCGTCTGCCTGATCTCACTGATTATCTGGGAATGGTTTCAAAAAGCGCCGATCATTGACGTGAAGATGTTCAAGAACTTCAACTTTGCCAGTTCGAATCTGATGATGTTCCTGTTGGGCTTGATGCTCTTCGCCAGCCTGGTGATGATGCCGCAATTCCTGCAGACGCTCCTGGGCTATACATCGGAGCTCGCGGGGATCGCGCTTTCTGCAGGGGGCGTAGTCTTGCTCCTCGAGATGCCCCTTATGGGGCAGCTGAGCACCAGGATTCAGGCGCGCCGGCTGATTGGGTTCGGCTGGCTATCCCTGGCGATTGCGATGTTTTATTCCGCGCATAGCATCGACCTGGACATCAGTTTCAGCATGGCCGCGTGGTTGCGTATCGTGCAGGTGATTGGCCTGGGATTCCTATTCGTGCCCATCACGCTGGTGGCCTACGTCGGGATTCCCGCGGAGAAGAACAACGCCGTGGCGGGCTTGATCAATTTCATGCGCAACATGGGGAGCAGTGTCGGCACTTCCCTGGTGACTACCCTGATCGCCCGGCGTTCGCAGTTTCATCAGCAAGTGCTGGTGGACTACGTGCGCGAGGGGAATTTCAATTACCGGAACACCATTGAAGGACTCAGCGCGCAACTGAATCATGGCGGGCTGGGTGCGCACGAAGCGCAGGGGCAGGCCATTGCGAGGATTTATGCAGCGGTTCAGGCGCAAGCCGCGACCCTGGCCTACATGGACACATTTTTCGTCTTGGCCGTACTCTCCGCTATCATGTTCGTATTGTCGTTTATTCTGAAAAAGAATGATCCGGGCGGCGGCGGAGATCTGGCCGCCGGCTGAAACCCCGGGCCACGGGCAGGTTCGTATGATCAAAATCATCACGGTGGAACGCGAATACGGATGCGGCGGGGGCGAGATCGCCCAGTTGCTGGCGGAACGCCTTGGCTGGAAGCTGTGGGACCACTTGTTAACCGAGGAGATCGCGCGGCTGGCGAACTGCCCCAAGACCGTGGTCGAACTGCGCGAGGAAAAAACTGATCCGCTCTACTACCGGCTGTTCAAATCCTTCCTGCGCGGCAGTTATGAGGGCAGCATCAACGCCCACAAGCTGAAGTTGGTGGACAGCGAAAGCATTCTGCGACTGACCCAGAAAGTGGTACTGCATGCGGCGGGTAAGGGCAATTGTGTCATCGTCGGCCGTGGCTCCCAGCATTTCCTGGCGGGACACGCGGACACGCTTCGCGTCTTTCTGTTCGCTCCGCGCGAGGAGAAGGTGCGGCGCCTGATAGCACGGGGGAAGACGGAGAGCGAAGCGCGGGAACGCGTGGACACCGTGGACCACGAGCGAGGCGTCTTCATCCAGAAATATTTCAACGTGGAATGGCCCATGCGGCCGGTTTACCAAATCATGCTCAATACGTCGATTGGCGATGAGCCCGTGGTCGACGCGGTTCTGGATTTCAAGAAAATTCTGGATTCCAGCGGCTAACCGCAGGGCGCGCGGCGGTTCTGCTTTCCTCTGCCGGGGATGCCATGGCCGGGCGTACTCGGGTAATCCTTACGCCATACTTCCGGGAACCTTAGCCACGATCCGGCCTTTGCACCGATAAAATAGAAGGTTATCACGCCTATGTCGGAAGCCCGCAGAATCGCCTGGCTCGTGGGGGTCTGGGCCGCTTTCCTCGGTGTCTATGCCGGGTTCTCTTTCTATTTGCGGCAGGGCCAGTCGCTGACCGCGTTCGGGGACATCGTCCAGTGCTTCGTGCCGTTGCTGGCCAACGCCGGCTTATTGATCAACGCGGGAACGCCGCACTGGCGGCGCAACATTTTCTGGATGCTGCTGGCTCTGAGTTGCACGATGTGGATGATCGGGCAATTTGAATGGACCTACTACGAAATCTACCTGCACCGCGACGTACCCGATCCCTTCGCCGGCGATATCATTTTCTTTTTACGGGGCATCCCGCTGATTGCCGCACTGGCGCTCCGGCCGCACCTGAAGCGCGAAGAACTGCGTATGGGCCTCGGCTATCTGGATTTCGCGCTGCTGTTGACCTGGTGGACGTTCGTTTACGTGTTCTTTGTGCTTCCGTGGATGTACGTCACACGATCAGCGGCGATTTACAATTATTCCTACAACCTGCTGAATACCACGCAGCAGCTCGTGGTGGTGATTGGATTCGGAGCGTTCTGGTTACGCACCCGAAGCGCGTGGCGCTCCATTTATGCTTACCTGTTCGCGGCCTCCGCCCTGTACATGATCTCTTCACTGCTGGCCAATGTGGCGATTGCGCGGAACGAATATTTCACGGGAAGCATGTACGACCTGCCGCTGCTGAGTGTGTTCTTTGTCTATGGACTTGCGGGGTTCGTGGCGTTTCAGAGGCGAAAAGAGCTGGACCTGCCGTCCGACAGCGGTATGGGGGAAGAAACCGATCGGGCGGCAATCAGCAATCTTTGGGCAGCGCGATTCGCGATGGCCGCGGTCTTGTCCCTTCCGCTCTTCGCACTGTACGCCATGTACCTGGAACATTCCTCGCCCGGGATTCGCGATTTTCGACTGACCGTGACACTGGTGGCGGCCGTTCCCCTGGTCTTGCTGGTCTTTTTGCGCACGCATCTGGCGGACAAAGACCGCGCGATCTTGCTGGCAAAGTCAGAATCCTCGATCGAGAACCTGCAGCGGCTGCAGGCTCAGATGGTGCAATCGGAAAAACTGATCTCGCTGGGCCAACTGGCGGCGGGTGCCGCACACGAAATCAACAATCCACTGACCGCGATTCTCGGCTATTCGGACCTGTTGGCCGACGATCCGGCGCTGCCCGAGCGGGCGCGCGGCACCGCGGGCAAGATCCGCGAGCAGGCGCGGCGGACGCGCAGCCTGGTGCAGAACCTCCTCAGCTTTGCGCGCCAAGTGCCTCCCGAACGAACCTTGCTGGACATCAATTCCGTCATCGCCGGCGCCGTGCAATTGCGGGCGCTGGACTTGCACAGCGGTGGTTCGCGGATCGAAACGCAACTCGAATCGGTGCTGCCCGGTGTGCGCGGCGATCACAATCAATTGATGCAGGTTTTTTTCAACATCGTGAACAACGGCTTGGACGCGATGGCGGATTCCGGCGGCGGCGTGCTGACGATCAAGACGCTGCGCGACCGCGCTAGCGTCGTGATTCTGTTTTCGGACACCGGCCCGGGAATCAAGGATCCGCACCGCGTCTTCGACCCGTTTTACACCACGAAGCCCGTCGGCAAGGGCACGGGGCTCGGACTGAGCATCTGTTACGGAATCGTGCAGGAGCACGGTGGTAAGATTCTTTGCTACAACGGGCAAAACGGCGGCGCAGTGTTTCGCGTGGAGTTGCCCGCCGTTCTTGCGGCCCTGCCCACGCGGGGCAGTCTCCCCAGCAATCCTGCCCCGGTCTCCGGCAGAGAGCCGTAGACTCCGCCCCATTCATGCGGACGATGAAATATGCCGTGGCACGATGCGTAGAAGTTCATGGTAGTGTTTGCGGGACGGAAATTCCCCGCGGTCAGACTCAATGAGCGAAATCGCAATTCGCACGGAACAACTTACTCGTCGTTTTGGAACATTGACGGCGGTGGATGCCGTGAACCTGCACGTGGCCACGGGCCAATTTTTTGGCTTCTTAGGTCCGAACGGGGCGGGAAAATCCACCACTATCAAAATGCTGACGGGTCTTCTGGCGCCGACTTCCGGGCGTATGCAACTGCTGGGTCTGGATTTTCAGGCCAACTTGATCGAAGTGAAACGCCAGATCGGCGTGGTCCCGGAAGGGATGGGCCTGTTTGACCGCCTCACCGGTCCAGAATATCTGCGATTCGTTGGGCGCATGTACGGGCTCGACCGCGCGACCACCGAAAAACGCACCGAAGAATTGCTGGATTTCATGCAGCTTGCGGACCGCGAAAAGTCCCTGATTGCGGATTATTCCCACGGCATGCAAAAGAAAATTGCGCTGGCGGCCGCGGTGATCCACCGTCCGAGGATTCTGTTTCTCGATGAGCCATTTGAAGGTGTGGATGCGCTGGCCGCCGGCGCGCTCAAGGCGCTGCTGGGGCGGATGACCGAGCGCGGCGTCACAATTTTTTTGACCTCGCACGTGCTGGAAATTGTTGAGCGCCTGTGCAGTCATGTGGGAATCATTCATCAAGGGCGCCTGGTGGCTCAAGGTTCTCTTGAGGAGCTCCGCGCGGGAATCGCCGGAGAAGCAGGTGAGAAAAAGACGCTCGAGCAGATTTTCCTTTCCATCGTGGGACAGAGCGGCGGCGAGCAGGCGCGCCTGGAAGAACTATCGTGGCTGACTTGATCCAGGTCCCGGGAGTCTCCCAGCAACTCCGGCTGATCGCCGGATTGCGCTGGAACATGCTCAAAAACAATCTGCAGCGGAAAAATAACCGTTGGGATTTGGTCGGAATCGTCGTGGCTGGTATTTGCAGCAGCTTTCTGATTATCGGCTTGTGCGCCGCTTTTTATGCGGGAACCCAGGCATTCCTCTCCAGGAACCGGCCCGAATGGATGGCTCTCTTGTTCTGGGCCATCTTTCTGTGGTGGCAGATCGTGCCGATCTTTGCGGCGGGATTCGGCGCAACGTTTGAATTCCGAAAGCTTTTGCGATTCCCGCTGAGCTTGCGCGCGTTTTATATTCTTGGCTTGGCTTACGGCTTTGCGGATTTTTCCGCGGTTGCGGCCCTCTGTTGGATCGCATCCATGATCGCAGCGGTGGGCGCTGCGCGGCCCGGATTGCTACCGGCGATGGCGCTCGTGAGCTTTCTCTTCGTGACTCTCAACGTGACGCTGGAGCGGCTGATTGGCTCCTGGTTGGAGAGACTGTTTGCCAATCGGCGCGTGCGGGAGCTGCTGGTCGGGCTGTTTGTGCTCAGTATGGTATCTCTTAATTTCCTGAATCCGATTTTGCAGAAATGGGGCCATGCGAATGCGCGGCCCACGATTTTGCAAGTTCTGCCGTATCTCTCGTGGCTGCCGGGTTTCCTGGCGGCTACCGCGCTGGCCGCCGCCTTAAGACTGAAATCGGGGGTTCTCCTGGCTTCACTGCTCGGGCTCGCGGCGTGGGTGGGCGGAAGTAGCGTGCTTTTGTGGATGCGCTACCGCACGCAGTATTACGGGGAAGAGTTGAGCGAAGGGACCGCGCCAGCGTTGAAGAAACGCGCCGCCCGAAAAATGGATTCGCCCGCCGAATTGCCAGTCCTGCTTTCACCGGCAATCGCAGGAGTAATCCGGAAGGAGTTCCACTACCTCACGCGCAACGGGTTTTCCTTCATCCAGCTCATCCTGCCACCGGTAATGGTTCTTTTCTTTTCCATGCAGTTTGCGGGAAGCGATTCGGTGTTGAAGGAGCACAGCCTTTCGCCGCAGACCTTTTTTCCGGCCATAATGGCCTACCTGATTTTGATCCTGCTGTCGCCCGCCTATAATTCCTTTGCCTACGAAGGCTACGGAATTCAGACGTATTTCATGTCACCAATCCGGATGCGGGACGTGCTGGTCGGCAAAAATCTCTTTCTTGTGGGGATTGTCGCCGGCGAATTGATCATTTCCCTGGGCGTGCTGGTCTGGCGGATCGGATTCCCCGGCTTGCCCCTGTTCCTATCGACGATTTCCGCGGCGGCCTTTGCGGTAATCGGACAGCTCACTGTAGCGAACTGGTCATCGCTAAGTTTCCCGAAGAAGATGGAAATTGGAAAGCTGAAAGGACAGCGGAACTCCGGGATCGCGGTATGGACCGCGTTTGGTGTGCAAATTCTGGTTGGAGGCATTGCCACGCTGGTGCTTCTGGCCGGGCGTTGGACGGGAAATCCGTATTTGCCGGTGCTGGTATTCACGGGCCTGACTGTCGCCGTGCTGGGAGGCTATATTGCGTCGCTCGATTCCCTCAACCAACTTGCGGAAGAGAAAAAAGAGCTCTTGATTGAAGCGCTCTGCCGTTAGGCCTTGTCGTTGAATAATTAGCCGAGCTGGTCAAAAGAAAGGTCAGCGTTTTACATCAAGCTTTCGAGAGAACGGCCGCGTAGCGGTGCGCGATGGTGACCCAGGAAAAATGCTCCTGATACACGATGCAATTGGCGAGTGCCATTCCTTCTCGAAATTCTGTGTTTGTCAGAAGCAAATTCGCGGCATCGATGAGTTCCTTGGGATGATCTGGAGAGACTAATACAACGCCCGCATCTGGAAACGGCCAGGAAGTTTCCGGACCCACAAAAGCCACCATGGGAACTCCACAGGCGATTCCAGCGATCGCACTGCTTCGGCGGGTCGAAATTCCTCCCCGAACAAAAAACAAAATATCACACGAGCGGATCCGAGCAACGATTTCCGTCGGAGCAAGGAGTCCTTCCACTGAGAGCTCGACCTCAGTATTTTGCAACCCTCGCCGAAGGCTGGCCTCGCGGATTTCCGCGTGTCTACCAAAAACCAAGAGTCGTATTCGCCCGAGTTTTTTGCAGACGGACTTGGCAGCCATAACTATCGTTTCCGTCTCTCGCGTTCCTTGCTCGCCTCCAGTAATGCTAAAGACTCCCACGGTTGGAACTTCACTCGGGTGCTTTCTAGGAGTCGCGACCTCCGCAATTGGCAGATTGGGCCCAACGGGAATGAAATGGCAACGCTGTAGAGTTGGCGAGGGGTTGTCTGCGACCTTATTTCGTGCCTCAAACCGTTCGAACGCTTGCTTGGACATCTTTAGTACGTGGCGTTCATAGCTGTCAGTTGAGATTTTTCTATTCGACGGCGCGTAGGGGTCTGTATAAAGGGCATTTGTCGGCACAAAGGGAAGCCACGACAACTTATAGAGTGGCACGGTGAACACTGCCAGATCCGCTAGCTTCAGTGCGTGGCGCATGACGCGGGTCTGAGCGATACGGCGGAGTTTATCCACAAGCCGCGCACTGGAGTACGGCTCAACGTCGTGATAGACGACTCCCACACGCGCGCCGGAAGATTTCAGGATATTCAGCACGCGATGAAACCGAAAAGGAAAACCGCGCGGGGACCACGCGAGAGCGGTGTACTGCACGAGGACCCATGTGGCGCGCCAATTCGCGGCTTGCAGCTGCAGGGCGTGAAGCGAGTCGCGCCAGCCGTGGAGTTCCCAGGGAACGCGGTGAATCTGCAGCTGAATGTCGTGCGCTTGTAAAGCACTTCCCAGGTAGCGGCAATATTCTTCGACCGCGTCGGTGGGCTGGTCTTTACGCCCCAGAAGTGCAATGACCGGGAGCGTCATTGGGGCAGCGCGAGCACATGCGTTTCATCAAGATTTCGGCAAAAATAGCCCAGGCTCGTAAACCGTTCGACCAGAAAGTGATGATTTTCCGGGCTGTGCATTTCGACGAGCAAAATCGGACGCCTGGCGGGAAGTAATGCCGCAGCCCCTTCGAACACAGCGACTTCCGCGCCTTCGACGTCACACTTCAGAAAGTCGGGCGCGGGGTGGGAAGCGGCGAACGCGTCCAGGGTAACCGCTTCTACTTCAATTGCGCCCGACGCATGCGAATCGGCGGAGACGTGGCCAAGGCCGCGATCTGGAGAAGTGCTGGGGTCGACTCTCGTGAAGAAAACTTTTTTCGTCTCTGACCAGACCGCTTTTTGTTCCACCTGCGCGTTGGCGAAATGGTTGCGGGAAAGGTTTTCGCGAAGCCGAGCGGCGATTTCCGGGTCGGCTTCGAACGAAAATACGCCGCCGTGCGAGCCTGTCAGGCGCGCGGCCAACAACGAAAAAAAACCGATATTCGCTCCAAGATCGTAGAACGTCATTCCTGGCGTGAGGTGATCCGCTAGTGCCTGTTGCACTTCGGGTTCGCCGGTCCCATTTTGCACAGTCTGACCGGTCCGCGGATTTACGCGCATCCAGAGATCTTTCGCCGGGCCGCTCTGAATCTGCACCCAGATGAGCGATTCTCGCGGGACAAGCTTTCGGCTGGTCCAGCTAAGGAGATTGCCCACGAGTGGAACGCGCCGCAACCAATAGAGCGGCGCGGCATACCGCAAAAGTAGGTTCGCGAAGCGATTGTTCGCCTCCGCCATCTCACTTCTCCACCAGAAAGCTGCCCAGCACCAATGCGTCCATCCCCGAACTATAAAAAGTGCGGATGGCGTCCGTGGGCGTATTAACGATCGCTTCGCCGCGCAGATTGAACGACGTATTCATGATCACGGGAATCCCGGTGCGCTTGCCAAACTCGTCGATCAGCCTGTAATAGAGTGGATTGATCTCCTTCTCAACTGTTTGCGGGCGGGCGCTGCCATCCACGTGGGTCACAGAAGGAATCACATTTCGCTTATCCGGCCGCACCTGCGCAGTAAGGATCATGAACGGCGAATCGTAAGCCGATTCAAGATATTCGGGAGCCACTTCTTTCTTGAAGGAAGGGGCAAACGGCCGCCACCATTCGCGGAATTTCACAGCGTTGTTGACCTTTGCATTCATCTCAGGATCCCGCGGGTCGGCAAGGATGGAGCGGCTGCCCAGTGCGCGAGGGCCGAATTCCATCCGACCCTGATACCAGCCGAGAATTTTCCCCCATGATAGAAGTTCCGCCGCCGTGGCAGCAGGGTCGGAAAGGCGGCTCGCACGGATCTTGTAGGTCTTCAACGCCGACTCAACCGCGAAGTCGTCGAACGCAGGTCCAAGATACGCGTGCCGCATCGCGCGAATCGGCAAGCGGCTACCTCCATCGAGAAATGGTGCAAGCGCCGCGCCAAGCGCCACGCCATCGTCGGAGGCCGCGGGTTGCACGAAGAACTTCTCGACCAGACCCGAAGCCGCGAGCTTTCCGTTGGCCTTGGAATTGAGTGCGACGCCACCGGCCAAGCACAAATTCTTGCTGCGCGCCTTCTTCAGCGCCAGCCGCACAACACTGAATACGGCTTGCTCGCACAAATCCTGCACAGCGAAGGCGATATTTTTGTGCAGTTCACTGATCTCGCTTTCCGGCTCACGCGGTTTTCCCAGGCCCATCGGAAACTTCGCATACGGACCGTTGCCGTTTCCAATCAGGCGATCGATGTGGACATTGTACGGGTCTCCTTCTGCCTCCAGAAACATCCGCAAATCCACGCCGGGTTGGCCGTAGGGAGCCAAGCCCATCACTTTCCATTCATCTGCATTGGGTGTGAATCCAAGGAAGCCCGTGAACTGTGCGTAGAAGAGCCCCAGCGAATTCGGCCAGGGAATCGTGAGGACATGTTGCACGCGACCGTTGCTGCCATGCCAAATCGAAGTGGCTTCCCACGCACCGCGGCCATCCATCACCACAACGGCGGCATCCTCGAACCCCGAATAGGAATACGCGCTAAGTGCGTGTGCAAGATGATGATCCACGAAACGATAACGCGCTTTCGTCGGCCCAAATTGCCGTCGAAACGGATTTTCGCCACCGTGCTGGTGCTGCATGCTGGCATAGTGGCGCGTCGAATTGAGCACGTTGAGGTACGAAGCCGGCCATCGGCCGGTTGCGAAAAGACTCAAGTCTTTGCGGTAAGTCGCTCCGGGCGGCTGCCAGCCAACGCAGACTTCGTCCACATCAGCCGCCGAAAGTCTGGCGAAATCGAGGCACGCTTGTATGGCCAGAGCCGGGAACCGCGCATCGTGCTTCACACGGCTGATGCGCTCCTCGGCCACGGCAAAAAGCAACTCGCCGTCCTTCACCAGGCAAGCCGAGGAATCATGCATCTGGGAATAGTTGAGGCCGAGCGTGATCATGCGGAAGCTTTGCCTTCCAACAAAATAATGTGACGAAAGAGATCTTCCAGCATCCCGGCGGAGCGCTCCCAAGTATAGCGTGCCATGGTCTGCTGCGCCGCCTGGCCCAGGCTCCGCCGCAAGTCATCGGAACTCGCCAGGCGAACTACAGCCTCCTCAATCGCATGGGTGTCAGCAGGCGGCACCAGTAAGCCGTTATAACCATCTTCTACAACATCCGGCATGCCGCAAGTTTCCGCGGTAATCACCGGCATGCCGGAAGCCATGGCCTCCAGCAAAACGCCGGGCAGCCCCTCCATCAACGAGGGAAAAAGGAAAATATCGTGAGAGGCGAAGAGCGCCTGCATTTCGCCGGAGGGAACAGTAGGGTGAACGATCACAGTCTGGGCCAGCTCAGGTCCAAAGAAGTCTTGGACGACTTCCGGCGGGCAGTGGCACCCGGCAAACGTCATGGTAATTCCGGGAATTCTTTCGGCAAGAGTCGCCAGCGCATCCCGAAGATAAAAGATGCCGCGCTGATCGAGCCATGTGCCTGCATAGAGAAGTTTCAGTGGGCCACGGATTTCATAACGGCGGGGAAGAAAAAACCGGGGCTCGACGCCGCTGGGGATATATCGCGAGCGATCGGCGTCGAGGTTGTACTTGAGCTGCAGGAGGTTCCAGACATCGCGGCTGTAAGCGTGCGCGCCATCGGCCGTACGAATCGCGCCGCGATAAAGCGGGTAGGTGTAGAAGCGATGCCAGAGCCGGTTGCTGAGCTTGAAGTTCCATGCGCGTCCCTTTTTCTCCTCCCGGCTTTGGACGTGCACGCGGCGCTCTTCCAGCCCGTGGAGGGTCATGACATAGGGCGGCAAGCCGCGAGAACCGGTCCAGTGCCTGCGAAAACCATAAAGAAGTCCAGAAGGAGCGTGCAAGTTGACGATGGAAAATCTACCGGGAGCCCTGGCGATAAAACGTTCGAGCCGGTGAGAAAAGACAATCTCGTTGAAACGGTTGGAGACCTTCTCGCCACCGAATAGGTCTTCCTTAAAGACATAGCTCAGCAAATGGCCGCGGTTTTCAAGCTCCCGCCCAAGGTTGTAGATGATAGCCGCCACGCCTCCTTCGCGGCGCCGAGGGACGCTCGCGGCCATCAATATATTTAGCGGCTCACTTCCGGAAGAGCGGGGCGCGGTCATCAAGCGTTCCAGTCCCCCGTGCGGTCCACATGATTTGGCTGATGCACCGGCAAACCTTTCTCGCGGGCAAGCGAGTAAAGGGAGCTGGAGAGAACTCTATGCTTAAGACGGTTGTATTGACGCGGCGCCAGAAACAACGCGGGAACAAGGCTCAGTGCTTTCAAGAGGCGCCGCCCAGCGGATGCGTGGCCGTGACTCAAGTCGTAGCTTCGAAGCTCTGTCCGAAAAGTATCCAGTGACGATCCTTCTCCCAGAGAAAGACGCAAGACGTCCGCTTCTGTTTGGAGGGAATCCAGGATGACGCCTTGAATCTCAGCGGGCACGGATTCCTCGACGAACCGTTGCCGCAAGGCCGTCGTGAGAGCCAAAAGAACAGTATGTTTTCGGCGGATTGCGGCCTGATCTCCGTCTCCAATCTGGTACAGGTTTTGGCCCTGAAGGCGATATAGCGTGAGTGGTTCGCGCAACAGAAGTACTTCAGAAAATACCGCGCCAAGAGTAAATAGAAATTCATCCGCTTCGATTGTGAGCGCGTCAGGGACACTCCCGATACGGCGAAGAAGCGCCGCCCGAAACGACATGCGACTAGTCCCCAGGAAGCTCTTTCGCAGACGAAAACTGCAAGCACCCGCTTTGCTATTAATTTGAAAGCGCGGATCATCGCGAACCAACTCGCTGCGACGTCTTCCATTCTGCAGAACTTCAGTTATGCTGTGTCCGATCAGCCCAATATTGGGATTGTCGGCAAATGAGCGCGCTACAGTCGATAATTTACTGCCGGCCCACCAGTCGTCGCCATCGAGAAAAGCGACGATTTCCCCGCGGCATTCTGGGATACCGGCGTTGAACGCACTGGCCTGGCCGCCGTTCTGCTTTCGGAGAATGCGAATCTGCGGCTCGAATTTCCGCAGAATCTCCGGAGTCTTATCCGTTGAACCGTCATCCACAACCAGAATTTCGCGTTCGGATGCAGGAAAATCTTGCACCAGCACACTCCGCACGGCCTCTTCGATGAAGAGTTCGTGGTTGTACGTGTCAATGAGCACGCTGAAAAATGGTCTGGCCATGAACGATCCGTAACCCAAGCGCCGGGTGAGTAGATTTAGTGTACGCCAAAGGGAAAGAGCTGCGGAAGTTGCCTGCCGGCACTCTATTTGAGGTCGTAATCGCCGATATACGTCTCCCGGCTGACCCCGAGCATGCTGAGGAAAAAGGAAGAAAAGATGATCTGAACGCCCAAGAACAGCCACATGGACCAGAAAAGAATCTCGCGGACTTGATACAGAGGGCCGAACCCGCTGGCAATCCAACGCCAGGTAATCCAGGCGCAGCCGAGGAAACCCGCGAGAAATACCACTGCTCCAAACACGAGTCCAGTTTCCAGCGTGATTCGCTTCAAGAATCGCCGCAGGGAAATTGTGCCGCGGTCGAAGCGCGCGGCATAGCTGAAGACCTTGGCGAATGCTCCGATGGAGAGAATCTGTACACCGAGCAATGTGAAAATCACGCCGAAGACCATCGTATGAATGTCCAGAGTTACATGGGGAGTGAGTTGGCGCGGCCCCGGCAGCAGCCAGGAGACCAACCCCAGGCCGAGTACCATGAGCAAACTCCCGGGAAGGAAATACAGCCAGTTGGGCGCGTACATCAGCATGAAGCGCAGACTGCGCCAGCCGTCGCGAAAGCTTCGCAAGTGAGGCGGGCGACCACGCTTGTCGGGCCAAAGGATGATGGGAATTTCGGAGATGCGCGCGCCAATCTGGCTGGCCTTGATCACGAACTCGAGAGCGAATTCCATACCCGAGCTGCGCAACTCCAGTTTGTCGTAGAGCGCCCGCCGAAAGCCCCGGAGCCCGCAGTAACTGTCGCCGACACCCGCGCCGAAAAAAACATTTACCAGCCAGCTGAACCCGGGATTTCCTAAATAACGGTGCAGCAGAGGCATGGCACCAGGTTGAATGCCGCCTTTGAAGCGATTTCCCATGACCAGATCGTTGCCGCGCCGAAGTTCCTGAACAAAATTCGGGACTTCGCCGAAGTCGTAGCTATCGTCGGCGTCGCCCATGACGACGTATTCGCCGTGCGATGCCGCGATTCCCGCCTTCAAAGCTGCGCCATAACCGCGCTCGGAGACGCGCAACACGCTCGCGCCGCTAAATTTTGCGATTTCGATCGAGCCATCAGTCGAGCCGTTATCGGCAACGATCACTTCTCCGCGCAGTCCAGCTTTACGTAATGCGGCGATGGCTTTCTCGATGCAAAATGCCAGCGAATTCGCTTCGTTCAGGCAAGGAATGACGACGGACACATCCAGCGAAGCGCCGGTTTCGTGCGCAGACCATTCCTTTTCGCGCCCCGGAATCTGTGGCTGTGGACCGACTCCCATTTTTGGCTCGGTCGTCATTTCCGCCACTCCCTTTCTGCCAGCAACTCCCAACGCCTCCGAAACGGACTCAAGCCGGAAAACCCTGGTAAATTGCTGAGTAAGACACAATATTACGACGTACATCCGCTAAAATCGAGACACCCGGTCCACAAATGTTAGTGCCAAATGATCAAGGGCTCCGAGGAAGTAGATAGGCATAGAAGCGGGTGTCTCCAATCTGCATCCAACCTTGCCGGACTGCGTCCAGGGGCGGATCCATGACAACAATCGCACGCGCACCGGTGCCTGCAAAAACAGAATACACTTTGTGCTGGGTCGCCTCATCGGAGCTCCAGAAAAGCTCATCATCACCCAGAGGCAGCTCAGCAACGATTTTCACCCGGGATAGGCGAGCCCAGTGGGCGATTGCGTTCCCAGCAATAATCGCGACTCTGTCGCCCGGCTCAATCCCCATGTTATGAAGTCCCTGTGCGACTTCCCAAAATGCATTCTTCTGATAGTTCATCAGTGCCAGATCGGACACAAATGATTTTGCGGTTCGCACACCCGTAACGCACAACATTCCAAGCACGATCCCCGCCGCGGTACGCCGCGATAGTCTGGGTCCCAGGCGGGCCAGAGCGCCAAAACAGGCGAGCCATAGAAATGGAATGAACGGAGCTACATATCGGCTTTCCACCAGCACAAGCGAATAAGCCAAGCACCCGGCGAGGCCAGGCAGCCACAGCGGCCAGAGTCTGATCAGGCTGGCTAGAGCACGGTGGCGATCCTCCAGAAGGAAGAACATCGTCAAAATCCCTGTTGCGAACTCCGCCTGTACCACAAATATCTGGAAAAAAGAACCCGCAGACTGCCTCATGATCCGCAACTGTCCGCGAAGATTGATGTGAGGCTTTACCCCATCCATCCAATACGACTGGTCGTAAGACAACGGGTACGAGCCGACGATAGGGGTGGCAAACTCGAAAATTCTTGGTTTGGCCAGGATTTGCCGGGGTGGATTCTTTGGAGTGCCACTCTGCGCATCACCTTGCCAGAAAAACGGCCCAAGAATCGGGTTCACGAACTCCGCGTACGTAATCTTTCCCGATTCCCCAAACGTGAACCGATGCTTGGCCAATGAAATCTCGATGATAAACGGGCCGCTGACGACTAGAAATATTCCGAAGGCCACGGCCAGCCGCACAATCGCGCGCGGAAATCTGCCCGCCAATAACGCCGCGGCCGTTAGAAAAACAAATGACAAGGGAAAATAAAACGACTTGGTCAAATAGCCAAGTCCCAACAGAAGTCCCAGGAGCGCAAAGTTCAAGATGTTTCGCGGGTCCAACGAAATGCGCAGGATCGCATACACGGCGAAATAAGTGAGGGCACATACCCAGATATCCGGGGTGGTAGACCCCAGTCCGATGACATATAGGGAGGTAGAAAAGAACAGTAAATAGCCCAATAGCCACCAACAAGCAGTGCTGAGCGCGGTTTCTTCACCCTCTCTTGTCTGGCGGTCGATCAACCCAAGAAAGGCGGGGAAAAAAATTTCAAACCCCAACAGGCTCAGCAGGAGGCCCAGAAAGTTAAGGAGGTGTAGCAGTGGGGCCTCCCAGTATCCACAGGGATGGATCGCCCATAGAGCAGCGGCCACAAGCCAGGAAAAAAGCGGGCTCCAATAGGCGTTGATCGCGTGAGCGAAATCGCCACGAAGATAGGCTGAGGCGATATCCAGATAATTGTTTCCGTCTTGACTGAGAGTGAATCGAACGGCCCAGGCCTGAACGAAGCCGACGATCGTAATTGCGCTCCAGAAAATACCGCGGAGCCATTTCTGAGCCCGCTTGGGCTCCATGGAATTCAGCCAGACACTTAGGCGGCTAGTTTCTACCAGTGGGGATTGACTCTCCATAGACTATTCAGTCCGCCTCGGGAGTTGCGGTTTTGTCCGCTGGTTCATGCTCCCTCTACGCGCGCAAGGCGCTGCGTTTGGTCGGCGATGATCTGGCGAAGAATCTCGTCCAGGCTGATCGTGATCGACCAGTTTGGGAAGTGCGACCGGAACTTCGCGAGATTCGAGATGTAGCAGATGTGATCGCCCTTGCGATTTTCCTCAACGTATTTCCAGTTCAGTTTCTTGCCGCTCATTTCCTCGATTTTGGCGATCGCTTCGAGCATGGAAACGCTGTTTCCGCGGCCTCCACCGAGGTTGTAGACTTCGCCGGGCCGTGGATTGGCGGCGAATTCCTCGATCGCACGGACCACGTCGTGGCTATGGATGTTATCTCGCACTTGCTTGCCCTTGTAGCCAAAAACGGAGTATGTGCCGCCGCTCAGCGCGACCTTGACGAGGTACGAGAGGAAGCCATGGAGTTCGACGCCGGAATGGGAAGGGCCCGTCAGACAGCCGCCGCGGAAGACGCAGACGTTCATCCCGAAGTAGCGGCCATATTCCTGCGCCATCAGATCGGCAGCAGCCTTCGAAGCGCCGAACAAGGAGTGCAGCGTGCGATCAATTCGGCAATTCTCGTCGACGCCGTCATAATCTTCCGCACGCAGGTACTCCCAGCGGGTTTCGAGTTCTTTCAGGGGAATCTCGTTGGGGGAATCGCCGTATACCTTGTTCGTGCTGAGCAGCACAAAGACTGCTTCCGGACTGTGCAGGCGCGTGGCTTCCAGCAGGTTTACAGTTCCAAGCGCATTCACCTCGAAATCCAGGATAGGAATATCGCGCGCCTTGTCGTGAGAAGGCTGCGCGGCGCAATGAACGATTAGATCAAAACAATGCCCGCGAAACAATTCTTCCAGCGCTTGGCGATCCCGGATATCCGCGTTGTAGTGGGTGAACCTTCGAGTGCACTTGCGGAGGCGTTCGAGATTCCAGGTGGTGTCGCCGGGCTCACCGAAGAAGACCCGGCGCATGTTGTTGTCGACGCCGATGACTTCGCAGCCCTTGCGATCAAAATGCTCGACGGCTTCCGAGCCGATCAGGCCGCTGGAACCGGTGACGAGGATTTTCTTCACGCCGAGTGGCTTCCTTTCTGGCGCAAGCCGATGCGGTGCCGCAAGGGGCGCGTCAGATCGAGTACGCGAAACCATACAGGTGAAACACGTCTATAAGCTTCGCGCCTCGCCTGGACAAACACTGCGCTGTAATTCCGACGCAGGGTATCATCTTTAAGGATGTGCGTCGCGTTGTCCAGCGTCCTAAACTTGCGATTAGCTTCCAGCAACTTGTAATTTTCCTGTGCTTCTTCTCCTTCCCAGACGCCTTTTTCTCCGTCGGGATGATATGCGTAGTCGTGATTCTGGTGTACCGCGCAAACCCCGCAGGAGGCGTCAATCAACTTTGCCTCCGAATGCAGCGCAAACCAGAGAAGCCAGTTGTCCCAGCCCGGGCGGCCGATAACAAACTCCGGAATCTGTCCCTGAAACAGGCCCCTGCGGAAAACGAAGTAGTCAATCCACTGCGGCGGCCGCTGGCGGTTGGTTCGGCGGGCAAGCTCACGGACATCATCGCGCCAACGGGAATTCGAAAATTGCAGTGGTTTGCGAACGTCCACGTCCCAGCGGCGTCCCGCCATGAGAAACGATTCGGAGAGGAGAGCCACGCGACTGAGTGCGGGGGCAAAGTCGTCCAGAAACAGGATGTCGCAATTGACATGGCAAAGCAGATCGTGACGCGCGAGCTCCTGCGCCTGATCGTAAATGTTGGCCAGATACTTGGTGCCGTGGCGGTTTTTCCGCACATCCGGAATATGGCGAATTTGCAATTCGCTTGCCGCTTCCGCAGCACCTGCATCATCGCCAAACAACAGAATTTCCACGTCCGGATGGACCTGCTTCCAGCTTTGCAAGGCATTGCGTTGAATCACGTCAACGTGACCGGCGAACGGCTTTGGAGTGGAGAAGAAGGTCAGCATATTGTTGCAACGTTTGCCATGGCAGGCCGTCCTCAGTGGCGATCGGCGCGCCGTTTTAGGTCCACGAACAACCGATCGACTGCTCCGTAGAGACGGGTGAACCGCCTGTGAGCCGGATACAATGGCATCATTGACCACGGACTAAACTCTGGCGAAGGATCAGCCCAAGTCGATAAGAGCGAAGATTCGATGGCTTCCTTCGCCGCCGCGACCACAGTTCTCCGACGAAAACCATTTGCGCCTTTGTGATACTCAGGATGTGCCGGCATGCGACTCGGATTATGGCAGTGCGCAAAACCCGCACGCCGCAGCATTTTGATGAGGCAGGTCTCCGAGGGGTAGAAAGCCATGAAATTCAGACCTTGATCCACACCCGTGTTCTCGTCCATCAGAACCATGACCGGCTCCGGACTGGGGTAGACGATGCCCTCGATCAAGACGAGTTTGGACGCCAGTGCGGAGATGCTTCGCACCACGCTGAAGGGATTTTCAAGGTGATAGAGCAGGCCAAAGCAAAACACAAGATCAAATTTTCCCAGGTCCGCCAGCGAAGGATCCTGCGCGTCCGCGATCTGAAACCGCAAATCCGGATAACGGCGCTTCGCTTCGATTACGTTCTCTTCCCGGCCATCCACCGCCAAGACGTCGAAGCCCTGGCTATGCAGGACATTTGCGTAGTGACCCAAGCCGCACCCCAAGTCCAGAGCGGTTTTCAGATTCATACGCTGCATCAAATCCGGCAAGATGCGCCTGATCGTCTCTTCCCTGGCCGCGTTCAATGCATCGTAGTGTGACTGGTCAAAGACCCAAGTGGAGCTCAAAAGTCAGCCTTTCTAGCAAGAGATATGAAACTCGGACGGAAGATTCAGGCACCCATTCCATTCATCGCGGGTGTGCTGGAAGTTGGGAATCTCCACGCGCATTTCTGGAACAGCTTCCCACAAATCAACCTGCTCCTGTTCCTCCCACAAGCTTACTTGCCAGGTATATGCCGTGGGGCACAACGGGAGAAAGGGGAAAGTGTAGACCAGTTGGTGACGGCCGGGTTGCAGTTTCAGCTCGTCCTTGGCCACGGCCCAGATCAATCGGCGTTCGGCGTCGAAGAGCGCGATGCCCTGATGGCCACGCCGAATAGGAGTGCTCACGTCCAATTCAAAAGCAACGGATACGGGGCCCAGCGTGTCGAGCCGGTGAGGGAATTCACTGACGGGAGCGAGAATCTTCCAGGATAGAAATTGTGCTTTGGCCCCGGAATTTTCGTTTCGCGCGCCGCGTTCCGGTGCGCTCATGGCCAATTCGTAGGAGGATACGACTTCCCCGGTAGGACCAACTCGGCGAATTGAACCCGCATCCACCCATGCGGTGCGGTCACAGAGTCGGCGAATCTGATTGAGTTGATGGCTCACCAAGATCACCGTGCGGCCCGCACGGGCCACGTCGCCCATCTTTCCCAGGCACTTCCTCTGGAAGCGGATATCCCCCACGGCAAGAACTTCGTCCACCAGCAGAATCTCCGGCTCCAGATGTGCAGCCACGGCAAAAGCCAACCGCACATACATCCCGCTCGAATAGTGTTTCACCGGCGTGTCAATGAACTGCTCCAGCTCCGCGAAGCTGACGATTTCGTCAAATTTTCTCGAAATTTCTTGCTTGCTCATGCCCAGGATCGCGCCGCTCAGATAGGTGTTCTCGCGGCCGGTGAGTTCGGGATGAAATCCTGTGCCAACTTCCAGAAGGCTGCCGACGCGGCCATGAATTTCCGCCCATCCTTGCGTGGGTCGCGTAATCCGGGAAAGAATCTTCAGCAAGGTGGTCTTTCCAGAACCATTTCGGCCAATCAGACCCAGCACTTCTCCTCGCCCGACTTCCAGTGAGATATCCCGAATCGCCCAGAAGCTTTCTTTACGATCCCTCCGGAACAGCTTGCGGGGTGCGCGGAACGCAGCTGCCAGGGAGTCGCGCAGCAACCCACTCGAAGCGGCCTTGCCCAGCTCATAACGCTTGCTCAACTTCTCCGCCCTGATAACAGTAGTGGACATTCCTGTTGCTCAATCCTTTCCCGCACTTGGGGGAGTAAGTTCGGGCACCAAGGAAGGAGCCCCGCTCGCCGGATTCGATTGTATTCGACCGCTGCCTCCGCGGACTTTGATTTTTCGAGCAAGTTTGTGAGAAGGCCGCTCGACAATTGCATAGAAAAGGTACGAGAAAACCAGAGAAGAGGCCATTACGAGCACCCAATAGATCACTTTGGGAAGCCAAGTCAGGTTGAGGGAATCGAACAGTTCGGCCCCTACCGTGTGCATAAGGTAGAGCGAGTAGCTCCAAGCCCCCGCGGCGACCAGATAACGATTGGGGGTGTGCGTCTTTGCCCAGATCATCTCTTCGCGCACCCAGAAGAACGCAAGCACGCCGAACCAAACCATGGTTTGCGTATAGGAAATGTGCGCCTTGAAGTGCAACATTTCAGCCGTCCAACTTCCCAGCCAAATCCCACCCCTCCATATCCAGATAGAACCGAGTGCCTTCCGGGCTCCCAGAGATTCCGTCCCTTCCGCAAGGATGCATCCCAGCAACCAAACAGGAAGTAGCATCATTGCCGTGCCCATGGGTCCAAAGATGTGCCAATCGCCTGCATGGCGGTGCCGGACAGAGATCAACACGCTGGCGAGAAAGGAAGAGGGTAATAGAATTGCCCATCCGGCAGTGTTACGCAGCAATCGGAGGAGCGGATACATCGCATAGTAAATCTCCTCGCACGCAAGACTCCATAACGGTGAGTGCCACAATATGGAGTCTTCGCCCCAGTAGATCAAATGCCGGCCCATCAAACGGTAGACGAGCAACGCGCCAGCCACAGGAATCAGAATTCGTGTGTAGCGCCGGAGGTAGTAACGAAAAACGTCGATTTTGCCAGTTCCTCGATGAGGCAAGTGGATACAAAAGCCGGAAATGACAAAAAAGACTATGACTGCCGGGGTCCCAAAGACAACAGTGTTCCATCCGCGCTTGAATAAATGCCACAACCCATATCCCGTGCTCGGGTCGCCGAAAATCGGAATCATTTCGAAGTGCCCGACAGCTACCCAAAATGCAAGGCAAAAGCGCAGAGCGTCGAGGATCGGGAAATAGCCCGCCTTTTTCGGCAAGCTGGGAAGTGGAGTTTGATACGCCTTGCTCATTTCTCTCGCTCAAAACGCACTCGAACCCCTCTAAACACGGTCCGCGATACTTCCTTCCATGCGATTGAAAAAAAACAGGCCGCCCAAGACACCAAGCAAAACAATCCCCACAGACGCAATGAGACTGGAGCTTGGCGGCTGGCCGGTGCCCGTCAAGGCCCACCGAAATCCGTCGATGACTCCGGCCATGGGATTCAGGCCATAGACCCAGCGGTATCGCTCCGGCACCATCGAGCTGGAGTAGTAGACGGGCGAGGCCAACATCCAGAATTGAACGAGAAACGGAGTCAGATATTTCACGTCGCGATAGAGCGCATTCAGGGCGGAAAGCCATAGGCCAATGCCCAGCACGGTGAAAATCGCCAGCAGCAGGAACAGAGGCAGCAAAAGCAGAGTCCATGCTGGCCGGATATGATAGGCAAAAGTGTAAATCAGCAAAACCACGAGCCCAATTCCGAAATCCACGAGGCTGGAGAAAGCCGCAGAAACCGGCAAGGCCAGCCGGGGAAAGTAAACTTTCGTAATCACGCGCTGATTTTCGACCATGACGCTGGTCACGGCCGTTAGCGACGTGGCGAAGTAGGTCCACGGCACAATCGCCGCAAAGCAAAAAACGGAATACGGCAAGCCCTGCGACGGAAGTTTGGCAAGCTTTCCAAAAAACAGCGTAGCCACGAGCATCGTCAGGAGAGGTTGCACGATCACCCAGGCGACACCAATGGCAGTCTGCTTGTAGCGAATCTTGACGTCCCGCCAGACGAAGAAATATAAGAGTTCGCGATATGTCCAGAGTTCTTTCAGCCGCAACTCCAGCCACTTTCGCGGCGGCTCAATCCGCAAGGTCAGACGCCCGGCGCCGGGCGGAGCCAGCGTGCTTGGGGCAGACGGATTGGAAGTCACCGAAGCCATGGCTAAGCAGGAATTTCCCTGGAATTTCGTTGCATCCCAAGGGTAGCAGATTCGTATGCAAGCAAACGAGCCTCAAAGTCGGGTAGCCTGCTCCGCAGGCCGCGACTGACTCTACGGATGCTCGTTCTTCTTCATCTGGTCGACGTCTCTTTGCTCGATCTGCTGCATCAGGTCGCTGCGCCGGAAGAAATAGGATTTTAGCTGGCTGGCAACCTGCCGCGGAACGACATGGAACTGGTTGTAGGCAGCCTCGGAAAAGGAAATTGGCCCCCGCGCTGGGATCAAATGCGTGCCCCACTGATAGATCATTCCAAAGTTCCAAAGGACCAGGCAGCCCAGCGTTGTTGCCGAAAGCACGATTGCCCTCCGTTGCGTCGCGAAGCCCTTCGCTACCGCCTCCAGCGTTACCCCGAGGCCGAGAATGAAAATCGCCGTGAGGGAAATAAAGAACCGGTTTCCGTAGGACGAGATACCCGCCCAATCGGGGTACAGCCCGATAAACAGATAGAAAGCGGCGGTCGCGGTCAAAAACGGAATGCCCACCTGCGGAACCCGCTTGGCGAACAGAATTAAGCCTGCCAGCGAGAAAATTAATACCGGCGTCCAGGACAGTAAGCCGTGATTCGAGGAGAACAGCACTTCCAGAAAGGCGGGAGAGCGCCAGAGAAAATCGCGGATGGAGAGGTACCCGGTTTCGAACGGGCCGCCATACACGATCGCGCGGGAGATAAACGTTGGTAAGAGGCCCAGGCAGACAACGGCTCCAAACAAAAGCTGCCGCGAGAGCAATGAGAGCAAGCGACCGCGTCCCGTAGGACCGGCTTGGAAGATCGCCGCATACTGCCACAGCGCCTCCAACAGAAGAACCGTGACCACCATAAGGTTTGGATAATAGACATTCAACATCAGGCCGGTGATCAATCCCAGGATGACCCATTGCCACGTGCTGCGCTGCTCGCTAGTGCGTTCCCAATACCACAGAAAAAGAGCCACCGTGAACGCTGAATGCGCATGGGACCACGATGGGTTGAAGTACATATAGACGACCAGCGAACTTGCTCCCCATATCCCGAGCGTGGCGATAAATGCCCAGACCGGGCTCACGTATTTGCGTGCGAGCCAGAAAGACAGCAACAGCCCCAGAAAGCCGTATACGGCCGTCCCGACGGCCATGGCGTAGCGGTACGGAGCGGAAAAACCATTCGCCGGAACGCTGGAGCCCAGACTGCGGGCTGCCAGCACACCCGCGTGCGCCGTCAACAGAAATGGCGACCACAGCAACGCTGGACCGACCGTGAAGTGATTGTCCAGATGACCAGTTCGCGTGCGGTATTCGGACCGGGGCAGTCCGTTTTCGTTGATGCGCATGTCCCTAAAACTCGAGTTGGCGAACTGGTAGTCGTGAGTGAAATCCAGCGAGTGCTCAATCAGTGGGGCCCGCGCGTAGGCGTAATAGCCCACACCATCCCCTCGAACCCATGGATTCAGAAACGGCAAAGTAATTAGAAAGAAAAAAAGGAGCCAGCGCTCAAACGAAGTGGACTTGCCCTGGAGCTGAGTCTTCAAAGACGCCGCACCCACCTTAAACGACAAGTGGAATCGCCTGCCGGATTGCCGAATCCAGTTCTCGTGAAGCGGGCAGGGGCACAATACGAGCCTCAGGAAGGTATTCTACTAAATCATGACTAAGCAATTTATTCATAATGCTTTAAAGCCACAAAGCTTCCCCGCCGATCAGCCGGCGGAACGATTTGCCGTTGCCGCTCCGGAGAGCAGGCCCTCTTTTTGCCGGAAGTACGCGGAGACTCGATCAATGATCTCCGAGAGGCTGGTTTGCGGCCGAAAACCCGTCAACCCGTGCAATTTGTCGATCGAGGGAACGCGCCGCATCATGTCCTCAAAGCCCGGCTCGTAGGCTTTGTCGTAGGGCACAAATTGAATAGGAGACGCGCTTCCGGTCCTCTGTTTCACCAGCTTGGCCAGATTCTCGATGGTGACTTCTTCCGTGTTGCCGATGTTGATGACCTCTCCGACGGCCTGGTCCAGTGGGATAAGCCGCAATAGTGCTTCGACGGTGTCGCGCACGTCGCAGAAGCAACGCGACTGCTTCCCGTTCCCGTAAACCTCAATAGGCGCATCGTCCAGCGCTCTCTTCACGAAATTCGGAAGCACCATTCCGTAGCGGCCGGTTTGCCGCGGCCCCACGGTGTTGAAAAAACGAACCACAATCACCGGTTGCTTCTTTTCCTTCCAGTACGACAAGGCGAGAAATTCGTCCAGCGCCTTGGAGGCCGCGTAGCTCCAGCGGCCCTTGGTCGTAGCACCGAGAACCAGGTCGGCGTCTTCGTGAAAGGGTACATTGGTGTTTTTGCCGTAGACTTCCGAGGTGGAAGCAATCAGAACGAGCTTTTTCTTCTTACTAGCCGCATCCAGGATCAATTGCGTGCCGTTCACATTGGTCTCGATAGTACGCACCGGGCTTTCGACGATCAGCTTCACGCCCACGGCGGCCGCAAAATGCACGATGACGTCCGCATCATCCACGAGTTCCGCCAGCAATTGCCGGTTTTCGATGCCGTCAAGATGGTATTCGAGGCGATCCGAGCCTTTGAGATGCCGAATGTTTTCCATGCTGCCGGTGGAAAGATTGTCGAGCAGCACAACTTGCTCGCCGTTGCTTAGCAGGCGTTCCGCGAGGTGTGAGCCGATAAATCCGGCGCCGCCCGTGATGAGGTATCGCACACTTCCTCCTAGAGTTTGTCTGAGTCGTCTAGATCCGAAGGCCGGGTTGGTACATGGGCGGGGAGTTCGTCCTGATTCATTTCCAGAGCTTCTTGCGGCCCGTAGCCGTACGAATAAGGATAGTAGCGGTACGAGTAGTAGTAATCCGGCGCGCTCGCGTCCACCGCGTTCAGCACCACTCCCAGCAGCCGGCTTTTGACGCTGGTCAGCAAATCCCGTGTACGCGTGAAAGCTTCTTTCGGCGTCTCGCCGGAGCGCACTACCAGTAGCACGCCATCGGTCTGCACTGACAAGATCACCGCATCCGTCGCTGCCATGATGGGAGGTGAATCAATCACGATGAATTTGTATTTCGTGCGTAGTTCGGCGATCGCCTCCGCCAATTTGTGGGAGGAGAGCAGGTCCGCGGGGTTAGGTGGCAGCGGCCCGGTGGGGATTGCGGCCAGGTTTGGAATCGCCGGATGCGGTACGGTGACCAGGTCCAGCGTGGAGACTCCGGCCAAATAGGAGCTTAATCCGGCGTACTTGCCTGAGCCAAGATTCAACAAGCGTCCTACGCCGGGCTTCCGCAGGTCGGCATCCACCAGAACGGTCTTGTCCCCTAACTGCGCCAGGGTAACCGCGAGGTTCGCCGCCGCCGTGGTCTTGCCTTCGCGAGGCAGCGCGCTCGTCACCAGGATGACCTGGGGCGGATGCTCGGGCTGGGACAGCAGGATAGCCGTTCGCAACGCGCGAAATGCTTCCGACATCTGTGACTTCGGCAGATGCTGAGCAACGAGCTCGATGTGCTTCTCATGGCCATTCGAGGCGAAACCGCCGAACAGGCCTTTTCGCCGCTTGGAGGGGGCGCCGTCGCCGAAGGTCGGCACAACCGCCAGACTTGGCAAGCGGGCCAACAATTCGATGTCATCCGGTGTCTTTACCGTGTTGTCCAGATACTCTCTCAGGAGAGCAAGCCCGATCCCCCCGACCAGCCCGACCAGGAAGGCCAGGGCGATGTTTCGCGCCTTCGCCGGACGCGACGGGTACGAAGGGATCATCGCGGGATCGACCACGCGGATATTTGAGGATTTCAACCCTTCGGAGATGCCCGCTTCTTTCAGTTTGGTCAGCAGGCCTTCATAGAGCGCCTTGTCCGCTTCCGATTCGCGTTTCAGAATGTTGTATTGGACCATCTTCTCGGCCATGTTGTTCGTCTCGGCCTTCTGCTGGTCCAACGCCTGCCGGATCAATTCCTCTTTTTGTTTGGCCTCGCGATAGTCGCTCTCGAGCTGCAAGACGATGCCGCGGCTTTCCTTCGCAATCTGGTCGTCGGTCTCCTTCATCTGCGCCTGAAGCCTCTGCACCTTGGGGAAATTGGGCCCGTATTGACTCACAGCCTCGGTGTAGGAAACCGCCAGATCGGCGCGCCTCTTTTGCAGGTCCTGCAACAGGGAGTCGGCACGGATTTCGGGGACTGCTTCGATATCCCCCTCCTTGGCGTATTCATAGAGCGCTTGCTTTTTGAGCGTCTCTCCCTGTGCTTCGGTTAGTTGCTTGTCGAGATCCGCCAGGCGCTCTGTGGTGATATTCGACTTATCGTCGAGGCTCCAGATCTGGTTCTGCCGCTCGTAATTGATCCGCGCATCTTCCGATTGCTTCACGGTCTGCTTCAATTCGTTGAGCTGGCTGGTCAGGAACTTTGTAGCTTCGAGCGTCGCCTCATAGCGGCTCTGAATGTTCTGCTGCTTGAAGTTCTCCAAGTGCGCGTTGAGAATGCGGGCCGCGAATTGCGGATCGGTGGACTCATACGTCACTTCCAGCAAATGTGCGTTGGGGATGCGCTTGACGCTCAGGCTAGCCAGGAAAGCGGCCACTTCGGGTGGGCGTTTCTGGTTGGCCAGGGTTCCCGTGGCGATCGCTTCGGAAGGCTTGCCGCCGCTCGAGAGTTCCGGGCTCTCCGCGAATCCATTGCGGATGGTCTGCAAAGCCAGCGTCTCGCTGGTGAGGACCTTTGTTTGCGTTTCGATGTAGCTGTCGAGGTCCAGCATGTAGTCGTAACTGTCGGCCCCCTGAAACGGAAGAATATTGGAGTTTTCGCGGTCGATCTCCACGGTGGCTCGTGCAATGTAGACGGGACGCATTCGAAAGGTGGCGATGCTTACGATGGTGACTACGGTAAGCAGGAACGACAGGATCAGCCACTGATGCTTACGCAGAATCAGAAGGTAATCGTAGAGATGGGGCTCGCGCGGCGAGAGGTCGATCGCCGGCAATCGCTGCGAGCCCGGGATCACTTCCACCGGGCCGTGGCTTCCGGAATCGCCTGGAATCAGCTTGCCGTTGTCGCTCATAATCCGCTCTTAGTGGTACGCCAACCGGAAAATTGCCACGGCGGATCCAACCGCAATGGCAAGTTCCGCGGCGCGCAACAGCACTTCCTTAGTCCGGTCGTCCGGAATATACAGAATATCGCTGGCGCGCATGGCGATATCTTCCGATTGGCGATCCAAAACTTTCTTTAAATCAATTTCCGTCTCGCTCTGTTTCCCGTTGTCATCCTTGCGAATAATCACGGCGTGATTCAGTTTGGCGATCCGCGTCAGCCCACCCGCAAGGGAGAGCACCTTCAAAGTCGTGAGCTGCGTGCGGTCGTTGGCCAGTACGAATCCCCCCGGACGGGTCACCGCCCCGAGAACATATACGATCCCCGCGTGAGGCACAGTAACCACGTCTCCAGACTGCAAAGTGATGTTGTTGCGCGTATCACCCGCCTCCAGCAATTCGTTGAGGTTGATGGTGATAGACGTGGCACCGGCATTGGCTCCCACGGCAGTCTGGTCGGCACTTGTTGCCGGCGCCGATGAATTGGCCTTCCCGGTTTCCTCAGCGGAGGGGAACCCGCTGGAGTTCTTCGCGGGAGCATTATTCTGGCTGCTAGCGGGCACAGGCCGGGTATCTTCAAGCGGAGGTGGCTCCCCGGCGCCAGGGGCCGAAAGCCGGGCAATCGGGTGGGGATTCGCAATCTCCGTGAAACTCGTCGGGGAGCGTCGGGTCACGATGACCGTGTCTCCCGCGTCGTTTGAAATCCCTCCGGCTTCCGCCAGAACTTCCAACAGCGTCACCTGGTGGTCGGCCTGGTAGACCATTGGATGCTGGACAGCGCCGACAACGGTAATCGGCTGGCTCCGGTGCTCTTTCACCACCACGCCCACGTCCGCGTGCGTCACCAGGCCATCGGCTTCCAACACTTCTGCAATCTTTTGTTCGGCCTGAGTTTCCGTTAAACCGGCCACTCGCAATCGCACCGGGACGAGTGGAATGCTGATCGTACCGGTCTCACTGACCCGCAAATCCTTGGAGAGTTCCGGAACGTCGAAAACAGAAAGCGAGAGGACGTCGCCTTCCCCGATAACGTAGTCGTGCGTCGATTCGTGCTCCCCCATCGTCAGGGTGCGAATTCGATCATTCACTTGTTGAGGAGTCTGCCCAACCGTCGGGTTGTCCTGCGCCCTCGCATTAACGGACGTCCCCAGCAGGCATACCGCAAGCACCCAAGGAAAAGGGTAGCGGCGCCCCACAGTGATAAATGGGACCATTAGAATGGGTAACCCCCCGAGAGTATTATACAGTTTGATTTCTTCATGTAACCTCTTGTTTTCTTTTTCGGATACGGCTGGCCACCGCTTCGGCGGTTCCCGGGGAGTCCGGCTGCCAGCGAACCGTCGCCAGGTGTGCGGAGAGGAAAAAAAGTAGGGCATTAGACGGTATGTGCAGGTTAAAGTCCACCAGGCTGTGCACCAGTATTCCGCAACACCCCACCAAGCCAGTCAAATGCAACGCCCCCCCGAAGGACCGCCCGAGATCTCGCAGCCCGCGGATGGATTCGAGGAAAAGAATCGCGATAAACCACAGGCAGATCAGGCCGCCCGGGACTCCGGTCTCCGCAAGCGCCTCCAAATAATCGTTGTGGGTATGATTCACGATCTTGGCGTCGTAATGAGTCTCGTACGGCGGAAAGACCATCTCCAGGGTCCCCAAGCCACTGCCCAGATAAGGGTGATCCAGGAAAATGTGCCAGGTATCGAGTCGCATCGAGGCCCGTTTCCCGCTGGTTACCTCCGAGGCCGACGCATTGCTAAATCTCTGGAGGGCCTGTTGGAAACCAATCCACGAAACCGCCAGGATCGCGGCGAGGATTAATATCCCTCCGGCTAGCATGTGCTTGCTTTGTACCTTCCGGATGAACAACAACGCAAACAGCACCAGGAGCTCGACCAGGAAACTGACCAATCCCCCTCGCGAAGCCGACAAGAACAACGCCACGATCGGGGCCAGCGCGAACAGGCTCACCAGAAACAACCGCTCTTTCCGCACCTTGCCTAGTACTAGGGGTACCAGTGACACGGGGATGAGAAGTTCCGCGAAGCCCGCAAAGTGGTTCCGGTTCACGTATGGCCCGAAAGGGTATCCCCCGTAGCGCATCTCCCGCACCCAATACAGTTTTCCGTTGAACGTGAGTTGTTGGAGAATTCCGAAGACCGACACGAAAAATCCCAGACACATCAGAAACCAGAGCAATCCTCTCCAGTGGCTCATGCGGTAAAACGCCTGGGGCAGTAACAGCAATAAGATCCCGTAGACAATTACCAGCTGGAGCTGCATCCGCGTGGCGTACATCGATGCTGTTTTGTGAAAAACCAGCTGCACGATAGCAATTGCCCCAAATGCCATCATGGGCAGCATCAGCGGCGAGAGGAAGATCTGCTCTCTTCGCCAGACATATACTCGCACCGCCCAGATGACCAGCAGCAGCGCGAAGCCCACTTCCAGTACCGCCTGCGACCACTCCTCCACGGCGCCAAACGCCAGCACGCTGAAGGTCAGCAGCACACAGATGCCTACACGCAACGCATTCATGGCCGCTGGTGCTCCGCAGCCTCAGGTACCAGCGTCACGTCATCCACCCAGGCGTCGCCGGAGATGTGAATGTCTGCGTTTGTGCTGGGTTCCCTGCTGATGCACACTTCCACGCGATGCACACCCGGCGCCGCAGTCCATTGCTGCTCCACGAAACTCCAGGGAGAGGTCCCCCGCGTATCCTTGGTCGAAACCACCGGAATTTGTGGATTCCCCAAAGACCGTAGATGAAACCGAATTCCTTGATCTCCAGTGAGTTCCCTGGTTTTGATCCACCCGGAGAACAGATATTTCGCGCCCGGGGTGACCACGCCCTGCGAGCACGCAATCTCCGCATCCGGATTGTGCTTTCCGTCAAACGTCAGGCGAAGCGACTGGTTCCCTGATAATTTTTCTGCGGTGTCGAGTTCCGAGTGCACTCCGTCCACCAGCGGCTTGAAGGTCCAGGAAAAAACCTCGCCCTCGATCCCGGATTCGAAGCTCGGGTCCCAGAGAACCGATCCTTTCGGCTGAATTAGCGGGGCCAAATTCATCGTGGAGGTACCCTGATCCCAGACTCGACGAGCGGCCTGATAATCCCCGGCCGACATGAGGGCCGAGACCAGCCGAGTGAAATCCCAGAGCCGCAGATGCGGGTGCATCTCCATCAACCGCATCCACATCGTCTGCGCGACCGCGAGCTGCCGGGAATCAACGGCTTCCGCGATCGCGTCCATATACGCTTCGGGAATCGGCGGAAGCAGTTCGCCCAGGATCACATCCATATCCGGATCGGCGCGGTATGCGCGAGAGAAGGCTGCTCCCGCGCGGCGCGGGTCGGCTTCCAACGTGAACTTCAGTTCGCGGAGAGCCTCCGGAATATCACCTTGCCGCAGTAGAAAATTTCCATCGCGCCAGGCGACTTCCGCCGAAGCCGGGTAGGACTCCTTCGCGCGCTGAAATGCGTCACGCGCCGCAGCAAGATCCCCATTCAATTCGTACGTCGTGCCCAGGTCCAGCCAGGCTTCGGTGAAACCGGGATTCAGCCGAACCGCCGTCTGGTACGCCTGGAGCGATGCGGCGGGATCGGACTGTTCGAGGTTGAATTGTTGGTAATGCCCCAATCTGTACCAATATTCCGGGTTCTGCGGCTCCAACCGTGTCGCCAGTTGGAGTTTTCTTGCCGTCGTCCCGTCCGCGAATCTTCCCGCGATCCCTGCGCGCACTCCAAAGAAAGAGAGCCACAGTGCCACCCCGAGGGAGGACAAAACAAGGAGGCCGCGCGAGAGGGAATCAGAAAGGCGCAGAATCATCGAAAGTAACTGTGCCTAGAGCGAACAGGAGAAGCAAGAGTAAATTGGAACAGGAAGGAGGAAAGACGCGTTCCAAAATGGAACGGACTACTTGCCCTGCAATGCCACCTGACCCTCATCCACGCGGCCACGCCGGCGCACGTCGATGCCCAGGCGCTTGATCTTCTGATTCAGAGTGGAAAGCGGGATGAGGAACCGCTCCGCGGCTTCCGTTTGATTCCAACCGGTGCGTTCCAGCATGTCCACGATGATGCGGCGTTCGACTTCGTCAATAATCTGGAACAACGACGGATTGGGATTGTCGGCCGCAGTGCGCGCACCGGGCTCACCGGGTAGCGGAGGCAGAAATTCCGAGAGTTGCAAGCGAACTCCACGGACGATTTCCTTGCTCCGCAGCGACTCCGGAAGCAAGTCCACGTCCACACGCTCTTGCGTCGAAAGCACCACCGCGCGCTCGACCACGTTTTCGAGTTCGCGGACGTTTCCGGGCCAGTCGTAGTCCATCAATAGTTTCATCGCCGAGAGCGTGAACTGCCGCAGCGGCTTGCTGTTTTCCTGGCAAAAACGGTCCAGGAAATGCGCCAGCAGCATCGGGATGTCCTCGCGGCGTTCGCGGAGCGAGGGCAGATGGAGATGGATGACGTTGAGACGGTGATAGAGGTCCTCACGGAACCTCCCTTCCTTCACCAGCGATAGCAGATCGATGTTGGAGGCGGCTACGATGCGCACATCTACCTTGATTTGCTCGGTGCCGCCCAACCGCATGAATTCACGCTCCTGGATAACGCGAAGCAGTTTCGCTTGCGTCTCCGGGCTGACCGTGGCGATTTCGTCGAAGAAGATCGTTCCTTGGTCCGCGACTTCGAACAATCCCTTCTTTGAGGCGATCGCGCTGGTAAACGCACCCTTTAGATGGCCGAAAAGTTGCGATTCCAGAAGGTCCACGGGAATTGAGCCCGTGTTCACCGGCACAAACGCGCGGTCCGCGCGTGGCGAGCCGGAGTGAATCGCCTTGGCGATCAGCTCCTTGCCGGTACCGCTCTCTCCGCTGATCAGCACGGTCGAGCGTGACGGAGCCACTTGTGCCACCAGATCGAACAGCGCCAGCATCTTATCGCTCTTGCCTATGATGTTGGGGAAGTTGAAGCGTTGCTTCAGCGCCCGCTTAAGCTGCAGATTTTCTTCACGCAAGCGATGCGATTCCACGGCCTGCGCCACCTGCGCGAGCAGTTCGTCGTTGGACCACGGCTTGGTGATGTAGTCCATTGCCCCGCTTTTGAACGCGGCGCGCGCCATCTCGATGGATCCATAGGCGGTGATCAGAACGATTGGGATGTAGGGATCCTGGCGCCGAATCTCTTTCAACATCTCAATCCCGTTGCGGTCCGGCAAACTGACGTCAAGCAGCAGCAGATCGAACGGCTGCTCGCACAGCCGGGACAATCCTCCCTGGCCGGTCTCCGCCGACGATACGTCGTATCCCTCGGTCTTCAGCAGGAGCTCCAGCCCCTCGCGAATCTCCGATTCGTCGTCCACCACCAGTATCGAACCTTTACGCATGGACCGTGTTCCTTACGGCCGGAAATTCCATGTGGAACGACGTGCCGCGCCCCGGCGTGGAACGCACGTCAATCTTCCCGGCATGCTCTTTGATGATCCCGTAACTCACCGATAAGCCGAGTCCCGTCCCGCGCCCTCCCGGTTTAGTGGTGAAGAAGGGATCGAATATCTTGTGGATGTGATCGCGGGGGATTCCGTTGCCCGTATCCGCCACTTCGACTTCCACGCTGCCGTTGTGGGCACCCGTGCGCACTTCTAGGATTCCCCCGGTCGGCATCGCGTCCCGGGCGTTCAGGAACAGATTCAGGAAGACCTGCTGAAGCTTATTGGCGGAGCCACGGACAGCAGGGAGGCCCTCGCCGAGGTGCTTCACCACCTGAATCTGCGAGGTCTTCAAGGGATGCGCCACCAAGGATAGGGTTTCTTCCACGACTCTATTGACGTCCACATCCGCCAAAGCGCTCGGACCAGTACGCGAAAAATTCAGCAGGTTGTTCACAATCTCGCTGGCGCGGAACGTTTGCTTTACGATCTTTTCGATGATGGACTGCCGGGGGTCGCCTTCGGGCATCTGGCGGGCTAGCATCTGGATGTAATTCGAGATCACCGCCAGGGGCGTGTTGACCTCATGCGCGACACCCGCCGCCAATAGCCCCAGGGAAGTGAGCTTCTCGGTTTGCGACATCTGCTCTTCCATCCGCTCGCGCTGGGTAACGTCGTCGAAAAGAAGCAGCCGGCCAATCCGCTCGCCCGACTTGCTCACCAGCGGGGTGATGGAAACGTTAAGCACCATGGCGCGGCCCTGGTGCAGCAGGCGCTGCTTGTAAATGCCCGTAACCTGCTCCGCTTCGCCGCGATTCGAAATTTCCTGCACCAGGTCCGAGGGCAGGAGACCCGCAAGCTGCTGGCCGACGGCGTCCCCGCGGGCCACCTGAAATAGCTGTTCCATGCGGCTGTTCCAGGCCTCGACGGTTCCGTAGAGGTCCACCGCAAGTACCCCCACGTTGAGCGATTCCACGATGTTTTCGCTGAAATCCTTCAGCCGCGCGACCTCGAAAGCCTTTTGCTCAAGCGAGGTGTACAACTGCGAGTTGTCCAGTGCGATTGCCAGATAACCCGCAATGGTCTGGACGAGTTCCACGTCATCGCTGGAAAGAAAATCCCCGTCCACGGTCTTGCCGAGTCCAAGGAAGGCGACGGTGTGTTCGCGGATGCGGCAGGGTATGAAATAGTTGAGGTCCAGCTGTTCAAGCGTGCGCCGCACGGAATCCGGAACATCGGCCACGTTGCGGGAGGATTCAAAGAAGATCGTATTGTTGGCGAACTCGGGCTTCGCGGTCTTCAGGAAGCTCAGGTCCAGCCCCTCGCTGAGTCGCACCCCCATAGACCGCGCCAGCCGCATTTGCCCCGGATTCTGAGCGTCGTCCACAAAAATGGCCAGCCTGTCAACGAGCAGCGTTTGCGAAACGCGATCCATCACCGAACCGAGCATGGGTTCCAGGCGCACTTCATTCGTCAGCGTGCGTCCGAATTCGATCAGCGTGCGACGGTAATCCAGCCGGTCGCGGTAGAAGAAGCGGTCCAGCCTTCCCTGAATGCCCTCACGGAACGGCTGGAACAAAAACGCCCCAACGACGATCGCGATCATGCCGCTGACAAAGCCCGTCGTCTGCTGATGAAAGATTTCCCCGATCAACGCAAGAAATCCGAAATAGACGGCAGCCACAGCGGCGGTCGCCGTCGTATACGCCAAACCGCGCTTGAAGATAATATCCACGTCCATCAAGCGGTAGCGGATAATTGCGTAGCCAAAACACAGAGGTATCAGGACCAGGCTCAGCGCGGAAAACTGCATCCACGGCAGGTTGGCGGCGTCGAAAATATAAGGCACGATGTAGAGCACCGTGAAGGGCAGGCTTCCCGCCAGCGTTCCTCCGGTCAACCACTTTAGCTGCTGACGCAGAACCCCCGAGCGCGTGCGGCGAAAACTGAGGTTGAAGACCAGGCCCGCGGCGAGGAAGTAGAAGCCCAGATAGCCGAGTTCGAGTTGATCCAGCGCCACCCGCGACCGGGTGGTCGGGACGAAACCCATCACATTCAGCGCGGCCATCACGTGAATCAGCAGCAACGCGCACGGTGGCGAGTAGACCGCCGCAAATTTCAGTAGCGATTTGCGCGAGGATTCAGGTCTCTCCGGAAACACGAGGGCAAAATGCAGCAGGAGAGCCGGAGCCAACACGCGGGCCACCACGCTCGACCAGTACACCTCAAGGTCGAATGCGTCCAATTTCCCGCTGTACTGGAAGGAATAGAGAACAAAAGAAACCAGACAGAACACGTAAAAGTGGACGGCCCTCGGCGCGTTCCACCTCCGCGCGAAAATGAACAGCCCGATGAAGAGATAGAGCAGCCCGACGACGCGCAGGTAATTTTCGACGCTGATCGGCTTGTGTGGTGGAGTGGTGATCAGGCGCGCTTCAAACTCTTCGCCGTTGCGCACCAACTTGTACCGAAGTTGCGACCACAACCCCGCGCGGTAGAGCCGTCGTCCGACCAGCGCCGCCTTGGACACAGGTACGTCGTTGATGGCCACCAGGACATCGCCTGGATGAATGCCCGCAGCCGATGCTGGCGAATCCGGCGCTACCTTCCAGGCCTCCACGCCGTCCGGACCATCGGTCCACGCCACGCCGTCATCCACAAGGTCGTAGCGCGAACGCTGCAGAAAGTTGTACCAAGCAAAAACAATGGCAGCCAGCGTCGCCAACGCCAGCACTACCGCCCCTACCCGGACCCGCAACTTTTGTCGCATCGCTAGCCTAGACTACGAACACCCGCTGGTACTGGAGATTGCTGCAACTCTACTTCCAATCTTTTGTAGGACTATTAGCAGATAACTAGATGCAAATAAAATGGTTATGGCTGCTCTGCCAAGGCGGGACGGTGTGTATCCAGTTTCTAATAGAACGGCTACGGCTTTTCAGATGTATCCGCGTGACTAGAATTGCAGGCTAACCCCACCGCGAAAACTCCGAAATGCGGGAACCAGCAAGATTTGCCCATCTCTCGTACTCGCCGAGACATACCCTTGCGCCAAAAGATTATCGCATTCCGCGCTGGCTTCCCAGCGGCCGAATATAATCCTCGGGAGCGGCTGCCGCACAGCCACGTTCAGGTAGGGACTCAGTTGGTATTCTGCCTCGCCGTAAGCGTCCACTCGCGAAAGAGCGGCTCCGCTGATCCACTTGTAGCCCACGCTTAGGCGGGTGCCGGTTTCCTGAACGCGCGTGCCGATCTTGACGGCAACTGATTGCCGCTGCGTATTGCGTAGCCCGTCGCGCAAGCCGCTGTCCATCTCGGCCACAGGAACCAACGCTCCAGAAAACGCGTAAACCGCGGTCATTTCCAGGTCTTCGCTGAGTTTTTCCCGCAGGGCCACACGGCCGCCCCAATCGCTAAGGGAGCCACCATCGTAGGCAAAGCCTTTCGAGTAGAAATCCTGGAAGTATTCCTCCGCCGGCAGACCGTTGCCTCGTCCGAACAGCGCCACGTGGCTGTTATCATCGTGGAACGCGGCCAACTGCAGAACGCCGCGCGTCCCGAGCTTTCGCTCGGCGGCCAATTCCTCGTGATGCCCGTTTTCGAGCACCGGATGGCCTTTGCGCAGCAGCAGCGCGGGAAATGCGTCCAGCTGGTTTAGCGCGTCGGTCAACAGTCCCGGAGCATCCACGCCTTCGAATGCCGCGCTGAGGGAGTCGTTCGGCGTGGTTCCGTTCGGCAATGCCGCATAAATCGTATCCAGATGCCAATTGGGTGTGAGGCGTGTTTCCACCTTGACGCTTGCATTCAGATCTGACGCCGGTGTCCCGAGACCCACCAAAACGTATTGCCCATCCGCGCGGATCACGAATCGGTCCCCCAGCGCGAGAGTCTCGCCCTGTTGCAGGCGCACGCCTCGGAACATCAGCCCGCTTGCTCCAATTTTCGCTTCGCGGAGGACCAACGTGCTCGATGGGCCATACGCCATCGAACCGGAGGGCAGCCACATCGCCGCGATTCCGCCCGCGGGAGATTCATCGTCCGGCGTAATCTGCCCGGCAAATACAATCCTGTCATCGCCGCTGATTTTCTGGTCGTAGGCAAACGCCGTACTCGGCGCGTCAGCAACGTTGGAAACCGAACCGGGGCGTCTTGCGCCGTCAGTAAGCGCCACAAGGCCCAAGGGACGCGGCAGATTTTGCTCGAGAACGACCGAGGAGCCGACCGATCTCGGGCCGTCATCGTCGTTCCACTGCAACACCGGCCGGAGACCCGGCGCCGAGCACAGTACCCATTTCCAATCTTCGGCTTCGGCAGTACTTTCCGAGGGCGGCCGCCTGAGCTGTTCAATCGAAGCAAACATCGATTCAAGCTGCACCCGCACAGTGGTGGTGAGACTCGGCGAAATTTGGATGTGCTTCTGAAGATACGGAAGGTAGCCGGCCAGAGTCACGCGAATCGTATAAGCGCCTGGCAGAAGTTTATCGCTGTTGAACAAGCCCTGCGTATTTGTGAGGAACTCAAAGCTATTCAACGCGCCGGGGGCTTCCGGAATCAGCGCCACGCTAGCGCCAAGTTGCGGAATTCCACCTGTGTCGCGTACGCTGCCGGAAAGCTTTCCTGCTTTGAGTGAAAACTGCGGGGAGTTTTGCGCTGCGGCCGGCTTCGCACCACAGGCCACACCCAGAGCACAGGTCAGAAACACTCCGGCGCACAGGAGCGGACTGTGCTTCACCTGTCTACCTCCCTGGTGCGACGTTCGCCGCCGTCTTCTGCTCGACCGGATTCTTCACTGTAAAATCGGCGGAGCGGGAAATGGTGGCATTCGCCAAAACGTCAGTCGCTTGGACATCGAGAGTATACTTCCCAGGAGCCAAAGTAGCTAGTGGCAACAATCGTTCGATGGTGACCTGGTCGCCGTTCTCCTTCAGGTCCGCCGACGTCAGCTTGAACTGCATTCCGGGCACCGGCGCGTTGCCCTTCTTAATTGTGAATACAAAGACCCCGTTGTTCTTGTGGGTCTTTTCGTCGCCCTTCAGATTGTAGATTTGCAGGTAGATGCCGAGCTTGTCCGCGGTGGTAAATTCTCCGTCGAGCCGCGGCCTCACCTTCGAAGAACCCAGCACGAATTGTCCCGTCCCAATCTGCTTTGCGGGAACGTGCTCGATCTGGTCGGCAAGAATCAGCGTGCTCGCGTCCAGCTTTTCGTCTTCGTACCGCGGCACGGCCAGCCGTGTATTTACCGCGCCCACATTGCCGCTATTGACGTCCTTGATCACGATGTCCAGGCGGTAGAGTCCCGGCCGCAACGGAAGCGATTTCTGGTATATGGACGACTGCTTTTGCGACAGCTTGTAGAGGGACTCGGGATAATCGCGGGTGACCGGATCTTCGAACGTTTGCACGATGCGGCCCGTCAGAGTGCTCACGCGACCGAAAATGTTCAATTCGGCCGTATAGACGCCGTCCTTATCCTTGAATTGCAGTTGCGTGTTGGGGACCTGCACGGTCACAGGCACCAGCACCGTGTCGTTGGTCACCTTCAGAAAATCGGTGCGGTAGTTGAATTTCACCTCGTCGCGCACCATGCGCGAAGTGACCAGCGCTTCCAAATCCTTATACTTGACCTGCGGCGGGCGTTGCACCTTCGCATACAACTCCAGTCGCGTGAATTCGTTCAGGCTCGCGGGTTCGCCACCTAGCGCGGTCGGCAGATGCGTTCCGTCGGACCGCGTGAAACGATCCGTCTTCGAAGCCATCCCCATCTCTTCCATCAAACTCAAGCCCGCGCCCGGCACATTGAGTAGGGCGTCTTTTTCCGACGGGTCCATCGTCAGGTGGTATTCGCCCGTGCCCGTGGGGTCCACGAACTCCAGTTCGACGTTTTCTTGGATGCCTTCGAGGTACCTATACCTCCAACGCTCCCAGGGATAGGTGGTTGTCGAGCCGCCACCCTCGTCCATTGGACGGTCATAGGTACCGCCGGTGGGATGTGACTCAATCTCATCCGGCGCGCCCCAGATGATATAGATGCGTCCACGGTCCGTTTTCCAGCCTGGGATGCCCGAAGCAAAGTGCTCGTTAGCATAGGCGATACGTCGGTAATGCTCTTCTTTGAAATCGTCACCAGGCATGTCCGGGTTGCTGCTGCGCCGGAGCCAGAACTGCTCGATAAACTGCTCGCGTTCTTCGTTGGTCTGCAATTGCAGGAAAGCTGCGCGCTCCTCGGGAGAGATGATGTAGACGACGTCTTCGTTCAGCCAAGTCTTGAAGGAGTTGTCTAACTCCTTGTACGTCTTTTTCATCCGTTCTTTTTGTTCTTTGGTGAGCTTCTGATTCTGCAGTAACGGCTGGTTGGGATCGGTACCGGGAGCTGGTGCCTGTTGACCGAGGAGGGGAAGGGCGAACAATGCGCACGCAAACAAGCCGAGGGATAGCTTTGGAAACGTCATTGGCATGGAGACACCTTTACAGCTTCTGGATTCTAAACCCCAAGACCCCTGCCGTCAAATCGGTAATCTTCTTCATTTAAAGACAGTTACGCCCCGATGCTGGTTAGACGTGCTTATGCCTCGGTTACGTTGCCTACTGGAGGAACAATCAAGCAGGGTTACCGCGGATTACTGAATCCGATAGTTCTCAACTTCGGAGCCAACCAGCGTGTCGAAAATCGCCAATACGTGCCGACGGTATTCCAGCACCCGCGAAAACACGTTCCGAAGCTGCGGCTCCCGCTCGGCTTCGCGATGCCATTTTGCCAGCACCGCTGGAGGGACCTCAATGTCCTGGCGCAGTTTTTCCGCAGAATGTCCTCGCAGGAACAATCCATAGAAAAACGCCGCCTCCCGCTGCGGATACTCCAGATCCACAGTGATTTCGGCCGGCAAGTATGTGGTCATTGTGGCCATAGGAAAAACGCAGTTTACTCAAATTCGCCTTCGCGTCAAGTAGGACCCGGCGTTTTTTGCACCCTGCTGGTTAACAGCCGCGGGGGCCCGCTGCAACCCGGCCACTCTTGACCGCTTCCAACCGGCATAGGATGCTTAACGGTATGGGGAAGTTACCCAAATCGCTCGCGAGCCGGACCGTCGGGCGCTTTTTGCGTTTCGGAGTCCTTCGCGGACTCCGCTCCGTCGAGATCGATCCAGAAGATTTTCGCCGCCATCTGGCCGACCGGCACAATTTGTGGATTCCGCACTTTCGCCGGATGCGCGACGTTCCCATCGAACAGATTGATGCTATTGCTCAGCGCCTGATTGCGGACGCCCAACGCATCGCGCTCCTCCAAGGTGCGGGTTTTGGTCTGGGCGGCATCCTTACCGTGCTCCCCGACGCCAGCTTGCTCACAATTATTTCTCTCCGTCTCATTCAGCGCCTCTGCCTGCTTTACGGTTTCGTCGAAGACGACACCGAGCGCCGCGTGCAAATGTGGTTAGCCGCCGCGGGAGCTGCGGGAATTGACCTGGGCAAGGAGATCGCGGAAAAACAGCTCGCGGAAAGGCTTGCTCCCAAAGTGGCTGGGAATCTTGCTCTCCGCATCGGAGAAGAAAGTGCCGAAAAGTGGGTGGGCCGCATGGTTCCCCTCGCGAGTTCCGCGATTGGCGGCGCCTTGAACTATACATTCGTGCGTTCGTGGGGCCGCCGCGTGCAGCGCCATCTCCGCGAAAAGCATTTGGCCGAACGCGCAGAAGCCGCTACGCCCGTGGCCTTCGCCAAACCGGTTCCGATCCGATAATCGCCGCTCGCGTTGTGGAACGACCATGAACCACCAACCCTTTCACCTCGGCGTGAATTTCCCCTGGCTTCATTACGCGGAAGACTTTGGGACCACCTCGTCGGGCCACAGGGGAATCTCGCTTTCCGAAAACCGTTCGTGGCTGGATGCCGATTTCACACGCATCCGCGATTGCGGAGCGAGCGTCGTTCGCTGGTTTCTGTTTGCCGACGGCCGCGGCGGCTTTCATTCAAAAACTGGCATTCCGCAAGGCCCCGATCCGTTCCTGTTTCAGGATGTGGGAACTCTTCTCGAACTCGCGCGGCAGCACGAACTGCAACTCTGTTTTTCGCTCGTGGATTATCTTTGGCTACAGGATCACACGGGCAAACAGCCAGCGCACTCGAACGAAAGCGTCATGCAGTTCGCGGCCGGCCGCGAGGCGTTTCTCCATCGCATTCTGATCCCGATGTTCCAGGAATTCCGCAAGCATCCCGCCCTGTTCGCCTGGGAAATTGCCAATGAGCCAGAGTGGGGCATTCGCGAATTCCACCGCGCGCCTGCAGCCCGAATGCACTACGCCGATTTTCGCGCATTTGCCGCAGAAATCGCTGGGGCCGTCCATGAGTTTGCGGACGTCCCGGTGACTCTTGGAGCCGCGCGTCTCGATTGGGTGCGCGCCTGGATGGAACTCGGCCTGGATTTTTATCAGGCGCATTACTACCCCGCACCAGGAGACGCCGCACGCCACGGCCTCGCCCGGCAATTGTCGTCGGTTCGCTCGCTCGACAAGCCGCTGTGGCTCGGTGAGCTTCCTGCGCGCGACGAACGCGTGACCGGCTACTCTCTAGAATCTGCCCTGAACGTCTGCCAAGATGCGGGACTCCTCGGCGTCGCGATCTGGCGGTGGACTCTGCCGCAAGAAACCGATTCGGATCTCCGCATCGGGGCGATCGATCCGGCTATACTCAACGCTTGGAACTCTTCCGCCCGTTCCAAGAGTGCCGTCGTCTGACGCAGGAATCGAAACTGGATGGCCTTACGCTCGGAATTTGTGGTGCGCCGTTTTCTTTGCGCCGCGGCCTTTGTCTTTCTTGTCGCGAGCGTGCGCTCCGTTTTCGCGCAAGAGGCCTTCGACGACGCGGACCTGCGCAAGCAACTAGCCCTGGGAAAGAGCCTGCTCGGCAAGACACCCGATCCCGCAGCAGTTCAATACTTCATCGCCGGCACGCACGCCTTGTTGCACGAACCTTTTGAGGCCATGGCCAGCCTGAAGGAGTGCATCCTCGCGAAAGAGGGATTTGATCCTTCGCATGATCCGCTTTTCGTGGGACTCAAGTATTCGACGGAGTTCCAGCATCTGACGGAACTTGTCGACAAGGACTTTCCTGAAGTCGCGCGCGCGCAGCAGGCCTTTACAATCCCGGAAAAGGACCTGATTCCCGAGGGGCTAGCCTACGATTCATCCCTGGACGTTTTCTATCTGGGCAGTCTGCACCTCAAGAAAATTCTCCGCATCCCGCGCGAAGCGCCCTCACGCATCAGTGATTTTGTCGCGGGGGATCGTTACAATCTGCTACCCATACTGGGGATACGCATGGATCCCAGCGATGGCTCGGTTTGGAGCGCCTCCTGGCTGGACAACGGTCTGACGGAGTTGTTGCATTTCGACAAGTCCGGTAAGCTTCTGAGCCGCTACCCGCTGCACGAAGACGCCAAAAATGGCTTCAACGATTTGGTGGTTCTGCGTGATGGCTGGATCTATGTGACCGACACGGCGGGCAACCAGGTCTATCGTTTCGATCCCAAGTCGAAGACTTTTGATGCACTAAGATTCAGCCGCGCGCTGTATCAACCCAACGGTATCGCGATTTCCAATGACGAGCATGCTCTCTACGTCGCCGACACCTTTGGCGTCTTGCGCTATGACATTGCTTCGGGGCACTCGGCTGAAGTGTCGCCGGGCGCTTCCAGCACGCTGGCTGGCGCGGATGGCCTTTACTGGCACAAAGGCTGGCTGGTGGCCGTGCAGAACGGCATCGGCTCTCCGCGCATTGCGGCCTTCGAGCTCTCTTCCGACGGCCTCCACGTTACGAAAACAGAAATTCTCGAGAACCGCTCTCCGTATACCATCCTTCCCACGACCGGCGCGATCCGCGGCGACCAGTTCTATTTCATCGTCAACAGCCAGATTGACAATCTCAACGGCGACCGCATCCTCGACGTAACGACTCTTGCCCCGGTCCGCATTGGCGTTCTCGACCTTCCTTAGGCCCCTCGCCTGCGTGCTCCTTCGGGCAACTCGCTGGAATTTCTTCCGTTGCGGCCGTAGAGTGGAGATAGCCGAATTTGGAGAGAGAGATTCATATGAATACAGTCCGCAAACTTTGCTGCGCCAGTCTTCTGTTGCTGGCTTCCGCGGCACTGCTCGTGCTTCCACAATTTGCCGCTTCTCCGTCGCAGTTGTCCCACGCTATGGAGCATGGCGCTCAGTCGCCCGATGAATCCATACCCGCCTTTCACGCAAAGGCCCCGCAAGGCGCGCTGCCCCCAACGATGGCCCCGGGACTCTTCTCGGACATGCGCACGTTCAACGCCTACTCGCTTGCCGCCCGCATTAAAAAGGTTCTCTACCAGCAGCCCTGCTACTGCCGCTGCGACCGCAGCCAGGGACACGGCAGCCTGCTCGACTGCTATGTTAGCCGCCACGCCTCCGAATGTGATGTTTGCCAGATGGAAGATTTTTACGCGTACGAGCAGACGCGCAAGGGAAAGACTCCCGCGCAGATTCGCGAAGGCATAATCCGGGGCGACTGGAAGCATGTGGACACCTCAAAATACGCGAAGAGCGACATGGCGATGGCCTCGCCGCCCCGCTAACCGCCAGCCACGTTCTGAAATGTCGCGCAAAGCGCATGCGCCAGAAACACCCGCAACCAGGTTTCTTCGCGCGCGTGGTGTTTCGTTCTCTCCGTATCTCTACTCGTATGTCGAACACGGCGGCACCGCCGAATCCGCACGGCAACTTGGCGTGGATGAGCACGCCGTGGTCAAAACGCTGGTCATGCACGACCAGGATGCCAGGCCTTTTATTGTCTTGATGCACGGCGACCGTCAGGTTGGCCTGAAAAATCTGGCGCGCCAGATCGGCGTGAAGAGAGTGGAGCCGTGCAAACCGGAAGTGGCGCAGCGCCACACGGGCTATCAGGTCGGCGGCACTTCGCCATTCGGGACGCGCAAGGAGTTGCCGATTTTTGTCGAACGCGGCATTCTCGAACTACCCTCCATCTTTATTAACGGTGGAACTCGCGGATTTCTAGTCCAAATTTCTTCGGAAGTCTTGACCGAACTGCTGCACGCAACGCTCGTCGAGTGCGCCGCCAGGGAATAGGCGGCGCGGCTGCAACATCGCTGCTCTGCTGCTACACTTCCCCCGCGAACGCTTCGTGAATCTTCCGATTCATCCAAACCATTTCAGGAGTTATGCACGAAAGTGCGACGCCTTTCGAAACTATTCTTTGCCGTTTCGCCGCTTGCCGTTTCAACCTCGCTGATCGCCTTCGCAGCCTACCAAAAATCCATTGAAGGCAAGCGCCCGCCGGACCTTGACGGATTCACTCCCGAACAGCGCTTCTTTCTCGGCTGGGCGCAGGTGTGAGGCGCCAATCAGCGTGCCGAAGCCGTGCGTTTGCAGACCAACACCAATCCCCATCCGTTAGCGCGCTTCCGTGGAAACGGCCCGCTTTCCAGCATGGAAGCTTTCGCCAAGGCGTTCGGCTGCAAGAAACGCGATCCGACGGTCCGTGAGCAGGGCTGCAAAATCTGGTAACGCTTCCACACAAACGCGCTGCAAAAAACAAAACGGGCGAGCCGCTGGTTGGCTCGCCCGTCTCGTTTCGGGCGGAAATTACCAGATCAACTTCAGTCCCAACTGGATGTGCCGCGAACCGCCAGATCCGATCACCGGGTTCGACGCTTGTACGTCTGGCGTGGCGTTCGCTCGCCCGAAGCTGTCGGGAGACGTCAAATCCCCCCCGACCGATCCCGCGGCAAAGTTCGGGTGATTGAGCAGGTTGAAGAATTCCGCTCGGAACTGGAGCTTTAGTCTTTCCGAGATGTCGAACGATTTGCCGATCGAGGCATCCCAGTCCACAAAGCCCGGCCCGCGCAGAATGTTCCGGCCCATGTTGCCGTAGGTGTAGGGAGCGTTGGGATAGATGATCGTGCCGTTCTGCGCGTAGCAGCCGCCCGCGTAGTCCAGCGAAAGCTGCAACCCGGGCGTGGTGGCTACGGACTGGCAAATCGGATCGCTGGCGTCCAGGAAGGGAATGGCACCGTTGGACGACCATTTCAGGTTGTTCGGATTGCCTTGAATATTCCAACGATCGTTGTTCGCGTTCCCGGGTCCTTCGCCGGTGCCTGTGAAGTCGTCGTAGTTGTCGTAGGTGATCACCGGCGGGCCGGTCTGCACGGTGGCCAGTGAGGTGAGCTCCCAGCCGCCGAGCAACTGGCGGAACGACTCCTTCTTCCACGGCAGTTCGTAGGTGGCCGCGATCGTGAAGCGGTGCCGCAGGTCGTAATCGCCGCTGGCTTTTTCCGCGGCGAGGTCCAAGCTGTTTTGTGGAACGTAGGCCAGGTTACTCGTGCTCCCCGCGGTATCGATGGCATGCCCATAGGTGTATCCAGCCAACAGATAGAGCCCGTGGGAATACCGCTTTGTGAGCGTGATCTGCAAACTGTTATAGGTGGACGACGACTGATTGCTCAAATAGTTCAGGAAGCCGATGTATGGATAGCACGGGCCGCCATTGCCCAACCCGCCATCTGCCACCGGGCAGTTCGTGGTCAGCGGCCGCGCTGCCTGTTCGCAGGCGAAGAAGTCGCCGTCGAAATCGGGCCCGATGCACGGACCGCTAATCGCCGGGTCCGCCTGGTTTTGATCCACGGTGCTGTATAGCTTCACGCCGTGATTCGCCACATACGCGACCTGCAGCACGGTCGACGCGCCGAGTTCCTGCTGGACGTTCACATTCCAGTTGAGCACGTAGGGAGTCTTCAAGTGCAGGTCCACGCCAAACACATTGCAGGGAACTTCCGGGCTGCATTGATTGATGGACGTATCGTTGATCGGAAAAATCGTCCCTGACGTCGACCAGTTGATTAGATCTGGATCCCCGCCGGTCAATTCATACGTCGTGATGTTGCCGTTCCCCGGCGTCACGCCCGGTAAGCCGCTCGGATTCAGGTTCAGGCCACCGCCGTTGAACATGAACGTGCGAATCGATGGCTGGACGAAAATCATTCCAAAGCCGGAACGCAGCACGGTTTTTCCCGTGCCGAAGATGTCCCAGGCCACACCGAGCCGCGGAGAAACATTGTTGTAATTGGTCGGATACGGATTGTTGAGACCATGGCCAATTTGAACGATTCCCTGCGCAGGGACATAGTTGGCTAACAGGTTCTGGGAATCCTTGATCGGATAAGTCACGTCGTAGCGCAGGCCCAAATTCAGGGTCACTCGCCGCGTGGCCCGAAAATCGTCCTGGGCAAACAACGACCAGGACTTCATCGAAACGTCGCGCGCAGGATCACCGAACGACAACGCCCACGAACGAACGTTCCCGTCGAGAAAATCGGGCAGGTAGTGGAAGTCCACCCGGCCACGGCCGTACGGAGCTCTCAGGTAGCCCACCGACCCGTCCGAGAACTTTCCACCGAACCGGAGAGTGTGCCTCCCAATGGTATAGGAAGCGTTGTCGGCGATGTTGATCGTGCGGCTGGGAGTCGTATACAGCGGCCAACTGGAATTTCCGCCCAGATAGTTGAAGTACGACGTGCTCGGATTGATGCGCGGGAATCCAAACAGCCGGGGATCGGTGACCCCCGTGTTCAATCCGTAGTCCGTGGGGTTCACGTTCGAGTCCAGCGGCGCGATTTTTTCGTAGAAGTAGTTGTAGCTGAAGCGCGCTGTATTCACCCATTGCGAATTCGGCGTCCACGTCCAGTCGAGGCCGAATACCTGCGTAATCGGCGCTGCTTGCGAAAGCCATTCGGAACGCACCGGAGAGGCGTCTTCCTCAATCGCATTCGTGTTCGCGTAGATGTAGCGCCCGGAAATTGTGTGGTGCTCGTTGAAATGATAGTCGGACTTGAAAACCAGGTTGTCTTGCCGCTGCTGGTTGTTGAAATTGAAATTGATGATCGTTGGATCGACGGGATCCGCGGTGTAACCCGGGTTGGTCGGAAAATATTTGATCAGGCTGAGACTCAGCGGATTGCAGTTGGAGGGCGTCGTGTCGCAGCCCGCGGCGTGGAGCGCGTCCACAATACTCGAGTAGGGATCGCCGTCCGGATTGTCCCCCGTAGCCAGCGAAGTCGTGACCGGCGTATACACGTTGTACGGGTTCCCCACTTTGTCGCGGATTCCTTCGTAATTCACGAAGTAAAACCACTTGCCCTTCATGATCGGTCCACCCAGCGACGCTCCGAACTGGTGGAGGTTCAGCGCCGAAAGCGGCTGCGGCGTCGGGTTGAAGTAATTGCGCGCGTCGTAGGCGCTGTTGCGGTTGAAATAGTAAGCCGTGCCGTGCAATTGATCCGTCCCGGCCTTGATTCCGATGTTCACCACCACCCCGGGTTTATCTCCGAAATCCGCCTGCGGCTGTTCCTGGGTGTTGAATTCCTGGATGGCGTCGAGCGGCAGCGTGCTCGCCGGTGCGCCGGAAATGCCCGCGTCGTTCACCACCGTTTCGCCGTAGTAGGCGTCGTTGTCATTCGCGCCGTCAATAACGAAATTGTTGTCGTCCGGTCGCAACCCGTTCGACGTTAAAGTGTGAAATCCGCCGCCAGGTTCGCGCTGAACTCCGGGATGCAGCGGAAGAAGGTTCTGGAAATCGCGGCCTTGCAGCGGCATTTCATTGATGGCCTTGTTGGAAAGCACTCCGCTCAACACGGCGTTCGACGTTTCCGTCAACGGCGCTTCCGCCGTTACCGTGACGGTTTCGCTGACCGCTCCAGGCTGCAGTTCAAAGTTCAGAGTGATGTCGTTGGCGACCTCCACCTGAATCCGCTCCCGCAGCAGGGTCTTGAAGTTCGCCGCTTCCGCCTTCACGGAATAGAAACCCGGTTCGATGTCCGGTGCGACGTAATCGCCGTCGCGGTTCGAAGTGAGCACGCGCACCACGTGGGTGCCGAGGTTTTCGATCGTGACTCTGGCGCCCACGATTGCCGCCCCCGAAGCGTCCGTCACGCTTCCGCTGATGCGGCCCCGATTGGATTGCGCCGCCAGGTTCCACGGCAACAGGGCTGCGGCTATAATGGCCAAAAACAATACCAATCTGCGTTTCATGACTCCCCCTTGAAAGTTTTGTAAGGCGATAGCGTTCTACCCTGCGCAAAGGGCGGGAACATCCGTCTGAGAAAACGGAGATGAACTTGAAATTAATTAAAGGCCGGCTTGGCGCGCGCCTGTGGATACTTCCTGGCTGATCTGGGTCCGCCAGTTTGGAAAAACGAACGGCGAACAACTAGAAGACATAACCATCCCCGGTGCTCCGTTACTGCCTTTGCCGCGAAGTATGGGGGACTCCCAGAGTGATGTCAATGACCAAGCTGAAACTCTTACGCTGCCTTTGTCGGCCTCCATACTTGATTTGCAGTGCATACAAGTCTTGCGGCAACTCCCGTTCCTCGCCGTATACTCGCTGCATGATTCCAACTCCTGGGAAGTCGCGTCATCTTTCTTTTCTTCTGATTGTGATCGGCGGCCTTTTTCTTTTTTCTTCTCGCGTGGATGCCAAATGGAAATATTTCCGGACCGGCAACGCGGCAGACAGCACCGCGCAGCCCCGCGGAGGCATTGCGCTGATGGGCGGCGGCGCCAGACAAGATCCCGCGTTCAAGTTTCTCTGCGAACGCGCCAACGGCGGGGACTTTCTCATCCTGCGCGCCGACACGGAGGACGACTATGCACAGCAGGTGGACAGAGAAATCAAAGCCGTCTGCCCCCTTAACTCTGTGGCCACCATCGTTTTTTCTAGCCGGGAAGACTCCGACGACCCCAAGCTCCTCGAAATCATCCATCTCGCGGAAACGATTTACTTTGCCGGCGGCGATCAGTCCAATTACGTCCGCTTCTGGCAGGACACGCCGGTCGAGGACGCGCTCAACCAGCACATTGCGGAGGGCAAGCCCATCGGCGGCTCCAGCGCCGGCCTCGCCATCCTTGGCGAATTTTCGTTCGTGTCGATCATTGACACCATCCATTCCCCTGAGGCGCTCGCTGATCCCTATGGCAATAAGGTGACGCTCTCGCGCGATTTTCTGAAGATTCCGCTCCTCGCGGATACGATTACCGACACGCATTTTGTCAAGCGCGATCGCCTCGGCCGTCTGCTCGTCTTCATGGCCAGAATCCTTCAGGATGGATGGGCGGACCGCGTGCGTGCCATCGCCGTGGATGAAAACGCCGCTGTTTTGGTGGAACCCGATGGCAAGGGAAACGTCGTTGGCGGACCTGTGTATTTCCTGGAAGCGGTACATGGCCCAGAAATTTGCAAGAAAGCAACGCCGCTGCAATTCAGCGACATCCGTGTGCACAAATCCGCTCCCGGAGAGTCTTTTGATCTGAAGGGCTGGAAGGGAACTGCCGGCGAGAGTTACATCTTGTCCGTGGAGCACGGCCAGGTCAAAACGACGGGCTCCAACCACGCTGTCTACTGAAAACCCTACCGTCTACCGCATGGGAACGTCTTTGCGCAGGTATACGTCCGTTTTGTTCAACCAGTCTTCTCGTGGCGGATCAAATACATCCAGATCCAGCGTATCCTCGAGAGCCCACGCTTCGTGCGGCATGTTCGACGGAATGCACAGCACCTCTCCGGCGCGAACGACGATCTCTTTGCCGTCTATGGAGAATTTCAAAGCGCCTTCCAGGATGTAGGTTACTTGCTCGTTGTGATGCTGGTGCTTCGGCACGTGCGCGCCCTTTTTCAGGAACACGCGGGCGAGCATCAGTTTGTCACCGACCACCATTTCGCGGTCGATCAGATCGTTCAGTTTTTCGCGTTCCACCTGGTTCCAGGGGATATATTTGCATTCGCTCTTGTCGCTCATGGCTTCTTTTCTCCGTAAAGGCGTGCGGCGTTGTCGTGCAGATACGCGTGCGCCAGTTCCAGGGCTTTGCTCTCGTTGATGGCGCCTTCGTCCACAAGTTCCGCCAGCGCGGCGGCAAGAGCCATGCGCGAAGTGCGTGCCGCCAGCCACATGCTCTCCTCCGCGCCCAACGCGTCGTTGAATGGAAACGCGTCGGAGCCATACATCATCTTGTCCGGATAGAGCGTCAGCAGCTGCTTCATCACGTCCTTGAATTGCGATGGATACAACATCTCCGACTGAAACGACGTGTCCAGGTAGACGTTACTCACTGCCGTCAGCAGCGCGGCCTCTTTGTAATAAGGCCATCCGCCGTGAAGCAACACGAAGTTCACGCCCTTGTAGCGGGCATCGCGCAACACGTTCTCCAGGTTGAGCACGTTTCCGTTGTGAAGACTGAAGTAGTTGCCGATCCCCACGGCGCTGTGAATGTGAATTGGCAGGTGCAGAACCTCAGCCTGGTCCACGATTCTGCGGAAAATGTAATCCTGGAACGTGCGGTATTCGTCGCGCGGCGGAACTCCTCCCGCGTGGAATTTGTTGTAGATCGCCTCCGCGGCTTCGCGCGAGGGGTCGGTGAAGTACAACGAGCGGAAATAGGCCGCCTCAAACTTGATGGCCACACCGCCGCGCTTCTGGTTGTCCGCCATCGTCTTCTTGACGAACTCCACGTATCCGTCGAGCGTAGCCGATAGTCCCTCCGTCCCTTCCTGTTTCTTGAACCGCGAAAGCATCTTCTCCTGAAGCGGGATATACACACCCATGTCCGGAGAAATCGCAATCTGGTCGCGATTGTCGAACGGGAAGAAGAACGAATCTCCGAAGAACACCCAGTGAAAACGTTTCGGATCGAGATACGGAGCCATCATCGCGCGGTTCGCGAGGCAGGTTTCCACGTTCAGCTTATCCAGAATTTCGTCGAAATACCCGGTGCCGCCCGCCTTTTCCGCGGCGGCCTTCTTCTCCACCAGCCATTTGGCGTGCTCCGGCTTGAAATCGTCGTAGGGATAACCGAAGAGCGCTTTGGCGCCCTGCACGAATTCCGGATTGTCGTCCTGCAGGCGCAGTGTGGCGCTTTCCCCCGGCGGCGAAGCCATCGCATCCACGTCGCTGTCGTCCGCGAAACCCGGATGCGCGTGGTTGTCGTACATCGGAATCTTGTCGATTCCCTTCAACAGCCGTTCGTATGTCTTCTGGACATCACCACCCGGAAACGGCTTAGCCTGCCCGGCCGCCACTTGCGCGAGGCCCGCGCCGAGAAACACCGCGACTCCCAACTGCAAGAATTTAGCAACCTTCAAATGCCACCTTCCCATTTTAGTGGCACAAGCATTTCTGCCAGTGCTCTTCGACTGGGGAACAATGAGCTGCGAGCGTTTACCGACTCACCGCCACCTTGCCCCATCGTTTCGAGACCCGCTCGATGCGCTCCACTGCCTCTTCCAGCAAATGCGTGGCGCTTACCAGCGAAAATCGCAGGAAGTGTTTCCCTTCCTTGCCGAATGCTTCGCCTGCAATGCCGGCAACTCCGGCCTCCTCCAGAAGCACGCGTTGCACCTCGGCCGCGGGCACTCCGGTTTCTTCGATGTTCACCCACGCATAAAACGCGCCTTCCGGCGACTGGCAGTGGAAACCCGGGATGCGATTCAGCCTCTCCACGAAAATGTCCCGGCGCTTGCGGTACTCCCCGACCATTGCGGGCACCGCGTTCGTCGAATCGTTCAGCGCCTCGATGGCCGCCACCTGCGAAAACTCCGCGGTGCACGTGAACGTGTTCAGCACCAGCATGTCCAGCGCGTCAATCACGCGCCTTTGCGCCACGGCGTAGCCCAGCCGCCATCCGGTCATCGCAAACGATTTCGAAAAGCCGTCAATGATCACCGTGCGCTCCGCCATATCCGGCAGCGCCCAGATGGACTTGTACTCACCGCTGAACAGAATGCGCGCGTAAATTTCGTCCGCAATCACCCACAAGTCGTGCTTCTTCGCGAGCTCGGCAATCCCCGCGATCATCGCTTCGCTGAATACCGTGCCGGTCGGATTGTTCGGCGAATTGAAAATCAGTACCCGCGCCTTCGGCGTGATCTTCGCTGCGATTTCGCTCAGATCGGGCTGGAACTCGTTTTCCTCTCGGAGCGAGTAAGCCACCGCCTTCGCCCCCAGGCCGCGCGTGAACGACGGATAAATCGGGAAGCTCGGGTCCGGATACAGCACCTCGTCGCCCGGCTCGATCAGGGCCATCATCGTGAGAGAAAGCGCCATTTTGCACCCGGGCGCCACCAGCACTTGCTCCGGCGCAACGACCAGTTTTCTGGTTCGCCTGAGGTAATCCGCGATCGCCGCGCGCAACGCCGGGATGCCGCGCGTCGCCACATAACGGTCCCGCCCTTCGGCCACCGCCGCGCGCAACGCGTCCACCACGGGCGCCGCCGGATGGAAGTCGGGCTCTCCCAATTCCAGATGGATGATGGAGCGCCCTTCCTTTTCGAGTTCCTTCGCGCGCGTGAAGACGGCGAGCGCGCCTTCGCCGGTCAACTCGGAAATACGCGAAGCTATTTTGGCCATGGCTGGAAAATCATATCACTTTGTGCGAATGCGAACGTCGCGGGAGGAAAAATGGGGCGCGATCGCGCGCGCCCCAGCAAATTCCCGCCAAGTGGTTCCTGTTAGAACGCGAGCCGCAACGAGAACTGGATAAGCCGCGGCGTGCCGACCGTCGAGAATATCTTTCCGAACGGACCGCCAATCGTCTCCACGTCGTTGATCGAGGGGTTCGCGAAGTTGGCGTGGTTCCAGATGTTGAAGAAGTCCGTTGCGAACCGCAGATTGGTCCGTTCGGTCAGCTGGAACGTCTTCAGGATCGAGAAATCCCAGTTTTGCTGGTAGGGACCGCGGAATGTGTTGCGTCCCAGGTTGCCGTAGAGCGTCACGCACGTATTCCCGGAGGGGTCGGTGCAATTGCCATCCGGATAGTAGAGGTACGGCGCAGGCGCGAAGTTCGCCGGATTCAGATAGCCGTTGGCAAGTTCGTTGCCGATGCCTCCGCCTGTGTATCCCTTCGAAATGGAACCGCCAGGAGCCAGGCTGCCGCTCAACGTGGTCGTGTAGCCGGGGCCCATGAAGGCCGTCCCCGCGCTGGAATCTGTCACGCTGAATGGCGTACCGGACTGCACCACGGTAATTCCGCTGATGGCCCAGTTGCCGAGCGCTGCCTTCTTCCAACCCGACGCGTTCTCATAGAACGGCAGCGAATACCAATAACTCACCACGAAGCGGTGTGTCCGGTCGAAGTCCGAAGGTCCATAGCCGCTGGCCAGGTTCGATTCGTCGTTAAACGCCGTGTTCAAGGCGGTGTTGCCGCTCGAGTTCACGTCCGTGGATCGCGACCACGTATAGGCCGCCTGGAAATACCCATGCGACCAACGGCGCGACACCGTGGTCTGCAGCGAGTTGTAGTGCGCGTATGCGGAGTTGTCGAAGATCTGAAACCCGCCGTAACCGTTGATCGTCGGTATAGGCGTACGCATCGGACCGTTCGCGATTGTGTTCTCCGTGATTTGGTACGAGTTCCCGTCCACGTCGGTCAGCGTAATCGGGTTCGTCGGGCTGGCCAACTGCGCCGGCAGGTTCGTGCGCGTTTCGCGAAGATGAATCGAATGCGTACCCACGTAGCCAACTTCGAGCACCCAGTCCTTCCCTAGATCCCGCTGAAGAGTCAGGTTCCACTGCTGGACGTTCGGCGTCACGAACCGCCGCGGCACCGCCAGCGTGAAGATGTATGGGGTCGGTAAGGAGCCTGGGCTGCCTGCCGCGCACGCGAAGTTGCCGGCTTGGGTGGTGTCGCCGCCGGGGAAGCCCGTAAACGCGGCCTGGCATGGTATAAAGCTGGGATCAAGCGTTCCCGCCGTTGGCAGCGCGTTAAAGTTCGAAGTGTTCCCCGGCAGCAGGCAATTTGCCGGGAAATTCGCGGAATTTGAGAAATACACGGACAGGCAGCCCGCAGGCAGCGCGCCGAACACGATTGGCAGATACGGCGCCTGGAACGACAACTGGTCCGCCGTCCCCACGTCCTCGCGCACGTAGTAGATGCCGTAGCCGCCGCGGACCGTCGTGGTATGGCGTCCCCCGAGGTCGTAAGCGAACCCGACCCGCGGCGCGATTCCCGTTGCATAGGCGTTGTTGAACGTGCTGTCGTCTCCGCTTCCAATCAATCCCGGTATATTAAACTTGTTCGCGCAGGCTCCATAGACCATCGGATACTGATCCATCGCCGCAAGGTTTTCATCGATATTCCCGATGTGGCAGGCGCCGTCGGAAAACGCGCCGTTGATCTCCACGCGTGCGCCCAGGTTCACGGTCAGGTTGCGCGTCGCTTTCCAATCGTCTTGCGCGAAAAAGCCGTAAATATTGGTGCGATAGTTGTGATTGTAGACGCCGCCACCACCAAAGCTGAACGAGGCGACGCCCTGCAGGAAGTTCTGCCAGTCGGTATAGTCTCCGCTGTTGTTGAAGAAGATCTGCCCATTGAATGTCTGCGGGAACTTCTTGTCCAGGTTCACGCGAGTATATTCCCCACCGAATCGAAGATCGTGCGCTCCCTTGACCCAGCTCACCGTATCCACAAAGTTGTAGTTGTTCTGTGTCTGGTACTGATCCGCGGGCGGCGTCGGTCCGATCTGGAAGCCTGACGTATTGAACGTGAATTTATAGATGGACTGCGTGATGTTGTTCGAGGGCCGGTCGATTCCCAGGTCATCCGCGGTTACTGGCGGCGAGTTCAGCAGGCTGTAGTTCATGCGCACGTAGCCGAAGCGGAAGTCGTTGACTACCGACGGCGAAAAAAGGTGCGTCTCGTTGATGGACAGGAACCTCGCCCCCACGGGAATGTCGAACGGAAAATCCAGGTCCGTCGCGCTGATACTGCTCTGCAGCGTACCGCCCAGCGAAGCCTGCAAGCCGCCGGCGCCGAACGGCAGGTTGGTCTCTGAGTTCGAGAAGAAGAACCGCGCGCCGATCTTGTCCTTGCTGGAGTTGAATTCCTTATCCCAATTCGTGGTGAACTGGTCGTCGTTGTATTTTCCGGGCCGGCTGAAGACATACGGCGCGGTCACATAGGCTTCCTTGTTCGGATCGAGATTCGCCGCGTAGCCCGGCACCGACGGAATCAGGTAGCCGTTCTGGTCCCCGAAGAGCGGGCTTTGCGCCTGGAGGAGCTTCAGCACCAGCGGATCGATCATATCGGGCGTGATGGGCGCGCCTGCCGTGCTGAACGCGTCCGCGATGGAGGTGGCGTCGCGCGACGTGGGAAGAACCGGCAGGTCCGGGTTGTTGATTTGCGTGCCCGGCGAGAGCGCGCTGCGCTGCCGCGTGCCCTGGTAGTTGACGAAAAAGTAGCCGAATTTCTCTTTCACCACCGGCCCGCCCGCGCTCACGCCAAAAAGATTCTGCTTCACCGAAGGCCGCGGCTGGCCCGTGGCGTTGTGAAAAAATTCGTTCGCGTTCAAGGCGTCGTTGCGGAAAAATTCATAAGCGTCGCCATGGAATTCACGCGACCCGCTCTTCAGGATTGCGTTGACGTTCCCGCCGCCGTTGCGGCCCTGGCTCGCGTCATAAAGTGAAGTCTGCACCTTGAATTCCTGGATCACGTCGGGGTTCGGCAGCGGCACGTAATAATTCTGCGCCACGTTGTAATCGGTCGCGCTGATGCCTTCGATCAAGTAGTTGTTGTTGTCTTCGCGCTGCCCGTTGACGTAAATCTTCGTGGTACCCCGTCCGAGTTGCGTGGACTGGTTCAATTCGCTCTGCACGCCGGAGCTCAGTGAAAGGAGCTGCTGGTAATTTTGCGTCGCCAACGGCAGATCGCGCACCGTTTGCTCGCCGATGGTCTGACCGGTGGTGGCGTTCGTGGTTTCCACCGAGGCGACTTCGGCCGAAATCACAATTTTCTCCGTGACCGTGCCCGGTTTCAGCGCCACGCTGAGCCGCGTCGTCTCCGTCACCCGGACTTCTATGTTGTTGGCTTTCACTTCCGCGAAGCCGGACTTGTTCACCACCACGTAGTATTTTGCCGGCGGCAGCAGCGTTGCTTCAAAGCTGCCATCCGGACCCGTGGTCAGCCGGCGAACTAATGCATCGGTGGCCGTGTTGATGATTTGCACGTCGGCGCCGGCGACTGCGCCGCCGTTTACATCCAGCACCGTTCCGCTGATTGCGCCCGTCGCGCCGCCTTGCCCAAACGCCCGTGCTCCATTAAAAAATACGAAAACGAAAGACACAAATATGAGTGCACGTATTGCCTTCAGCATTCCCCACCCCCCAGAAATTTCTACAGCCCAACCCCGTCTCGCACTCCAAGGGAATTTTCTTGCCCCCTGCCTGCGGGAAGGCCCATTGGAGCCGCGAGGAAGGAATCCACACGGTGGATCCGCGTCGCATGTGGGTTTTCCTATGCCCGCCAAAATAACTGGTTAACCTTCCTATTGTCAATGACTTGCCCATCGAAATTTCTTATCCACACAAAAAGGGAATCTAATTCTCAAATGGCCTTTCCCTCCAAGTGACCTAGTTGTGTCTTGGCGACTACCTCTTTTCCTTAACGCAACCTCGCAATCTGCGCTATCGTCTAATTCCATAGACGTTTGCCGCTCACCGAGGTCTACCATGAACCGTCGCCTTCGTTTCCCGCTTTTCGCACTGTTTCTCGCCAGCATCGGCCTCGCTTCCGCCGTTCGCGGCGAAAGCAGCCACGCGCGCATCGTGCGGCTGAGCCTCGTGCAGGGCGACGTGCGGTTCGCCACCAGCTTCCACGACGATCCGCTGACCGATGCCAAGGCCGATTGGCAGGTGGCGCCTCTGAATCTTCCCGTTCGCCAGGGCTACGTGGTGGCCACGGACAACGGGCGTGCGGAAGTCGAATTCGAACACGGTGCCATGGTCTTCCTCGGCGCCAACACGGTTCTCGAGTTTTACGATCTCTCGCTTCAGGATGGAGCGGTCATCACCCGTCTCGTGCTTCGCCAGGGCACCGCGACCTCCTACGTCAATCCCGCCCGCAGCGATTATTTCAGCCTTACCGGCGGCGATTTTACCGTCGAGGCTTCGAGCCGCACCACGTTCCGCCTGAATAATTTCGACGACGGAAGCACCGTTAGTGTCGAACAAGGCCGCGCGAATGTACTGCGCGGCGAGCAGACCACCCAGCTTTCGAAGGGACAATCTCTGTCCATCCGGGTCAACGATCCCGACAACGTCGTGATCGCGCGTGCCGCCGATCCGGATGACTTCGACCGTTGGGTTTCCGGCCGCGTCGAGACCTCGGTCACCGCCACCAACTATTCCACGCAGTACACGAGTTCCGGTGGTTACACCGCCGGCTTTGCGGATCTCTACACTTACGGTTCGTGGTTCCCCATGACGGGATACGGTTACTGCTGGAGGCCGTTTGGAGTTGGCTTTGGATGGTCACCTTTTTCCTACGGCTCCTGGTACAACGACCCGTCCATTGGCTACACGTTTATCGGCTCGGCGCCTTGGGGATGGTTGCCATATCACTATGGCGGCTGGGTGTTTTCTCCGGTGTACGGCTGGGTGTGGGCGCCGGTCGGCTTCGGGGGGGCGTACGGCGGAGGCTTCTACTATCGCCCTGCCACAGCCGTGTGGGTCCGCAACGGCAGTACCATCGGCATCGTGCCGCTACACCCAGGCGACAAATACGGCAAGACAGCGCAAAACCTGAATCGCGGTATTTATCCGGTCGAAAATTCTCATATCCGGCGCACATCCATTGCTGCGGATACGGGCAAGTGGTCCGTGCTGCGTAAAGTCTCTGGATCGCCGGTCACCACAGGCGTCACCTCCAGCGGCGCACCCAATCGCGTTTCCAGCACAATGGTCGCGGCGGGCGCTGGCAATCGCGTCGTGAATTTCGGCCGGAACTCTTCGATTGTCTACGACCCTGTCGAACACCGTTACGTCAATAGCGGCAGTATGACCGCGGTCCAGCGGTCGGAAATTCCGCGCCAGGAAGCGGAGCGCGCGAACAGTTTGCAGCCGGAAGTGCATGGCGCTACTGGACGCGAAGTCAGCGCCATGCGCATTCCGGGCCGCGCGGGAGTTCCCCAGACGCCGAGTGCTCCGCGCATGGCGACTCCACCTCGCGCTCCGGCAGTTCCCGCTCCACCTCGTGGCGGTTATAGCGCCGGGTCGGGCCGCGGAGTTCCAACTGGTGGCACCGCAACTTGGGGCGGCAGAGGTACTTCGTCAGGAGGGTCTCATCCCTCTTTTGGTGGCGGAAGCTCCGGCGCGCACCCAACACCCAGCGGCGGGGGCGGCGCACACCCGCACTGAACGATCCTCATTCGGCTGAAACGAACACGGCTCGTGGAATTCCACGAGCCGTTTGCTTTCTCTCAAACTGCTATGCGCCTTTTGCTCGGTATGGACCCCTCAACGAAAGATCATTCCTGCATACCCCACCACTGCGTCGCGCTCCCCACTGACGTCTCCTGAGGTCGCGTAACAAACCAGCTCACCGCTCTTCACTCCTAACGCTTTCATCGCCGTGAGTGTGGCGATCGCCGGCCCCAGCCCGCACATGGAAATTCTCTCCTCGCGGCATACCTCGTAGAGCCCCTGAGCGTCTAGCGATTGCATCTTCTCGATGGCGTTTTCGTCCTTGATTCGCGTCGTTCTGTCATCTTCATAGTGGTTCATGTCTGACGAAGTTACGATCAGGGTAGCCTCCCGGCTCTCCTGCAGTACGTGCGCCAGCGCCACTCCCAATTCCTGCACCTCCGAGAAGCGCAATGTTCCCACCGCAATAGGCACGAAGCTGAACTGCGGCACCAGCACCTGCAAAAACGGAATCTCCACTTCCAGGGAATGCTCGCGCCGGTGCGCAACGCTGTCTTCCGACAAGCGAGGGCAGGCTTTTTTCAAGCGCCGCGCAAGCTCCTCATCAATCGGTGCATCGCCGAGCGGAGTGCGCCACGCACCCTCCGACAAGATCGCCAGCTCCGCACCGGGGGGAGAGTGACGCACACCGACGATGATGATTTTGTGTGGCAAAGCAACGCGCGCAAATACCCTGCCCGCGACCCCCCCGGAATAAACATAGCCCGCGTGGGGCACCAGGCAAGCGCGCGCGCGAACTTTCTCGTTTGTAGATTCTTGCCCGGTGAAATTTCGAATCAGATGGGTAAGTTCTTGCCGATCGGCGGGATAGAACTGGCCGGCAACAGCGGGCTGGCGCAACATTTCACCCTCCGGGTCAGAGGGGTTTCGAGGGCTTCCCCTTGAACTTTATGACCTGCTTGGATCCCGGGTCGTACTCGAGTTTGATTTTGTCGCCGTACTGATAGCCGCCCTGGTCCACGATCTTCTGCATCTTCTCGGCGGCCGTCGCGGAAAGGGCAAACGTCTGTATGGACATATCATCGCCCGCGGCGCGAACGGTAATTTCCGCGCGGTTGGCATGCATCACGTACCCGACAAACCTCACCAACCCGTCTTGCTTGGGCTTCGGCTTGATCGCGTTGATGATGATCGGCGCTGCGGTATTGACAATAATCGGAGTCAGCACGGGATCCTGTGCGGCCGCCCGCGAAACCCCCAGCATCCCCAGGCAGAGGAAGCCGGCACCCGCGAATTGAAACACCTTTTTCATTCGATATCGTCTGTGGCGATCCGCAACGATTTTAAAAAACGCACGTCCTGCGGAGTCATCGTCAGGCGTGGTACCGCCTTCTTTTCCGGCTCTTGTTCCATGGACTCCTGATCCACCTGAATGCGCAGGGATTCAAGGAAGCGCCGGTCCTGCGTAGTAATCCGCGCACCTTCCTCGGACTGGCCATCGCGCCTCGCCAGCCCGATGGTCGCATCGAGCTTCAGTACGATGTCATAGCCGTGCGCACGCACCCCGGCGATCGCCCCAGTGATGCGCTCCGATTCGGACACCGTGTCGTTGATGGCATGACCCAGTTCACGCAACAAGTTCTTCAGGTGATCGTCGAGTTGCAAGGCTGGCTCCCCGATACTTCTGTCCTGATTCTAGGACTAAGCGAAATACGATACAAGTTGCGTTGCGGGGGGTGTCCTCAATCCATTCATAGCCCCTCCTGTCCTTTTGGCCGGGTCGCTAAAAGCCGCTTCCGTACCGGTTGGGTTAAGATTTCGTGATGCCAGTTCCGGCACAATCGGCCGCCCCCGCGGGGGAGTTGCGCGGTTTTCGCCGCTTGTGGCGAACCGTTCGCCAGCTCTTTCACGAAGTCATGGGCGCGGTGTTTGCCGTGCTTGCCATCGGCTGGCTGAATTCCGCCTTCCGCGCGTGGACGCGCGACGTCGCGCACTGGCTGATTCTCGTTTCCGTCGGCGTCGCCGTGCTCTTTGTTTTCTTTGCCGTCAGTTCCTTTCGCCGCGCCCGCCAGTTATAGTTTTCAAGAGCCGCCTGGTGGATTAGTCTCTCCTCAGAGCGCGCCGGAGCCGCTCAAAATCATGTTTGACGCAAATTCCCAATCCGCCGCTCCACCCGAGCGCAAAAGTCGCTTCACCACCCTTTCCGGCGTGCCCGTTGAGCGCCTCTACACCGAGGCTTCCCTTTCCAACGGGGATCCCGAAGAAGCTCTTGGCTACCCCGGAGAATTTCCCTACACACGCGGCATTTATCCCACGATGTATCGCGGCCGCTTCTGGACCATGCGTCAATACGCCGGCTTCGGCTCGGCCACTGAATCCAACCAGCGCTATCGCTATCTTCTCGGCAAAGGCCAGATGGGTCTATCCGTCGCCTTCGATCTGCCCACGCAAATCGGTATGGACTCCGACCACCCGCTGGCACTCGGCGAGGTTGGCAAGGTCGGCGTGGCCATCGATTCTCTCGAGGATATGGAAACCCTCTTCGACCAGATTCCGCTCGAAGAAGTCTCCACTTCGATGACCATCAACGCGACCGCCGCGATTCTCCTCTGCCTCTACGTCGCCGTAGCTAAGAAGCAGGGTGCCGACCTCAAGAAACTTTCCGGCACCGTGCAAAATGACATCCTTAAGGAATACATCGCGCGCGGCACATACATCTACCCGGTCGAGCACGCGATGCGTGTCGTCACCGACATTTTTGCCTGGTGCCGCGATTCGCTCCCCAAGTGGAACACCATATCCATCTCTGGCTATCACATTCGCGAAGCCGGCTCCACCGCCGTACAAGAGGTCGCCTTCACCCTCGCCGACGGAATCGCCTACATCGAAGCGGCCCTGCGCGCGGGCCTTTCCATCGATGAATTCGCCCCGCAGCTTTCCTTTTTCTTCAACGCTCACAGCGACCTTCTTGAGGAAATCTCCAAATTCCGCGGCGCCCGCCGGCTCTGGGCCAAAATCATGCGCGACCGGTTTCACGCGCGCGATCCTCGTTCCCTCCTGCTACGCTTTCATGCGCAAACGGCCGGATCTTCTTTGACCGCGCAGCAGCCCGAAAACAACATCGTCCGTGTGGCCATTCAGGCGCTCGCTGCGATTCTTGGCGGCTGCCAGTCGCTACACACCAATTCGATGGACGAAGCCCTCGCGCTTCCCACCGAAGAATCTGCGCTCATTGCCCTTCGCACCCAGCAGATTGTTGCCAATGAAACCGGCGTGGCGAATACCATTGATCCCGTCGCGGGTTCCTACGCCATCGAGGCGCTCACGAATCGAATCGAGGAGGCCGCGCGGGCCTATCTCGCAAGAATTGATGCCATGGGCGGCATGATCAAAGCCGTCGAAGTGGGATTCGTCCAGTCGGAAATTCAACGCGCCGCGTACGACTTTCAGCGCGCCGTCGAAACCCGGGATCAGATTGTGGTGGGTGTCAACGACTTCATCGTCAAGGAAGAGCGGTCGATTCCCACCCTGCGGATCGACTCGGAAATCGAACGTAATCAAATAGAGCGCTTGCAGGCTCTCCGCGCGCGCCGCCACTCGTCCAAAACCGCCTCGACCCTCGCCGAACTCGAGCGCCGCGCCCGTGGCTCCGAGAATCTTCTCCCCGCGGTTCTCGCCGCCGTCGAAGCCTACGCCACCGTTGGCGAAATCTCTGACACCCTCCGCCGAGTCTTCGGCGAATACCAGGAATCCGTGGTCATCTGAGCAGCGAGGTACCCTATTTTTGAGATCATTCTCCTGATTGCCGCAACTACCGCGATCGCTTCGTATGCAAGGGGCCGCGGGGGAAATCCCTGGATGTGGGGAAGCTTGACAATCGCTGGCTATCTCTTGGTGCCTTTTGCCGTCGGCTACTTATGCCGTGCCTTCGCATTCGGTCCTGCGCTTAATTCGGATGACGCCAGACTCCTGGCCATTATTTCCGCCGCTGCGTGGGTTGGAGTTATGGCGTTGTGCACGCGCTATCTGGTGGGGAGAAAAAGCGCGAGTCCGGGAGGTATGTGGTCGTGTCCAAACTGCAAGTATCTGAATCAATCTTATGCAGTGATTTGCGAGGCGTGCCGTCGGCCGTATCCGGGAAAGATCTGAATCACAACCACTTTCACAGCTCGCGCCCCACGTTTCGCGGTTTTTATCTGTCCTGCGAGCCTCCCGCCTTCATTGAGCGAAAGCACAGCCACGTCGGGCAATGCCGTGTAGTATTCTTTCCGCGTGTCGCCCATGAGGCTCATTCTTGCGTCTTCGTCTCCGCGCCGCGCGGAAATCCTCGCTAACGCGGGCCTCGACTTCTCTGTGATTTCTTCCGCTGTGGACGAGTCTCCTCTCCCCGGAGAAAAACCCGAGGCCCTCGTGCAGCGTCTCGCCAACGCGAAGGCCGAATTGGTGATTGCGCGAGCCATCGGCCCCTCCATCATCATCGCCGCGGATACCGTGGTGGTGCTCGACGACCAGATTCTCGGCAAGCCGCATTCGGTGGAAGATGCGCGCCGCATGCTTCAGCAGCTTTCCGGGCGCACTCACTCCGTTCTTACGGCTGTGGCTCTGGTGCGGCTTCCGGACGCCGAACGCCGCGAGTTCACCGAAACCACTTCCGTTCACTTTCGCCCCATCTCGGAGGAAGAACTTGTCACCTATCTCGATACCGAGGAACCCTACGACAAAGCCGGCGCCTACGCCATCCAGGGCCTCGCGGGACGCTTCATTCCCCGCATCGAGGGCTGCTACTTTAACGTCGTCGGTCTCCCGTTGTCACGGGTTCTCGCGGAGCTTGGCGCTCTCGGCTGGTCCGGCACTTTCTGATTGTTCAGTAGTTTGCGCGCGATCCGGCTGGATTCGCGCCGAGCTCATGCAGGAATGTTGAATCTTGACCGACGTCGCGCCTTAGGAGGGTGTGCCCGTCACTTCCACTGAATTCATGCTCTCGCCGTAGGGACCAACGGCGGAAACAACGTAATAAAACGTGCCGTTCGCAAGGCCCTCATCCGTATAGCTCGTCGAGCCGGTGGAGACAATCAGGGCGTAAGGCCCGCCGCTGGTGCCCGAGCGCTTCACGTTATAGCTGCTCGCACCTGTGCTGGCGTTCCAGCTTAGCGCGACTTGTGCCTGTCCCGGCTTGGCGGTGATTCCTGTGGGCGCGCTGGTTGCAGCCGGCGCCGGAGCGGTCGTGACCGAAGCAGTTCCGCCCGAGACCCCATCCTTGAAGCTGCGGATACCTTCGCCAAGACCCTTCATCACCTCGGGAATTCGCCGGCCGCCGAAGAAAATCAGCACCACCGCCAGCACCACCAGCCAATGAAAAATACTAAACTCACCCATGAACTACCTCCGCCCCGTCCTTGACGTCCGGGTTGCAGCGCATCTTGCGAGGAAAGGGGTTTGTTGCGGCCCGGAACACGCTTCGAGCAATCCCCTAAAGAATAACACGCTCGTCCCCCGCCCGGCGCGTCAACCTCTGCCGGTCCAGGTGTTCCAGCAGGGGAATCGCGTACTTCCGCGTGACACCCGTGAGTTCCTTGAAGCCCGGAACGCTGATCCGCTCGCCCTTCGTCTTTTTGTACTGCGCGAGCAAGCCGGTCAGTGTGTCCAGCGCGTTGCGATGAAATATCAGCTCTGCCGAAACCCGCACCAGCACCTTTTCGCGCAACAGTATCTGCAGAAGCTTCTCCCCGCGCGCCGCTTCGATTTTCAACTGCGCCAGAACTTCCTTCACCGAAGGCACCGCCAGCCCCGACTTCGCGAATGCTTGGACAATCTGCTCACGCGCGCGAAGCTCTTCCGCTGTCAGTGTGATCTCGGCGCCGGCCTTCTTTACGATCTCGCCTTCGACCACGATTTGTTTCTCCGTGGTCAAAATGTGCAGGACGCTCGAAAACGCCTCCGGCCGTACCCTACGGCCCAGAGCGACTTTCAGCTCCTCTCGCGTCATCCCGCGCAATAGCGGATTCTCTTTATGGAAACGCTCTACCCGGGCCATCGCTTCCTTCCGGATTTGCGAGAAGCGCGCTTCGCTTAAGAGAATCAGCGGTTCGTTCGAAACTGGCTGCACCGATTGCTGTTCCACCAGCGACTTCGCGGCGGCATTCACCTCTGCTTCCAGCCATCCCGTGCGAACAATGATCTCTTCCGAGGTGATTCCCAAAATGTTCCGCTCTGCCATCGCGAGCAGAATCTCCTGACGGCTTCCGATTTGCAACGTCTCCAGAAACTGCCTCCGGCCCGTGTCTTTCGCGGCAAAGCGCCGAGCGTGCGGATCGAGCACCATTCCTCCGCCAATCGTTACCACGGGGGAAAATTGCCGGATGATGAACCGGTCGCCGCGAACCAACACCGCCTCGTCCTGCAAGCGAAGCTGCGCCATCGCGCTTTCTCCTGCTGGCAATTCGCGGCCTTCCAGTAGATAAATCTCGCCGACGGTCTCGAGGGTCCCGGAGTGAAAATGCACCCGCGCCCGGTGTTTCAGTGCCCGCGCAGTGGGCAGAAGTTCGAGCTTCACATCAATGCGCCGCGTCGTTTTCAGCCGGCCTTTGTTGGCCAGCACCATGCCGCGCCGGATGGCCGTGTGCTCGATTCCCGCAAGATTCACCGCCGTTCGCTGGCCCGCCTCCGCGCGCTGCACGCTTTTTCCGCCGCTCTGCAGCCCTCGCACGCGCAGCACTTTTTGACCCGGCAAAAGTTCCACTTCATCACCGAGGCCCACGGCACCCGAGAAAAGCGTGCCGGTCACCACGCTTCCGAAACCCTTCACGACAAAGGAGCGGTCAATCGGCAGCCGGAAATAGCGAGCAGTGTCCTTCACCGCCAATTCTTTCGCGGCCTCGCGCAGCGCCGCTTTCAATTCCGCGAGGCCTTGCTGAGTCTTCGCGCTGACCTCGAGGATCGGCGCGCCCGCAAGAAACGTTCCTTTGACAAAATCCTCGATCTCCAGTCGCGCCAACTCGCGCGCTTCGCGGTCCGCCAGGTCGCACTTGGTCAGCGCGATCACTCCGCGTTGGACTCCCAGCAGCCGGCAAATATCGAAGTGTTCGCGCGTCTGCGGTTTGATCGCCTCGTCCGCCGCAATCACCAGAAGCACCAGGTCAATCCCCGAGGCCCCGGCAAGCATATTCTTCACAAATCGTTCGTGTCCCGGCACGTCCACGAAACCGTAGCGCACCCCTACGTCTTCGAGAAAGGCGAAGCCCAGGTCGATCGTAATGCCGCGCCGTTTCTCTTCTTCCAGCCGGTCCGGATGCGTTCCGGTCAGCGCGTGGACCAACGTGGATTTTCCGTGGTCAATGTGCCCCGCGGTACCGACGATTAGGCTTTTACCGGAATCAGTCATGGGAAGGTAGAGCGAATGGTAGCCGCCCCCATCTACAATCGGGCCTGCATCGGTTCGAATGCGAACTCACGGCTTCGCTGCCGCGATTTCCTCGACAATTTCTTGTGCTGCGGCGCGCGGATCGGTCGCCGCCAGGATCGGTCTGCCTACCACAATAAAATCTGCACCCGCGCGAATTGCTTCCCGCGGCGTTGCCGTGCGCGCCTGATCGTCCTGCTTCAGATCGCCTGATTTCGGCCGGACTCCGGGCGTTACAATCAGGAATTCTTGCCCGCACGCCTTGCGGATCGCCTTAGCTTCCTGAACCGACGCCACCACCCCGTCGACTCCGGCTTCCTGTGACAGCCTGGCCAGCTTCACGACGCGCGATTTGGCCGGTCCGCTGATCCCCACTTCGCGCACCGTCTTCGTATCCATGCTTGTCAACAGCGTCACCGCCAGGAGCCGCGTCCGGTCCGCGCCCATTGGCACTCCGGCGCTTACGGCCTGCGCTGCTGCCTGCATCATCGCGGTTCCGCCCAGTGCGTGCACGTTTACCAGCTGCACGCCGGGAAGGGCCGCGGAGGCCAGTACTGCTCCCGCAACTGTGTTTGGGATGTCGTGGAATTTCAGATCGAGGAAAATTTCGGCGCCCAGCTTCGAGAGCTGGCGAACTGCCTCGGGGCCTGCCGTCGTAAACAGCTGGCTCCCCACCTTGAACATGCCCACCAGGTCGCCAACCTTTTCGGCGAATTTCAGAGCTGTGGAAAGGGAATCGAAATCGAGCGCGACAATCAGGCTGCTGCGTGGATGGGCGTCAAAGGTCAAGGTCGGGTCGGCGATGCGCCCGAAGGGTCTAGTTTGGGCTGGCTTCGGCTCGGGTGTGCTTCGGTGGCAGCTGCATCAGCTCCAGCCGCACCTGGCTCACTCCTGAGTGGATCAGGCCAATCTTCCGGGCTACGCGATAGGATACATCAATTTCGCGCCCCTCTTGATAGGGACCCCGGTCATTGATTCGTACAACTTCGAACTTCCCGTTCCGTGTGTTTACCACTCGCACCCAGGAGCCAAAAGGGAGCGTGGGGTGCGCGGCGGTCAGCGCCTCAGAATTGAAGCGCTCCCCATCTGCGGTCTTCCGGCCATCGAATTCTGGCCCGTACCAGCTGGCGTTGCCCGCCCACACTTTGATTGGCTTGACGGGCTCGCTCTTCAAAGCCACAAGAGGTGCTTCCATCGCCGGTGCGATTAGGAACATCAGTGGCACCCAGCGTATCGCGGCCCATGCTAGAAAGAGTGGTCGTCTCATAGTGTGTTCATTTCGCTACAAAAACTAAAAAAGTGTATCAAAAATACCGCATTATGTCAACCATTTTCTGCTCGGAATTTTCCTATTAACTCACTGAAAGTAAATATCTTAGCCTTAGAAAGCTCCCTCTCCAGGGCCCCCGCAATTGCCTCACTGGCCTTCGGGTCAGAGAAGCTGGCCGTTCCCACCTGTACGGCGGTCGCGCCCACGCTGATGTATTCCAGCGCGTCTTCGGCGGTTTCCACTCCTCCCAAGGCCACTACGGGCACCTTGACCGCCTTGTACACCTCCCAGACGAGCCGCAAGGTAATCGGTTTGATCGCCGGGCCCGATAACCCGCCCGTCAGATTCCCTAAACGTGACTTTTGGCTCCGAAAATCGACTGCCATTGCCGGAAAAGTATTGGCGACAGTCAATGCGTCGGCCCCGGCCACTTCGGCACTTCGGGCAATAAGTCCAATGTCCGTAACAAGCGGCATCAATTTCACCCAGAGTGGCCGTCGCCGAGCAGCATTCCGAGCCGCTGCAACCACCTCGCCGACAAGAGCAGGGTCGCTGCCGAACTGTATCCCTCCCATTTTGACGTTCGGGCACGAAATATTCAGCTCATAAGCGGCAATTCCTTCGGCGTCCTCAAGGTGGCGTATGACCTCTACATACTCTTCCAGGCAGTAACCAAATACGTTGACGATGACGGGGGTGTTGTATTTTCGCAACAGTGGCAGTTTGGATTCGACGAACGCCGTCACTCCCACGTTTTGCAAACCCACGGCATTCAGCATGCCCGATGGAGTCTCGCAAAGACGGGGCGGGGCAGCCCCTTCGATCGGCTCCAGGGAGATGCCCTTCGTCACGAACCCACCCAGGCGATTCAGGTCCACCAGTCGGGCGAATTCCAACCCATACCCAAAAGTTCCACTGGCGGCAATAATGGGATTAGTAAGGCGCAGGGCGCCAACCCTCACACTGAGGTCAACGCGGTCCGTAGAATTCACCGTCCGTGAGAATACCACGAAGCCAGGCACCTTGGCCGGTGGTGCGGGGTACCAGGTGGAGATTCTGTGGATATTTCCCAGGCATCTATAAAAATCCTCATCGGTGCTCGGACCAGGCTTGGCGCGCTTGAATTGAGCATCGCGTCCGCTGGTTAGTGCTGTGCTTGTGCGCTCCGTCCTTTCTTCAATGCTTCAGCCAACACCTTGCCATCGCGCATTGAAAGGGTCACTCCGGTCAGCGCCGCGAACGTCGGGGCAATATCGGCCGGCGTAATCGAATCGAAATACTCACCGGGCTGAATCCCAAATCCCATCAGAAACACAGGAACGTGCTGATCATAGTAATAAGGCGACCCATGGCTCGTCCCAGTGACGGTGCCATTTCCGCATGGCGACCCTTCCATCAGCCAGTATGGCTTTTGCAAGACATACAAGTCCCCGCTCCGTCCGGGAAAATAACTCAGAACGGCGGCTCTTCGGGTGAGAGAAATCGGTGTCGTTCCGTTGCTCAGATCTTCCGCACGGTACACGGCCGAGACTCCCGGCATGGTGCGGATTGCTTCCAGCATCGCCTCCATGGCCGTGGGTTCTGCCTTCAGCCGTCCGTATACTCCCGGCGCAAAGTAAACATCATTGCTCACCATTCGAGCCACGATGGGCTTTTCAAAATGATAGCGTTCCACTGCCTTCTCGATTCGTTCCTGCAGTTCCGGCAAATGGAGCACCCCGGCATCCACCCCAGTCTTCCGCATATCCACCGGAATCGGCGCCACGCCGTGATCCGCGCTCAGTGCCACCACGTAGTTCCCCGAGCCAACTTTCCTATCCAGGTGGGCAAACAAGTCCGCCAGATCCTTGTCCAGCCGCACCAGGATGTCCTGGATTTCCCAGCTGCGCGGCCCAAACGCGTGCCCTACGTAATCCACCGAAGAGTAGCTGATTCCCAGAAAGTCTGTGCCGCCGGATTTTCCGAGACCCAGGGCATCCACTTCCGACTCTGAGAGTCGCGTCAAATAGGTATCTGCGTAAGGGCTCGTGGCCCACTGCTCGTAATACTCTTCGTCCGGCGCGTTGCTACCTGCTTTTCCTCGCAAGGCGTGTGGGAAAGTCGCCGTCCAACCTTCGGGAATTTCCGAGCCTTCCGCCGCTTCGTCGTAAAGATACGAGGAGTCCGGAAGCGACAACGCCCAGGTCTTCCCATAGTCTGCGGAAACCGGATTCTGCTTCGCGAATTCTTCCACAGAGGGCATCGTCCCGTACGCCGAGGACGTTACCAGCGCGCCCGACATCGTATCCATCCACGTCACGGAGTCTCCCTTATGCCCTGCCATGGTGATCGCGGCGCGCGCTTTTAAAGATAGGGTTACTACCCGCGTACTCCTCCCCGTTTGAAGTTTCAGCTCTTCTGCGTATGAGGGAATCTGCATCCGCCACGCCGAATCGCCGCCTTTCGTGCTCTTGCCCGCATACGCCGTGTTCTTCACCTTTGGATCCGCCGTGCACGTCACGGACTTCTGCTGCTCGCGGTCCCACCACGTGTTCGTCACCATGCCGTGACTCGCCGGAAACGTACCTGTAGAGATCGTCGAGTGCCCCACGCAGGTCTCCGTCGCTGCATACGGATATGCCGCTGAGCGAAACCACGCTCCTTCGTTCAACAATCGCTTGAAGCCCCCGCTCCATTCTCCTTGAAACTTATCGACGTAATCCCCGCGCATCTGGTCCACCACAATCAATACGATCAGCTTCGGCCGCTTCGGAGCGTCAACTTTTCTCGCGGGTGCTTCTTTGCCCGGCTGCGCATCGCCCCTTCCCGCAAAGCACAAAATCCCCGCCACTAGCAGCGCCACTGTTCGCGCAACGCGCAGATTCCGTTTGCCGCAATTCCTCATGAGGCTCTCCTGTTTAAACTCGGCGAAAGTCTAGCACGCCTCTCTGTCACGCGAGCGATCCCGCAGGAACGCGCACGCCGGCACTTCCCGTATTCCAGACTTGTGCTAGCATTACGCAAACATGCGAATCGTCGAAAAATCACAACTGATGTCCGCGGCTGAAATCGACCGTACTCTTCAGCGCCTGGCTCACCAGATCGTGGAGAAAAGTGGGGGCACGCGAAGCCTCGCATTGATCGGTATCCGTCGACGTGGCGTTCCGCTAGCACAGCGCATAGCGCGCGCCATGCGTGGCATCGACGGCGTGGAGGTTCCCGTCGGCACGCTGGACATCACTCTTTACCGCGATGACCTCTCCAAGGTCGCACCGCAAGCCGTGCTGCAGTCCTCCGATATCTCCTTCGCAGTGGACAGCCTGGACCTCGTCCTAGTGGACGACGTGCTTTACACCGGCCGCACCATTCGTGCCGCAATGAACGGTCTCTTCGACCTCGGTCGCCCGAAACGCGTTTCTCTTTGCGTCCTCATCGACCGTGGCCACCGCGAAATGCCTATCGAAGCCCAATATGTCGGCCGCACAGTGCAAACCAGCGATACCGAAATCATCGAAGTCCGCCTCACGGAAATCGACAACGAAGAACGCGTCGTCCTCGTGGACCGCGTCGAGTAGTTTCGAGCCAACAACCGCCCCTACCATGCGTCGACACCTGGCCAGTTACTTTTCTACCCCACCACAGCCGCAGGTTCTACCAAACGGCCCGCCGGCATTGTCTGGCTTCCCGCTCGCTGCTCGCTGATTTCCTTTCTTCCTATCCATCGCGTAAACTATGTTCCCAGACGAGGCGCGCTCTTCCTCGCGTGCAATCGAGCGTACATTTGACCTATCGCTTTCGCGACCTCCTGGCTCTCGAACCGCTCTCCGCGGACGAACTCACTTTTATTCTCGACCAGGCAAAGCCCTTCCAGGAAATCCAGCGCCACCCCTTGAAAAAACTCGCCACGCTCCGCGGCAAGACCGTCGCGCTCGCCTTCTTTGAGAACTCCACGCGCACTCGCCTGAGCTTCGCGACCGCGGCTTCCCGCCTTGGCGCGGATACCATGAACCTCCAGGCCGAAGCTTCCAGCCTCAAAAAGGGCGAAACCCTTCTCGACACCGCCAACAATCTCAACGCCATGCGCCCGGACTGCTTCGTCATGCGCCATGCCTCGTCGGGTGCCGCCGATTTCGTAGCTCGCCACCTGGAAATTCCCGTCATTAACGCCGGCGACGGCACCCACGAGCATCCTTCCCAGGGCCTTCTCGACGCGCTCACCATCCGCGACCGTGTCGGCCACCTGGACGATCTCAACGTCACCATTCTCGGCGACATCGCGCACTCCCGCGTCGCCCGCTCCAACATTCACCTGCTCGGAAAGTTCGGATGCCGCTTCACCCTGTGCGGCCCCGCCATGTGGGTTCCGCGTGAACTCGAGAAAATCGGCCCCCCCGGCACGCCCATTCGCTGCGTCTATCGGGTGGAAGAGGCCCTGGAAGGCGCCGATGTGATCATCGTACTTCGCGTTCAGACCGAGCGCCTCTACGAGCCTTCACTCTCCCAGAACGACTACATTCTGCTCTACCAGCTCAATGCCGAACGCATGAAACTCGCCGAGCTCGACGCCATCATTCTCCATCCCGGCCCCATTAATCGAGGCATCGAAATCACTCCCGAGGTGGCTGACGGCCCGCAATCCGCCGTCCTCGAACAAGTCACCAACGGCGTCGCCACCCGCATGGCCATCCTCTATCTCCTCATGATTGGCGCCACCGAAGGCACCCATCCCGCCCTCGAAGCCAAACCCGAAACGAAATCCAAGGAATCCGCGCATGCTTCTGATTAAGAACGGCCGCGTCCTCGATCCGGCTTCCCAATCTGACGCGATCCGCGACGTGCTTCTCGACGGCGAAACTATCGCGGAACTCGCCGCGCCCGGAAAAATCTCCCGAGCAAACGGCGCGGAACTCTTCGACGCTTCGGGCCTCGTCGTCGCCCCTGGCTTCATTGACATGCATGTCCACCTCCGCGAGCCGGGCCAGGAAAACTCCGAAACCATCGAAACTGGTACCAAGGCGGCCGCCCGCGGGGGCTTCACCGCGGTCTGCTGCATGCCCAATACCAAGCCCGTCAACGACAACGCCTCCATCACGCGCTTCATCGTGGACCGCGCTAAGGTTCACGGCCACGTCCGCGTATGGCCCATCGGTGCCGCCAGTGTCGGCAGCAAGGGCGAATCCATCTCCGAAATCGCCGCCATGCGTGAAGCCGGGATCGTCGCCGTCTCCGATGATGGCAAGCCTATTGCCACGGCGAAACTCGCGCGGCAGATCATGGACTACTGCCGCAGCCTCGATCTTCTCGTCATCGAGCACGCCGAGGATGTCTCGCTCGCCGCCGGTGCCGTGATGCGCGAAGGCATCTCTTCCACTCGCCTGGGCCTCCCGGGCATGCCTGCGGCGGCGGAGTCCGTCTGTGTCGCGCGCGACGTCCAAATTGCCGAACTCACCGGAGCGCGTCTCCACATTGCCCATCTCTCCGCAAACGCCTCTCTCGAACAGGTGCGCTTCGCTAAGCAGCATGGCCTGCGCGTCACCTGCGAAGTCACCCCCCACCACTTCACGCTGACCGACGAGGATGTCACCTACGATTCCCGCTTCAAGATGAATCCGCCGCTCGCCTCGCGCGAAGACCGCGAAGCCCTGCTCGTCGGCCTCGCCGACGGCACCGTGGACGCCATCGCCACCGATCACGCTCCCCACGAACCCGCCATCAAAGACGTCGAATTCGACAAGGCCCCCTTCGGCATTCTCGGTTTCGATACCGCCATCGGCCTGGCGCTTGAGCAACTCGTCCACCCGAAAAGAATCCCGCTCATGCGCATGGTGGAACTCTTCACCACCGGCCCGGCGCGCGTTCTTGGCAAGAAGCGCTCCCTTGCCCCCGGCGAGCCCGCCGACCTCACGATTTTTTCTTTGGATCGTCCGTGGACCTACAACGTCAAGCAAACCTCCAGCAAATCCCGGAATTCGCCCTTTGATGGGCATCCCTTCCTCGGCGGCCCCGTCGCCACGATCGTTGGAGGAAAATTCGCCTTCCGCGCCTAGAACGCCCGGCCAGCTCCCTTCTCGCAAGTCCACTGGTGCCCGATCCGCAATTGGCGTTCTCGCCGCTCGCTTGGCAATTCGCTTTCCCTTGCCGATACACTAGTGACAGGAACAACGATGCGGCTTTCCCGCACAATTCGCCTGACGCTACTGAGCCTCTCCCTTTTACTGGCGAGTCGCTCGACGCCGGCTCAGTCGGAACGTATCCTCAATTTTCACAGCGATGTCACTCTCCAGTACGATTCCTCGCTGCTCGTCACCGAAACCATCACCGTCTACGCCGCCGGCCAGCGCATCCGGCATGGCATTTACCGTGATTTTCCAACCTCCTACTCCGATCCCTTCAACACTCGCTATACCGTCGGCTTCCAGATGCTCTCCGCCACACTCGATTCATCACCCGAGACCTTCCGTGTGCAGGATCAGTTCAACGGCAAGCGCATCTATCTCGGCAATCCCAAACTCTACGTGCCGGCAGGCCGCCACGTTTATGCGATCACCTACACCACCAACCGCCAACTCGGCTTCTACAAAGATCATGACGAACTCTTCTGGAACGTCACCGGCAACGGTTGGGCCTTCCCCATCGACCATTCCAGCGCTACCTTCCATCTTCCTGCCAGCCTCCCCGCTAGCGTGGTAAAGCTCTCCGGGTTCACCGGTCCGCAGGGCTCGCGCGAGGAGGATCTGACCGCCTCTGCCGAAAACGGCGCGTATGAGTTCACCGCCGAGCGCCCATTGCAACCTCGCGAAGGACTCAGCGCCCTGCTGATATGGCCCAAGGGCTACATCACCGAGCCCACTACTTCGCAAAAGCTGGAGTTCTTCTTTCGCGATAACCGTGGCGCGCTCCTGCTCGTTTCCGGTTTTTGCGTCGCCCTCCTCTACTACCTCATCGCCTGGTCCGCCGTCGGCCGCGATCCCGCGCGTGGCGTGGTGATGGCGCTCTACGAACCTCCGGCCAACCTTTCTCCGTCGGCGATGCGCTATCTGATGCGCATGGGCTATGACAACAAGACGTTCGCCGCGGCTGCTCTCGACATGGCCGTGCGCGGCTACCTGAAGATCACCGAGCAGTATGGCGTGTACACACTCACCCTCACCGGAGCCAGCGAAAGCGTCTTGACAGCCGATGAGAAACAAATCGCGGGCGTGTTGTTCGAAGGCCGCACGCAAATCACCCTGCAGCAGGAAAATCACCTCGCGATCCACGCGGCGATCGTCGCCGTCAAGAAATGGCTGAAAGCCGCCGAGCAACGTGTCTATTTCGTGACGAATTCGCGTTACCTGATTCCGGCGATCTTTCTTTCTGTATTCGTCGCGGCCGGATATTTCCTTGCGCTCGGCAATCCCCAGAGCCTCGGCGGCATTTTCATCTGCGTTTGGCTCGCCATGTGGACCGTCGGCGTTTCGGCCATGATCCTCAACTTGGTTGCCGCGTGGCGGGACGTCGTTCGGCACGGCAGTGATTCGCTTATCGGCATCGGCAAGGCCGTCTTTCTCTCGATCTTTGCTCTGCCGTTTCTGGCCGGCGAGGTCTTTGGCCTGTTTCTTCTGGCCAAATTCACCTCTTTGTCCTTCGGCGTCTTTTTAATTGCGACCGGAATTCTCCATGGGGTCTTCGTCCATCTGATGAAGGCGCCCACCTTTGCCGGCCGCCGCCTGATGGATCAAGTCGAAGGCTTCAAGATGTTCCTCGGCGCCGTGGACGGCGACCGCCTGAATCGCGCCATGCCACCCCAACAAACGCCGCAAACCTTCGAAAAATTCCTCCCCTATGCGCTAGCCTTGGACGTGGAACAGGATTGGGCCCAAAAGTTCTCCGGAGTCCTGGCCCAGGCCGGATCGTCCCCCAATAATGGTGTTGTCGGCTACACCCCTTCTTTCTACTCGGGCTCCTCGTGGAATTCCTTCGCTGGCGCAGGCTTCGCGTCTTCCTTTGGAAGCTCGCTCGCCAGCGCGATTTCGTCCTCGTCAACGGCTCCCGGCTCGGGCGGTGGCGGCGGAAGTGGGGGTTCAGGCGGAGGGGGAGGGGGTGGAGGGGGTGGTGGGTGGTGAGTTGCCAGCGCAACTGATGGCCGGAATTACCGGCTTCCCACGCGCTGCACGTTGAAGGTGTCCCCGCGCGGCCACTTCACTTTGTTTCTAGCCTTGCAGTACGGGCAGCGCACGGTGCGTTCGATTTCCTTGCCCAGCCCTGTCGAACCCACGACGCGCATTCCTCGCTGGCACTCCTTGCAACGAAAGATCTTCTGCATTCTCCCTCCTTGCCCTCTTCGGCTGATAAGAGGTAAATGGTCTTGAAATCTTCCTCAGTGTGCCGCGGGTTCCGCGGCCGGGTGCAGACCGTGCGTCGGCAGTTCGTGCGTGCCCCGTGCCATGGGCTCAATCTTCATACGGTAAAAATGATCCAGCGGAATTCTTCCCTTGCCCACCGGGTAGGCCTTTTCGATTGCCTTCATGACATACGCTTTGGCCAAAGTCGTGGCTTCCAGCAGCGCCCTCCCCGCGGCGAGCTGCGCGGTAATCGCGGAGGCGAAGGTGCATCCCGTCCCGTGCGTATTGTCGAGTTTCACCCGGTCGCCACCGAGGTGGTGAACATCCTTCCCGTCGTGCAGCACGTCCACGGCTTTTTCCATGTGGCCCCCTTTTACGATCACAGCCCGCGCGCCCATTTCGATGATCTTTTTCGCCGCCGCTTCCATGTCTGCCACGTCCTTGATCGTCAGGCCCGTCAGCACCTCGGCTTCCGGAACGTTCGGCGTGATCACGCTGGACCGCTTCAGTAATTCAGTCCCGATATATTTGATGCCTCCGGCGTCCAATAATTCTGTCCCGCTGGAGGACTTCATCACCGGGTCATGCACCACATGCACGAAATTGTGCGCGCTCAGAAATTCCCCTACCACCACGGCGTTTCCGCGGTTGCCCAGCATGCCGATCTTCACTCCGGCGATTTCACAATCCTTCACCAGCACTTCCAGCTGCTCCCGCAATTCCGCGCTCGGCGTGTTGTGTACTGCCTCCACGCCCTGCGTACTTTGCACGGTCAGCGAAGTAATCACCGCCGTGCCGTAGCAGCCGTGCGCCGCGAACGTTTTCAAGTCCGCTCCCACGCCCGCGCCACAGCTGGGATCGAACCCAGCGATCGTCAGCAGAACCGGGGGCGCCGAGATTCCTTGCACGTGCAGATGGCTCATGATGTCGTGCCTTTTGCCTCGCTCGGTGAACAAAATAGCCGGTCACGTCTTCCCCGGCGCGAGGTTTTCGCCTCTCGCCCCGGAAAAACGCCCGGCATCTGCGAATGTACGCGCGTTAATTTTGCTCTGCAAGGAATTTTTCAGTGAGTTTTCGGCCAGAACGCCGTTTCCGGAATTCCCGTCGGTTGCGGTTGAGCCGCTTCTCGTCCAGGAAAAATTAGAAATAGAGGTTTACAGCTCACAGTCTGGCGAATCGCCTCACGGGAACAGGCCGCGCACAAGCGTCGCTTCCGCGACCCGCCCGACCGCCACCGTCATCGCGGCTGCGCGGGGTGGAACGTGGTGCTTCCGCATGGCTTCCAGCATGTCGTGGAACGCGCGCACGATAATCTTCTGCAAGCGCACGTTCACCTCGTCCGAATCCCACAGTAGGCCTTCCTGGTTCTGCACCCACTCGAAGTAACTCACCGTCACGCCGCCCGCATTCGCCAGAATATCGGGCAGCACGGTGATGCCGCGCCGCGCCAGAATTTCGTCCGCGTGCGGAGTGGTGGGCCCGTTGGCCGCCTCGGCCACGATTCGGGCCTTTACCGCCTCCGCATTCTGCAGCGTGATAACGTTTTCGAGCGCCGCGGGAACCAGGATGTCGCACTTCATAGTTAGCAAATCGTCGTTCGAAATCCGAGAAGCGCCCGGCATGCCGACCACGGTCCCAGCCCGTTCCTTGTAGCGGATCGCTTTGATCGGATCGATCCCCCGCGAATTGGTCACGCCACCGCGCGTGTCGCTCAGCGCGATGATTTTCGCCTTCTTGTCCGCCAGCAGCCGCGCCGCGGTGGCCCCGGCGTTGCCAAATCCCTGGATCGCCACGGTCGCGCCACGCAGCGCAATCTTCTTCACCTTGCAGGCTTCTTCGACTACGTAAACCAGTCCTTGGGCCGTTGCCTCCGCACGTCCCTGCGAACCGCCAATCGAAATCGGCTTCCCGGTTACCACGCCCGGCACGGTGTGACCCACCATCATGGAATAGGTGTCCATGATCCAGGCCATGGTCTGCGAATCCGTGTACACGTCCGGCGCGGGTATATCCTGGTCCGGCCCGATCACCGGCAGAATCTCGCTGGCGAATCGTCGCGTCATCCGCTCCAGTTCGCTCTTGGACATGCGCTTTGGATCGCAGATGATTCCGCCCTTGGCCCCGCCGAACGGCACGTTCACCACCGCCGTCTTCCACGTCATCCAGGCTGCCAGCGCTTTCACTTCGTCGAGCGTCACGCCGGGGTGGTAGCGGATTCCGCCTTTGCCCGGCCCGCGCGATAGATTGTGTTGCACGCGGAAGCCGGTCATTACCTTCACTTGTCCGTTGTCCATTTTTGTGGGCAGCGACACTTCCAAAATGCGCTTCGGCGTGCGCAGCACCTGCCGCAAACCGGGATCGAGTTTCAGCACTTCGGCGGCGATATCAAACTGGATTTGCGCGATTCGAAAAGGATTTAATTCCTCTCGCGGTGCGATTCGCGGCACCATCGGTGGAGCGCCCGTTGGTCGGTTGGGAACGGGTGGTTTTGCGACCGTGGCCATCAGCTTCGGTCCTTTCCTCGGTTCGTCTCTGAATTCATCTGCGTATTTCCGGGCCGAACTCCGTCTGTTCAATGCTCCTCAGGCACTTGCCACGTACTTCTTCGGCTCGCCTATAAATCGGTTCCGGCACTCTTCGGAGCAGAAATACACGGCCTGCCCGCCGCTGCGTTCCACAATCGCGAGTCCCTCTGCCAGATGCATCCCACAAACGGGGTCTCGGACCAGTTTGCGCGCCACGGTATTGCTAGGCACGTCGAGCGGTTCATTCCGGTTGGTTCCCGCCTGCCCGAAGCTGGTCAGCAAGCGCCGCAGCAGCGAAATGCTCCAGGAGACGATCAGGACCCAAAACAAGAATCGAAGAATTCGGCCAATAAATGTCATCGAAGTTATGAGCGCAGCCTCGGGCTTGCACGTGAATATGCCCAAATCAGCGTTGAGGCGAGTTTATGCAGGGAAAAACGGGGCGTCAAACGAAAATGTGTAGTTTCAAGAAGTTGCGTGGACAAAAGGGTGGAACGAGTCTGCCAAATCAAGGCCGTAATTCGCAATAACTCTTTTACTTTCAAGCACTTAGAAAAGTTTCCGCGCCAAGTTGTCTATTGCGGGCCTGGAATGCGATCGATTCCCATATAAGGCCGCAGTACTTCAGGTATCACGATCGATCCGTCAGCCTGCTGGTAATTTTCCACGACGGCAATCCAGGTTCGCCCCACGGCGAGTCCCGATCCGTTCAGGGTGTGCACAAATTCACTCTTCCCGCCTCCCTTGGGCTTAAAGCGAATCCCCGCGCGCCGCGCCTGGAATGCTTCGCAATTGGAACATGAAGAAATCTCGCGAAATTCGCTACTCGAAGGCAGCCACACCTCCAGGTCGTAGGTCTTCGCCGAGGCAAATCCCATGTCGCCGGTGCATAGCAGCACCGTGCGGTAGTGCAGTCCTAGTTTTTGCAGGATCGTCTCTGCGTTACGCACCAATGCTTCGTGCTCTTCATAGCTCTTGTCCGGGTGCGTGAACTTAAAGAGCTCTACTTTCTGGAACTGGTGCTGCCGCAGGATACCGCGCGTGTCCTTCCCCGCTGCTCCTGCTTCCGAACGGAAGCAGGCCGTCCACGCGGTCACGTGAATGGGAAGCTGCTCTTCGCTCAGCGTCGCGTCGCGATGAAGGTTGTGCAGCTCGACTTCTGATGTCGGCGTCAGCCAGAAATCCGTTCCCTCCAGCTTGAAAAGGTCCGCGGCGAATTTGGGCAGTTGCCCCGCCCCCATCAGCGATGCCGTGTTCACCAGAAAGGGCGGCAGGATCTCCGTGTACCCGTGCTCCCGCGTGTGCACATCCAGAAAGAAATTCGCCAGCGCCCGTTCCAGCCGCGCTCCCCAGCCTTTATAGACCGCAAAGCGCGCACCGGTGATCCGTGCCGCTGCTTCCAAGTCCAGGATTCCGGCCCGCTCGCCCACTTCCCAGTGGGGTCTGGGCTGAAAGTCGAATTTCGGCGGTGTGCCCCAGCGACGGACTTCCTGGTTGTCCTCGGCGCCCTTGCCATACGGTACGCTCGAATGTGGAATATTCGGCAGCGTGAGCAGCAATTCCTTTTGGCGCGCGTCGAGTTCGTCTACCTTCACGTCGGTTTGTTTGATCAGTTCGGAAAGCTGCTTCATTTCCGAGATCAGCCCGTCCGAGTTTTGCTTTTCCTTCTTGAGGCGTGCGATTTCGTCGCTGGCCTTATTGCGCTGCGATTTGCGCTGCTCGTTCGCGGTGATCAGTTCGCGGCGTTCCTTGTCCAGCGCGCGGAAGCCATCGAGATCCAGGGTCGTATTGCGGCGTTTCGCCATGTCCGCGAAGATGTCCAGATGGTCACGAAAATAGCTCAAATCATGCATAGTTCAGACAGGATACCGTACCCCGCCATCTACCGTCGACGCCATGCGTCACGGAAAACGCCGATGACTCCAAACGCTTGGCGCCAAAATAATTTCACCACACCAAAGCCTGTACGGAATTGTCGTTTGGAATCCCAGCCATGCGCCATCATCCCGCCGGTACCAAACCATGAGTACCAAAAGTCCCGTCGCGAAGTACTGCCCCAATTGAACCCACGGGTCTAGAGACACCTTCCACCGCCTCCGGCAAAATGTCACTCGTGGTTGGGAGTTAGGTTCGACTCCGGGCGAGCGGAATGATCATCTCGGTCTTGCTCCTGTGCGTTGTTCTGCTGCTGGCGAGCGCAGTGGAACGGCCGGCTCACTCAAAGGATTCGGACCCATCTTCCAGCTGATACCCTCCATCCCCCACGCCAGAGCGGCCGGCACCCCCACCGGCCGCTCACTTTTTTAGCCACAACAAATAAGCGTTGCACACCCACCGGGCGACCAATTTAGAGCAACCCTTTCCAATGGCTGTGGAGAATTTCAACACTCAGGCAGGAAAATAAAAAAGGGGGCCGGTGCAAGCCCCCTTCGTTGATTCGACCCCCCAATAACCGGACACTCAGTCGAGGTTGAGGTCCAGCCACCCCGGGAAGCCAATCTCATGAATTAGAATGCATGTTTGCAAGCCTCTTGCCACCGATCGTTCGATTTCCTGCCTCAGGTTAATGTGCTGAAAGTTAAGAAGTTAACGAAAATCGGATGGTTCCCATCCCATCATCACCTTCGGAAATATACAAATTTTCACAGAACCGCTTGCAACTTCCTACAGACTTTGGGAAACGCCAGACTTCCGGAGTTCCGCAAGCCGGTCAAGTTTCCGTTTCGAGAGGCGCCACGCGATGAGTTGACTGCCATTTCCTCCAAAACCAACGCAACGGGAAAAACACAATTGCCATCCAGAGTATCAGGGCGGGACCCCGGGTGAGGCCAAAGAGCAAAATGGAAGACAGTGTAGCCAGCGCGTCCGAAGCCCCTTCCTGCGCTGCGCTTCGGAACTGGTCACTAAATTCTACACTTGGCTGGACAACCTCCTCCCGGAGAGTAAGAAATACCTGTGCGAAGCTCACCCGGCGCGATGCCGCTTCCTGTTCGGCCTCGAGTCGCGCAATTTCTCCGCGGACATTCGCCAGCATTCTCGCGACCTCGACCTGCTTCCCAAGTTTCGCCTTCTGCGACGCCGTTTCCCGGAGTCCCGCCAGCGTGCGTTGCGCGTTCGTCAGCCGGACTTCCAGCTCGGCCCGCCGCTGCGTAATTTCGTCCGCTGTCTGTTCCTCGCGCTCGATGCTCCCTAGCGACTTCAGATCGCTCACGGCGCTGGCGAATTCGGAGGCAGGCACCTGCAGCGTCGCGGCCAGCGTGCTCCCCGCGGGCAGGCCGACCATTCGCAACCTTGCGGCGTAGCCGTGATGGCGCTCTAGGATCTGCTCCAGGCTAGTCCGTGAACGTTGAAAATCCTTTGTCGTGATGGCGAGTTCCGCGGCGCGAGCGATCAAGGGAGCCTCCGGGTCGGTTCCACCGATCACCGCGTCCACACCCGCATTGGGGGGAACGGCTGCCGTCACAAACATCCTGGGATGTTGCTTCAAACGGTCCCACTGAGCCTTCAATTCTTGCTCGAGCCGTACTCCGCTGTTTTGGGCAGCTGGAATCCTTCTTATCGGTCCGATCTGTCGGTCTGTGCGTGGCTGGACCACCCACGACACAGCCAGCAACGCCGAGAACACAAGAAAAGCTGTCAATACGCCGCGTTTCCGGGCAGATAGGCTTTGCAACCAGCGAAACCGGGAAGAAAAAATGGCGTTCATCAAATAGCCTCCAGTGCGGTCTTGCTTAGAACGGAGGCTTCGCCATTTCTTGCACGCAGGATCAGGGGTACTCAGGCGCCGATGGCCGTGCGCAGCGCCGCAGCAATCGATTCCGAATATCGCTTCACGTCTTCCGCATGTTCCGCCTCGACCATCACCCGCGCCAGCGTCTCGGTGCCGGAGTAACGCACCACCACGCGCCCGTTCGCTCCAAGCGCCCTGTTCGCTTCATCGAGCGCCCGGGTAACCTCCGGAAGCGTGCTCATCTCCGGTTTCGATTTGACCTTTACGTTGACGATGACCTGCGGATAGTCCTTCAATCCCACCACCAATGTTTCCAAGGGACCACGCAGCGCCACCAGTGAGGCAACCTTCACTGCGGTCAGCAAGCCGTCTCCGGCGGGACTATCATCCAGAAAAATGATGTGCCCAGACTGCTCCCCGCCCAGATTGTTCCCCGAACGAAGCATCTCCTCCAGCACATACCGGTCCCCAACCGCCGCCCGCGCCAGCGAAATTCCTTCTTGCTCCAAAATGCGCTCCAGGCCGAGGTTCGACATCGACGTGGCAACAATGCGGTTGTTCTTCAACTGCCCCTCTGATTGCAAATACCGCCCCACCGCCAACAGGACGCCGTCGCCGTTCACGATCTGGCCGTTTCTGCAAACGAACAGCGCACGGTCCGCATCGCCGTCGTACGCCACTCCCAGTTCGGCGCCTTCCTCCACCACCCGCTTCTGCAGCCCCTCCAGGTGCAGCGAACCGCATCCCGCGTTGATATTCCTTCCGTCCGGCGCCACACCGATGGCCACTACATCGGCGCCCAATCTCCGAAACAACTCCGGCCCAAGCTGATATGCCGCGCCGTTCGCGCAATCCAGCACGATTCGCATACTGGACAGGTGCGCCCCGGGAATAACTCGGCCCAGGAGAAAATCCAGGTACTCCACGTGCCGCGCGTGATTGGCGGTCAGCCCAGGGCGCGTCACCGGAACCTCTACTCCTCGCAGCCGCAAAATTTCCGTCTCGAGCTTTTCCTCCACCGCATCTGGAAATTTCATCCCCGCGTGCGAAAATAGCTTCACACCGTTGTCGTGATATGGATTGTGCGAAGCCGAAATCACCACGCCGGCTTGAAAGTCGCTTTGTCTCACCAGGCATGCAACGCCCGGAGTGGTGATCACTCCCGCAAACTCGGCGCTGGCTCCGGCCGCCTGCAATCCCGACGTAAGCAGTTGTGCGATGTGCGGCCCAGATTCCCGTGTATCCATTCCGATCAGGACGTGCGCCGAACCCAGTTCTTTTTTCAGAAATTCGCCAAGCGCCTTTCCCGTGGCGAATAGCGTCGCGTCGTCCAACGGTGGCGTGCCCGGTACTCCGCGGATTCCGTCCGTGCCAAACAGCGCTTTGCCCATTTCTCCGCTCGCCTCTTCTGGAGCTCAACCCCGCCGCAGTCTAGCACATGCCATATTCCCTACCCGCAATGGCAAACGGCCGGTTTCTTTCGCGGCATGAACTAAGCGCTGTTAATTTTTGTTAGTATTTTGTCACAAGCCCCGCCGCCCGCTGGGGAATCCCCCAGGTTGTGCTAACGTGTTTGGAATAGAGGTGATCGGTGTCCACGACGGAAACGCCGCATACAACTGTCTTGCGAATCTCCGGTTCGCCCTTCAGTCTCCGCCTGCTCGCCATTGCAATTCTTCTGCTCTTCTTCTATTACGCGGCTGGCGTTGTGATCACCGTCCTGCTTTCCGTCCTGATCGCCTATTTTCTGGACCCTGCCGTGGAATTCATGGAGCGGCTTCGCATTCCGCGCACCATCGGGGCGCTGATCCTCGTCGTGCTTCTGATCCTCGTGCTCGTGGCCGTCGGCTACACCGTCTGGCTGCGCGCTTCCGACTTCGCCGCCGATTGGCCAAAATATCGTGAGGCCCTCCGCAGCGCGACCGGCGCGGTCCAGAGAAGGCTCAGCGGCATCGAGGGCAGCGTGAACGAATTGACGAACGCCGGCCCCCCGCCCAAGTTGATCTCGTCCGCCGGTGAGGCGAACGCCGTCCACAATCTGATTGTGCGCGGCATTGGCTCTTTGTACGCGCTCGTACTCGAAGGCACCTTCGTTCCGTTTCTCGTCTTTTTCATGCTCGCCGAGAAGCGCGAAGTTTGGCACGGTACGCTGCAACTCTTTCCTGTCAGTCGACGCACTCAGGTCAAAGAGACTCTCGAGGATTTGCGCGATGTCCTCCGGGACTATCTCATCGGCATGACCGTGGTCACTATGGTCGTAATCGCTTTAAGCAGCATCTTTTTTATGATCCTCGGCCTGGACTACCCGGTTCTGGCCGGCGTCGTCTCTGGGCTGCTCAACATGGTTCCCTACCTGGGCGCCGTACTCGCCTGGTTGCCCGGCTTTATGCTGGCCATCATCAAGTGGAAGTCCGTCAGCCATTTTGCGATCATCGCCGTTGTGCTCACGGGCATCCACGTGGTCGCGCAAAATCTCATCGCTCCACAACTCGTTGGCCGCCAGGTCCGCTTGAACGCCGTGGCCATCACCGTTTCGCTCTTGTTTTGGGGCTGGGTCTGGGGAGGCATGGGCCTGATCCTGGCCATCCCCTTAACTGCCGCTTTGCGCGTGATCTGCGATCACACCGAGTCCTGGAAGCCTTTCGCTCGTTGGTTGAGTGCTTAGCTGGCCCATGCCACATTTCCCAGTGCAACAATCCGAGGCCCTGACGTGAATATCCGAACCCACTTTTTTCGTTGCCTTATCCTGGCTCTCTTCGCTACCCCCGTCGTGGCCCCTCCTGCGTTCGCCTGGGGCTGCAAGGGCCATCAAACCGTCGCACTGATCGCCGAAGGCCATCTCACGCCCCAGGCACGCCAGCTTTTCGAAACCCTGCTCAAGGACAATCCCATCGATCCTCAGCTCAAGCGCTGGTGCGGCAACTTTGCCGGCAGTATTTTCGCGGACAGCGCCACTTGGCCCGACGACATCCGCGGTGCCCGCAACAACGGCCCCTGGCACTACATTGATATTCCTCGCGGCGCTCCACGCGCTCCCCTCTCGAAATATTGCGGCGAGGCAGGTTGCGTTACCCAAGCCATCGCCGATCAAGTGGCCATCCTCAAAAATGCCCATGCCGACCCGCGTCTCCGCGCCGACGCGCTTCGCTACGTGATCCACTTCGTCGGCGACCTGCACATGCCGCTGCATGCCACAACGAACAATGACGAGGGCGGCAATTGCGTGCCCGTCGGTTTCTTCCGCCGCAAGCCGCATGATCACGACGGCCACTTCACGCCGAATCTCCATTCCCTTTGGGATACCACCATCCTCGAACGCGATATGCAGGGCGCCGACCCCCACGAATACGCCGATTTCCTGGAGCAGGCCTTTGCCGGCGAAGAGACGGCGTGGCAGAGCGCCGGTATTCATGTGGAGAATTGGGCTTGGGAAAGCCACGACCTCGCCGAGCGCTACTCCTACGGAAAGCTCCACCCCAAAGATCCCGTCGTAACGCCCGTGCCCGTGGCTTCCTGTAAGGATGACAACAACGTCGGCGAACGGCTGATGCAGATGCACATCACCATCGGCGAAAAGTATCAGGAAGCCGCGGCACCGGTAGTCCAGAAGCGCCTCGCGCAGGCTGGCATCCGTCTCGCATTGATCCTCAACGACGCCGCCAAATCGCTCCAATAGTCCAACCCAAAAAGGGTTGCACTACGCGTCAAGTCTGGCTGGACTCGAGCTCCGATCTCCGCCGACCCAGGTTCTCTCCTCTCCATCAAATCTCTTGTAAGTCACAGATATCCCAATTGTTAGGACTCGTTAGCTTTTCGCCGCTTCGCCCATCCTCCTCTTTGACTCCCCTCTCCTCCAATGCTATCCTTCCTTTCCTGTAGTGCGTTTTGCCTTTGCCCGCCGCGCTCGACCCTCTTGCGCGCGGGTTTCCCTCCCCTCATGGTCGTGGACTTCGCTCCCTCGCCGCCGAATTCCGCTCGGCAAGGACATAGCGTCTCTCGATGGACCTGCCACGCTACTCTGAAGAGGTATTGCACGCTTTTCTGTCTGATCCCCGCGAAGCCGTCGTCGGATACCTGCTGGACGGCACGGTGTTCCTCTGGAATCGCGCGGCGGAAATGCTTTATGGCTACACTGCGGAAGAGATGCTCGCAAATTCCGCACGCCCCCTCTTCCCGATCTACGAGCTCCAGAACCTCGAAGCAGTTCTAAATGACCCGTCGCGGTTCGCAGACGGCAGCCTTATTACTTCCGAACGCTTGCAGAAAGGCGGTCTTAAACTTTCCGTCTGCGTGACTCGCTCGTTGCTCCGCAATCCCCAAAGCCAGCCTCTGGCGATCCTTGAGCGCGCCCGGGCCACGCCTTCGGAATTTTCCACAGTCCCCGCAGAAGCAGAACTTCAATTCCTGGTCGAAAATCTGCCCCTTTATCTTTGGACTACCGACCGCCGCCTCCACATCACATCCCAGTGGGGAAGCAAAGCGCATCAGTGCGAGGACTTTCCCCATCATTCGATTGGTCGCTCCATACAGGAGTTTGTGCACGGCCGTGAAGCCAGCGAACCCCCCGTGAAGCAACACTACCTGGCTCTCCGCGGCATCTCTTCCCGCATCGAGTACGCCACTGCCAATCGCCTTTACGACCTGAGCATCGAACCCTATCGCGGCACTCACGGCCAGGTGATCGGCTGCGTCGCTATGGCCCTCGACATCACCGAACAGCGAAAATCCGAAGACGAAGTCCGCTACTCTGCCACCCACGACGGCCTCACTGGTCTGGCGAATTACCGGGAATTCGTGGACTGCCTTGAGCGCGAAGTTCGCCGCGCGGATCGCACCGGCCAGCACTTCGCCGTGATGCTTCTGGATCTGGACGACCTCAAGTTCATCAACGATCGCATGGGCCACCTGACGGGCAATCTCGCGCTAAAGCGCCTCGCCAGCGTCATGAAAGACCATTGCCGCGCAACGGAACTTGCCGCGCGTTTCGGCGGGGACGAATTTGCAATCCTGCTCCTCAACGCGGATGCAGAACGCGCCCGCGCCGTGGCCGACCGCATCCGCAATTGCCTTCGCCTGCAAAAGGAACCACCCGCTCTTTCCGTTAGTATCGGCCTGTCCGTCTACCCCGAAGACGGCCCCGGCGCTTCGGAACTGCTCGAAGCGGCGGATAAACGCCTCTATCAGGACAAGAAATCCCGCGCCAGTCGCAACTCCGCGCGCGTCGGACAAAACAAGTAGCCGCCGTTTTCCGGCACCGCGCCATCGCGCACTGCATGCAGCCTTCGGCGCTCCGGTGTAGAATTGTTCACTGGCGGAACTTCGCTCACCCGCAAGTACTTCGGCTCTAAACCGGCTTACGAATGCCCGATCTGATCACATTGGCCATCCCGGCCTTCTTGCTGCTTTTGCTTGCCGAAGCCATTGCAGGCGCGATAATGCGTCGCGATATCTATGAGTTCAAGGATGCCGCCGCCAGCGTCAGCATGGGCCTCGGAAGCGTTTTCGTGGACCTGCTCGCCAAAGCCCTGCAGTTTTCCGTTCTCACTTTCCTCCACCGTTTCGCGATTTTCTCCATCGGCTTTCAGTGGTGGGCCTGGGGGCTGCTCTTCTTCGGCGACGAGTTCAGCTATTACTGGTTCCACCGCTTGAGTCACGAGTGCCGCTTCTTCTGGGCTTCCCACGTGGTTCACCACTCGTCGCAGCGTTACAATCTTTCCACCGCCCTGCGGCAGACGTGGACCGGAAGCTTTTGCAGCTTCGTCTTCTGGCTTTGGCTGCCCATTGTCGGGTTCGCCCCGGTCCTGATCATGGCCATGAAGGCCATCAGCCTGCTCTATCAATTCTGGATTCATACGGAACTAGTGCGCTCGATGGGTCCTCTCGAAAAGCTTTTCAACACGCCTTCGCACCATCGCGTGCACCACGGCTCGAATCCCCGCTACATCGACCGCAATCACGGTGGCACCCTGATCATCTGGGACAAACTCTTCGGCACGTTCGAGCCGGAGAATCCCGCCGACCCTCCTCGCTTCGGCCTCACCCACGACATCAACACCCACAATCCCATTCGCATTGCGTTTCATGAGTGGGTGCAGATGTCCCGCGACGCCTGGTACGCGCCCGGTTGGCCCAACAAATTCCGCTATATTTTCGGGAATCCCGGCTGGCGGCACGACGCCCCGGCTCCCGCACAACCTACCGCCGCTGACTAGCGCGATCGGCTGGAGATGGATATGAAAACGGACACCCTTCTGCTCGTTCTTCTCGCAGAAGCCTACGAAAAGAAAACCTGGCATGGTCCCAATCTTCGGCAATCGCTCAAAGGCGTCACCGCAAAACAAGCCGCCTGGCGCCCCGGTCCTGGCCGCCACAACATCTGGGAATTGGCCCTGCATGCAGCCTACTGGAAATATGTCGCGCGACGTCGGATCGAAGGGAGTAAGCGTGGTTCTTTCTCGCTCAAGGGGAGCAATTTCTTCGCGCGGCCCGTGAAAGGTCACGCCAGCGAAACCGATTGGAGAAAGGATTTGGCCCTGCTCGATCGCGAACACAAGGCTCTCGAGCAGGCGATCCGTCGCGCCCTGAAAACGACGCGCGCGAAACAGTTGCTGCCGACAATTTACGGCGTGGCGTTCCACGACGTCTACCATGCCGGACAAATTCGCTTGCTGCGCCGCTTGATGGAATAAGCTCTCCCAGCCTCAACGCCAACCGAGCTCATTCGCGCGTCAAGCTGCGAAATTGGCTCACAACTTGCCGCAGATCCCTAGCATCCTGAAACATTCGGATTGCCGCGATTCCATTTGCACCCGCTCTAAGGCACTCGTTCGCATTCTGCGGTGTGATCCCACCGATCGCCAGGACGGGAATCTTCGCCCCCCCGCACACCGCACGTAGCTCCGCCAGACCCTGCGGCTCGCCAAAGCTTGCCTTCGAAGGCGTGGCGAACACCGGCCCGAAAATCACGTAGTCCGCCCCTCCGTTCTCCGCCTCCACGGCTGCTTCCAATGAGTGTACGGAAACACCCATCAGAAATTCACTCCTCCCGCAGCGCTCTTCAACAAATTGCCGTCCCTCCCTTACTGGCAAGCTACGCTCGCCAAGGTGTATCCCAGCCGCTCCACTCGCACACGCTACGTCCAGCCGGTCGTTGATCAGCAATCCCGAACCGCTTCCGATTCGATCTTTCGCGGCCCCGGCCAATGCCACCAACTCCCCTGCAGAGAGGTCCTTCTCTCGCAACTGAATCCAGTCCACGCCGGCTTCCGCCGCGCGTTGGATCGTTTCCAGCAGGATTCGTTTTGCAACAATAGAATTGCCCCCCAGCGCGAGGCGGTCCGTCACATAGCACAACAACGGCTTACGGATTAGAGGGAGGAGAGACACGGGCAGGAACTTGCCGAGAACTGAAAAACCCGAAACCCACGAAAATATCCAGTACGCCAAAGCCGCTGACAATTCCCCTCATCGCGGGATGCAACATGATCGGCATCATCCACGGGTAGTGGCTCAGAAAATAATTCTGTTCCCAGAACGCCGACCACGGCAGATACAGCAGCAGGGCGCCCAGTTCAAACAGCAACACGACCGTCATCGCGCGCAAGATTCGGTTCATCCGCTATCCGCTCACCCTGATGCAGATTTTCGTGGATCTCAACGAGCCGGCTTTTGCAGCGAATGAATGCGCTCTGCGACGTCGCGGTAGTCGATATTGACCGCATACACCTGGGAGAAACTCTTGAGCGCCGCGTCCTGTTCGCCCGCCGACTCCTGGGCCACTCCCAAATCATACCGCAATGCCAGTTTACTTTCCGTGTCGATGCCGGGTGTCAGCAAGGCGCGCTCGTACCAGATCGCGGCGATGGCCGGCTGTCCCTTTTCCATGAACGCCAGACCCAGCAGCGTGCAGCACTGCATCGAATACCGGAATACCCTTCCGCGATCGTTTGCCTGCGCCACCTTCTGGAATTCGCCGATGGCCTCTTCCAGCAGGCCCATCTCGCGAAACGCAATGCCCAGGTTGTAGTGGGTTTCCAGGTCCTCGTCTTCCGAACCCATCTCTCCGAGTTCGGCGCGGAATTCGTCGAAAACGTCCTTGAGCGGCCCGCTATCTCCAGCCGGGGCAGCCGAGGCATTTTGCGCCACGCCGCTTGCCACGGGTTTTGCCCCTTCCGCCACCGGATGCGCCTCGGGTCGCGTAAGTTCTCCCAGTCCGAGATCTCCCATCTCTTTGGCGAGATCGGACAGAAAATCGTCCGTCGAAAATTCCTTGTCGCCGGAAGCCACGGCTGCTGCTGGCGCCTTCTCGGCGGGCGGCTCGCTCTTTGGCGGCGGAATTTGCGACAGCATTTCGTGCGCCGGCACGACCGGTTCCGGTTCCAGCACGAGTTCGAAGTCCTGATCGAGCTCGATCTCCGGCTGGGCGGCGGACTCTTGCACCGGGACGCTCGGCGGGAGCTCCAACGTCGGCTCCGGCCCTTCCGAAGCAACCTCGGCATGCTCCGGCACCGGCAAAGCGGTGAGTTCCTCTTCCGGCAGCAATTCTTGCGCCGCTTTTCCCGGTTCGGAAGCGTGTGCCCGCGGCGGCGGAGTTGGACCAGGCGCTTCCGTCGGCACTTCTGCGGAAATATCCGCGAACGAAGTCTCCGTGGAATCCGCCGCTGCCGCTTCCAAGGGAATCTCAAATTCCGGTAAATCTGTCGAAGGCGGAGCGGTTGGATGTGGCGGCTTAGCGGAAACTTTCTGCGCGGAAATCGCCTGTTCCAGGAAACTCGCGGCCAAATCTTCGTCTTCTGCCGGCGCTACCTGCGAACTCGCGACTTCGGCTGCTTGCGGCGCGGACTCTTGCGTCTCCTCGACCAGTGACGCCCATTCGTCGGAGAGGTCCACTTCCTCTTCCGCCTGCTCAGCAGGTGCTGACGCCGTTGCTTCTACCACTGGCGCCGGAGCAACCTCGATCTTCGCGGGTTCCGCGGCCGTCTCCGGAACCGAAATCTCCGCCTCGGGAATCTCCGGGGCTTCTGGGCCAGCTTCCTCCGCCTGGACAGCGGAAACCTCGGCCAGGGGAATCTCTCCCGCCGGTTCGACGGGACGCGTTTCTACCGTTTGCGGCAAGGCCCCCGCCACTGCCGCGGCAATCTCTTCGTCGCTCAAGCCCGCGGCCCGCTGGAAGCGGCGCCGCAGCTCGCCAAAACGCTCGCTGCTTCGGGAATCGTGCCGGATTCCGTGAATGTGTTCGAGTTGCGCTGCAAGTTCGGCCGTGCGCCGGTCATCGCCCGCGCCAAGCACAAAGTCGAGCAACTTCTCCAGCGTTGGCGTGTGCATGGGCGCGCGCCGCAGAATGGCTTCCAGCAAACCGATCGCCTTCTGCGTCAGCCCGTAGCTCGCGAACAGATCAACGTCCGTCAGCGATTGCGCGATAAACTTTTGCGTTTCCTCGTCGAGCTCCTGCTCATCCAGGCTGTGCTTGTTTGGCGCCGCGGCCTGCGCAGCAACGCTCGGTGCCTCGTCCATCTGCAAGCCCGCGCGTACCTTCGCTGCGGGGCCCTTGGGAAACTCCGCCTGCAGTGTTTCCGTCAGGTCCGCGGGTTCCGGAATCGGCGGGGGTTCCGACGGCTTGGCCCCCATCTTTCGCAGCAGGTCGTTTAGTTTGCGCTTTGCGGAATCGTTTTCGGGATCGCGATCGACCAGCTGTTCCAGAACTTCCTTGGCGCGGTCGACTTTGCCGTTCGCCGCCAGCGCGTCGCCCAGATTCGCCAGCGCGTCAGGCAGGCGGAAGGAGTCGCTCGTACGCCCAAAGGTGTCCACGAGCCATTCCAGTGGCTCCAGCCTTCCGGGCATTCGGTCGGCAAGCCCCTGCAGCAGGTGCGTCACGCCTTCGTGCTCGCCTGCGTCAATCATCGGTATGCGGATTTGCGAAAGCATGCTCATCGCCCGGTCGCCCTGGCCCGATTCCAGCAGCGCTTCCGTCACCTTCTGTGTAGCCGTGAAATTCTTTTGGTCGTTCGAGAAAATCTTCAGGGCCAGCGTCGTGGCTTCGTCCCAGTTCGAGGATTTAAGATAAAGATCCAGGAGAAGTTCGGCTGGTTCCCCTCCCTTCTCAAGATCCGGCACGCGCTCCAGAATGTCCGCGGCCTGCTGGGAATTGCCAACCGACGAGTGGCTTCGCGCCTTGATAATCAACGCGTCCAGCTGCTTCGGGTTGATCTGTAGCGCCTTATCGGCCAGCCGTTCGCATTCGGCCTGATCTCCCCGCGCCAGCGCGCGCTGGGCGGCGGAAACGTACCCTTCCACCGCTTCGTTCGATTGCCCCATGGCCTGATACAAATCGGCCAGGCGCACCTGAATCCTCAGGTTGTCCGGCTCGGCCAGCAACAGTTTCTTCAGCAACGCGATAGCTTCCGGTTGCTTGCCGTTCTTCAGGTGCAATTCCGCAAGCTGTAGGAAAAGCGGCCGCGCCTCGCTCATCACTCCTTGTTGCACGTAAAGATCGGCCAGCTTCTCGAGTGGCCGGATTTCTTCCGGAGCCAGCTTCGAAATTCGCTTGTAGACCGCGATCGCCTTGGTCAGGAATCCGTCGCTCACAAACAACTGCGCCAGGCGCTCAAAATATTCGATGGCCTGAAACGTTTCGCCCTGCCGGATGTACAGCTCGCCGATGGTCATCAACGTGACCTGGTCGCGCGGCTCGTACTTCAAAATCTGCTGGTACTCCGCAATGGCCTGGGCTACCTTCCCCTGGTTCAGCAGTTTTTGTGCGGATTCGACGTATTTGCTCTTGTTATAGGCCATGCGACATGGCGACAGCTTCCCCACCGAAAGCCGTCGGCGACTTTCTCCTCAAACGGCTGCAAGTACTGGAACCACGCAGCCTTACTTGTCTCACGCTACGCTCCGCCTCCGGGTGCGTCAACGAAACCGCACACCCGTGTAGACAGGCAGTTATCCCCGTGGCTGATAGGAAACTTGGAACGAACAAATGGCGAAGTCTTGCTACGATCCGTTCGGCCAGATTTCCAGTGGCAGCGCCTCTTGCACCGCCCCTGCGGCCCAGCACCCGGACTCCCGGACAGGTGCGAAAGAATGCCGATGCAATGGCGTCGGTCCATGCAGCCGCAACGCCTCCAAATGGTCGGGCGTCGCGTAACCCTTGTGGCGCGCCAGCCCGTATTGCGGGTAGACCGCGTCCCACTCCTCCATGCGCGCATCGCGATGCGTCTTGGCCAGGATGGACGCGGCCGCTATGGAGACGCTACGCGCGTCACCCTTAATCAGCGACTTCTGCTCAATTATCACTTCGAGCTGCATGGCATCAATCAGTAGGTAGTCTGGCTGAATGGAAAGCTGTTCGAGGGCTGCCTGCATCGCCTGTCGGCTGGCTTGGTAGATGTTCCACGCGTCGATTCGCTGGGCGTCCACTTCCGCCACCGCCCAGGCCACTGCGTGTTCATGAATGCGCGCCGCCAATTCAGCTCGGCGCTCGGGCGGGAGCTTCTTCGAGTCGTCCAACCCCACGATGCGCCGCTTGGGATTCAGAATCACGGCAGCGGCCACCACCGGGCCAAACAGCGAGCCGCGCCCGGCTTCGTCCAGCCCCGCGATGCGGGTCCAGCCCAGCCGCCGCGCCGCTCGCTCGAAACGGGAAGAGCAGAGTCGCGCCATAGTGGAAAGTTCGGCACGAATGTTAGCACTCCTCCCCCCGCCACACACCCTCTTTCGCCTTGCCGAGCGGCCCAAAGTAAGCGATAGTTGGCATGTAAGGACCTTGCGCGTACGTAAGGAAGCTTTCACGGTGCATTCCACGGTAACCAGCAAAGGGCAAACGACAATTCCGGGCAGGATCCGCAAAGCGTTGCGCATTAAGCCCGGTGATCGCCTTGAGTACACGCTGGAAGGCGATCACGTCACGATCCGCGTGCATCTCGGCACGCGCGCGCTCAAGGGCGCGTTGGCCAGCAAGAAAGGGAAGGGGATGTCCTTCGCCGAAATTCGCGAGGCTGCCGCAAGGACCGCACGCGGCCGAGAGAGCCCTCGTTGAGCAAGCCCAGGCTCATCGACACGAATCTCATCGTCCGCCACCTGGTGCAGGACAACGAAAAGCAGGCCGCCCTCGCCGGCAAGCTGTTCGATGCCTGCGATCGGGGCGAACTGGCGATTGTGGTTCTGCCCGCCGTTCTGGCGGAGTGCGTGTTCGTGTTGGAATCGTTCTACGAGCACCAACGCGGAGATATTGCCTCGGTCCTTGGCAGGTTCATCTCCAGCCCCGGCGTGGAAATCTCTGATGCAACGATGCATCTGGACGCGCTCGACCGCTATGCGAGATCCAATGCCCACTTCGTGGACTGCTTGATCGCGGCGGCAGCCATCGCCAGGAACATCCCGGTCGCATCGTTCGACCAGAACTTTCAAAAAATCAGGGATGTCCGCGTGGAAATCGAATAGTCGCCAACTCGGCCACTCCGCTCGAATTGGATTGGGGGGATTCACCAACCACACAAAAACAAAAAGGGACAGGCATCGCCCGTCCCTTTCGCACACAATGTCGAAGAGAATTTAGGCCTTCGCGGTGGCAGTCTCCGCCGGGGCAGCCTCTTCGCGCGCGGCGCGCTTGATGCGGGCGGCTTTGCCCCGCAGGTTACGCAGGTAGTAGAGGCGCGAACGGCGCACATTGCCCTTGCCAACCACATCAATCGACGCGATCGAGGGCGAGTGCAATGGGAAAATGCGCTCGATGCCCACGCCGAAGCTCACGCGGCGCACGGTGAAGCTGGCGCTGCTTGCCCGGCCCTTCTTGGAAATCACCACCCCTTCAAATACCTGGATGCGCTCCTTCACCTTTTCGCCTTCGCCTTCCAGCAGGCGGACATTCACCTTCACGGTGTCACCGGGACGAAAATCGGGAAGGTCTTTGCGCAATTGCGCTTCATGCAACTTCTGAATTACCGGATTCATTTCTCTATATTCCCTGCAGACCCACTCAGGCGGGGCCAGCACTTCTTAGGCAAACTCCGATTATAAACAAAAGTTTACGCGCTGCCTAGCCGAATTTCTGGAGCAAATCGGGCCGGTTCCGCCGGGTTTTGGCTTCCGCCTGCTGCTTCCGCCACTTCGCTACTTCAGCGTGATGGCCGCCGATCAGCACCTCGGGCACATTCCATCCGCGGAACTCCGCGGGCCGCGTGTAGTGGGGGTAATCCAACACCGCTATTGGCCCCTCCGGGCTCCCCTTCTCGCCACTCGTCACTCGTTGGCCCTGAGCGTGGCCGAATGGTCCCTCGTCACTAACGGTGAACGACTCGTTTTCGGCGGAGGCCTCATTGCCCAACGCGCCGGGCAGGAGCCGCGTCACCGCATCGAGCACAACCGCGGCTGGCAATTCTCCTCCGCTCAACACGTAGTCGCCGACGGAAATCTCCTCCGTGGCCAGATGCTCCGCCACGCGTTCGTCCACCCCTTCATAGCGCCCGCAGATCAGCACAATACGTTCCAGCTTCGCGAAACGCCGCGCCGTCGCCTGATTAAACAATTTGCCGGCAGCCGACAAGAGAACCACCGCCGTCTCTGCTGGAGGCGCCGCTTTTTCAGTCGCCGTGCCCATCGACTGCCCGAGCAATTTCTCCACGGCCTCAAACAGCGGTTCCGGCTTCAACACCATGCCCTCGCCGCCGCCAAACGGACGGTCGTCCACCGTCCTGTGCCGGTCCTTCGTAAACTCCCGCAGGTCCTGCACGTGAATCCGCACGATGCCCGCTTCTTTCGCGCGCCGAACAATGCCGTAATCCAGCGGTCCCGCGAAAAACTCCGGGAAAATAGTGATCAAATCGAATCGCACGTTATTGTTCGGGCGTGTTCAGGCTGGACAGCCCTTCCGGCAGGGTAACATCAATGCGCCGCCCGGCGACATCGACGCTGCGGCAGAACTCTTCGGCCAGCGGGATCAGCAATTCGCCTCCCGCCGTCTCCACTTGAAGCAGCGGCGTGCCCGCCAAGCCCTCGCCTGGAAAAAAAACGTCCCGCACTGTCCCAATCACTCGAGGCGCCGTTCCCAGTTCACATGCGGGGGAGGCGAGTTTGCTCTGCGCCGCCGGCGTCTCAAACACCGAGCAGCCGATCAAATCGCTCACAAAATATTTTCCAACCGGCAGTACCGCGCGTTCGGAAAACGGGAGCAGCACTTCTTGCCCGCGCAGTTTCTCCGCGTCGTCAATCGAAGCGCAACCCGCGAGGTGAAAAATCCCCGATTCCGGATGATTGCGATCCACCCAGAAATTGCGCAGCTCCACGGAACAAGGCTCTCCGTGGCCGGTGCGAAGATAAATTTTGGAAAGGGAAGCAAGCCGTTCGGGAAAATCCGTGAAGAGCTCCGCCAGAACTTCGCCCTTGTTCCCGCGCGGGCGGAGGATGCGCGCGATCAAAACCCACTCCTGCTTGTTGGCCGACGCGCTCAATCCTCAAGTATCTCGAGCGTAAAACGCTTGTGCAGCTTCATTCCGGCGGCCCCCAGCAGCGTGCGGATGGCCTTGGCCGTGCGCCCCTGCCGGCCGATTACTTTGCCCAGGTCTTCCGGCGCCACGCGCAGTTCCAGCACCGTCACTTGGGTGCCTTCCACCGCTTTTACCTGCACGCCTTCCGGATGATCCACCAGCGCCTTGGCAATTTCCTCAACGAGTTCCTTCATTTGGGCCCCCGGCTTTCATGTCCAATCCTCGTAGTCGTGCACATGCCGCCCCTCTCCATCCGCAAGGGGGGCAGCGAACAAGTTTTGACCTGGACTGAAGCTAGAGAACTCAGCGGAACTCGCTGAACTACGCTATTTTTTGCTGCTTGATGAAGCTCCGAACCGTATCGCTGGGCTGTGCCCCTACCCCCAGCCAATACTTAATGCGATCGGAATCCAACTTGACCTCCGCGGGCTTCTTCAGTGGATCATAGGTGCCCACGGCTTCCCGCACGCGCCCGTCCCGGGCGCGCGTCCGTTCGATCACCACGACGCGGTAAAAGGGCTTCTTCTTTTTGCCAATTCTGGCCAGACGAATCGTTAACACTAAAGTACGACCTCCATTCAGACCTCTTATTCTACGTGACTTCCAACCCGTCAGCAATCGAAGCCTTCGCGGAATCCCGCGCTCGCTTCCATGCTTGCTTCCGGTCAGCAAGGCCAAATTTGCGTACTTGCAATCCTCCGCACCCTCGGCAAGACTAGCCTCCGATCATTCTTGGCTCTTGGAGCCGGATTTGCCGCCTCATCCGGCTGAAATGTCGACCAGGATAAAATTGTGAAATTCTCGGCCACCGCTCGGTGTATCGCGGCCCTCGCAATTTTCTTTGCCATTCTTCCCTGTCCCGCCGCCGCGCAGCGCCCCGGACCCACGACCCAGCCTTCCCAACCTTCCTCCGCGGACGTATTAGGAGGAACCTCCGATCTGGCGGTAACGCTCCGGGGCCCCAAAAACGAAGTGATAAACGCGGCGGCCAAGGTCACCTTGCGCAATTCTGCCGGTCAACTCCGCGGAACTTCCATCACAGAAAAGGGCCGTGTCATTTTTCGGGCCCTCCCGCTCGACACCTACCAGATCTCCGTCGAACTCCAGGGCTATCCCACTGCCCAGGCCAGCGTGTCCCTGGAACTGTCCGGGAAGAATCGCAATCTCGATGTGCTCATGGGCGCCGGAAAGGCTTCCACGGAGCCTCTCCCCCCTCCTCCGCTTTCCACGAAGGAGCAGAAAGAGCTTACTGCCGGACTTCGCGCCCTCCAGGCACAGAGAATCGACGAGGCGCGCAAGCATTTCCTGTCCGCGGCAAAAAGCAATCCGAATCAACCCGATATTGACTACCTTCTCGGGATCGTGTCGGTCATCAGTGGGGACGTTGTTACCGCAAAGCAATACTTCGAAAACGCCGCGAATCGTTACCAGTACGTCCGCGCGCTGGTCGCTCTCGGCGAACTCGACCTTCAGGAAGGTAACTTGCCGCAAGCGAAAGACTATCTGGAAAAGGCGTTGAAATCGGAACCCAACAATTGGCGCGCCGAACAGTTGCTTGCGGCCGTCGAACTCCGGCTGAAGTCCTTTACTGCGGCCATCCAGCATGCCGAGCGCGCCTTGCAATCCGGGAATACCGACGCAAATGGAGCGCGGCTCACGCTTGCCGCGGCGCTTTCCGCAAGCGGCGATTTGCATCGTTCCAACCAGGTGCTCAGCGAACTCTTGAAGAAAGCCCCGAGTCCGGAGCAGGCGAAGCAAGCCAATGCTCTCCTGGAATCCAATCGCCGGGTCGCCGCTCCAACCTCGGCCGTCTCCGGCGTAGCTTCTCCTTCTTCCGCGGAACCGAGATCAAACTCCGTTGAGGTGGATAGCCTGCCTCTTTCCCCCAGCCTCCCTCCGCCCTCGGACAATCCCCTCACGGACCGCTCTCGCTGGGCTCCTCCGAATGTGGACGACGCGGTTCCCCCGGCGAATACGAGTGTCGCGTGCCCCATGCCGAAGCTCCTCGATGCGGCCGGGCGACGCGTATTGGAACTGGTAGAAAATCTCGATCGCTTTACCGCCACCGAGCACTTGCATCACGAGTCCCTGAACGAATTCGGTCTCGCGGTCCGAACCAACGAACTCAAATTTGAGTACACGGTCTACATCCATGAGGTGAAACCTGGAATTTTCGATGTCTCTGAGTACCGCGATGGCAGCGATTCCCGGGACATCTTTCCGGAGCACGTCGCCACGCTCGGCACCGTCGCCCTGGCGTTCGTCTTTCATCCGGAATATTCCACGGACTTCGATTTTCGATGTGAAGGGCTCACGCATCAGGCTGGTCAGCTTGCCTGGCAAATTCATTTCCAGCAGAAAAGCGGCGCGCCTTCCCGGCTGCGCAGCTACCGTCTCGGCACGAAATACTATCGGGTGAGCATCAAGGGTCGCGCCTGGATTGCTGCCGATTCCTTCGAAATCATCCGCATGCAGAGTGACCTCGTGAAGCCAGTGCCCGATCTGCGCTTGCGTGCGGAACACCAGGACATCGCCTACGGCCCCGTGCCTTTCAAAAAGCGGGACCTCATTCTCTGGCTCCCGTACTCCGCCGAAACCTACCTCGACTTCAACGGCCATCGCATTCATCGCCGCCAGGATTTCAGCGAGTATCTGCTTTTCTGGGTGGACGAGCACCAGCGGGTCGAAAAGCCCAAGGAAATCACGGAGGAACAACCTGGCGCTCCCAGTGGGTGATTTTCGCTTCCGCGTCGAGGTGTGCTTACGTCAGGCGGTTTAGCCCGTTGAACGCCGCGGCTTTGTAACATTCCGCGAGCGTCGGATAGTTGAACACCGTGTTGATGAAATAGGTCATCTTCCCTTTCAACAGCAGCACGGCTTGCCCGATGTGCAGCAACTCCGCGGCGTTTTCCCCAAAAATGTGCACGCCCAGAAGCTCCAGGGTCTCCCGATGGAAAAGCAGCTTTAGCCGGCCGTCCGTATGCCCGGAAATCTGCCCGCGCGCGATTTCCCGGTAGTACGCCACTCCCACTTCGTACGGCACATCGCTCTCCGTAAGCTGCTCCTCGGTTTTCCCGATGAACGAAATCTGTGGAATCGTGTAAATGCCGTAGGGATATCCCGCCGGGTCCGATTCCAGAGGCAGCCCGAACGCCCGCGCCGAGGCGATGCGCCCTTGTTCCATGGAAACGGATGCGAGGCTGGGAAATCCGATCACGTCCCCGACAGCGAAAACGTGCGGCTGGCTGGTCCGAAAGTCCTTGTCCACCTTGATCCGGCCACGGTCGTCGGATTCGATCCCCGCCACGGGAAGATTGAGGCGATCGATGTTTCCCTGGCGCCCCACCGCATAAAGCAGTGCGTCGGCCACGATTCTCTTGTTGCTGGCGAGATTCGCGGCGACTTTGCCGTCGGCCTGTTCCTCGACGCTCTCCACTTCTTCGTTGAGACGCATCGTGGCGCGCCGGTCGCGCATGTGGTAGCTCAGCGCCTCCACCATTTCCGCGTCCGCAAACTCCAGCAGCCGCGGCCGCTTTTCCACGATAATCACGCGGACGCCTAGCGTGGCCCACATGCAGGCATATTCCACGCCGATGACGCCGCCGCCCACCACGATCATGGTCCGCGGAATAATCGGCATGGTCAGAATCTGGTCGCTGTTGATAATGTTGCGGCCGTTTAACGGCACCTTGGGATTGGTCGCGGGCTTGGTTCCCGTGGCCACCACCACGTAGTTCGCCTCCAGCTCGCTGAAACCTGTGCTGTTTTCCACACGGATATGATGCGGATCGGTGAAGGATGCCGTGCCGTGGAATAATTCGATGCCGTTGCGCCGGAGTTGATCCTGCAGAACCGCCGCTTCGTTCTCAATCACGCGATTCACGCGGAAATTGAGATCGTTCATGGTGATGGTTTCTTTGACTTTATAGTTCGCGCCGTAGAACGCCTGGTTGTAGAAACCCGAAAGATGCAGCACCGCCTCGCGCATTGTCTTGCTCGGGATGGTGCCGGTATTGATGCACACCCCTCCAACCATGGACAGTTTCTCCACCACGGCCACGGCCTTTCCGATTTTCGAGGCTTGAATCGCGGCGCGCTGTCCGCCGGGGCCCGATCCGATGACTACGAGATCAAACGGTCGCATTCGAGGAGTCCTGAGCTTCTTCGGCGGGCACCGCGGGTTGTGTCGGGGCGGCTTCTTCCGCGCTCTTATTATAGGCGACGGACGGGAGGATCTTCTTGAACTTGGCCGAGCCGTTAACCCCGCCATGCGCCAGGCTCATCAGGTGCGCCTGCACGGAAAATCCTTTGCCGTTTTGTCCCCGTCGCGCATACGTGTATTTCCCGTCGGTGCCCAGAATACGAGCCTTCAGATTGTCGGAGAGATACGCCGGCAGAATCTCCTCGCAGATGCGTTGCCGCAGCAATTCGTCCTTCAGTGGGAAGAGCACTTCCACGCGCTCGTACAAATTACGCGGCATCCAGTCTGCGCTGCCGAGGTAAATCTCCGGACTCCCTCCGTTTTCGAAGAAAAAGATGCGGCTGTGTTCAAGGAACCGGCCCACAATGCTGCGCACCCGAATGCGGCTGCTGATCCCGCGTAGTCCGGGCACCAGCGCGCACTGTCCGCGAACGATCAGATCGATTTCCACTCCCGCCTGCGAGGCACGGTACAACGCGCGAATCACCGGCGGATCGATTACGGCGTTGCACTTGGCGATGATTCGGGCCGGCCGCCCGCGCCTCGCGTGGCGCGCCTCGCGTTCGATCAGGCCGATGCACGTTTTCGCCATATCCCGGGGAGCGACGATCAACGGCCTGTAGTGCGATTTTTCCGCATAGGCCGTAAGGAAATTGAACACGTCATGCACCGCGGAAGTAATTGCCTCGTCGCTTGTGAACAGGCTGAGGTCGGAATAGAAACGCGCCGTGGAAGGATTGTAGTTGCCCGTGCCCAGGTGCGCGTACCGCCGGATTTTTCCGTCCGGATCCTGCCGCACGATCAACGCAAGTTTCGCGTGCGTCTTCAATCCCACCAGCCCGTACGACACCTGGACCCCGGCATCCTCAAAACTTCGCGCCCACTTGATGTTGCTGGCCTCGTCAAAACTCGCCTTTAGCTCGACGACGACGGTCACTTCTTTCTTGCCCGCCGCTTCCAGTAACGCACCTGCAATCGGGGAATCTGTGTTCGTGCGATACAGCGTCTGCTTCATGGACAATACCCGCGGATCCCGCGCGGCCGTGTGCAGAAAATTTACCACTGGATCGTAACAATCGTACGGGTGATGCAGCAGCATATCCTGCCGCCGCAGCGTCTCGAACATCGAATCAGCGTCGTGCCCGAGGTGTACCTGCCGCGGCACGAACTTCGCATATTTCAGGTCCGGCCGTGGCGTCTCCTCGTATAACTGGAACAGCCGTTGCAAATTCACTGGTCCAGCCGCACGGAACACGAGCGCTTCATCCAGCTCAAAGGTGGACACTAGATGGTCCACAATTTCCGGGTGCGCTCCGGCTTCAATCTCCATGCGCACCGCGTCCCCTTTCCTCCGCTGCGCCACTTGCGAGTCCACGACTTCCAGAAGCGTGCGCGCCTCTTCCTCCTCCAGGTAGAGATTGCTGTTGCGCGTGATCCGAAACGGCGCCGAAGCCAGAATTTCGTATCCCCGGTACAACTTCTCGGCATGGACCGATATCAGGTCCTGCAAAAACACAAAGTGGATTCCGCCGTTGCCCGTGGGCATCCGCAGCAGGCGCGGGAGCGCTCTCGGAACGGTGACGACCCCGAAGATGGGCTTTTCCGCCGAGTGTTTCTTGCGTCGCAGCAGGAACGCAATGCACAGCGCTTTGTTCAGAACGTGCGGAAACGGATGCGTGGGATCCACGCTGACCGGCGTCAGCATCGGATACACGCGCTTGTCGTAGAAGTTCTTGGCCACCTGCACGGCCTTGGGATTCAACTGGTCCACCGATAGGACGCGAATCTGGTGTTTCGCCAGAGCCGGCAGCAGTTCGTGGTTCCAGACCTTGTACTGCTCCTTTACGAAGCCCTGCATCGCCGTAGTGACCAGCTCAAGCTCCTCCGCCGGCGTCCGGCCGTCCGAACTTACGTCACGGGAACCATGTTCGATTTTTTGCAGGAAACTGGAAACGCGGATTTCGACAAACTCATCAAGATTGTTCGCGGTGATGGCCAGGAATTTCACGCGCTCCAGCAGCGGGTTGCTGCGGTCCTGCGCCTCCTGCAGGACGCGCTCGTTGAATGCCATCCATTGCACATGGCGATTCAGGTAAAGTCGGGGTTCGTCCAGCGAAACGCGTTTCATCACTTCTCCGGCAGCGGCGCGCTAAAGTATCTCACGCGTATTACCCGCTGATGAATAGCCCAACCGCATCTTCCGCCTTTCAATTTGCCGAAAGCACCCGAAGATATGCCTAAGTAATTGACTTTATGACAGGTTGTCGCGAATAGCGCTGGAATGCACAGCCACAAGGGACCGCCGGTCGTGTGCGGGAAAGCACCGTCAGCACCATCAGGCTTGGGTGATGTGGCGCTCGACTTCCCCGGTTAGGCAAGGGGCGGGAATTACGCCTGGACCTCATGCGCGAGACCTTGAATTGTTCCTTACCCAGTCCGCCAGCTGTACCTCCGTGAGTTCACCGGAGGCCAGACTCAATATCGTCACGATGGCTTCCACCTGATTGGCAATCATCTCGAACCCGTTCAGACCCAGGAGAATCCCAAGCGACTGGAACGCAGTTCTCTCATTCCCGTCCACGAACGGATGATTCGTAGCCAATCCAAAGCAGTACGACGCTGCCAGCGCAGCAAGATCGGCCGTTTCGTCATGGAGAAATCGATTGCGAGGACAAGCGAGGGCGGATTCAAGCAGCCCTTCGTCGCGAATTCCGGAGGCACCGCCATGCGCGGCCAGGCTTGCTTCGTGCAGGTAGTGAAGCGCTCGTCGATTGATCCAGCGCGGCTGTTTCATTTAGCGAGAGTGCGAAAGGTGTCGCGGTATTTCGCCATGAATTCCATGCCCAACTTTACTTGCTCTTCCACTTCCGGATCGAATGGAGTGAGCAGGAAACCTTGAGGAGTCTCCACCGCGAAAAGTGTATCGCCCTCCTTCACTTGCATGCGCTGAAGCAATGGCTTAGGAAGAAGAACGCCAATGGAGGTACCGACTCTCCGGAGCTTAAGTCTCATGAGAGCATCGTATAATAATAAATGTTATAATGCAATGGTATTCTACTGAAAGAACAAGTTTTATGAGTTTCGGTCCAACACGTCTCAGCCCAGGCCCGCCAGCTTGCCCAGGCCCTTCATGCGCGAGCGCGCGGCCATCGCGCCGTATTGCTTCATCATCGTGCGCATCTGCAGGTATTGCTTGATCACCTGGTTGACGTCTTGCACCGTCGTGCCGCTGCCCTTGGCGATGCGCTTCCGGCGCTTGCCGTCGATCACATTGTGGTCGCGCCGCTCTTCGTTGGTCATCGAATTGATGATCGCTTCCACTTGCGTGAGCCTCTTTTCGTCCACCGAAGCATCTTTCGGCAGGTTTTGCAGCGGGCCGACCTTGGGAAGCATGTCCACCAGCTGCTCGAGCGGCCCCATCTTGCGGATCTGGCGGAGCTGGTCGCGAAAATCTTCCAAAGTGAACTCTTCTTTGCGCAGCTTGCGCTCGAGCTCCAGCGCAGCCTTGCGGTCGACCGTCGCTTCCGCCTTTTCGATGAGCGACATGATGTCGCCCATGCCCAGCACGCGTGAAACGATGCGCTCGGGGTAAAAACCTTCCAGCGCGTCGTATTTTTCGCCCAGACCCACGAATTTCACCGGCGCGCCGGACACCTTGCTGATGGAAAGCGCCGCGCCGCCGCGCGCATCGCCGTCCAGCTTCGTCAGGATCACGCCCGTCAAACCGAGCCGCTTGTGAAATTCGCCCGCGGAGCGCACCGCGTCCTGCCCGATCATGGCGTCGGCGATGAAGAGCATCTCCGTCGGCTGCAGTTCCTTCTTGAGCGCCGAAAGCTCGTTCATCAACTCGTCGTCAATGTGCAGCCGCCCGGCCGTATCCACGATGATTACGTCGCTCGCCGACAGCTTTGCTTCCTTGATCGCGCCGCGCACAATCTCCAGCGGCTTGTCCGTGCCCGCCCCCGGCCATACGGAAATACCAATGGATTTGGCGACTTGCGAAAGCTGCTCGCGCGCCGCGGGGCGGTAAACGTCGGTCGAAACCACGATCGGCCGGTGGCCGTGCTGCGTCAGCCATTTGGCGAGTTTTCCTGTGGTGGTGGTCTTGCCGGAGCCCTGCAGTCCCACGATCATCCAGACCGACGGCGGCCTCGAGGCAAACAGCGGCTTGGCATGCTTGCCCAGAAGAGTGAGTAGCTCGTCTCGGACGATTTTGACCACCTGCTGGTCCGGCGAAAGCTGCAGCATGACCTCCGACCCCAGAGCCTTCTGGCGAATATTGGCCAGGAGTTCGTCCGAGACGCTGACGGCGACGTCGCCTTCCAGCAGCGCTTCGCGGATCTCCGCCAGCGCCGCGTCCAGGTGCTCTTCGGAGAGCTTTCCCTGTCCGCGCAAATTCTTGAATGTCCGTTGCAGCCGTTCGGTAAGGTTCTCAAACATGGTTTCGCCCGCTGATTTGCCTTCTCCATTGTAGCAGCTTGGCTTTTGAGCCAGCAGGCCTTCGCATCCCGCGCCGGCCCTGCGTCCCTCGATTTACAGAGGCTCAAACCGAGAAAAGGGCATGGGCCAGAGCATTTCGCTCATTTCAGGTATTGATCAAACCACGCCGCGGTGCGGTCCATCACGTCGCGTAGGTGCTCGGGACTGGTAAACAGGTGGCCCTCATGTTCGTAGACCACCAACTGGGTTTTCACCCCCAGGGTCTTCAGGGCGTGCCAGAATTCATACGATTGCGGCGTGGGGCATTCTCCGTCGCTATCGCCCACCAAAATCAACGTTGGAGTCTTGACGTTCTTGATGAACGTCAGTGGCGCGCTACGTGTGTAGACCTCCGGATCGTCGTAATACGATTTCCCGAAAAACGGAATCATCCACTGATCAATCTTGTTTTCGCCATAGTAGCTGGACCAGTTGGCGATGCCCGCGCCCGCCACTGCCGCGCGAAAGCGATCCGTTTGAGTGACGCCCCACATCGTTATGTACCCGCCGTAACTCCAGCCGGTCAGCCCCAGTCGCTGCGGGTCAATCCGAGCGGCACGCACCGCCTCGTCCACGCCCGCCAGGATGTCTCGCCAATCGCCGTAACCGAAGTCCTTCACATTCGCTCGCGTGAATGCCTCTCCCTGGCCAAAACTCCCTCGAGGGTTGGGCAGCAACAGAAAATAGCCGTGGGCGGGCAGCGCCATCTGGTACTCGAACGCCGGTGGCCAGCTCGATTGCACGGCAAACCCCGGACCGCCGTGAACGCTCACCACCATCGGATATTTTTGTGTGGGATCGAAAGCCTTCGGATAAATCAGCCAGCCCTGGACGTCCAATCCGTCGCTTTTCCAATGCAGGCTCTTCGCTTCGCCCCAGGGCACTTTCACCCCGGCATTCGCTCGCGTGAGTTGTTTCCATTTTCCGATCGGTCCGGCCCACACCTCCGGCGCTGCGCCGAACGAGCTTCGGATAAATGCTGCCACCGAACCGTCGGGCGTCAGCGAGACGCTGGTAGACCAGTAGCCCAAAGTCAGCAATTCCGGCGAGCGGAAGAGCGTCTCAATCGATCCTCCTGCTGGATCAACCTCAGAAATGGCGGAGTCGCTCTCCTGATTTTCGTAAAGCATCAATTTTCCGCTGGAGGTCCAGGTTAGCGAAGATGCAGAAGCCCGGCGCCCGGGTGTCAGGTTGCGTGGGGTGCCCCCGGTGATGGGGAGTAGAAATGCATCTCCTCCGACAGAATCTTCATCGCTCATCAATCCTTCGATGAACGCCACGTTTTTCCCGTCCGGAGACACCACAGGCCGCGCAATCTGCCATCTGGGTTCGTAGATCAGTCTGATTTGCGCCGTCAAAACATCGGTGGAATACAATTTCGCAATGTACCAGTTATTGTCACCATTGCCCTTCGCCGCCGTAAGCACAACGGTCCGGCTGTCGGGCGCCCAATTGTAGTCGTAAACATAGGTATCGGCTGGAGTCACCTGTCGCAACTTGCGGCTGGCCAATTCGACGACAGCGAGCCGCTGCTCAAAGAACGCGTCTCGAATGACGCCCGTCTCCGGGGTCTCCGCGGCCAATGGGCCTGCTTCGCGGGTCGCATTTTCTGTAAAAAGCACCGCGATTGTCCGCCCGTCTGGCGACCACTTGGGACCGGCGAGAAATCCTTTCACATCGGTCAGTTTCTGCGCGGTCGTGCTTTTCAGATTGGCTACGTAGAGCTGTGGTTGTCCCTTCCGTGCGGCATCAGAAAGGAATGCGATCTGGCGGCCGTCGGGAGACCACGCAATTCCGCTTTCGTCGTAGTGCTGAACGGATGATCCGGCGGTAATTCGGATGGGCTTCTCCGCTCCGGAAACGTATCCCACAAAGATGTCTTCCTGTCCCGTTGGACTTCCAGCGCGGTCGGTTCGTATTTCCACCCACGCAGCACGTTTCCCATCGGGTGAAATCGCCGCCTGCGCAAACTGTTGCGCGGGGAACAACCCCTCCGATTTGGACTTTCTGGCTGGTGGGGTATCTTGACCCGCAACACTGATGGCGCTGCATAGGCACATTCCCAAGATGCCGAATCGCGCCCAATGTCCAATTCGCAGTCCCATGCAGACTCTCCTGAGGCCTTTGAAAACGTCTTGAAGTTACGGTTGGGTACGTTATTCACTTTTGCCGCAAACCGCAACGGAAAGCTGTGAAATAGTCGCGTCAAAAGAATCCGCAGGCAGTAGAATTGCCCCGGATATTTGCGGGAGGAAGCCATGTTTGACAGGCGCGCGTTTCTTTCTTCCCTGATGGCAGCCGGGGCGGCTCCCACTCTTTCCTGGGCGGTGGCGAACGAAGACATTCTTGCCGGCATCCCCGAGAAACTCCCCGATAAGTCGATCTATACAACCAACGAAGAAGCGTACTGGCGGGAACTCCGCCGGCAGTTCCTCATTCCCGCCGATGAAGTCTACCTGAACAATGGCACGGTCGGCTCTTCTCCGGCCCCCGTGCTGCGCGCCGTAATGGAAGGGTACCGAGATTCCGAGCGGCTCGCGCAATCGGACCCAGAAGACTACCCCATCTGGGGCTATGCCGGGTGGAACGAGTTCCGCGACCCCCTGGCCGCGTTCGTCAACTGCACCCGCGATGAAATCGCGCTGGTTCGCAACGCCACGGAAGCGAACAACTACATCGCCAACGGCCTGGACATGAAAGTCGGTGACGAAGTCCTGATGACCGACCAGGAGCATCCGGGCGGCGAGCATCCCTGGAACCTGAAGGCCAAACGCTACGGCATCGTGGTCAAAAAGGTAGCGCTGCCCAAGCCGGTCCCCGACGCCGCAACGGTGCTCAACCTGTTCCAGGACGCCATCACGCCACGCACCCGCGTGATTTTCTTCAGCCACATTCCCACGGTGACTGGAACAGTCTTACCTGCCAAGGAATTGTGTTCGCTGGCGCGCTCCAAAGCCATTCTGTCCGCCGTGGATGGCGCCCATGTTCCGGGGATGATGCGGTTGAACATTCGCGAAATCGGCTGCGACATGTATACGGCGAGCCCGCACAAGTGGCTGCAGGCCCCCAAGGGCTGCGGCTTTTTGTTTGTCCGCGAGGAAGTGATGGACCGCCTGTGGAACACGATCGTGACCGAGGGCTGGGACGAGCCGCAACTCCACGCCGAACGCTTCCAGCGCATCGGCAGCTCCAATGTGCCGATCCTTTGCGGATTGAAGGCGTCGATCGCGCTCGCCAACGAAATCGGCATGGACCGTATTGAAAAACGCCATCGCCAAATGGCCGATTACATCCTGCAGAAAATGCTCGAGCGGGGCGCGGTTTCCTGGACTTCGCCCGATCCCGCGCTGCGCTGCGCCATCGCCACGGTAACGGTGGCCCCCAACAAAATGCCGGACATGGAGTTCTGGATGTGGAAGGAAAAAAAGATTCGCATCCGCGGCGGTACGCCTCACAAGGTCCGCTTGTCGACTCCCTATTATCTGCTGCGGGAGGACGTGGACCGCTATTTGGCCGCCTACGACGAATTTCGGACTTCGCATTCAGCCCGGTAGCCATCGCAATTCTGGCGAGCGGCTTCGACCTGATGGAATCCAAGTTATTCTGGAGGCGTGCCATTCGGCTCGCAGCTTGGCCGGAACATACGTAGAGGAATTGGGAATGACCAATCGGTGTGTCCTTTGCTGTGTGGGGCTTTTCGGCCTGCTGTTCTTGCTTTGCGCGGCACGCGCTTCCGCGCAAGACCGCTACTCGCGACTGGAATTCGGCGCTCAGTACTCAACCGTACGCCTTACAAACTATGACCTGGGCGGCACCAATTATTCGGGCTTCGGCGCCCGCATAGACTGGAACCTGAACCGCCGCCTGGCGCTCGAATCCCAAGTCGATTTTTTCCCCGAACACGCGGTTCCCTTGATTACCATCCAGGGCGGCCAGACGCTGCAGGCCGTTTTCGGCGTGCGTGCGAAGGTGATTCAGACTCGACGCCTCTCCGTCTTCGGCCTGGTGCGGCCGGGTCTTTTTCACTTCACCGATGTGCTGTATCCCAACGCGGGTTCGACCTCGGGCTTCGGCACGCAGCCGGAAACTCACTTCGTATTGAATCTCGGGGGCGGACTGGAATACAGCCTGACACCGCGCTGGGCGTTGCGTGCGGACATCGAGGGCAATCCCTACCGGGTGCCGAATTCCACTTTTACGCTGCCAGGCGGCACCGCCTTCAGCGTGGGAAAAATAGACGACACGACGCGACTCAGCTTCGGCGTCACCTACCGGGCCGGCGCGCTGATCCAAAACGAGAGAGAAACGAACGTGCCCGGCAAATGCGAATTTGGCCCGCTTTTTTCAACGATGATGATCGCGCGCGAAGGACCGACCGTCGGCGTGCGGACCGAACCCGGTTTTGGCGGCTACGCTTCCTACCGCTTCTACCATTTCTTATACCTGGACGGGGATCTGCTCTACTTTCCACGAGGAACCGATTCTTCCGGGCCGCACGATGGCGGCAGCATCGCGCAAGGACTCCTCGGTCTGAAAGGTGGCATCCGCAGAAATCACTTCGGCATTTTCGGCAAAGCGCGGCCTGGCTTTCACAGCTACTCGGATGCCCTGAGCACAATCACCTCCGGCGGCGAGGCCAACTACGATCGTTCGACGAACTTCGTGCTCGATCTGGGCGGCATCGTGGAGTTTTATCCCTCGAAACATGGCACGCTGCGTATCGAAGCCGGTGACACGCACATCTATTTCGGAACACGGACCGTAAACCTTGACGGGACGCCGGAGCCCGCGAGCGGCGGTAAGCTCCGGCACACAATTCAATTCACGACCGGCTATGGCTGGCGTTTCTGAACGCCACGCTGGCCGGCGCACGAGGGAAACATGGCTCAGGAAACCTGGACCGCAGTGGATGAATACTTCAATGGCCTCCTGGTCGCGCAAGACGCCGCGCTGGAGGCGTCGGTCGCGGCGTCCAGCGAAGCGGACTTGCCCGCGATCCAGGTTTCGCCGCCGCAGGGAAAGCTTCTACACCTGATTGCGCGCATGATTGGCGCCCGCAACGTCCTGGAGATCGGCACGCTTGGCGGATACAGCACCATCTGGATGGCGCGCGCTCTTCCCGAGGACGGACGCGTCCTTACGTTGGAAGTGAATCCCAAGCATGCGCAAGTGGCGCTCCGGAATTTTGCGAACGCTGGAGTCGCACAGAAAGTGGATTTGCGGCTCGGTAGCGCGCTGGAGACGCTGCCGAAGATTGCGGCGGAAAGCCACGGCCTGTACGATTTGATCTTTATTGACGCGAATAAATCCAACATGCCGGAATACTTCGAGTGGTCGTTGAAATTTTCGCGCCGCGGCGGCGTGATCATCGCGGACAACGTGGTCCGCGACGGCGGCGTGCTCGACGCAAACAGCGCCGATGCCGACATCCAGGGCGTGCGGCGCTTCACGGAAATGATCTCTCGCGAAAAACGCGTCAGTTCCACCGTGATCCAGACGGTGGGCAGCAAAGGCTATGACGGCTTCGCGATGCTGTTGGTCACCGATTAGGCTCGCGTCCGGAACGCCTTACGAATTCCGCACTTCGCGGAGCAGGCCGCTGGTTACATCGTATACGAATCCGCGCACGGTGATTTTTTCGGGAATCCAGGGATGCGTGCGCAATTTCTGGAGTTGGTGGCGCACATTTTCTTCGATGTTTTGAAACGCGTAAAAGAATGACGGCGCGATGGCGGCGGTGCCGGTACGGTTTTGGATCCGCGTGCGCAAGTCCTCTTCGGTCGCGTGCATCAACCCGCAGTCCGTGTGGTTGATGATCATAAACTCCTCGGTGCCCAGCAGGTAATGCGAAATCAGCAGCGACCGCAGCGAATCGTCGGTGACGATTCCGCCGGCGTTGCGGATGATGTGCGCGTCGGCGGCTTTCAAGCCCAGCGTTAGGATTTGCAACCTCGTGTCCATGCAGGTCAGGACTGCCAGCTTGCGCTCCGGGCGCGGCGTCAGCCGGCGCAGTTCGTGGGTTTTTGCGTAAATCTGATTCGCGGCAAGGACTTCGTCAATCACGCTCATAGCCGGGCCAGTGTAACCCAGCCTGCCCCCGTTCATGCAATGCACCGGGGGCCGGCGGAAGCGCTCACTCCGAAGTTTCGCGCCTCTGCAGACATCTTACGGAATCGCGGCGCTGACTTCGCCCGAGTAGCCGCTTTCTGTGCCCGTCGTGTCCACCTGCGTGGCGACGTAATAATACGTTTGGCCGGAGTTCACGGAAGAATCCGTGAAGCTCGTCGTGGGGATCATGAAGCCGTCCACGCGCGAGTAGGGTCCGCCCGAAACGGTGGAACGGTAGATGTTAAAGCCTTCGTACCCAGAGGAACTTGGACTCCAGCTCAGCGTCACCGAATGCGTGGCTGGCGCGGCGGCGCTTCCCGAAAGGGCGACCACAAGCGGCGACTCCGCGGCGTTGCTAACGATCGTCACGGCGCCGGCAGCGTTGCCTGCCGAGGCCGGCGCAAACGCGACGCTGACTGACGTAGATTGGCCGGGCACGAGCGAAATCGGCAACGAATTCGCGCCGATGGTAAAGCCCGTGCCACTCGCCGTGATCTTGGAAATGCTGACCGCGGAATTTCCCGTATTGGTGAGCGCGAGCGTTTGCGATGCACTGGTCCCCGTAGTTAGGCTGCCAAAATTCATGGATGTGGGGCTGGCGGATAGGTGCAGCGCCTGAGCGAGACCTGAGCCGCTCAAGCCGATAGCAAGCGGGGAATTCGGCGCGTTGCTCACCAGAGTGAGAGTTCCCGGATAGCTGTTCGCCGCTGTAGGAGCAAATGCCACGTTGAATGCGGCCGCGGCTCCTGGTGACAGCGAAACAGGCAAGGCCATGCCGGACAGGGAGTAGCCCGTCCCCGCCAAAGAGGCCTGCGTAATCGTCAAGGTTGCGGTGCCAGGGTTCTGAATCGTCATAGTCTGCGAGTTGGCGACACCCACGGCAACGTTCCCAAAGCTCACACTCGAGGGAATCACTGCAAGCTGCGGCTGAACCCCCGTACCGGTAAGAGCAATCGTGGACGGCGAATTCGTGGCGCTGCTGACGATTGTCAGGGCACCCGAAACGCTGCCGATGGATGCGGGCGCGAAGCTAAGCGAGAGCGGCAGACTCTGTCCTGGCGCAATGACCGTCGGACCTGCAAATCCGCTAACGCTGAAGCCAGTTCCCGTGACACTCAATTGGGAGAGCGTCACGCTCCCCGTGCCCGTATTGCGGAATACCAGGCCTTGTGACGCGGCGTTGCCCACCAACAGATTTCCAAACGCGACGCTGCCGGCGCTGGGAGACAACAAGTAAGTTGTCGGCGGAGCCGTAACCGCGGCAATTCCGGTGCCCGACACCGGAACGATCGCGGCAGTGGACGCTCGTTTGCCGACGCCGACGATGATGCTGCCGTTCAAAGGGCCCGCTGCGGTCGGCCGGAACACCACTTGAAACGACACGCTCCGTCGGCCACCGAGCCAGAGTGGCAAAGCAGGTCCCGCCACGACAAACTGTGATGTGCTGCTGGACACTTTCTCGATTGTGATGCTTCCGCGGCCGGTGTTGGTCACCACAATCGTTGCGGCCGAGCTCGTGTTTTTCACAGTGATGGACCCAAAATTCACCGAGCCAGGAGCGACCCCCACGCCAGCGAAAGTAGCGTGAGGAAAGAGCAGTGATCCAAATGCGACAACACCAACGGCAAGGCACACCCATAGCGTGCGATTCATAACGGAGCACTCCCCTGTTTTCAGTTCAGGAGCGCGGGCGGAACGGAGAGGGGTAGCGTGTCGGCACGCCGCTCGAGAGTTTCACTTCCATGGCGAAGATATATTTCCCGGCGTCGACTTGCTACTGGTGGATGGGCCAGAAGGAGGACAGGAGTCTCGGGTCACGCAGGCAAGTCCGCGGCCTGTCCTTGTCATGGAACAATTCTTAGACTTGAGGGCAGCAAGAGGGCCGAGTTGCAGGGGAGTACACGAAGGTCCGGAGTTGATCCGCGCGGTGAATTCTTTCAGCGGCGCGATGATTCTTAATATTTCCAGCTGGTGACGTCGGCACCGGCGGGCGCGGTAGCTTCCATGTGTTTTGCCATTCGCCACATCAGGTCCTGAGAAAAATTCAGTCGCTCGAAGCGCGGTGCGTCCAGGCGCATGCCTTGAAAGCAGTGCGGCTGGAGCGGGCCGTAAGTGAACGTAGCGTTGGCGGCGGGCGCCAGCTTCGGATCAGTCAGCACGGACTCGGTCAAGTGGACGGCGTTGTTCAGATACCAGGTGTCCATATCGCCGACGGCGAAATGTAATTTGCCCGCGAGCTTGGGACCGAGCGTGGACCAATCGCGTTTCATGATGTAGCTCAGATCGGCGTGCTCGCGCCAGTAGTCGGCAACGCTGTGATCGATCACACCAGTGCGCTTGTCCCAGATATCTTTTGGATAACCGTCGTCGCCCATCGGGCCGAAGACGGCTTGCCAGATGTCCCACTGCTCACCGGAACGGCTGTGCGTGCCGAGGACGAGTTCGTAGCGATTTTCCTGTTCGACGGTGGAGTCGAGAATGCCGTTGGTCTTGCGCTTTTCCGGAAGTTCGACTTTGCCGAACGGTCCCTGGCGAAAATAAGCCGATTGATCCTGGTAGATGTTCACGGTGCCGTAGGCGTGGAAGTCGATCGGATCCGGGCAGCCGACCCAGGCGCCGTTGATGTCGTCGGGATAAAACACCTGCTGGCCCAGAGCTTCCCAGCCACCAGTAGAACCACCGTAAACGGCGCGCGCCCAACCCTGCCCGATGCCGCGATATTCCTTTTCAATGGCCGGCAAAAGCTCGTGCATCAGCGCGTCGCCATAAGGCCCGAGGTTTGCGGAGTTCACCGCGTAAGAATCGTCGAAATAGGGATTTGCGTGCTGCGGCATGACAATCAGCACGCGCGGTAGGCGGCCACTGGTCCAATCTTGGAACATTTTCCATCCGGCTTCCTGCAGCTCCAGCTCCGGACTCGTTCCGGGCGCCCAGTCCTGAACGGCTCCCTCCTTTTTCTGCTTGTCGAGCAGACGAACGTCGGGCGGCGTGGTGCGAAAGCTCGGGAAAAAGTGGCGGTGATAGTGATCCTCGGAAATCAGCACTGGAAAATGCGCATCGGGATGTTCCGCCCAGCCGTCGGGCACCAGCACGACGGCGCCAATTTCGGTGGGGCGCCCCCAGAATTTCGTCAGCAACTCGCTCTGCATGTGGAAGTGCTTCACCCACTGGTTGTCCTGGGCGGAGTCGGGTTCGGTGATACGGCGCCAGTCGAGCAGGGATTCCACGTCGGCCAGTTCGTCATTGAGTGGAGGGACTTTGTGGTCGAAGGCGATGCGGACGATGCCGGAGGTTTTCGGATCGAGATGCAGTTTTTCGACCTTCGTGAGGAAATTGCCGGGTTTGGTTTGCCAGTGCTGCCCTTCGCCGCGATCCGGCGGGAGCTGCACGATCTTTCCGTTGCCGAGATGATAGGTTTCGTAGACGTTGAGGACGGCCTGCACATGGTAATCGCCGGCGGGGAGACTGTTGAGCGACACGAGCGGATAGCCGAGCGTGGAGGCGTCCACGCGCGCAGGCGAGCCGGGCTGCCAAGTGTCTACGTCCACGCCGAAGGCCTGCTGCGATTCAAAGCCTTCGCCAACGCCGAAGCGCGGCTCTTCGCTGGCATCCCTGGAAATAATCAGCAGGATGTGCCCATCCACTGGCGAGGCCGAGAGCTCTTTGGGAAACGTGATTTCAATGACGAGTGGCGCTGGGGCAGCGTGCGTGGCTGAGGACATCATCGAGGCGGCAACAAAGAACCCGAGCAACAACTGCAGGCGATAGGACATTTCGTTTCTCCGGAGAGTCTGATGAAAAAGCTGTGTGGCGGCAGGGATTATAGTGAGGCCTGCTCCGGATTGCACTACGGGCGCTGCGTTCGCGTTTTGAAGGAGACCCGAGGTCGTTTGGGGCCGGGCCGATGTTGCGAGCAAGCGAGGGGGGACCCCCTACCCTCTGGTTCGTAAGCTATTGATGATGGGATGTTTAGTTTGCGGCCGCGCAAGTGGTGAAAATAAAGGAGTTATGGGAAATGGAGGCAGACTTCTGGATAAGGCCTTGTTCGACAGGAGGATAGAGGATGAGCGGGCTGCGGGCATGGTCGTCATCTCGGAGCAAAGAAGGGGCGAACACCGCGGAGTGACGCGTGCGCATAGGCGTAACAGAGACCGTCGGAGTGCAGATCGGCGGCCTGAGCGCAGCGGCGGCCGTCGGCGAAGGAGCAGCGGCAACGAGGGAAAGCGGCGGAGCCGTGGCGTTTACTAGACACCGCGAGAGTGTAGCACATGTAAAGAGTGTCGAAAAGTAACTAGTCGGACAAAAATTGGTAATAGGACTGGCGAGTTTCGAATGGTAGAAGTCTCAGCCGCCAGTTATTAGCCTTAAGCTTCCGCGTTCGGATCCGAGAAATCAGAGAGCAGGAATCCGAGAGCAGGAAGCACGAGAGAAGGCCAAGAGCGACCCTTGCCTGGACAGAAAGAGCAAGGGTGAGGCACCCGGGCCAGGCTACGGCTTATTGAAAACAGGTCTGGCTAGTTCTTGCGGTGATGCCGACTCCGGGTGCTCGGCCTTCCAGCGCATGGCTGCGGTGATGCGAGTGCGACCGCTCGGATGGTCAAAGAAGATGAACTCCTCGAGCGGACCAGGATCGAGTTTGCGATATTCGCCGAGCATCAAATCCACGTTGGCCTCGCCATCCGGCTGGCGAGCCGCATTCAGGCCGTACATGTCCGCCTCGAACTCCATGGTGCGCGTAATGGAGTTGGTGATTGGGGTCAGCAGGAAGAAATAAGCGGACAAGGTGAGAACCGCCAGGGGCAAGACCGCGACGTCAGCGATCCCGCGGATACCCCAGTTCTCTCCCCAGCGCGAAAGGGCAAAATTGATGGACCAGTTCAGGAAGGCGAAGCCCAATACCACCAGGATGCCAAACATCACCAATCCCTTGTAGGCGTGGTTGAGAACATAATGGCCCATTTCATGTCCCATGGTGGTCTCAATCTCCGGCAAGGTGCATCGCTTCAAAAGATTGTCGTTCAGCGAAATTCGCTGCGTCCCGGCGAATCCGCTGACGTTGGCGCTCACCCGGTTGGATTGCCGGGAGGCGTCGAACTCGTAAACTTCGGTTGCCGGAATGCCGTTGGCGCGCGCCATGCTGAGGATGGGATCCTTGATGCGCGCATCCTTCACCGTCGTATAGGTGTTGAAGAGGGGGAATATATAGACAGGGGCGATCAGGCTGACGAACGCGAGAAAGACAACGGTGACCACGGCGCCCCACACCCACCAATTTTTGCCGAGGCGGCGGACCAATCCAAAGAGCGGCACCATCAGAATTCCACCCAGGACGACGCTGACGGCCAGCATAACGGCCTGGTCCCGCATCCACGGCCCGAAGGTTTGGTTAAGCAGGCCGTATTTGTGCTCGCGGAAGTAGCCTTCATAAACAGTTAGCGGAAAGGTGAGCGCGGACACGACCACAATGAACTGAACCCAGTAGACCGCCGTCTGAAGCGGGCGGAAACGGGTAACACGCTCGGCCAAATCGCGCATGCGCACTGACCAGCGAAAGCGGAGCAAAATCCACATGACGACCAGCGTCGACAGAAAATCCCACAAGAGCATCCAGTAGCCGCCTTCGAAGTAGGCGTTGGATCGGGCGCGTTCCGCGGGAGGCATCTTCGCCAGATAGGCATTGACCGCGGCGTTGACGTCAAACGATTCCGCGGTGGCAAGTCGATCAGCGGCGGGTGGAGTTGGTGAAGCGTTCGCGCCGGCGCTTTGTGCCGCGGCGCTGGCCGCGAACACGGTACACAAAAGGGCTAATTGAATCAGGCATGCCATTACGCGAACCATCCGGCCTCCTCTTGCAATCGCTGCAGGTCTTTCGGGTGGTGACTCCCACCGTCGTGGAGAAAGGGATCCAGTGCGGCCAGCAACAAATGGCAAGCCTGGCCGCGCTGCTCCGGAAAGCCACCGCCGGAGCGGTGCCACGAGTTATAGCATGGCCACCGTGTTTTTCCTGTATTGCCGATCCGGCGAGGGCATCCTCGGAAAGGATGGGCGGGATGTGGCCGGACACGGGAGAGGACGAAAGCTCCCTGGAATAGGAGAGCTTAACTATCGGTGGCGATCGCAGCGTGAAAAGAAAACCGAAGGCCCAGGTTCCTAAAACCGCATCCTTCGCAACTGCGTATTGGCGGGAGAATAGCGGTCGAACTTCCCAGCGGAATTCACAACAGAAGGAAGATCCACATATTTTCCCGGGCCATCCGCCCTGGTTACTGCTTTTCGGGAAATTCTTCGCCAGTGGCAGAAATGATCAGGTTCTGGCCTTCGACGGCCCCAGTTTTGCTGGGTTTGGTTCCGATCCATCCGACGCGGATTCCCGCCACAGAAGGTTGGCGTCCGCCCCAGACCTGGGTTACTTGCGAATCATCATAGAAAAGACGATCTCCAGACTCTTTAGTGTGGAGATAAACGCCGCCGCGCTTCGCCGCGGCCGAATGCCCCGCTCCGCACCAGCCAGGCCGGTGAAAATAGACCATGGAAGTGCCATCCGGCGCCATGGCGAAGCAGCCCGCGTCTCCCGGCAAGTGCATACTCCTGGTTATCATCTCTGGGGTGCCGCAGGTGCCGAGATAGGTTTTCGGCGAACCGGCATGATCGAGAAAATAAAATTCGAGTCGCGGCTGACAGAACCACCCGCCGTATCCATCGCTCCTTTTCTCGACGAGATAACCTCCGGACTCGCGGACCGTGGTTG
>DATIXE010000072.1:0-40661 GCA_035518915.1 Candidatus Eiseniibacteriota bacterium
CTGCGATTACCAACTACAGCGGCCCGGACTTCTCCGCCACGTTCCAGAATCCCCATAACAGCGGTCTTGTCTTTGGTGCCAGTCTCAGTAATCCGGCGCTTGTGCTTGTCAGCGTGCATGAATCGGGCAGCGCCGCCAACGAAAGTTTCGTCTACTTCGACTTCGCCATCGGGACCGCCGAGTTTCAGGAACGAGCGATTCTGCATTGCAAGTCGGATGCGATGGAGCATGAACCATGCGGACTTTTGAGTGACGCCAAGTGCGCGGCCAATCTCGTAAGAGCTAACGCCATTCTTGCAGTTTGCAACCATCCAAATTGCGATGAGCCATTTGTCGAGCGGAAGAGCGGAATCCTCAAAGATAGTTCCCACTTTGCAGGAGAACTGTTTGCGAGCGTGTTCGCCTTTGCATTCCCACATCCGGCGAGTCGAGATGAATCGCACATCATCACGGCCACAAGTAGGGCATTCGACGCCATTCGGCCAGCGCCGCGACACGATGAAGTTGAGGCAGTTGTCGGGGTCGGCGAAGTACTTGATAGCTTGCTGGAGAGTCTTTGGCTTGGCGTTCATGGCGTTCCTCACTGTCAGAACTCTACCAGAAACGCCTTACTGAGTCAAGTATATTATTGCCAAAACAAAGGCTGCAATCACACGGCATTGCTAGATCAGCCGGAACACTACCCTGGCTAGGTTTTGATCAACTGCAGCCAAACAGGTCAGTCCTCTCGGGGAAGCAACATCCGATCAACGAATTGGATGGTGTTGCATCGGCCGTCTGAGCCGGCAGGGACTACCAAACTGATGCCAATCGGTGTAGCCTTCTCCCAGATGCAGCCTTCGCTATGAGACACCGCATTCTGTTTTCGTTCTTTATTCTGGCGGTGCTCGTGCCATGTGCGATGCCTCAGACTGCAAGCTCAACACGACAAGCCGCATTCAAGTCCAAGGAGGAATCTCCAAAATGGACAGCGGCTGATGAAAGAAGTCTTCTGGCGAAAGCACGACTAGGTGACGCCGGGGCTCAAATGTGGCTCGGTGCTGCGTATGAACAAGGCTGGTTTGGAAAGAGCAATTTTCCAGAAGCGTTGAAGTGGTTCAGAAAGTCAGCAGAACAGGGTGACCCGGACGCGCAAAATTCACTGGGACAAATGTATGAGGATGGTGAAGGCGTAATCCAAAGCTATTCTTTAGCTGCGAAGTGGTACAGAAGAGCGGCTGAGCACGACGTTGATTTGGGAGGGGCAGGACAGGGGAGGAATAACTTGGGAATGCTCTATCTGGGTGGTTATGGAGTTCCCAAGGACTACGTTCAAGCCTACATGTGGTTTAGGCTGGCTGATTTTGAATCGAATCCAAACTTGTCTATTGCCAAAGCTCACCTGTCTCCCGAACAGATTCTAGAGGCCGAGCAATTAGTTGAGGCGTGGAAGAGTCGGCACATAACACCACAATGACCGAGTAGTTTAGCGGTCGCAACTCAAAATCCAATTCATCCACAATTTCAGCAAGGTTCGGGTGGAGTGTCTCCAAGTCCCGATTAACGATTTACCTGGACCTACCTGAATTCCATTGGAGCTACCGCTTTGAACCCGGTACTGTCTTGCGGCACGTGGGTGTGAGGGACCGCACGTGGTCAAAGTCGCGTCAGTCGTTTTAAGAACTCCGCATTCTTGTATCCTGGCCAGGTCCAGTTTTTCCCCGAATACCACGCGGGTTCTTGGCCCTTAGCCCCGAACCATTTCCAATCATCAAGCGTCGCAATGAACAGGTCTCGGTCGTAGCTCTGATAAACGCTGGGACCTAGGTCCGTACGAGAGTAGCCCGCTTCATCGCATGTTTTCCACCTGCCACTGACTTCGATCCACCTGCCATTTTTATCTTCGCTGAGAGCGGCAAAAACTATCCCATTGGGACCACCAGACTCAATCACGCGTCCCTCAAAGACCTCAGTTCGGCCATTGCTTGTGGTGAGCGTAAATGGAATCTCAACACGAATTCCTAATTCTTTCGCGGCGTCACGCCATGCGTCCATGACCTTGGAATTCAATGGCCGTTTGGGAGGTACGGTGGCATTTTGCATCGGGTCACGACCCTTTGACCTGTGATGATTGAATCTTAGTACGACGCCGGTCAGTGCCTTCCATGAGAAGGCCGGTGTGGGTCAAGAGTGAATCGCGCACGTTCTTCGGTTTTTCCGTTCAACCAAGCCGCCTCTGGCGCCCCCCTTCCATCCGCGCTCTTGTTGGGAGGTTTTTGCCCGGTGCCAGTTGCATGACCAAAGTGTGGGCGGAACCATCGGCGGGTTGGGCGAAACTGGTGTGCGTGATCGACTGCTGCACGGGGGAAATCAACCGGATGGAATCTTTCGTTGCGCTGGCGCAGCGAAGAAGCCATCGATGCCGTCGAGCAGGCGGTGGTGGCGCGCTTGCCGGCGGGGAGAAGATCGGCCCCTCCGGTCGGGATGACGGATGAGGGAAGCCTCCGGCGAACTGGGTTAAAAGACCAGCGCTACATGGAAGAAGGCGGAGAAAGAAGGAAGGCCGGGCGAGCCCAGCCCCTACAGAGGACAATACGTCGACAATCTATTTATATTCAGCAAGTTAGCGGCTAGTTGGACCGGGTGCGGGCAGGATTTTTGCGCGATTGTTCTAACGGCACGGATGGCCCGGTGGTCACGCCCGTTGCATTCCGGGCGTGCCATTGCGCTGCCGGGCGCGCGGTGCCACAATCGGATTCTTGCTGGCTTCAGGGAAACATACGGCCGCTCGATGGTGTCTAATCACTAGAGCGGACCGAGGTTGGGGCAAGTTGCACGAAGCAGGGCCCAACCCACCATTGCCAGCACGCCCCCAGCGCACACGAAGTTGTGGAGCGCGGGTGGGGCAGAAAGGCTGACCGTGTCCGATTGGGCCAGTGCCCTCTCCTGGGGCAGAGATGAGTCCGAGCTTGTGACGGAACTGCAAGCCGGCTCGGAGACCGCGTTCGACTGGCTCGTCAATCACTACCACGCTCCCGTCTACAACCTGATCCTGGGGATGCTGGGAGACACGGCCGATGCCGCCGACGCGGCCCAGGAAGTTTTCTTGAAAGCGTTCAAGGGAATCCGGACCTTTCGCCAGGGCAGCTCGTTGAAGACCTGGCTGTACCGCATTGCCATTCGCGAAGCCCTGAACCATCGCCGCTGGTTCAAGCGGCATCTCCAGAAAAATATCTCGCTCGATGCCGAGCCGCAGGACGGCTCCGCGCCGATTGATATTGAGGATCTGAGCGCGACGCCGTTCGATCAGCTGGCCTCGCACGAAATTCAGGCCGCGGTGCAGGACGCGCTGCAGCGCGTGCCGGAAGTGTTCCGCAGCGCCGTGATCCTGCGCGATATTGAAGGGCTGAGCTACGAAGAAGTGGCCGAGGTTTTGGAGTGCAGCGTGGGCACCGTGAAGTCGCGGATTTTGCGCGGCCGCCGCTGCCTGAAAGATATTCTGGACCCGCTGCTGGGCGACCGGCCTGCCCGCAGCGATGCGTCTGGAAGTGGCATACCGGAACGCGATACGCAGGCGCCTGAAGCCGAATGGCACGCCGCGGAAGCGTCCCGCCATGCCGCCGCATCGAGTTCTTATTCCACCGATCAAGTCGGTCTGCACCTCGCCTACGTTCGCACGAACTCGCCGGCAGCGGCAGAAAGTTTGTCGCGCCCGCAGACGGCGCGCGAGGATCTCCCATGACGTGCGATCGAGTGCATCGCCGCCTGGCGGGTTATCTGGATGACGCGAGTGTTTCCGCGGCGCGTTCGGCGGAACGCGCGGCTGTCCGCCAGCATCTGGAGCAGTGCGAACCGTGCCGCGAGGAATTGCAGCGTTACCGCAAAATGGCGGTGATGCTTTCCCGCGCGCCGCGCGCCGTTCCTCCCGCAGACCTCGCGATTAAAATCAAGGTCGCCGCTTCGCAGGCGCAGGCTACCCAGGATTGGCGCGGGCGCTGGCAGTGGATCAAGGACCAGTCGGAGCTTTTGCTCGACAACGTGTTTCGTCCGCTGACCGTGCCGGCCACCGGCGGATTTTTTTCCGCCATGGTGATTTTCGTGTTCGTGCTGCATCTGATCCTGCCCGGCATTACCGTGCAGGCCGATCCCAACGACATGCCGGTTGGATTGCTGCAGCCCGCCGAGCTGATTTCGCTTTCCGACATTCCCGCGTCGCCGATCATGCAGCATCCCGACGTGCAGCTGCAGCACGATATTCTGGTGGAAGTGGCGGTGGACGCGCAGGGACAAATGTCCACGTACGAGATTCTCGACGGGCCGGATAATCCCGCCGTGCGCCATTACCTCGACCAGGTGCTGCTCTATTCGCGCTTCCGTCCCATGCTCAGCTTCGGGCGTCCCACCCCCGGCGGCCACGTTGTGCTGGGCTTCAGCTCTATCCACGTCCGCGGCTGATTTCTTTTCGCCGCGTGGCGCCCTTCCTTGTCAGCAACGCGAAGCGAATGTTATCGTGAGATATTCGCTCGCGGCTCGCCAACCGGCCGCTGGCGCGTGCACGGCGGGAGCAAAGTATTCCGCGCTCCTGCAACCACTTACGGGACATTCAAGCGTTGATGCGCACACCGGATATTCGTCCATACCAAGGCAAATTCCCCGTGATCGCGGCGTCGGCTTATATCGATCCGGCGGCCGTGGTGATCGGCGACGTGGCGATCGGCGAGGAGTCGAGCTTGTGGCCGATGACCGTGGTGCGCGGCGACGTGCACTACATCCGCATCGGGCGGCGCACGAATATCCAGGACGGCAGCGTGCTGCACGTAATGAAAGATCAGTATGCGCTGGTGCTGGGCGACGAAGTGACGGTGGGGCATTCGGTGACACTGCACGGGTGCACGATTCATTCGCGCGTATTGATTGGCATGGGCTGCATCATTTTGAATGGCGCGGTGATTGGCGAGAATTCAATTATCGCGGCGGGTTCGTTGATTACCGAGCGGACGGTGATTCCGGCGGGGAGTTTGGTGATGGGCTCGCCGGGGAAAGTGAAGCGCGAATTGACGGAAGCGGATCGCGAGTCGATCGGGAACTACGCGGAGCGGTATGCGGGCTACCGCGAAGTATATCGCGCGGAAGCGGCGGCGCGCGGCGAACGGATTGATTGGAGCAGTTTACAGAAGTAAGCGCGTTGGGAAGTGGCACAGAAACTCTTGTCTGTGCGGATGAATGCGTGGTGATGGATCGAGTGCACGGGCAGGAGTGCCTGTGCCACAAGAAGGCGGCGTAAAGCCGCCCCTACGAAGACAGGGAGAGCGGCACACCAGGGACTCATGGCGGAGAAGAGGAAATTTCAGGCGATCAAGGGGACGCGGGATTTGTTGCCTCCGGACACGGAATTGTGGAACCGGGTGGAGGCGACGGCGCGCGAAGTGTTTGGCACGTTTGGATTCGGGGAGATTCGTCCTCCGATTTTTGAGCCGACGGAATTGTTTGCGCGCTCGATTGGCGCGGATACGGATGTTGTTTCCAAAGAGATGTACAGCTTCCCTGATCACGGACTTTGGTCTTTGGAAGGTGTCCGTACAGATATATTACTTCGCTCGCCTGATTGGTCAGACCCTTACTCAGTCAAAATCTTCACGCGCATCATTGACTCCTTCATTGATCGGACTAGCGCCGCTATGTTGCAGGGAGAGATGCCAAAGACGACCGATAACGAGCGTGCTATCGAGCAGTTGCGTGCAGCATCAGTCCGAGTGTCCACAGCTATGGTTCCGCAGACTGCGGGACTCTCTGAGGCTGCACTAAGCTTGTGTCTGGAACACATTCATAATGCAGCAGCTTTGTTGAAGTTCGGGGATCTTGTTACGCTGCGGCCGGAGGCGACGGCATCGGTATGCAGGGCGTATATCGAGCATGGGATGCATGCGTGGCCGCAGCCGGTGAAGCTGTACTACATGGGACCGATGTTCCGGCGGGAGAGGCCGCAGAGGGGAAGATACCGGCAGTTTTACCAGATTGGCGCGGAAGTATTGGAGACGGTGCAACCGGGGCAGGGCGGCGCCAAGGACATTCCGAAGGACGCGGCGGTGGACGCGGAAGTTATTGAGATGGTGATGACGTTTTTCGCGCGGCTTGGGCTGGAAGGCGCGCAACTGGAGATCAATTCGATCGGGCATGCCGCAGAAAATTGCCGGCGCGGATACGTGCAGAAGCTGAAGGCGGCATTGGAGCAGGTGAAAGACCGGTTGGGTCCGGACAGCCAGCGGCGGATTGAGACGAATCCACTGCGGGTGCTCGATTCCAAGGTGGAGAGCGAGCAGGCGATTATCGCCGGGCTGCCGAAGATTGCGGACCATCTGTGCGACGACTGCGCGAAGCAGTACGCGGAAGTGAAGCGGCAACTGGATTTGCGCGGCGTGAACTATGCGGAGAACTGGCGGCTGGTGCGCGGGCTGGACTACTACATGCGGACGACGTTCGAGATCACCGCGAAGGGATTGGGCTCGCAGAATGCGGTGTGCGGCGGCGGGCGGTATGATGGCCTGGTGGAATTGCTGGGCGGGCTGCCGACAAAGGGAATTGGATTTGCGATTGGCGAAGACCGGCTGATCCTTTCGCTGCAGGAAGCTGGAAAAGGCGAAGCGGCGGCAGGGCGCGATGTTTTCGTGGCGTGGATGGGCGAGAAGGCGCAGGCGACCGCGATTGGGGCAGCGCAGCGATTGCGCGCTGCGGGATACCGCGTGGAACTGCCGCCGGCAGAGCAGAAATTCGGGAAGGCGTTGGGGCAGGCGGACAAGTTGGGCGCTCGCTATGCAGTGATACTGGGCGAGGATGAAGTGGCGACGGGGCAGTGGACGGTGAAGACGCTGGCGGATGGGTCTCAGCAAAAGATGAGCGAGGCGGAGTTTTTGGAGAGGTTGAAAAGGGAAGTAAAGGAGTCCTGAGGTAACGAAGGAAAGAAGAGGGATTTGTGGCACAGACACTCTTGTCTGTGCGGCTGCGTGAGTGGTGGCGGATCGGGGGCACAGGCAGGAATGCCTGTGCCACAAGAGATTTACAGGAGAAGAGTAAGTGCTGGACTTTTTGGGGAATTTGAAGAGGACACATTACTGTGGGGCGTTGCGGGCGGCCGATGCTGGACGCGCGGCGACGATCATGGGCTGGGTGGCGCGGCGGCGCGACCTGGGGAATTTGCTGTTTCTGGACGTGCGCGACCGGGCGGGCATCGTGCAGGTGGTGTTCAACAAGGAGACGCAGCCGGAGGCGCACGCGAAGGCGGAGCAGGTGCGCAGCGAATTCGTGGTGGCGGTGGAAGGAAACATCACCAAGCGTGAAAGGGCCAATCCGGAACTGGCCACGGGCGAAGTGGAAGTGGTGGCGACGAAGCTGCACATCTTGAACAACGCCAAGACGCCGCCGTTCGCGATCGAGGACGACACCAACGCTACGGAAGAGACGCGGCTGAAGTTCCGCTATCTGGATTTGCGGCGGCCGAAACCGCATCGCAATCTGGCGCTGCGGCACAGGATCATCCTGGAAATCCGCAAGACGATGGACGAGATGGGGTTCATCGAAGTGGAGACGCCGATGCTGACTCGTTCGACGCCGGAGGGCGCGCGCGACTACCTGGTGCCCAGCCGCGTGCATCACGGGAACTTTTACGCGCTGCCGCAATCGCCACAAATCTTCAAGCAGATCCTGATGATTGGCGGGCTGGACCGCTACTTTCAGATCGTGAAATGCTTTCGCGACGAGGATTTGCGCGCGGACCGGCAGCCGGAATTCACGCAATTGGACCTGGAAATGTCGTTTCCGCGGCAGGAAGACATTTTCAACGTAATTGAAAACGTGATGGTGCGGGCGTGCGCGGTGGCGGGGATCGAGGCGAAGGCGCCGTTCCCGCACATGCTTTACAAGGATGCGATCCGGAAGTACGGCAGCGACAAGCCGGATTTGCGTTTTGGCATGGAACTGAACGAAGTGACCGCGTGCTTCCCGGAAGAGGTGAAGCAGAAGCTGCAGATTGGCGGAAACGTGTTTGCGTTTGCCGCGCCGGGGGCGAGGGCCTATTCGCGGAAGCAACTGGATGAGCTGACGGAAAAAGCGAAGGGGCTCGGCGCGCGCGGAGCGTACTTCGTAAAAGTGGCGGCGGAGGGAACGACGTCCACGGTCGAAAAGCTGATTGGCGTGGAAAACGTGAAGAAGCTGGCCGAGGGTTGCGGCGCGAAGACCGGCGATCTGGTGGTGGCGGTCTCGGCAAAGGAAGAGATCAAGGGCACGGAAGCGGCGGCGCTGATCGCCGGACAGTTGCGACTGCAACTTGGCGAAGCCCTGGGCGTAATTGACAAATCGCAGTGGAAATTTTTGTGGCTGACGGGATTCCCGTTGTTCGACTGGAGCGAGACGGACAAGACCTGGGTGAGCGCGCAGCATCCGTTCACGGGAATCGTGGACGAGGACCTGGAGAAGCTCGAGACCGCGCCGTGGGAGGTGCGGTCAAAGGGCTACGACCTGGTGCTGAATGGGGTGGAGTTGGGATCGGGAAGCATACGAATTCACCGGCAGGATGTTCAGGAGCGTTTGTTCCGCGCGCTCGGATTGAGCGAAGAACAGTTGCGGCGGCGGTTCGGATTTTTTCTGGATGCGCTGACGTATGGGACGCCTCCGCACGGGGGAATCGCGCTGGGCATTGACCGGGTGGTGATGCTGCTGGCAGGAGAGAAATCCATTCGCGAAGTGATTGCGTTTGCGAAGACGACCGCGGCGGTGGATTTGATGGCGGAGTCGCCGAGCGAGGTGGATGAGGCGCAATTGGAGCAGTTGGGAATTGCGATCAGCAAGAAGAGCAAGGAAGCGGGGAAGTAACGGAATAATTGGGGGCGCTGACGTTTCAGAGTCTTCACAAAGACTCTAAAGGTCCGACCCCCGATGCAACAACGTCGATTGAGCGCGACGGGAAGAGTTCAAGAGCGTGAGCAGAATTCGGATATTGGCGGAGGCGGTGGCGAACCGGATTGCGGCCGGGGAGGTGGTGGAGCGGCCCGCGTCGGTGGTGAAAGAGTTGCTGGAGAATGCGCTGGACGCCGGCGCAAATTCCGTGCGGATCGAGACGGAGATGGGCGGGAAGCGCATGATCCGCGTGATTGACGACGGACACGGGATGATGCACGACGACGCGCTGCTGGCATTCGAGCGGCATGCGACGAGCAAGCTGCGCACGGCCGACGATCTAATGACGATTTCGACGCTGGGTTTCCGGGGCGAGGCGCTGCCTTCGATCGCATCGGTTTCGCGGCTGTTGCTCGAAACGCGCGACGCGAATGAAGCCGAAGGGACGCGCGTGGAGTTTGCCGGAGGAAAGCTGGTGGGCGTGAAGCCGGCGGGATTGCCGCCGGGAACTACGGTGAGCGTTGCGGACTTGTTTTACAGCGTGCCAGCGCGGCGGAAGTTTCTGAAATCGGACACGACGGAACTGGGGCATATCGCTTCGCTGGTGACGCACTACGCGCTGGCGAATCCCGCGAAGCAATTTATTTTGACCACGCCGACGCAGGAAATTATCAATTGTGCGCCGGCGGAGAAGCTGGCGGACCGGGTGTACCAATTGTTCGGGCGGCAGGCGCTGGACGAGCTGGTGGAAATCCCCAGTGTTTCCGCGGCGTTTCGCGCGGCAATCACCGAGCCGGAAATGGAAGCGGGCGAAGAGTCGGCGACGCTGACGGTGACAGGGTTTACTTCGCGGCCGGACATTCAGCGGCCAAACCGCAACGGTATTTACGTGTTTGTGAACCGGCGGCTGGTGCGCGACCGGTTGATCCTGCACGCGATTCATGAGGCGTACCGGAATATTCTTCCGCCGACGGTGTTTCCGGCGACGCTGCTGTTCCTGGAAATGCCGTACGACGAAGTGGACGTCAATGTGCACCCGGCGAAGATCGAGGTGAGATTCCGGCGGTCGCAGTTTGTGCACGATTTCACGCGGGACGCGATTCGTCAGGCGCTGATGAACGCGCGGCCGATTGCGAGCTTCGCCACGGCCGGCGTGGCGGCGGGAGTGGCGCCGAACCCCGCGGCGCCGGCGGCTTCTTTTGCGGGCGGTGGGTTTGGCGGAAACGGCGCGGCGGCCGATAACGGAGTGCCGCGCGCGATCATTCCGGCGATGGAAGAGTTGGGCGTGGGATCCGGCGTTGGTTCGGATTATTCGGCCGGGAACGGATTTGATTTGTCGTCGGCTCCGGTGCAGCCCGCTCCGCAGCGATTTGCGTTTGAGCCCGGCGCGGCGTTTGGAGGCGGATTCCCGCCTGGGGCGATGCCGGACCTGGCGGGGAGGGGCGAACCGAACTGGGCGGAGAATTTCTCGCGCGCAGGCGGCGAGGCTCCAGCGACCTTGCCGCGGCCCGAACAGATCGCGGATTTGAAGCCCTTGGGGCAAGTGAGCGCGAGCTTTATTGTCGCGGTGAACGGCGATGGACTTTGGATCGTGGACCAGCACGTGGCACACGAACGCGTGCTGTTCGAGCAGCACCTGGAAGCGCGGAGAGCGGGAAAAGTGGAAGCGCAACGAATGCTGATGCCGCTGGTGTTCGAGCTTTCCCCGCGGCAGATTGTGATTTATGAAAAAATTGCCGAAGAGTTGGCGGCGAACGGATTTGAAGTGGAACCGATGGGACCGAAGAGCGTGGCGATTCAGGCGGTGCCGGCCTGCGTGGCCACGACCGACGCGGAACATTTGTTGACGGAGATTATCGACGGGATCGAACGGGAAAACGCGGCAATTTCGATTGACACGCTGCAGGCGAAAATCGCGGCTTCGACGGCGTGCCACGCGGCGATCAAGGTGAACATGCCGCTGGATCAGACGAAAATGGAATGGCTGCTGGCGGCGCTGGCGAAGACGGATTGTCCGATGAGCTGTCCGCATGGAAGGCCCGTGGTGCTGAGATATTCGATCAAGGAGATCGAGAAGGCATTTCATCGAATCTAGCTTGATCACGAGGAATTCCTGGCAGAGGAAGGCGAATATGAAATGGAGAGCGACGTGAGCGACGGACAAAAGACGGCGGTGATTTTCGGTTTGGCGAACAAGCGCAGCATTGCGTGGGCGATCGCGCAGAAGATGCACGAGGCCGGATGGCGGCTGGCAATCACGTATCAAAACGAACGGCTGGAGCAGGAGGCCAAGGACCTGATCACGGACCTGCCGGGGGCGGAAGGGTTCATGTGCGACGTGACTTCCGACGAGCAGATCGCCAAGCTGTTCGAGAAGCTGAAAGAGCGGTACGGCACGCTGGACGGGTTGGTGCACAGCGTGGCATACGCGCCAGCGGAGGAATTGAAAGGCGAGTTCGTGAACACGTCACGCGAGGGATTCCGGATCGCCCACGACATCAGCGTGTATTCGTTGATTGCGGTGGCGCGCGCGGCGGCGCCGATGATGACAAATGGCGGCGGGATCGTGACGCTGACGTATTACGGCGCGGAAAAAGTGGTGCCGAAATATAACGTGATGGGAGTGGCGAAAGCGGCACTGGAGGCGACGGTGCGCTACCTGGCGAACGATCTGGGGCCGAAGGCGATTCGCGTGAACGCGATTTCGGCGGGGCCGATCAAGACGCTGGCGGCTCGGGGAATTTCGCAGTTGGGAGAAATGCTCAGGTCGCATGCGGAGCGTTCGCCGCTGAAGCGGAACGTGGATCCGGCGGAAGTGGGGAGCACGGCGGTGTTTTTGCTGTCGGCGGCAGGCTCGGGGATTACCGGGGAGACGCTTTACGTGGATTGCGGATATAACATCATGGGATTTTAGGTGGAGGCCGCGATTGGATTTGACAGATAGCTGCGAGCAGACAGCGGCGAGCTGGAAGCTTTTGGAAAGCCGAAATTAGAAAACTGAAAATGGAAACGGACTTTGTCGGTCGTTGCTCTCCTCCAAAGAACCGAAGCTAAGCACTTAAAATTGAATGGTAAGGACTTGCGTGCGACTGACGATTGCGATTGATGGGCCGGCGGGGTCGGGGAAAAGTACCGTGGCGCGTCGCGTGGCGGCTGGATTGGGTTATCTGTATCTGGACAGCGGGGCGATGTATCGCGCGGTGGCGCTGAAGGCGCTGGAGCAAGAGATCCCTCTGGAAAATGAGGCGCGCCTGGCGGAATTGGCGGGCGAAACGCACATTGAATTGAAGCCGCCGACGGCGGGGCAGGAAGCGGCCGGGTTGAAGAACCGCGTGTTTCTGGATGGGCGCGAGGTGACGACGGAAATCCGAACGGGGGAAGTGGCGCAGGCGGCTTCGCGGCTGGCGACGATTGCGGGCGTGCGCGAAGTGCTGGTGGCGGAACAGCAGCGTGCGGGCGCGGGCGGGGGAGTGGTGATGGAGGGGCGCGACATCGGGACGGTGGTGTTCCCAGGCGCGGAGTTGAAGATTTTTTTGGAGGCGTCGCCGGAAACGCGGGCGCAGCGGAGATGGATGGAGCACCAGGAGAAGGGCGAGACGCTCACGATCGAGCAGGTGCTGGAAGAAGTGCGCGAGAGAGATCGGCGCGACCGGGAGCGGAAGGTTTCGCCGCTGGTGCGCGCCGCAGACGCGGTGCTGGTGGACAACACGGCGATGGGGATCGAGGAAACGGCGCAGTTGATTGTGATGCTGGCGGAAAAGCGGAGTCAGGAGCCGCGAAAGTAAAGAAGCAATGAGTGGAAATCAGCTAAGCCGGCTTGAGTCCACCGCCGACTGGTTTTCTATTTGGCAGAATTTGTGGTTGGAGGACGCATGATGCGAATTGCCTTGGGTGAAATCGCCGGAATTCTTTGTCTATTGATGGCCGCGCCGCTGATGACGATGGGGCGGGCACGCCCTGCCGGGGCGAGTGTGGAGAACGCGGCGACGAAAGAGTTGCGGGCTTTTTTCGATGCGGATTGGAAGCAGTGGATGACGGAATACCCGGAGATGGCGACGCAGGTGGGATATCCGGGGCAAGACCGGAGGTGGACGGACATTTCGCCGGCGGGTTTCGCCGAACGAGAAATGCATTTGCGCGAGAGCCTGGCCGGGCTGGAAAAGGTAGACCGCAGAGCGCTGCCGGCGGGCGAGAAGTTGAACTACGACATGTATAAGGAATTGCTGGAAACGGCGATCGAAGGCTTGCAGTACGGCGACGATCCGCTGCCGTTTCGCGGCGTGGTGCCGGCGAACCGATGGATGCCGATCAATCAGATGGGAAGTCCGGCGGACGCGTCGGACCTGTTTGCCCAGATGCCGCAGCAAAAAGTTTCCGACTACGAAAACATTCTGGCGCGCATGGAGACGTTGCACACGCAGGTGGAAGAAACCATCCGGTGGATGCAAGAAGGACTGAAGCGCGGCTATTCGGTGCCGGGAATCGCGATGCGCGACGTGCCGAAACAGATGGCGGACATCGCGCCGGCCGATCCAATGAAGAGCGCGCTGCTGCAACCCTTCCAGAAGTTTCCGCCGGAGATCGGAGCGGCGGATCGCAAGCGGCTGACGGAGCGCGCGAAGCAGATCTATACGAGCAGCATCGCCCCAGCATTCCAGAAATTGCATGACTACCTGGTGACCGCGTACATCCCGGCGTGCCGGGAGTCAATTGCAGCGTCGGCGCTGCCGAATGGAGCGGACGCATACCGGTATCACATCCGCTGGCAAACAACGCTGAACCTGACACCGGAGCAGATTCATGCGATTGGACTGTCGGAGGTGAAGCGGATTCGGGGAGAGATGGACCAGGTGATGCGGTCGACGGGATTTACTGGGAGCTTTACGGAGTTTACGCAGTTTTTGCGGACCGATCCGAAGTTCTACTACACGAACAAGGAAGACCTGGTGAACGGGTACCGCATCATCGCGAAGGAGATCGACCCGGGGCTGGCGCACGAGTTCGGAAAGCTGCCGCGGCTGCCCTATGGCGTGACCCCGATTCCGGATTACAAGGCACCTTCGCAGACGACGGCCTATTACCAGCCGGGATCGCCGGCGGCGGGGCGCCCGGGATATTTCTGCGTGAACACGTACAAGCTGGAGTCGCGGCCAAAGTGGGAGATGGAGGCGCTGACGCTGCACGAGTCGGTGCCGGGCCATCATCTGCAGATTGCACTCGGGCAGGAACAGGAAGACGAGCCGGAATTCCGGAAGAATGTGAGCTACTCGTCGTTCGTGGAAGGGTGGGCGCTGTACGCGGAGAGCCTGGGCGGCGACATGGGGATGTACAAGGACCCGTATTCGAAATTCGGGCAGCTGACATATGAGATGTGGCGCGCGGTGCGGCTGGTGGTGGACACGGGAATGCATGCGATGGGATGGTCGCGGCAGCAGGCGATCGATTATTTCCGGGAGAACACCGGAAAGACGGACCAGGACATTACGGTAGAAGTGGATCGCTACATCGTGTGGCCGGGACAGGCGCTGGCGTACAAGTTGGGGCAGATGAAGATTCGAGAATTACGCGGGAAGGCGGAGAAAGAGTTGGGAGCGAAGTTCGATCTGCGCACGTTCCATGATGCGGTGCTGGAGGAGGGAGCGGTGCCGCTGGGGATTCTGGAGGCGCACATGAATGGATGGATTGAGATGAAGGTCAAGGGAGGTACGGAAGTAACGAAGTAACGAAAAGGCGAGGAAGAACCGGGAGAAGAATCGCAGTTACCTGCAAAATAACAGGTTAGGGCGAAAATCGCAGTAAAAATGCGGTGATTTTAAAATAGTGCTTGACAGATTTTGCAGCTCCGTTTACTTTGCAGATACCTCAGAAATTTTCCGCCGAAAAGGCGGGAACCTCACTGAGCGTAGAAGGCAGACGATGGGACAAGACAAACCAAGTCACGATCGAAGGGTGACCGGTAGACCGGGTCCTGAAGTCTGCTGGATTACGCGACTTTAAGACCTTCCGCTAAGTCAATTCGATCCAAGGCAATCGCCGGGGCGAAGTGTTTCCCTGGATGGTTAAGTGCCCGAGTGCTTCGTTTGGCCGTGGGAGACCTGGTGGTCTCTCCGGCTAACGGGTGAGTGAGAATTCCACCCGGTATTTGTCCCGATGATCGCCAGCGGAATGAATGGCGCTTTGGCGAAGATGCTGGAGGTGTGTGCGGAATTGGAAAAGTTTGCGGCGTGGCGCAGGCGCGAGTTCCTTCGCACCAGCGGTTGCGGGTTCGAGTCCCGCCGGCAGCGAAAGCAGCCGTAGCTCAACTGGCAGAGCAATGGAAAATACTCGGGCCGAGGATTCCCGCCGCAAAGAGATCCGGTGTGGTGAAGGTACGCGTTACTTCGACCAAAAGAGCGCCCCGGCGAACGCCGGGGAGATACAGGCATCGAGAATCCTGTCCGTTTCGAAAAAGACGGTAGCTCAAACACAAACGCGGGCCAATGGTTCCCACCGGACGAGTTACCGGGATGGTGAAGGACAGAATTACTTCGTCTGTCAACGAAGCGGGGCCGTCAGCTCCGCAGTCTGTTCCATTTGTTCCTCCCGGTGAAAAAAAAGAATCAAAGAAGGACGGAAGCAAAAAGTAGGAACGCCGAGAAGAGAATAGCAGAGAGGCATCGCGGAAAAATGGGCGCGTTGCCGCAGAGGGGAAAAGCCGCAGGTGCGGAGATCTGAGCTACAGGGCGGCAGTGAAGAGGTTGGACGTAATGTAGGGCAGAGTTACTTCACCTAGGAGCGGGAGGACGTGAGTTCGAATCTCACCTGGTTTATTTGGGGGCAAGTAGCTCAGTGGATAGAGCGCCTTACGTCCCTGACCGGACGTTCCCGTCCAGCAGCTTTCTAAGACGCGGCCAAGACCGCAGAGAGGAGAGGCAGAGATGGCGAAGATGAATGTATGGAAGCGGATTTTTCCGGCGCGGACGCACGAAGGAGCGGTGGCGCAGAAGGTGAGCCCGAAGGCGGAACTGCGGCGCACGGTCCTGACCTGCCTGCTCTGGGAAGACGCCTTCTACGAGAAGGGCAACGACATCGCGGAGCGGATCGCGTCGCTGGTGCGAGCCAACAAGACCGAGGACGTGGCCGCGCTGGCAGTGGAAGCGCGAAGCGAAATGCAACTTCGTCACGCGCCACTCCTTCTGGTGCGGGAGCTCGCACGTCGCAAAGGCGCGGGATCACTCGTGGCGGAGACGCTCGAGACGGTGATCCAGCGCGCGGACGAACTCGGCGAGTTCGTGGCGCTCTACTGGAAGGAGAAAAAGCAGCCGTTTTCGGCGGGCGTGAAGCGCGGGCTGGCGCGCGCGTTTGTAAAGTTCGACGCGTACCAGCTGGCGAAATACGACCGCGAGTCGGCGGTAAAGCTGCGTGACGTGCTGTTTCTGTGCCACGCGAAACCTCGCAACGAGGAACAGGCGGAGGTGTGGAAGCGGCTGGTTGCCGGCACACTCGCATCTCCGGACACGTGGGAAGTGGCTCTTTCCGCCCGGAAGGGGAAGAAGGAGACCTTCGAACGACTCCTCGAGGAAGGGAAGCTGGGCGGAATGGCGGTGCTGCGGAACCTGCGACTGATGACGGCCGCAGGCGTTTCGCCGAAGCTGATCCGCGAGCGGCTCGAGAAGGGCGTGGCGCGGGCGCTGCCGTTCCGGTTCGTGACGGCGGCACGCTATGCTCCGAAGCTTGAGGACGCGCTGGAAGCGGCCATGCTTAAGGGCATCGCCGGGCTGGCGAGGCTCCAGGGCGCGACGGGGCTGCTCGTCGACGTTTCCGGGTCGATGGATTACCGGCTCGCGAAGAAGGGCGAAGCCACGCGGATGGACGCTGCCGCGGGACTCGCGATTCTGCTGCGGGAAAAGGCCGAGGAGTTCCGCATCGCGACCTTCTCCGAGCACTGCATGGAGCTGCCGCCGCGGCGCGGGTTTGCCCTGCGCGACGCGATCGTCGGGTCGCAGGCGCACTCGAGCACGTACCTGAAGCGGGCGCTCACGCAGCTGAAGGAAAAGCGCGATTGGCTGGAACTCGACCGGCTGATCGTCGTTACCGACGAACAGTCGCACGACGGGATCCTGCCGGCGTGGACGGCGAAGGCGTACGTGGTGAACGTGGCTCCGTACAAGAACGGAGTGAGCTACGGAAACGGCTGGACGCACATCGACGGATGGTCGGAGCGGGTGGTGGACTACATCGCGGCGGTGGAGTAAGAGGCGGCGGAGTAGTCTGCACTCGGACGCTGACAGCCAACAGTCAACAGCAAACGGACAGGAGAAAACTGCTAACCGATATCGAGAATTGGATATGAGATATCAGGAAGCAAATTCCAGGCGCCCTTCACCAGCGGGGGCGCCTGCTTTTTTTGAAGCGGAAGTAATGAAGAAAGGAAGTAAAGAAAGAGCCGAAGGCGGCAGACCGGGTTAAACGAAATTTGATTTGCGGCAAGATGCCGACGCGAACGAGATGGTTGGTCGAGGACGGGTGGGCGAAGAGCACAGGCAGGAATGCCTGTGCCACTGGGGGATCAAGTGGAGATGGCGGAAGCTTTCTGGAGGGCGGACTGATAGGAGTCGGGGACGGTGTCTTCGGGGCAGCCGAGGCGCTGGGTGAAGGCAGAGAGCTTGGGCCATTCGGCGCGTTCGAGGGCGAGGAGGACTTCGTAGAGATCGCGGTAGCGGTTTTCACCGCCGCAGAGAGCGGACTTGATGTCGGAATCGATGGGCAGGGAATTGAGAACGTCGCGAATGGGCTTGTCGAGCAGCGCGTCGGAAACGGAGAGAAGTCCCATCAGAAAAAGGTTGGGACCCTCGCCGCGCAGGCCGGTGGAGGCGGAAAATTCCTCGCAGAAATAGGCGCGGGTGAGCGCGGTGTGGATGAGTTCGGGCGGCTTGCCGGAGGTCATGGCGACGACGGCGAAGATGGAGACCCAGCGGCGAAATTCGTTTTCTCCGAGCAAGGTGATGGCGTGGCGAATGCTGTGCACCTCGGCGCGCAGGCCGAGCGCGGGCGAATTGAGATAACGCAGAAGGCGATAGAGAAGGGAAGGCTCCTGCTTGAGCAGATTTTCGATGGCGTCGTAATTCAGGTCAGGAGCGGCGACGGCGCTGATGAGCTGGAGTTGGATGAGCTTGTTGCCGGGAATGTCGCGCGTCTCAAGCATGGACGGCTTGCAGAAGAAATATCCCTGGAAGTAGGAGTAGCCGAGACTGCGGGCTTCGTCGAGGTCACGTTGCGTTTCCACTTTTTCAGCTAGGAGCGCGACGCCATTGCCGGAATACTGCCCGGCGACGCGTTTGCGGCCGTCGGCGTCGAGGAGAGTGAAGTCCACCTTGAGATAGTGGGCGAGCTGGACGAGCGGCTGAAGTGCGGGATCGCCGAGAAAATCGTCGAGGGCGAGAAGGTAGCCGTCCTGGCGGAGTTCGCGGCAGAGATTGACGATTTCACTGGTGGGTTTCACGTTCTCGAGGATTTCGACGACGATGCGATCCGGAGGAAGCAGCCGCGGCGCGCCGAGGCGAAGCGCCATTTCGTCGATATTGATAAAGGCGCGGGCCGAGCCGGTGAGCGTTTGCAGATCGAAGAGCGTGATGGAATCGGCGATCATGCCGGCCGAGGCATGCTTGCGCGGCTGAAAGAAATTCTGCGGCCCGCTGCGGAAAAGCAGTTCGTAGGCATGGACCCGGAGGCGTTTATCGAAGATAGGCTGGCGGGCGATGAATTTTTCGTGCATTCGACACCAAGTTCCGCGAGGCCGCCGCTCCTTAAGGAAAAAACAATTCCTCAGGGACTAAAACCCTGGCCCGGAATGCATTTTGGCGGAGCTGAACCTCCGCCCCAAGAGCCATAGGCGACCTATCAGGTTCCACGGGAGCACTCTCGGCGAGCGAGAGCGGGTGGGGTGCCGTGGGGATGCAAAAAGCAATTCCTCAGGGGCTGAAGCCCCTGAGGAAGCGTCGGGGTATTGTCGGACCTAAAGGTCCGACCCCCTGGGAACGATCACGTCGGGGCGGACATGGAGTTCAGGAACTCCATGTTGGACTTGGTCTTCGAGAGGCGGCTGAGCAAAAGCTCCATGGCCTCGACGGTGGAAAGCGGGCTGAGCACCTTGCGAAGCACCCAAACGCGGCTGAGCTCGTCAGGCGGAAGGAGCAGTTCGTCCTTACGCGTGCCGGAGCGCTGGATATCAATGGCCGGAAAGACGCGCTTATCGGCGAGGCGGCGATCGAGATAGATTTCCATGTTGCCGGTGCCCTTGAACTCTTCAAAGATGACGTCATCCATGCGGCTGCCGGTGTCAATCAGCGCGGTAGCGATGATGGTGAGCGAGCCACCTTCCTCGACGTTGCGCGCGGCGGCGAAGAAACGCCGCGGGCGCTGCAACGCATTGGCGTCAATACCGCCGGAGAGGACCTTGCCGGAGGGCGGGGTGACGGCGTTATAGGCGCGCGCAAGACGCGTGATGGAATCGAGTAGCACGACGACGTCGCGCTTGTGTTCGACAAGGCGCTTGGCCTTTTCGAGAACCATTTCGGCGACCTGAATGTGGCGCTGGGGCGGCTCGTCGAAGGTGGAGCTGATGACTTCGCCCTTGACGGTGCGCTGCATGTCGGTGACTTCTTCGGGGCGCTCGTCGATGAGGAGAACGATCAAGGCGACTTCGGGATGATTGATGGTGATGGAATTCGCGACGGACTGCAGCATCATAGTTTTGCCAGTGCGCGGCGGCGCATTGATGAGGCCGCGCTGGCCTTTACCGATGGGGCAGAGAAGATCGAGAACGCGACCTGTAAGGTTGTCCTTGTTGGTTTCCATCTTCAGCCGGCCCTGGGGATAGAGCGGCGTGAGGTTGTCGAAAAAGATTTTGTTGCGGGCGACTTCGGGATCCTCGAAGTTAACGGCTTCGACCTTGATCAGCGCGAAGTAGCGCTCGCCGTCCTTGGGGGGACGCACCTGGCCGGAGACGGTGTCGCCGGTGCGCAGATCGAATTTGCGGATCTGCGAGGGCGAGACGTAGATATCGTCGGGGCCGGGGAGGTAGTTGTATTCGGGAGCGCGGAGAAATCCGAAGCCATCGGGGAGGCATTCGAGGACGCCTTCCGAAAAGATCAGGCCGCTTTTCTCCGTCTGCGCGCGCAGGATCTGGAAAATGAGTTCCTGCTTGCGCATGCCGCTGGCGCCGGGAATGTTGAGTTCCTTGGCGATTTTCGCCAGGTCGGTGATATTTTTTTCCTTCAGCTCAGCCAGGCTGATACTGATTTGGTTATTTCCTTCTGTACTGGTTTCTTTTGCCATATATCCTAACTTTAAGTTTTGGTTGTGTTGTTCCTTGACCGATTACCGGAACTGGACTGCGTGGTGGTGTACCATCCGGCGAAAAGAACATTTCGCCAGGGCGGGCAACCAAACTGTCTGCAACCGGAAGCAACTCCGGGCGGGGAAAACCGCAGGCTGCACGCGCAGACTGCCCCCGAACTGAGCTGCCTAGTTGGTCAAACTCTTGTCTTTATCGGCGCCGGTGGTAAACGACTCTGCAACGGGCGCAACCCCACTGCCTACAAGTGGCACGATGGGCCGCTCCAGCGCAAACTGCAACACCTCGTCCATGGTTTCCACGAAGTGAACGTTCAAGCTGGAGAGGATCTCCTGGGGAATTTCCGCTAGGTCCTTCTCATTATCCTTCGGAAGGATGATGGTATGCAAGCCCATTCGGTGAGCGGCGAGGAGCTTCTCCTTGACGCCGCCGATGGGGAGAACCTTGCCGCGGAGCGTGATTTCGCCGGTCATGGCGAGATCGTGCCGCACGGGATTGCGCGTGAGCGCGCTCACCAGCGATGTGGCGATGGTGATGCCGGCGGAGGGGCCGTCCTTGGGAATGGCGCCTTCGGGCACATGCACGTGAATATCAAGCGTGCGGTAGAAATCTTTTTCGAGGCCGAGCGCGGCGGTGCGCGAGCGGACATAGCTCATCGCGGCTTGCGCCGATTCCTGCATGACTTCGCCGAGTTTTCCTGTGGGCGTCAGGCGGCCTTTGCCTTCCATGGTGGTGGCTTCGACGGCGAGCACGGAGCCGCCGACTTCGGTCCAGGCAAGGCCGGTGGCGAGGCCGATTTCGCTCTGCTTTTCGAGGCCGAATTCGCGGAATTTCAAAACGCCGAGAAGGTCCTGGACGTTTTCCGGCGTGATGTCGACGGTGGTGGTCGCCTCCTTGGCCACGACCCGGCGCGCCATTTTGCGGGCGATGTTCTGGATTTCGCGCTCGAGGTTGCGGACGCCGGCTTCATGCGTGTAGTGCCGGATGATGTGGAGCAGGCCGTCATCGGTGAAGGTGAGGTTCTTTTCCGTGAGGCCGGTGACTTCGCGGGCGCGCTTGACCAGGAAGCGCTTGGCGATTTCGAGCTTTTCCTGTTCCGTGTAGCCGGGCAGGCGGAGAATTTCCATGCGATCCTGCAGCGGCTGCGGAATGGTATGCATCACGTTGGCGGTGCAGACAAACATGACCTTGGAGAGGTCGTACTCGACGTCGAGGTAATGGTCGGTGAAGGCGTGATTCAGCTCGGGGTCGAGGACTTCCATGAGCGCGGCGGACGGATCGCCACGGAAGTCGGTGGACATTTTGTCCACTTCATCGAGGACGAAGATCGGGTTGACGGTGCCGGCCTTTTTCATCATCTGGATGATCTGGCCGGGAAGCGCGCCGATATAGGTGCGGCGGTGGCCGCGAATTTCGGCTTCATCCCGCACGCCGCCGAGCGAGACGCGGACGAACTTGCGTCCGGTGGCGTGGCCGATGGACATGGCGAGCGAGGTTTTTCCGACCCCCGGAGGCCCGACGAAGCAGAGAATGGAGCCCTTGGGATTCTTCACGAGCTGGCGGACGGCGAGGAATTCGAGGATGCGATCCTTGACCTTCTCCAGGCCATAGTGCTCGGCGTTCAGAATTTTTTCGGCGGACTTGATGTCGCGAATTTCCTTCGAGCGCTTCTTCCAGGGCACGGCGAGCAGCCAGTCGATGTAATTGCGGCTGACGGTGGATTCGGCGGACATCGGGGGCATGAGCTCCAGGCGCTTGAGCTCCGTGACGGCTTTTTCCTGAACGTCCTTGGGCATGCCGGCGGTGTCAATCTTCTTCTTGAGCTCCTCGATTTCGTTCTTTTCGCCGCGGCCGAGCTCCTTCTGGATGGCCTTGAGCTTCTCGTTGAGGTAATACTCTTTTTGGGCGCGCTCCATCTGGCGCTTCACGCGGGTGTTGATGTTGCGGTCGACGTTGAGCTTTTCGAGTTCGATTTCGAGGATGTCGGAGACGCGGTTGAGGCGCTCGAGCGGGTCGGCGGTTTCGAGCAAGTCCTGCTTTTCGTCGACGGGAAGCTGGAGATTGGCGGCGATGGTGTCCGACAGGCGCGAGGGGTCGTCCACGCGGGCGGCGGCGATCATCGTGTCGTAATTCAGGCTCTGGGAAAGCTTGATGAACTGTTCGTAGAGGCCGGTGACCTTCTGGACGAGCTGTTCGACTTGCGGGGTCGATTCGATTTTCGCGGCGAGGAGGCGGATGGTGGCGCGGAAGAAACCTTCCTCAGCGCTGATGGAAAGGGAGCGGGCGCGTTCGACGCCTTCAACGAGAACCTTGATGTTGCCATCGGGAAGCTTGACGCTCTGCACGATGTTGGCGAGGGTGCCGACGGCGTAGATTTCCTCGGGCTTCGGATCGTCGATCGAAGCGTCATGCTGGGTGGACAGAAATATCTTCTTGTCGCCGGCGAGCGCCTCTTCGAGCGCGCGGACGCTGGCTTCGCGGCCGACGATGAATGGCGTCATCTGTTGCGGAAAGATGACCATATCGCGCACCGGCATCATGGGTACGCGTTTCATTTCCTGCTTCTCTCGATTGAACATTCAGGCCCCTGAACCTTCCAAAGTTGTAAGTTGTTCGTTTTCAGTTTTAAGTAAGAAGACTCCTGCTTAAAACCGATAACTTATGACTTACGACTCCCCGAGATGCGGTTGTCAGCCGGCCTTCTCGAGCAAACTCCAATTGATTTCGTGGCCGCGAACCATTTCGGCGGTGACCACGAAATCGCGGATGCGCTTCTGCATCGGCAGGTGGTACATCAACTCCAGCATGAGGTCTTCGAGGATCATACGCAAGCCGCGCGCGCCAACTTTTCGCTGAAGAGCCAACTCGGCGACGGTCTCGAGAGCCTCGTCGGTAAAGCGGAGGCGGACATTTTCGAACTCGAAGAGGCGCTGATACTGCTTGAGGAGCGCGTTCTTCGGCTCGGTTAAAATTTTCATCAAGGCGCCCTTATCGAGGTCGCTCATGACGCCGGCGACAGGCAAACGGCCGACAAATTCCGGGATCAGGCCGTAGCGGATCAGATCGCCGGGCTGCACCTGCTCGAGCAATTCCGTGTTGCGACGTTGCGGCGTGCTGGCAGCGGCGTCGGTATGGAATCCGAGCGACCTGCGCCCGACGCGCTTTTCGATGCTCTTCTCGAGTCCGACGAAGGCGCCGCCACAAATAAATAAGATGTTCGTGGTGTCCACCGGGGTAAATTCCTGGTGCGGGTGCTTGCGGCCGCCCTGGGGAGGCACGTTGGCGACGGTGCCTTCGAGAATCTTGAGGAGCGCCTGCTGGACACCTTCGCCGCTGACGTCGCGGGTGATCGAGGGGTTTTCGTCCTTTTTGGCGATCTTGTCGATTTCGTCGATATAAATGATGCCTTGCTGGGCTTTCTGGACGTCGCCGTCAGCGGCCTGCAGCAGCTTGAGAATAATGTTTTCGACGTCCTCGCCGACGTAGCCGGCTTCGGTAAGCGTGGTGGCGTCCACGATAGCGAAGGGCACATCGAGCATGCGAGAGAGCGTCTGGGCCAGCAGGGTCTTGCCGGTGCCGGTGGGACCGATCAGGAGAATATTGGACTTGCTGAGCTCGACTTCGCCGGGCTGCTTATTCAAAAAGATGCGCTTGTAGTGGTTGTAGACGGCGACAGCGAGCTTTTTCTTGGTGCGGTCCTGGCCGATGACGTAGCCATCGAGGAACTGCTTGATTTCGGGGGGCCGCGGAAGTCGGCGCGCGGGCGCGGCGGCCTGTTCGCGCTTTTCGTCCTCAAGGATTGTCTGGCAGACGCCCACACACTCATTACAGATGTATGCCCGGGGATAATCGGAAGGCGAACTGATGAGCTTCTCCACCTGTTCCTGTGTCTTGTGACAGAAGGAACAGCGGAGGGGTTCGTCTGGGCTGTATTTTTTCACGTGTGTGAGGGCCTCTCCCCGGCTTAGGGTCCGGAGCTGCTGAACCTATTCTAGGCCGATTTTTCTCCCGGGCGAAAGAGAAAGTATGGGGACCTGTGTCAAACGGAAAACTTGCCGGAAACTGTTTTGCGACCGATTGGAAATCGCGCCCATTGCCGTGCCGCTTGGCCGGTGAAAATGGCCGTAATCGCGGCCTAAATTCGCCGGTCTAAAGCCCGGCCACTACACAGGATGAATCCCGTGCTACCGGTGCTTGAAGATGATCTCGTCGATCATCCCGTAGTCCTTGGCCTGCTCCGGGTTCATGATGTAATCGCGTTCCACGTCCTTTTCGATGCGCTCAACGGCCTGGCCGGAATGTTTGGCCAGGATGGCGTTGATCGTGGAACGCATGCGCAGGATTTCCTTGGCATGCAGATCGATGTCGGTGGCTTGTCCGCCGAGGCCGCTCATCCAAGGCTGGTGAATCAGGATGCGCGCGTTGGGCAGGGCAAAGCGCTTTTTCGGCGCGCCTCCGGCCAACAGGACAGCGGCGATGGAAGCCGCCTGGCCGACGCACGTGGTGACCACGTCCGGCTTCACGAACTGCATGGTGTCGTAAATAGCGAAGCCGGCGGTGATGGAGCCGCCCGGAGAATTGATGTAGAGCTGAATGTCTTTTTCGGGATCCTCCGCCTGGAGGAAGAGCATCTGCGCGGTGGCCAGGTTGGCGACGTGGTCGTCAATCGGCGTGCCGATGAAGATGATGTGTTCCTTCAGGAGGCGGGAATAGATATCGTAGGCGCGCTCGCCACGGCTGGTCTGTTCGACCACCATGGGCACCAGAGTTGTCCCGCGATACGAAGTGTCGTCGTAGTTTTTCATGTGAGAAGGTCAGCTCGCTGAAGGGGGCCGGATTACTTGGCGCCGGCCGCGGCGACTGTCTTGACGTTGGCATTCTGCGCCAGCCAGTCGATGGTTTTGTCACTCCGCAGCTTCGCTTTCATCCTATCGAGCGCTCCCTGCTTTGTCAAACGAGCGCGAATGGCTTCCGCGGATTCACCGGAGTGGCCGGCCATGTGATCGAGCTCATGGTCGAGTTCCTCGTCGGTGACTTCGATTTTCTCCTCGGTGGCAATGCGGTCAATCACCAGTTCGGCCTTCACGTCGTCCTTGGCGCGATCTTCCTGACGCTTGCGGAGGCTGACCCAGTCCACATTCACGGCGCGGGGATCCACTCCCTGCTGCGCCAGCGAGCGAACCACGCGTTCGAGGCGCACATCCATTTGATGCTCGACGAGGGATTCCGGCACGGGGAAATCATGCAGCTTCACCAGTTCGCCGATGATTTTCTCGCGCTGGAGGTCTTTCTGGCGGTGGTCGCGCTCGTGTTCCAGGCTCTCGCGGATTTTGGTCTTGAGCTCGTCGAGGGAAGTGGCGTCGCTGACGTCCTTGGCGAACTCGTCGTTGAGTTCCGGCAGTTTTTTGGTCTTGATGCCAAGAACATCCACGTCATAGTGGAACAGCTTGCCGGCCAGCTTGGCGTCGGGATAGTCGGCCGGATAATTCACGTCGAAGGATTTGTGATCGCCAACATTGGCGCCGCGAAGGTTCTCGTTGAAAGGCTCCATGGTTTCCTCTGCACCGACATGGCACAGTACGCTTTCCGCCTGGAGCGCATCGCCGCCGCCTTCGGGCGTGCCGTTGAGTTTCACCTGGACGAAATCGTCGTTCTCGACGGTGCGGCCTTCCACGGGAGCGAAGGTGGCGGCGCGCTGCTGCATCTCGGTGAGGGCTTTGTTGAGGTCCTCGTCGGTGATGGTCATTTCCGGCATTTCGATTTCGAGATTCTTGTAATTGGCTAGGGTGAATTCCGGCAGCACATCGAAAGTGGCGCGGAATTTCACGGGCTGCCCCTCGTTGAATTCGAGCTTGTCCACTTGGGGCTGCGAAATGGGGCTGAGTTTCTGTTCGGCGACGGCCTTTTCGACCGTTTCCGGAACGAGATTCTGCAGCACTTCGCTTTTAATCTCTTCGGCGAAGCGGCGCTTGATCAGCGAAATCGGCGCCTTGCCCGGCCGGAAGCCCGGCACGCGGGCGATCTTGGCGAATTCCTTGGCGACCTTTTCCGCCGACTTGGAAACTTCTTCGACGGGAATCTCGAGGTCGAGTTCTCTACGGCAGGTGGTTGCGTCAGACATTCTTCTTCTCCCTTGAATCCGGCGAGCGTCATCCGGGGCCATTCCCGAAGAGCGAAAAGCCCCTTGCTCAGGCGCTTGATGTCGAAGCTCTTCGAAGCTCTGGGTAAACTACAGCTCCGATCCTCGCGGCGTTTTCTCCCTGTTGTGCCAGCCGGCCATACGCTCGGGCGAAAACACGCGTCCGGGTTCGTTGCGATCCTCGCGTGCATCCTGCGGAGATTTCATGGATTACAGTGCGGAACCCGGCGGAAACCCTGCCAGCGACAACAATATATAAGTATAAGAGAGGTGTGCGCGGCGGTCAACGAAACGAGGCGAGGGCTGGCAGGAGAAACTGGAAGCAACAACCGCCGGAGCACCATGAGCGAGATGTCCGGTTACGCGACATACCTGGACTTGAATCGCGACTCGCTAACGAATCATCCCGAAAATACGCAATAAGTCCGCGGTCAAAATCAGAATCGCTATGCTCTCCGCTACAAGAGCGATTCTCACCAACCACAGCCTAGCTATAGCGATTCCTATGAAGCACAAGAGAAGTGGCGCAATTAAGAACAGCGCCCAAGATACAGGCGTGGGGTGACCTTCCGAGGGCGTCAGCGGTCCAGCAAGCATGCCGAAGCCGAACACAATCCCTCCTGCCATGCCTAGGCTCAGCGCGATTACCACACTCTTTGCGACAGCATTCATTTCCTCAGCTTAATATATTTCGAGAGTAGGTGCGGTACTAGTAACAATTTTTCCGATTTCGCGGGTGGTCTCAATGGGTCGATGCAAGACTCAGCTCGAACCCAGCTTGTACTGAAAACAAGGGCTGCAATCACTCGGCATTGCTAGATCAGCCGGAACACTACCCTGGCTAGGTTTTGACCAACTGCAGCCAAACAGGTCAGTCCTCTCGGGGAAGCATTATCCGATCAACGAATTGGATGGTGTTGCATCGGCCGTTTGAGCCGGCAGCGGTTACCGGAGAAGTGGGCAGCGCTAGGAAGACGTCCGGTTATCGGACTGCATTCTTACCTTCGCCTGCCGCCGAGATAGTAGGTAAAGCTGACGACGCCGCGGATGTTTGCCAGGTTCGTCAGCGCCGCGGTCGAATCGAAATACCGGGTGCGCAGGTAATCCGCTCCCACGCGCATGGCGAATTCGCGCGACGTGTGGATCTCGAATCCACCGCCTCCGGCCCAGGCGAACTGATTCGCGTAGCCGTGATAGAAGCCGCCCGCACCGTCCGGCACGGCGCCGGTCACGCGCGCTCCGCCCAGCAGAAGTTCCGCGTACGGAGAGACGTTCCGAGTGCGCACCGGATAGAGCACCGGGCCGGCCAGGTAACTCAAAATGTCGCTGTGGTGCCCTGAATCGAATACGTTGCTTGACCGCGCATAGCCTACATCCAGCCGCACACCGAGGTGCCGCGAAATGCCCACGGTCATGCCCGAATTCACGCCGTACATCGCGACGGTGGTCGTGCTCGAGGTGCTGGACACGCCGGTGGCAGCCGGCCATTGCTGCCCGACATACTCGAATCCGCCGTGCATTTGAATCTCCGGCCCCGATCCGCCAACCAACGGCACTTGTGCTGCCACCCGTGGGCCCGCTGCCAACATGCCCCACACCGCCGCGCCGCAGACCGCGATCTTTGCGAGATGCTTCATTGCTGTCCCCGTTCCACAGCGATCTCCCCCCGCCGGACACACTTCACCGTCAACCCGGCGGTCCCCGGAGCCTTGCTGCCGCTCGCTGCGTGGTTGTCTTGTACTTCCCCGTGGAGGATCTTGCCCCGCGTCCGCGCCATCCCGGCACTGAGCGCGAGCCACGCGAAGTATCCTTCGGTGGCTGGTGGAAGCCTCCAACGCGAACATTAGAGAGGTGAAAAGGGTTTGTCTACGGTACGGAAGGCCAGCGGCACCCGCCCCGAAGGGTCACACGCAGTACAGTGCGCCTGCCTGCACCAGGGGCGCCGCGCATTTCTGCGTCGGTCGCTCGTCGCTGGGCTGCCTTCAGTCGGCTGTGTTGGGATCGAACCCGACAGAAATCTCGATGCTCTCTTCTTTTTCCGCCGGAGCGAATACCCACTGTTTGACTGCTTTGCTCGCGCAGTCCGCCAGGATCGGATTCCCGCCGAGCACCTGGACGTCCTTAACCGTGCCGCTGGCGTTCACCAGCACGCGCAGCTTCACGGTGCCGCCGATTCCCCGACGCTTCAGAACCGAAGGGTATTGCGCCGCGACGCTCTTGACGACTTTCCGGTTGGTGTTCGTCTCCTGTGTTGCCGCCAGCCCTGCGGTTGCCGCAGCCAACACGACTCCTGCCAGGATCCCCTGGAGGCGTTTCTTATTCGTCATTTCTGCCGACCATCCTTGACTTGCCGGACAGGCCGCCCCTGTTTACGGCATACTTCGAGATGGTCGAAAATGGTGCACGCTCCGCACCAGAGACGCCACTAACTCCACGGTTCTTCCGAGAAGCTAAACACCTGCAACTTATTGACAATATGGATGTTACTATTTCAATGCGGGCGTTGCAGCGATCAACCCCATTTCCCACGCCGCAAGTCCGCCGCTATCTCGCCTGAACCGTCTCACTCCTGAGATTACAGCCGCCCGGCTGCGACGCCTCACTGAGCGTTCCCACCGCCTCCATTCGCGGTCACCAATAAAAAACGCGGCCTGCACAGCAGGCCGCGTTCAGCACTACCTCTCTCTTTACATTGCGTTTTGGAAATCCTGGCCTTCGGGCAAGATTGCTGCACGAGGGCAGTCCCGACTAGACCACTCCCGACTGCCTCCCATGTGCGGCCTGGTCGAAGTCTGAATCGATTAGCAGGCAATCGTCCTGGGAGCGCGGTTCCGCGGGCGGCTGCCGAATGTGCTCGTGCCGCAGCAGCCCCCGAACGATACGCTGCAGCTCGCCGGGGATCAGCGGATACGCTAGGTAGTCGCTCGCTCCCAAGTCCAGCGCCTCGAAGTATTCCGGCCAATCTCCCACGCGGGAAACGACAATCAGGGGCAAATCCTTCCCGAACGCGTGCCGCATCAGCAGCAATTCCTTGTAATGTCCGTCGGGCAGACGGTCCTGGCAGACGGCGAAGTCCACCTTTTCCGCCTTGATGTGCCGCACCGCATGTTCCAGCGAATTGGCAAGCACCGGCGCAACGCCGCAAAGCAGCAGAGCTTCTCCCAGCACGCCTCGCATGCGCGGGTCGCCGCTGATGACGAGCCCGCTCGGGATGGTTACTTCCTCTCGTTTTGGCCGAATGAGGACCGCCGAAGCCTGCAAACTTTGTGGCCCGTGAAGCCTGTTCTCGACCTGTGGCTCCATCATTGTGAGGTTCTGTTCCAAGGCTTTCATCGCTTTTCTCCCCGCCTTTCTGGCAAGGCTGTGGCATGCGAATCTCACAACTCGCATGGTCTCGCATCGGCAAGCCGGCAAACGTTTGTCCGCTTGCGGATAGGCCACAGCCTCGATTAGAAGCTACAGGACTCGTGAGGGGCGGGATATCCCTTCGAAAGGGTATTTTGGGGCATAGGTGGTTTGCGGCTTATAGCGAAAGCGCCAAGGGACTCAAGCGCCGCGGCTCAGCGGATGATGCCCTTGCGCACGGCGTAAAGAATCAGCTCCGCGGGACTATGCAGTCCCAGCTTTTCCAAGATATTGCTGCGATGTGTCTCTACCGTGTACGGGCTGATGTGCAGCGCGTTCGCCACTTCCTTATTGGTCTTTCCCTCGGCGAGCAGTTGCAGGATTTCCCGTTCGCGCATCGTCAGTAATTCGTAGGAATCCACTTCGCCCTTCTGTTGCAGTACGCGGACGTAATCTTCCGCCAGCAGGCGCCGGATCGCCGGGCTGAAAAAGGATTTTCCCTGCGAAACGGCCTGAATCGCGGAAAGCAGATCGGACGCCGCGGAATCCTTCAGCAAATACCCGCGCGCGCCGGCTTGCAAGGAGCGGATGACGTAGGACTCATCCGAATGCATGCTCAGCATCACTACCCCGGTGGACGGCGACTCTTTCAGCAACGCCTTGGTGGCCTCAATGCCGTTTAGCATCGGCATTCCGACATCCATAATGGCAATCTCCGGCGCCAGCGACGAGCACAATGCCACCGCTTGCCGTCCATTCTCCGCTTCCGCGACAATCTCGATATTGCCTTGCCGCTCCAGCAGCGCTCGCAGCCCGGTGCGCATCACCGTATGATCGTCGGCCAGCAAGATGCGTAGTTTTTTCATGAAACGTAGCTTTCGCTCCTCGTCGTTGCTGCCAGGGGAAGTTCCACGCGGATGGAGGTGCCCTTTCCCGGCGCGGACTCGACCGCGAAGGTCCCGCCGAGTTGCGTCACCCGCTCCTGCATTCCCAAGAGGCCCATCCCGCGCTGCCGGGTCGGGTCAAAGCCCACTCCGTCGTCCGTGATCGAAAGGATGCAGTGCTGCGAATCTTCCTCGAGAGAAACGCGCGCATGCCGCGCCCGCGCGTGGGCTGTGCAGTTGTGCAGCGCCTCCTGGACCACGCGGTAGATGCAGGTTTTATAAGTGTCCGGCAGATCGTCCACAAAGTGATTGTCAATCACGTCCACCACCAACCCGCTACGCTTGGAAACCTCCCGGCCCTGCCATTCCAGCGCGGCCACCAGCCCCAGATCGTCCAGCATCGAAGGCCGCAGCAGCAGCGCCATGTTCCGCACGTTCTGAACGCACTCCTCCGCCTGCAAGCGGATTTTTTGCAGTGCGCGCTTGAGCGAATCCGGATTCGTTCGGCTCTCCGTCATGCTCTGAATGTTCATCAGCAAGGCGGCCAGCGTCTGAGCGATCTGGTCGTGCAGGTCCCGCGAAATCGCCCGGCGCTCGTTTTCCTGGGCTTCCACCAGGCGCTTTGAGAGCGCCTTGAGTTCCCGACGGTACCGCTCGCTCTCGTGATATCTCTCCTGGGCGTGTTTTTCCAGGTGCAGGATATAGAGGATGCTGGAAATCGCCAGCAGGAAACCCACGCCGACGGTCAAGACGGCAAAGCCTTGCAGCCGCTGCCGCGAGCCCGCGAACACCTTGGAAACATCCACTTCGGCCTGCCGAAATTCCAGTTCATTGACGTCGCTCACTTCACTGGTAATCGCCAGCACCGCTGCGCGCTGCGTGAGGGCAGCTTGCCGCAATCGCGCCTCGTAGTTCTTGTGCGCTCCCTCGTTCAGTGTCTCGTCAGCTGCGCGCCAGTAGTCGTCCAGCTGGCTGGAAAGCTTTTCGAGCGGGCCCCGCAGGCTCTGGGGCGATTGCCTGACGCAGTCCCGCATCGCCGCCGTCGAGCGCTTTTTGGCATCGTCAAGCTGCGCCAGATAGGCGTTCCGGGTTTCCGCGCTTTGTTCGGTGTCTGCAAACTCCCGCAGCAGATTCCCCGAATCGTAGATCCCGCCGCGGATTTCACGCAGCGCCCGCTCACGGTTCAGGTAGTCCCGCCGTACTTGCGTCGTGCTGGTTTCCAGTTCGTGCAAGGCGCGAACCGAATCCACGGCCAGAACCACCATAAGCACCAGCAGCGCGCTAAATCCTAGAATCAGGGCGGCCCGAGGCCCCAGCCCCTTCCCCGGATAAGCCGAGGAACCGGCAGCCTGCGCTCCGCCATTGGTCTTTGGTTCGTCCGGTTCCATCGGGTCCCCATGTGAACACACCAAAGGGTTGTCTCCACGACCTGCTCCCAGTGTATCGAATGAGCCAGAACCCGCACATACCGTCAGACTAGTATTGGCTGTGGGTTCTGATTAGGGAAGCATTTTGGGGTCGAGAACGACAGTCTCGATTTGACCCTGGGTGAGAGGGGCGTCAATCTGCCACACGGGTGCGCGTTCAAGCCGAGGAGGTCTTCGCGAAAATGATGGGCGAGTTCAATCCCTACCGCGCGCTCTGGAATGCGTCGCGGCAAAAAGAAGTGCTGGCCGCAGGCAACGAGCCATAGGTACGATGCACCTCGAAAATGACCACTTCGGGGGGGGGCGCTGCTGGTGCTCGGGCCGCTTCCGCAAGTGGTTCTTGCGTATTGCCACCAACACCTGGTGGCATCCGAGCGAAGCCGTTCTTAATAGCTATTTTTAGTGTTTGTGGTCGTCACGGTCGTCGTCGCGATCCTTGTGAGGAGAGCGAACGACGCCGTGAACCGGATCGGTGCCGAAATGGGTGGTGGCCGGGGCCCCGAAGACCAACGTCATGTTCGAATACTCGACCTCCGGGGTGACCCCTGACTCGTCGTGCGTCGCGCCGCTAATGCAGATTTGCAACATGGAGGTGGCTGATCCGTTTTTTTCGAAGGTCGCGTCGTTTCCATTGCCGCTAATGAAGTTGGCGGTGCCGTTGACTACGAGTTTGGGCGTATTCGATGGACTAAACGCGGGGCAAGCGGAAAGATCAGACGGGTTGGTTGAGACCGTGGCATCCGTCATGACGATGTGGTGGGTGTGAGCGCCCCGGTTGGCAGCAACGGCCGGATCCTTACCCACGCGCGTAACTCCATAATCGGACAGTTCCATGGTCATGAACGCTGAGAAATCAGCCTTGCCGGAATTACCCTTAAGCTGAAGGGACCAGTGACCGCGCATATCCCAAGGACCCGCGCCAGAAACTACGCCCGAGTAGTCGCTGAGGATGCCGCTGAGGTGATCGGGCAGGGGAGCTTGCGCCAGCACGCCAGCGCCCGTGGTAAGTGCCAGAACCGCGAGAGTTCGTACCGTCATCCAAAACCGCTTTTCATTCATAAAGGACCTCCAGGATTAGGCGCCATGCGGTGCTAGCCGAAAGCTCCTCCGTCGGGGGACGTCTTGCCGTGTCCGAGAGCATTGCCGAGGAAGAAAAACGCTTTGGCGATTTCACGCTGCTGACGCTCGGACACCATGGGCCACCCAGGTAGGCAACGTCAAACAGCAAGGGACGGAACTGCCTGTTTGCTGCCAAATGCAGCCTATTGCCATGCCGTCCGGCGGAGTTACAATCGGGCTACTTATCCGAATGCGTCCGCAGACCTAGCAGGAGAACGCGATGGGCGACCCGGTTCCAGGCATGGAGCTATCCAGGAGGCTGCCTGGAGATCGTCTTGATTCGTGGAAAGAGATCGCGGTGTACCTGAACCGCGACGTGACCACGGTCCAGCGCTGGGAGAAGCGGGAAGGGATGCCCGTTCACCGGCACGTGCATGACCGGGTGGGGTCGGTCTACGCGTACCGGGAGGAGTTGGACGCTTGGGTGCGGAGCCGGAAGGTACCAGAGCCGGATCGCCAGGTGGCTGAACCACCAGATCACGCAGCGGTTTCCCCGCCATCTTCATCGCAGGCGGAAATGCTTGCAAACCCAGCAAGGAAGACACGCATCGCTGTGGTGGCTGCAGGATTAGCCAGTCTGCTCTTGCTCGGTGGATACTTCATCCGCCGGAGCGCGCAGTCCGCGTCCGCCAGCGGTGGGAGGTTGATCATTGGAGTTCTGCCCCTGAAGAACCTCAGCGGGGACGCCGGACAAGAGTACTTTGTAGATGGGTTGACGGAGGAGGTGGTCACCCAACTCGGGCAACTGAATCCGGAGCGGATCGGTGTTGTCCGGTGTAGCCCACAGCCAGGCGAACAGCAAGAGGTTTCGGCGATTCCGGAACTGGCGCGGCAGTCCGGCGCCCGGTATGTGCTTGAGGGCAGCGTACGCCGACAGGATGCCCATGCGCGCATCTCGTTGCAGCTCATCCGAGTCCCGGACCAGGCCATCATCTGGACGGAATCGTTCGACCGGAGCGTCGGCGACGTGCTCTCACTGCAATCGGAAATTGCCCAGCGCATTGGAAGCGAGCTGGAGGTTCAAGTACTGGGGCACCCTGCTCCCAGGCCCGTGAATCCTGAGGTGGTGGAAGCCTATCTCCGGGGGCGCTTCGAACTCTCGCGCCACGACTCGTCTGACTCTCCTCTTTCGGATGCGGCGCGGATTAATTTTGAACGTGCCGCCGCCCTGGATCGCTCTTACGCGCCGGCCTATGCAGGGCTGGCAGATTTCTACCGCTTGAAGGGAGGGGAGAAGGATGAGGACTCGGAGCAGGCTTGGCCTTTGGCCGCAAAATATGCGGACCAAGCATTGTCTCTGGACCCACGCGGCGCGGATGCTCATGTCGCCCTGGCATGGATTAAGCTTGCGCACGACTGGGATTGGGAGGCAGCACGCAACCACGTACTACGCGCGCTGGAGTTGAACCCCAGCTCTCCGGAAGCCCATTCCGTTTACGCTACTTATCTTCGAATCGCCGGAGATGTCGCCGAAGCGGTAAACCAGCGCAAGCAGGCCCTGGCTCTGGATCCTTCACGTTCCGATCTGAGGGAACGGCTTGCGTCTGAGTACTTCTTCGCGCGCGATTATCCGGACGCCGTCGCGCTTGCCCGCCAAGCGCTCTCCGAGAATCCCCTCGACGCATCGCAGCATTACGGTCTGTGCAACGGGTTGAGGTACATGAAACGGTTCGACGAATCGGTTGCGGAGTGCGGCAAAGTCCTCGCGTTGGAAGGACACATGGATTGGGTCGATGCCTATCTGCAGCAATACCGAAGTCATGGCTATGAAGCGGCGCGGCTGCTCATTGAGGGAAAACGTTTGAGACTAATGGAAAGAAACCCCCACGCGGACCTCTGGGACCTGGCGAATGCCTACGTTGCCGTAGGCAAGATAGGCGAAACGCTGAGTATCTTGGAAAAAGGCATTCCCATCCATGACTCTGGCCTACTTCAACTGCGCGTGGACCCCGATTTCGATCCTATCCGCGGAGATCCGCGTTACGCCGCGCTCCTCCGCCAGATCAATTTCCCCAACAACTGATACGGTCTGTCGTCTTGATCTGGGCCCCTCGCCCTCCTGGGCGTCCGCCAGCCTCCGGCCTCCAGCTTCTCCGAATCTCTCTAACTTCCACCTGTTGGCTCTTTCCTTCCCGCTCGGTTCCCGCGTAAACTGCCTGAGTTTGGGAGATCGACCATGATTCTGGATTTCTTTGGCTTGCGTGAACAGCCATTTGGCGTCACGCCGGACCCCGCCTACCTCTATCCAAGTCACACGCACTGCTCCGCTCTCGATTCGCTCACCGACGCGATTCTCACCGATCGCGGCTTCCTCGCTCTGATCGCCGACCCAGGTATGGGCAAGACCACCCTGCTGCAACAGGTTCTCGAAGGACTGCGCGAGTCTGCCCGAGCTGTCTTTCTGTTCCAGACTCAGTGCGACTCCCGCGAATTCTTCCAATACCTGATGCACGAGCTTGGCGTGGACTTCACTGGCATGAGCCTCGTCGCCATGCACAACAAGCTCAACGATATCCTATTTGCCGAAATGCTCTCCGGCCGCCGCTTCGTTCTTATCATCGACGAAGCTCAAAACCTCAGCGACTCCGTCCTCGAAACCATCCGCATGCTCTCCAACTTCGAAACTACGCATTCGAAGCTCATGCAGATCATCCTCGCCGGCCAGCCGCAGCTTGGCGAAAAACTCGAGCAAAAAAACCTCGCTCAGTTGTTGCAACGCCTCAACGTCATTCAGTACCTCGAACCCCTCCCGCCGGAGGAAACTCTTGGCTACATCCACCATCGCTTGAAAGTCGCCGGCTACCGGGGAGATTCGCTCTTCGACGACTCCGCTCTGGCGCTGATCGCCGAGCACGGCGGCGGCATACCTCGCGAAATCAATAAGGTTTGCTTCCGCTCGATGCTGGAGGGCTACGCCGCGGGCGCGCAGCTCATTTCCACGGACCTCGTGGAGAAAGCCGTTCACCGTTTGCGTCTGAAGCCGGTCAGGCGCCTCAAACTAGTCTCGAAGGCCGAGACTCCCGTTCCCCCACCGCCGCCTCCCACGGTGCTTGCCGAGGTGCTCCCCGCCGAGCCGTCGCCGAAACTTGCGAGCGCATCGCCGGTTCCCCAGTTCACGTATCCTGCGACGAAAGCCTCCCTGCTTCCCGCATGGACCATCCGTATCGGCGCAACCATGGTGATCGTTCTCATTGGAATGCTCCTCGTGCCTGCGAACGCGCTCCCGCGGGTTGCCGCGCTCCTTCACGGTACGTTTTCTGCGACCCGAAATCTGGTCCGGCCACGGTCTGCGAATCTTGCAAGTGTGGCCGCATCGCCGAAGCCTCCCACCGCGAGCCGCCCGGCCCCATCTGCGGCGAATCCTTCGTCTGCGCCCCCTGCGGCGATCTCGACGGAAACCTCCACTGCGAGCCGCGACTTCCAAGTAAGCGCCCGCCCGCAGGACTCGCCCTATTCCCTCGCGGGGCAACTTGGCCTCAAAGTGAATCGCATCGTGATCGATCCCGGCCACGGCGGTTATGACACCGGCACGGCGGGTCCGCACGGCCTGCTCGAAAAGGATCTCTGCCTCGACGTATCCTTGCGCCTCGGCCGCTTAATTCAGCAGAATCTGCCCGGCACGGACGTGATTTATACGCGCAGCGATGATCGTCACGTTTCCCTCGAGGAACGCACCGCCATCGCCAACGAAGCCGGCGCCGATCTCTTCATTTCCATCCACGCCAATTCCAGCGACCTTCAAGATATTCGCGGCGCGGAGACCTTCTATCTGAGTCTCGCCAGCCCCAGCGAATCGCGCGAACTCGTCGCCCGCGAAAACTCCCTCTCCGATTCCGCTCTTCACAACCTGCCCGAGATCGTCCGTGAAATCACCAGCAACGAAAAACTCAGTGAATCCCGCCGCCTCGCCGTGGACATCCAGCAGTCTCTATCGCGGCAACTTGAGCAGGTCAGCCGTCAGGAAGCCAATCGCGGCGTCAAGCAGGCTCCTTTTATCGTTCTCACGGGAGCGAATATGCCCGCGGTGCTCTCCGAAATATCTTTCGTCAGCAACGCCACCGACGAGACTCTCCTGCAACAATCCACGCAGCGGCAGCGCATCGCGGAAGGGCTCTACTGGGGCGTTGCCTCCTATCTTGGGCGCCTCCCCTCCGCCCCTTTCTCCAAGCCGAACGACCAGCGCCAAGGCACGGCGTTTTCCACCGATCCGCGCGGCAGAGCCGCATCCGAAAAAGTCGCGAAAAACACTGGCCAGTAGCGACGCGAACGCGCTGACGGGACGCACAATTTGGTGCTAGTGTGAACTCCCGTCGTGCTTCTGTTCTTCTCGAATCCAGCTGGCAGGGAGGAGTTTTCTTGCGGCGCACTTTCATCCCGTTCGTTTTCGGTCTCACTGCATTACTGATATTTCTTCCCTTCGTTGCGAGCCGCCCGACCACCTCTGCCGTCAGCGTTCTCAGCTGGCACGGGCATCGGATGTTCGAAGATTTCAGCGCGCGCTCCGAGGTCAGCCCTGACGGAAAGTGGGTGCTCCGCACGTTCGTGGATGGGGATCAGGCCCTGCTCCGCCTGCCTGATGGAACGCCCGATTCCGCCACCCTGCAGGGTGGCATGCAGCCGTTCGAGCACGCCGCCTGGTGCGGCGATCAACTCCTTCGCTTCGGCGCTAAAGACGGAAAGCGTGCCTGGTTTGCTCAAGGACCATCCGGCTTGACCCCGCTCTGCATTCCTCCGGAAGCGACGCCCGTTTGCAGCGCCGATGGAAAAAAGCTCGTGCATTTCACTTCCTTCCCCGCGCGGCGCGAGCTGCCGCCGCCCAAGGACATCTACGTCGGCACGCAGAGCGCTCAGAAGAAAGTAGAGATTGGCGGAGTTGTCCTCACCGCGCGATTTTCCCCGGATGCCAAAGTCTTGTACGTGCTCTCGCGCCAGGAAAGCGGGGCTTCCACGCTTTCCGCCATCGATGGCTCGAGCCTGCGGGTCACGCAACTTGCTCGCGACCTGGATGCCTGGCCATTCCCGGGCCCGGAACTCGCCGTTTGGCCCGACGGCAAATTGCTCATTATTCCGCTGGCTACCCTTCAGACTCCCGACGACGCGCGCCGCCAGGTGCCCATCACACCGGAGCGCTGGCTGAAGCTCTATCGTTTCGACCTTGGCAGCCGCAAGTTCACACTCCTGGCTTCCGCACAGGACTCGGATCAGACCGATCCCGCCGTTGTAGGGAAGGATCTCTACTGGGTAACCAGCCACAACACAAAAAGCGTCGTCGCATTTCCTTCCATTGGTGGTCGGGTTCACGTGGTTCTCGGCGGACGCGAAGCGTATCTCCCCACTTGGTCGCGCGATGGCAAACGAATCGCTTTCGTTCAGGGTGAATACCGGCTGGTGGATTGGGCGCTTTCGCAGGACGTTGGTATCGTCGCGGTCAATGATCACGCGCTTCCCGCCGGCGAACCCAAGCCCTATATCGTCGGCAATCACGAAGACTTTCCCGTGGATTGGTCCCCCGACGGCCGTTGGATCGCGTGGCACTCTCATCGTGACCCGCACAAGAATGCGCCGTATTACGACGAACCCGGCTCGACCGACGACATTTGGGTGCGCCGCGCGGAAGACATGCAAGCCCCGGAAATCAAGGCCACGCAGGATCTTTGGGAAACCGGCTGGGCTTATTGGTCGCCGGACGGCACCGAACTTCTCTATACCACCTGGGATCGCAACGGAGAGCCGGGAATCTATGAAGCTCGCATCACGACCATGAATCCCGAGACCGGCCAGCCCGTTGCGGAGCGCCGCTTTCCGATGCCCAAACAGGTACACAGCGCCATCATTGCCATTTGGTCGCCCGACGGCAAGGAAATCGCGGTGGAAGACGCGGCCACCCCGGCCAAACAAATTCTTTGGATCGTCTCCAGGGACGGCTCCCACGCGGAAAAGATCGCTGCGTTTGCTTCCGAGGCCGACGGCGGAATTGACTGGTCGCCCGATGGCAAGACGCTCTTCTACAGCGCTCTCGAGGGCGACCGCATGAAAATCTTTTCCGTGCCACGCGCCGGGGGCTCGCCCACAAAAATCAGCGACGGGCCCGGAAACTATCTGCACCCGCGCATTTCCCCGGACGGCCGATGGATCGCCTGCTCCGGAATTGAAACGGTGCAGTCGCTGCTCCGCCGCGCGCTGCCCTGAAATCAATCGGGATCGCGAATCACCGCTCGCGCGTAGCCGCAAAGTGTGGAGTTGAAAGCCCGGGGAAGGGAAGTAGTCCCTGGCTGTTAGCGGGGCCACTCGCCCGACACTTAAGAAACTGCTTGAAGGTAATTCGAATGTTTTAGCGGAGTTTCCCGGATTGGGAATTTCCGGCCAAAAACCCGGTCATCTTCCAGAATACGCTCGGGATATGTCACGCCGCGACCGCCAGGCAAAGTTATTTATGTAGTTAATAGTGTCTTGCGGCTCCGGCGGGAAGTGCCAGAGATGGAACGGCTTAGCTGCGCTCCGGGTAATTCCCGATTCGGCACCACCGGCGGCAGGCGTTCGAATAACCTTCAAGTAAAACTTTAAATGTCGGCGCGCCGACATTGGTATTGCAGCCCATCAAGCCCCCTCTCCTCGACTGCGGTTACCGGAGCGTACCAGGATGCGAACGGCGGCCCCGAAAATCCAGGTTCCAAAAACCGGAACGCTGGGCGCCTGCCGCGTTTTATGGTTTTCCCGCCAAGTCTGAGGCGGAACCCCCTTACTTCGTTCCGTCGCTAACCGCCGGTAAACACATGGAGACGATGCACGAACAGAGAAGGAAGGAAAGAGCGGAAAAACTCAGGAGAACATCCGCACCCTTAAACGGCAAAGGGGTGCGGCACCCACAGTTCACTTCGCGACTTTAAAGGCTGCTCCACCCCGGAGGTTTCGGGAGGATGCGCCACCCGCGAATTGGGTGAACATTTGGGTTAGAGAGGCCCCACCTCGACTACTTGACCGGGCTGGATAGAGAGAAACGCCTCCCCGCACGCGGGCATCAGAGGCAGGAGATCCTTCATGCGATTCGATCTGGCGCGCAGAATCACGATCGACACGTTGCGTCCAGTCATGTTCTGCTGATACTTGATATTTCGATCGCTGGTGAGCAGGACTTCCCACCGGCCCTCGGCAATCGTGAGAAGCTCACCGTTCTTTTTGGATCCAATGCCGGCCTGGCGCACGGTCTGGCACCTGTGGCCCATTTCGGCAAGAATTTCTCTCAGTTCACTCGGCAGGCACTCATCAAGCAGAATTTTCATTTTGCAAAGCGTGCAAGCAGCAGTGACTTTGCTTCTTCCAGCGCAGCGATAGCCTGCTCACGAGTGACGCCTGGGAATTGTTTCAGGAATTCGTCCAGCGTTTCCCCACCTTCGAGATAGTCCAGGAGATTTTGAAACGGGACACGGGTGCCGCGGAAGACCGGCTCGCCGCTATGGATTTCGGGGTCTTGGATGATGACGCTTTCCGAACCTGTGGCCATGGGAGCCTCCCACCGGACTCCTGATTATCGCACTCATCCGGGA
>DATIXE010000073.1:0-9726 GCA_035518915.1 Candidatus Eiseniibacteriota bacterium
GCCGCGATGGGGATGCCAGGGAAAACCGGCGAGATAGTCCTCGGGCACGTCGTTGCGGAAATCATCGAGGAGGAGGAACGGATCGAACTCTTTGGTGTTGCCGAAACCGAAGGCGCGGCGGAGATGAACTCCGGCGCCCTCTAGAGTAGGCTTCGATTTGATGATGCGCTTGACGGGACGGATGGACATGGAACCTCCAAGAGCGAAACTCGAAATTCAAAGCCCTGCAAGACTCTCCGCCGGCAGTCAGCTTTCGCCATAGACCGGGACGGCGGCGCCGTGAACGACCGAGGCGGCGTCGCTCGAAAGATACAGGATGACACGGGCGATATCTTCGGGCTTCGGCCATCTGGAAAAGTCGGCATGGGGCATGGCGCGGCGATTTGCTTCCGTGTCGATAATGCTGGGCAGGACGGAATTGACGCGGATGCCCGTTCCCTTGAGGTCTGCGGCGAGCGAATCCATGAGCGCGACGGCTGCGGCCTTCGAAGCAGCGTAGGCGGCTGCGCCGGCGCCATGATCGAAGGCAGCCTTGGCTGCGACATTGACGATGGCGCCGCTACCCTGCTTCAACATAACGCGGACCGCGGCGCGCGCCAGCACGTAGCCTGAACGGAGGTTTAGCGAGAGCATTTGATCGAAGACCTTCGTATCAAGCTCCCATAGTTTGCTGCCGCCGGCATAGCCGCCGACAGCGTTGACGAGCACATCCAGGCGGCCACGAGTGGAAACGACCGAATCGATGAGAGCGGTAACGGCAGTTTCGTCTGTGACGTCAAGGGAGGAGCCTTCGAGAGAAGAGGCGCGGGCGCCGGCTGCGGATTTCAGGGTGCGGAATTCGTCTTCTCTGCGGTAGGTGGCAATCACACGCGCGTTTTGCTCGAGAAACGCCAGACACACCGCTCGGCCGAGGCCGCCCGTGCCGCCCGCGACCAAAACCACTCTCGGTGGCGAGTTGGAATTCGGAGACCGGGCCATGGCATTCCTTTCGATGCCCTGGGAGACAATCGGGCACTCGAATCTTTGCACACGCCGCAGCGCTCGCTCAACCGGCGGGGCGATTCGTGGGACATCAAATTGCCCGCTGGTCCGACGATTCGGAAATTGACTCGGTGTGGGCTTCCCCATACCATGAGCGGGATCTGCGAGTGAGCGGATGAGGACTGCAGCGTGCACGATCTTCGCTGGCTTGCTGGCACTCGCGCTCTGCGCGGGGGCCACCCAGCACGTCCCGGTGGAGTCCCGAGCCGGGAAGGAGATGCCGAAGGCAATGGTGATCGGGATTGTCGGCGGATTCGTGCATCAAGATGACCGGGTGCATGGAGTGGTGCAGTTTGCGGATCGCATCCGGCGCGAACTACCGGTGGGCGCCTTCGTAGCTGTGTTCGAAAACCATCACTGGCGGGAGGCGCGAACGGAAATCGAACGCCGGCTGGACTCAGACCATGACGGAAGCCTTTCGGATTTGGAAAAGCAAAGCGCGCGAATCGTGCTCTTCGGTCATAGCTGGGGAGGTTCGGAAACCGTACACCTGGCAAAGGAGTTGGGGAAGGATGGCATTCCCATCCTTCTGACGATTCAGGTGGACAGCGTGCACAAGCGGGGAGAGGAAGACTCGGTTATCCCGCCGAACGTAAAGCAGGCCATCAACTTCTACCAAAGCGATGGATGGCTGCATGGCCGGAAGGAAATCAGGGCGGCCGACCCACAACGCACGCAAATTCTGGGCAACATCCGGCTCGAATACAAACCCGGAGCATGTCCGGGATATCCCTGGTACAACCGCTGGTTTACAAAACCACACTGCGCGATCGAGGTCGACGATCAGGTGTGGGACCGCGCCGACACACTGATAAATTCCCGGCTGAGCATTCACAGTCTGCCGGACTCTTCGATTCCCGAGCCGCGCGGGATGGGGCGGGCCCAAACGGAAATCGACGCGTCTGGGGACCAAAACTAGCACCGCCGAGTTCACACGGATTTCGATGAGCACCATAACAATGGCATCAAGCCTGGAGAGGTCCGAGCGGCGAACGATTCCGCAGGAGATGATCGAGGACGCCCGGCTGCATGTGTACGAGGCGGCGGTGCGGACGCCGCTGGTGCGGCTGAATTACGCGGACGCACCTGCGGAGATTTACTTGAAGCTGGAAAGCCTGCAGCCGATCGGCTCGTTCAAAATTCGCGGGGCGTACAACCAGGTGCGGCTGCTGCCGCCGGAGCAGCGCGCGCTGGGCGTGTGGACAGTGAGTGCGGGAAATGCGGCGCAGGGAGTTGCATTGGCGGCGAAGAAGGCGGGAGTGCGGGCGAGCGTGCTGGTGATGGACACGGCTCCAGCTACCAAATTGGACGCCATCCGGCGGCTGGGGGCGGAAATCGTGAAGGCGCCATTCGACGAATGCTGGAAGGCACTGGGCGAGAGGCGCCATCCGGCGATGACGGGAACGATGGTGCATCCGTTCGAGGACGATGAGTTCATCGCCGGCAATGCCTCGTGCGGGCTGGAGATCCTGGAAGACCTGCCTGATGTGGATGCGGTTGTTGCGGCGTTCGGGGGAGGCGGGCTGACCTGCGGAATCGCGGCGGCAATGGAGACGCGAAAGCCGGGAGTGAAAGTGTACGGAGCGGAGCCTGAAACTGCGTGGCCGCTGGCTTATTCATTCTCCAAAGGATCGGCGGAGACGTTCCCGAACTGGAAGCCGAGCTTCGTGGACGGCAGCGGAGGGAAAAGTGTGTTCCCGCGGATGTGGGCCCTGGCGCATCACCTGCTGGCGGGATCAGTAGTGACGACTCTGGACGAAATTCGCGGGGCGATGCGGATTGTGGCGGAACGCACCCACGTGATCGCGGAAGGCGCGGGAGCATGCGCGGTGGCCGCGGCGCTCAGCGGGAAATGCGGAAGCGGAAAAGTAGTGGCGGTGGTGAGCGGCGGAAATATAGACCTGAACAAATTCTCGGAACTGACCGCAGGTTAGAGCGGGCGGAGGTTAGCGCAGGCGGTCGAGGCCCGCGGCTTCGTCGGGAAAGTTGGGAATTACGTTGAGCAGGCGGGTGAGGTCGAGCACCATGCGGACACGCTCGGCAAGATTGCAAACCGCCAGTTTCCCGCCGGAACGCTCCAGACTGACGAAACCGCGCACGATCGTGCTGATGCCTGTAGTATCCACCTGGGTCACGCTCTTCAAATTCAGCAGAATTTTGCGGGCGCCCTTCGCAATCGCGTCCTGAATGGCGCTGCCGAGCGAATCAGTGGCAGATCCAAGGATGAGGCGGCCTTCCAAATCGAGGATGGTTACGGAGTCAATCTTCCGCGTTGCGATTCGAATCGTCGTCATTCCGGAAACCATCCCACCCTGCAGGCCAAAACGGATTTCCGCGTTCGCGGAGCAACGCGCACAACCGCCGCTTCAGCGGCGGCGGCCATGTTAGGCCGCAAGGACATGCAAGTCAAACAAGACTGGCGGAGCTGGTGCGGTCCACCGGGCCGTCCTTCCTGAAATCACTCGTCGCGGCACCTCCATCAAGTTCCGCGAACCAGAATCCGTGCGCACCGCCACTATAGTGTGTGAGCTTTGACGCTGAAAAAATCGAAGGTTGAGGGTAGAATGTGCCCGCTTTTTTGAGTGATTTGCAATGAGGTGTTTTCTTCCCACGACGGCGCAGGCCGGTGCGAAGGCTTGCGGTGAGCCGGAGGGAACAGGAAGCGGGATCCATGATCGTCGGAGTGCCGAAGGAAAGTTTTCCAGGAGAACGCCGGGTAGCCATGGTCCCGGCCGTGATTCCGACTTTGACAAAGGCCGGACTGGAGCTGGTGATCGAAGCGGGAGCAGGCGCAGAATCGGGATTCCCTGACGCGGATTATGCGGCCAAGGGCGCCAAACTGGTGCCGAACCGGGCCGCCGTGTTCGGGAGCGCGGACATAATCGCGCAGGTGCTCTGCTACGGCTCAAATGACCGCACGGGAAAAGCGGACGTGCCGCTATATCGCAAGGGGCAGGTGCTCATCGGCTTTTTGCGGCCGCTGGGGGACGTGACAACGGTCCAGGACATCGCGCGGGCGGGAGTCACCTCGTTTTCGATTGAGCTGATGCCGCGGACAACGCGGGCGCAGAGCATGGATGCGCTGTCGTCCATGGCCACGTTGTGCGGGTACAAGGCGGTGCTGATCTCGGCGGATCTGCTGCCGAGGATGCTGCCGATGTTGACGACCGCGGCGGGGACGATAACGCCGGCGCGGGTGCTGGTGATCGGAGCCGGCGTGGCGGGACTGCAAGCCATCGCTACGGCACGACGGCTGGGCGCAGTGACCTCCGCCTACGACGTTCGGCCGGCCGCGAAGGAACAGGTGGAAAGCCTCGGCGGACGATTTGTGGAACTGCCCATCGAGGCTAAGGACGCGGAAGACGCCCGGGGGTACGCGCGCGCGCAGGACGAAACCTTCTACCAGAAGCAGCGCGAACTGCTGGGACGCGCGGTGGCGGATAGCGAAGTGGTGATCACGGCCGCAGTGGTTCCGGGAAGAAAGTCTCCGGTGCTGGTGACCAAGGAAATGGTGGAGAAAATGGCGCCGGGTTCGGTGATCGTGGACCTGGCGGCGGAACGCGGGGGGAACTGCGAGCTGACGCAGCCGGGCGAGAAGATTGTGGTGAACGGAGTGACCATCGTAGGGTGGTTCAACCTGGCGAGCACGGTGCCGTATCACGCCAGCCAGCTCTACGCGCGCAACATCGGCGCGTTCCTCACTCACCTGGTGAAAGAAGGCAAAGTGCAGCTGAATCTCGAAGACGAAATCACCCGGGAAACGATGGTGACACGCGACGGCGAGATCGTGCACAACAGGGTGCGGGAATTTTTCAAATTGCCGGCATTGTCGCCGGCGAAATAAAGGGGGGAGCAAGTGCCTGCCGATTTTCTGTCGAACTTGTACGTGTTCATCCTCGCGGGATTTGTGGGCTTCGAGCTGATTAAGCGCGTGTCTCCGCTGCTGCACACCCCGCTGATGTCGTTGACGAACGCGCTGGACGCGATTGTGGTGGTGGCGGCGATCATCATCGCCGGCCGGCAGGAAACGCCCCTGGCCACCGTACTCGGCGCGATCGCCGTGGCGGCATCGTTCAGCAACATGGTGGGCGGGTTCGTGATCACGGACCGCATGCTGCGCATGTTCAAGACGGGGAAGCAGCAGAAGCCATGACGCCGGAAGCCATACAACAGTATCTCGATTTCGCCTACATCGCTGCCACAGTCCTTTTCATCCTCGCGATCAAGTGGCTCAGCTCGCCCGCCTCGGCGCGCCGCGGCGTACTGGCCGGAGAGATCGCGGCGGCGCTGGCAGTGGGCGCCACGCTGTGCAATCCCGAGCTGGTGTCCTACAAGTGGGTGATCATCACGCTGATTATCGGGGCGGCGGTGGGCGTCCCGCTCGGCATGGTGCACATGACGGCCGTGCCGCAGCGAACGGCGCTCAGCCACGCGTTCGGCGCGCTTTCCGCGGCGATGATCGGAATCGCGGAATACTACGTGGGCGTTCCGCACGTGACGCGGTTCGGGATGGGCGAAATCGGATTGGAAGTAATCATCGGCTCGCTGACGTTTACGGGCAGCCTGATCGCCGCCGGGAAATTGCAGGAGATCCTGCCGCAGCGGCCGATTGTGTACCGCGGGCAGAACTTCGTGAGCCTTTCGGTGCTGAGCGCAGCGCTGCTGCTGGCGATCGCGCTGGTGGTGAACCCGGCAAATACGGCGCTGTTTCCAATCATGGTCGTGGTGGCGCTGGTGTTCGGCGTGCTGCTGGTGACGCCGATCGGCGGGGCAGACATGCCCACCGTGATTTCGCTGCTGAACTCCTACGCCGGATTCTCCGCAGCACTGCTGGGCTTTGTGCTGAACAGCAAAGTGCTGGTGGTAGCGGGCGCCCTGGACGGATCGTCGGGCTTCATCCTCTCCGTCATCATGTGCAAGGCGATGAACCGGTCGTTCACGAATGTGATGTTCGGCGCGTTCGGTCAGGTGCAGGCGGGCGCGGCGGCCGTGACGGAAGAGCGGACGGTGCGGAGCGCGTCGCCGGAGGAAGCGGCGGACATTCTGGCGGCGGCGAGCAGGGTGGTGATCGTGCCGGGATACGGGATGGCGGTGGCGCAGGCGCAGCACAAAGTGCGCGAACTCTTCGACGTGCTGACGAAAAAAGGTATCGACGTGAAATTCGGAATCCACCCCGTGGCGGGGCGAATGCCGGGCCACATGAACGTGCTGCTGGCGGAAGCGGACATCCCCTACGAGCGACTGGTGGAGATGGACGAAATCAATTCGGACATGCCGCAGACGGACGTGGCTCTGATCATCGGTGCCAACGACGTGACCAATCCGGCGGCGCGCACGGACGCGTCGAGCCCCATTTACGGCATGCCCATCCTGAACGTGGACAAGGCGCACACGGTGATGGTGATCAAGCGGAGCATGAGTCCGGGATTCGCAGGAATCGACAATCCGCTCTATTACATGGACAAGACGCTGATGCTGTTCGGCGATGCGAAGAATTTTGTAGGGTCAATCGTCCGCGAACTCGTGGGCGGGCACAGCTAAACTACAGTCCTACCCGCATCGCAGCTAAACCGCAAGAATTGGTCCGGGGCCCGAACTATCCAAATTCGGGACCCGGACCGGTGGATGCCCCGCGTTTCCTGCTGCTACTTCCGATGCGGCGAGGTCTTGTCGAGCAAACCCTGCAGCGACTTGGCGGCGGCCGGAGGGGTCGGGTTGCTGGAGATGATCGTCTTGGCGTCGATGGTCTTGCCGTACACGCGCTTGTTGGCGTCGTTGTCCGAGTCCATGGACGCGCCATTCAAGGACACACCGGCAAACGCTCCCTTGGTGCGAGAGTAGGTCAGCACGTCCGCGGTCATTTCCGCGGCGTTATAACCCTCCGCCTGGGCGCCGCTGGGGCCCGCTGCGGCGGCAGCGTTTCCACCGAGCTTTGTCTTGCCATTCAGGATCTGTTCCACGCCGTTCTCTCTCATCACCACGAGAACGAAGTCCGTCGCCGTGGAGCCGAGCTGAATGCCGAGGCCGCTTTGATCCAGTGCGTACATGGCGGGAGAGCCCCACGCCCCATCCATCTTTTCGCCCTTGCGGCAGATGAGCGCACCGCGCCCGTAGCTCTGGCCGAAGCCAACGGCTACTTTCTTGACGCTCGGGAAAATCAGCACGCACCTGGACTCATCCAGGATGTGCTTGGAAAGCCCCTTGTCCGAGCTGAGAATCTCCTGAAGAACCGTGGCCGATTTCTCCAGACGCTCGTCTTCCTTGTTCTGGGCAAACATGGGCGAGGCCATCGCCAGGCATGCCGCGATCACCAACAATTTCCTGTTCATTGCTTCCTCCTTGGAATTTCGAGGGCCACCAGGCCCCCACTAAGGCCATGAGATGAAGAATCAAAACCCCCAGTCCGACTTGCCGGGCATGGGCAAAGCTATGGTACACCCACCGGTTTGTTTCCAGGAACTGCGCGACTCAACCGGCTCGGGCGCGCCCATGGGGACGGCGTCCATGAAATGGTTTATCGTGTCGTATCCCTTTCGTTCGTACTCTCTATCCCTCAGCCCTTCTTAAGAGCTTTCGCGCGGCAATACCGAACATCAGCCGCGTCATTCCGGTCATGAGCAGCCGAACACCAACGAGTGTGCCGATGGCCCAGACAGTGCTCGATGGCCAGTGGAGCCATATCATCCCGCCCAGAAGGAGAGCGACGATTCCATTCAGAAGCATCCACCCAGACGCGACGTGGCCCTTCAGCCGGAAATAGGAAATGATTTCGATCACGCCTGCGGCCAAAATCACGGCCGCAAGCAAAAGGGTGAGCGTTCCAATGGCCAGGAGCGGGTGAGTGATGCAGTAGGCGCCCCCGAAAACGTAGACTACAGCAATGAGTATCTGGAAGGAGACCTGGAGCGCTCCACCGCCTTTGAAGGCTGCAAGAAAATGGCCCACCGCGCCAAAAATGAGCAGCCATCCAACCAGCAACGTGACACCGAGCCCGGCGACAGCGGGCTCAACAATGGCAAAGACACCGATAACAATGAACAGCACGGAAACGACGATAAACCACCCGGTGATCTTCTGCGCCACCTGAAGTGGCCCTTGCAAACCATGAGCCGGGCTCGCAGTCGCCATACGTTCTCCCTCCGAGATTCGCAGACAAGAGCCTGGCCTGCCGTGGCGGAGATTCCCACTGTCACAGTTGACAGTTGGCGATGGGTCGATAGGGCAGGCGTTGAGCAGCCAAATCGGGCAGATGTGGGGGGGGTGAGTATTTCCCTTCCGTGCGGTGAGCGTCCACGGAAGCCGGTCGCGAGTCGCTGGGAGAAACTGGATTCTGCCGATGGCTCGCGCCCGAGAGAGTAGTCCGAGGCAGCTTCCAACCCTAGCGCCAACAGCTCTCAGTAAACTCCTCGGGCAAAAATCCCTGGTGGGCCCGCTAGGATTCGAACCTAGGACCAACGGATTATAAGTCCGGACAAAATCTGGTCATCCTGTTGGCTCGTCTTGTCTTTACCTTCGTCATGGTCGCTGGTATTGGCCCGGATTTGGGCCCGCTTGTTCCCAAGTTGTTCCCCGATTATTGGGTTGGCTTGGATTCGAAATTTGACTCCGGAAGAGCGACTACGTCGGAGTTGCCAACCACTCGCCGGAAACTCGACTCTCCCGGAATGCTGATGAGCGGTCTTCCTTGATTGACTTGATTCGGGCCGCTACCTAAGATGACGAGAACGTGGCGGAAACTCTTACCCTGACTGGCCAAACGGTATCGCACTACCGCATCGTAGAAAAGCTGGGTGCCGGCGGCATGGGTGTGGTTTATCGCGCGGAGGACGTCCGGCTTGTGCGCAATGTGGCACTGAAGTTTCTGGCGCCCGAACGCGCCAAGGATCACCGCGCGCTGGAGCGGTTTCGGCGCGAGGCGCGAGCCGCTTCCGCCCTAAGTCATCCGAACATCTGCGTAGTCTATGACATCGATGAATATAAGGGTCAACCGTTCATCGCCATGGAATTCCTGGATGGAAGCCCGCTGAACAGCTTGATCGGTGGCAAGCCTCTAAAAACCGATGAGCTGTTCGACCTAGCCATCCAGATCGCGGATGCTCTCGACGTGGCCCATACAAGTGGGATCGTGCACCGGGACATCAAGCCGCAAAATATTTTCGTCACGGCACGAAAGCAGGTCAAGGTCCTGGACTTCGGGCTGGCCAAACTGGTCGCCGAGCCCCGGTTGAATTCGGAAACGCTCGATGCCTTGGCGCTACCACCGTCTCACGAAGTGGGGGCAGACCTCACGCGTCCGGGAGAGGCGGTGGGAACATTAGTGTACATGTCTCCCGAACAGGCACTGGGCGAAGACCTCGATGCGCGCACCGACCTGTTTTCGTTTGGTGCGACCCTCTATGAGATGTGCACCGGCCAACGCGCCTTTTCGGGCAAGACGTCGGCGGTAATCTTTGAGGCTATCCTGCACAGAGTCCCCACGCCCCCGGCCAGAGTGAATCCCGCGCTCTCGGCTGAATTGGACCGGATTGTCACTAAGGCGCTGGAGAAGGACCGCGCGATGCGCTACCAAGTTGCCGCGGAGATGCGTGCGGACTTGATGCGGCTGAAGCGCGAACTAGATTCCGGACGAACACCGCCAGCCGCCAGCACAAGCGTGCAGCCTTCGGAACTGGGCGAAGCGATCGG
>DATIXE010000074.1:0-17485 GCA_035518915.1 Candidatus Eiseniibacteriota bacterium
GCAAAGAAACAGATTGGAGAAACGAAATGTCAGACAAGAGTGCTACCACTTGCAGCGTCTTGTACCTGCGCTTCAAGTTGCGGGTATCGCCAGACGTTGTGCTTGCTCAAAGCCAGGAAGCTGCTGCCGCCATCGCCTCGGTAGAGGGTCTGATCTGGAAGATATGGGTTTTCCAGAAGGATGTGTCTGAGGCGGGAGGCATTTATCTCTTCGCCAACCGTGAGACTGCCAAGGCTTACCTGAACCACCCGGTGATCCAGGCCATGCGCAGCAATCCTGCTGTGGTGTCGACCCAATCCCAGCTATGGGACGTAGAGAGATCCCTCTCGGCTCTCACACGGGCTCCGTTGCGGGAGATTTGCGAGCAAGACTCAGAACGAAGCGCGTTGTTGGCAGGAGGCCGGTAATGTCAAGCTCCAGTGTAAAGCCCACGAAAGAAGACATGCAGCAGAGAATCGAGCAGTTCGCCGGTCAGGTGGTAACCGATCTCGCAGCTGCCATGGCTGGTGTTATGACCAACCTTGGGCACAAGCTCGGTCTTTACCGGGCCATGGCAGAGAGCGGTCCCATCAATTCGGACGAACTGGCCCGCCGCACGGCGACGAACGAGCGCTGCGTGCGAGAGTGGCTGAACGGGCAGGTCGCCGGCGGATATCTCCTGTTCGACCATCGCACCAGCCGATACTTTTTGCCGCCGGAACACGCTTTTGTTTTGGCGAATCCGGATAGTCCGGCATTTCTTCCGCCGGCTTTTGACGTGGCGGCTTCGTTGTGGCACGACGAGGATCAAATCCTCGACGCTTTCCGCTCTGGCAACGGCGTGGGCTGGCACGAACACAATTGCCGGCTGTTCACCGGAACGGAGGCCTTTTTTCGCAACGGATACCGGGCGCACCTGACGCAAACCTGGATCCCCTCTCTCAGCGGCGTCCAAGAGCAGTTAGTAGAGGGCGGGCGCGTAGCCGATGTTGGCTGCGGGCATGGCGCCTCGGTCATCCTCATGGCGCAGGCATTTCCGAAGTCAAAGTTCGTGGGGATTGACTACCACGAATCTTCGATTGCGGTGGCGCGGGAACGAGCGAAGCAAGCTGGAGTGGCCGATCAGGTTCGATTCGAAGTGGCCACCCCGCGGGCGCTTGCGAGCAGTAGGGAGAAGTTCGACCTGGTCTGCTTCATGGATTCGCTCCACGACATGGGCGATCCGCTGGAAGCTGTCTGGGCTTCCCGCCAGGCCATGACCGCCGCCGGCGCACTCATGCTGGTGGAACCGTTCGCAAAGGACCGCTCTGAGGAAAACGTCGGCCCGGTAGCAAGGATGTACTACTCTGCATCCGCTGGTCTCTGTACCCAAAACGCACTCTCTCAAGGAGGACGGTATTCACTGGGAGCGCAGGCCGGCGCTACGCAGTTGCTTGCAATCCTCAAGGACGCCGGGTTCCGGAGCGCGAGGGTGGCCATGGAGACTCCGTTCAACCTGATTCTTGAGGCTCGCCCCTGAGCCATCATGCAACCCGGTGCGGGGAGCGCAATTCAGGTCGTTGGCCGATATCGATAGCCAACTCCCCGCACCGTCTCAAGCGCATTCCGGTGCGCTCCTAGCTTCTTTCGCACGGAGCGCACCACCGTCTCAATCACGTTGCTGGTTGACGCTTCCTTTCCATATCCCCAGACGGCCTCCACGAGTTCGTAACGAGCCACAGCTTTGTTCGGCCTGCCCACAAGATATGCGAAGAGTCCGAACTCAAGGGGGGTCAGGGCAATTCGACTTCCGTTCACCACTAACTCACGCGCTTGCTCATCAAGCAACGGCGAGTAACACGTCGCTTCGCCAATTGCCATGCCGGTTTCCTGGGCGAGCAGATTGCCAAGCCAGCCATCGACGGAATCCACGCCCATATCGAGACGAAATGTGTGTTGCATAACTCTGTCGAGGACCGGGCGGCCTTCGTCCGCCAGCCGAAATCCCAACTGCTCGAAAGAGCGGCGATATAGCTCGGCATCGCAGTAGCAGGTATAGATCCAGCGCAGCCGCGGACGCAGTTCCAAATAGGTGCGCTTGATGTCGAGCCAACAGGCTGCCTGTCCGGCTGACGGCCCTTCTCCCGTGTCGCGATCCAAAGTGCGTCGCAGCCAGAGAGTGGCGGCCCTATCTTCTGATCGCGGCACGTCCCGGGCCCAACTTGCTGCAAGCGGGTCTTTCGCAATCACATTTTTGTGAACCTTGGACGCCACAATCGCCTGGTAGAAACCTTGCACCCCGCCATGTTCATCCCGCGCGACAAAAAACGAGTCTGGATGGTAGTGCCACCATTGCTCCAGCGCTTGGCGCGTTTGTGGTCCATCGAACTTGTGAATAATCGCTGAGATTGATTTCGCATCGTCGGCGCCGGCCGGTTCGACGGAAACCGGGCTCTCCGTCGTGGGGAAAAAGCCTTCGCGCAGCGCCTGGTTTTCAAGCAGGTAGAGTACGTCCGCCGTGCAGCGCCAGTGGTCAGACCGCGGCGCCTGCCTGTATTGGTCGCTCACGACCTGCGAAGCTGCGCGCCGGTACGACTGGTATCGCGCGGGGTCACTGGACTTCAGAGCAGCCGTCACCGGTCCGCGAACGGCCTCATGCACGAGCAATCCGTGAGGACCTGCGCTGACAAATGGCAGCGCACGCAGCCGATCCAGCGCCACATTGGCCGGGATATGCGGCAGCATCGCCGCCAGCAGCGGCGCAGTGGCCGTCCGGAGCAGGCATGCGGCTTGTACGACTTGTATGGTTCCCGGGTCGGCACCTTCCAGAAAGAGCGCCGCCATATACTCCAGCACCTCGTGACGAGTAGCGGCGCTGTCACGCACCTGCCCGCCTGCAGAGTAGAGTGCCACTCCCAGCGAAAGTGCCAACGGATGCCCACGCGCAACCCGATTCAACTCCCGCGCGTTGCCTTCGGGCATACCCTCCGAGGTCAGAAACGCTAGAGCCGCTCCCGGAGAAAACGTTTCCAGAACCATAGAATCGAATAGGCCTCTCCACGCCGGGGCAATACGCCACGCAGGCCGGGGCGCCTCGCGACTGCACAGGAGTGTGCGCACATTCTCGCCGAGTATGGGCAGAAAAACCTGTCTTAGCCAGGAGTCAAGGAGCCGGAAAGATTCGTAACTGTCGAGGACTAGGAGAGTTCGCTTCGCCCCGTCCGACAAACTTGCCGCTACGACCGCGGAATCCTCACATTCCGAGGCATCGATTTCCCTGCAGACCGCTCGACACAACGCTGCCGAAGAAGGCTCGCACCATCGGGCGTCAATCCGCACAACGCGAACGTGCTTTCCGCCGATGCTTGCCTCCAGCGCATTGAGCAGGTGAGTTTTTCCTATGCCCGGGATGCCTTGAATATGCATCACAAGGGGTTCATCCCCTAAGGCAAAAGCCTCCAAGCGCTCGAGCTCTGCGCGTCGGCCAGCGAGCGCTTCAACCGCACGCCGTTTCAATTTGTCTCCTAGGGGCACGGCCACAGTCTACGCTGTCCCCAAGCGTCTTGACCACTTTTGACACATAACGCACTTTTCTTCGTGGCTGCTCAGGCAGGCGGAAATCCGTGCAAACATGCAACAACCATGGCGGGTGGCGCGTCTTTCCGAAACCTCCGGGGTGTCCTTGGATAAGAGCGAAGGCCACCCCGGATGGTGTAGCGTGATTACTCCGAAATAATTTTGAAAGTGGGTTCTTCGCTGACGCTGCAGAGAATTTTAAAGGATGCGCTGCCCACCCCCCTGCTGCCGTCAAATGGACGATCAGCGGGTGGAGCGGGGCATCGACTTAGTAAAAGATCTCCGAGCTATCTCGACTGCCGCCCTCGTACCACGGCGTTCTTACTGGTACGAGAGATAGCCATGCGTATTCCCGGCCACGGAGAGTGCTTGGGGCAGCCACCATACTCTTCGGAAACGCTTCGAGTGCGACATCCGCAGACCAACGTAATTTATTCCCGTCGCAAGTGCAATTCCGCAGGCATAGTAGGCGGGGGCAGGTAACTTCAACAGGGGCCTTGCGAGCGGGTTCGATTCAAAAGAATAGTTTTCCGGAAACCAGGGAACCCGTTTATGAAGCGCATTGACGCGCCGAACGGTTTCTTCGGTTGCGTTCATGTCCAAGGCCGCGGCAGTGTAAACGGCCAAGCTCGATGCAATCCATAAGTTCGTCGTCATTGTGAATCTGTGCGATCTGGCAGCCGGATTGTTGATTGCCGCAGCTTTTGCCGACTCACCGGCGGACTCGTTCATGTCCCGCGCCGAGGCTTTTGGTGCCGGGTTTTCGGAAAGCACATTCTGGGAGGAAGAAGCTGATTGTCCGTTAACGGACCGGGCAGAACACAAGAAAACCAATAACACGAATCTCGCGAAGCCGGGACCGCTCGAAATATTGATCATCTTGAAAATCTCTCTCGTGGTTTGACGGTAACCGTTCTGACCGACCGCATCGGTGGAGAGCAATCTCAAGACCGCGATTGAGTTTGAGTTTGAAGGAGAGTAGGAGAGAGGAGAGGTTCTAACTCATTAGCCTATATGGACGACCAGATGCCGTAGTTCTTTTCACATCTGTTTGGAGTTCCCAAATTGGGATGCTCTTATGTCAATCGGCCCGAATCGGTGCGAGGTCATTCTGTCCCCAGTGCCAGTGGTGACCTGATCCTGACAGTAAGGGCGCCCGTTTGCGCAAACAAAATAGTAGTCGTCTCAGGGTGCAGCGATCGAGATTTCTTCACCGTTGTACTGGACCACCCGGTCGGCAGCAGTTTCGAGCGTTTCGCCGGCTCCGTGGCCCGGTGACACCCAAATAATACGGAACTCGATACTCTTGGGCATGCCTGGATACTCTCCCTCGCGCTTCCCGATGGTGAACAATTTGTCCGCCTCGGACCAGTGCAGCGGAATGAGGGCGTGCGCTCCTTTCTCGTAGTCGTAGTTATCGCCCTCATCCTGATAGAGGTTGAACTGGGCATCGGCTCCGCGATAAATGCGAAGGTCAATTGGCCCGGCAGGCTTCTCATTCGCGAATTCAATTTCCGGACCGAGAGGAAGGATCGAACCTGCGCGGACATAGAGTGGGATACGGTCTAACGGGGCTTGCACATCGATTTCGTGGCCTCCGCTTACAGTGGCGCCGGTCCAGAAGTCGTACCATGCCGGTGAATCGGGCAGGTACAGCGTGCTGTTGGTCGCGCTGGCCTGAAGCACCGGGCTCACCAGAATTGACGGACCGAACATGAACTGGTCGCCGATGTCGCGAACATGAATGTCGTTCCGCCAATCCATGACCAAAGGACGCTGAATGGTGTAATCCTGATTCGCGACCCGCCACGCCAGAGAATAGATGTAGGGCATGAGGCGATAGCGGAGCCGGTCGTACTTGATGAGGATTGGTTCGACGTCATGGAATGCCCAAATCTCATTCTGGGGACGATGACCGTGGGTACGGAAGATGGGACAGAAGACTCCGTACTCGAACCAGCGCGCGTACAGCTCCTGATACTTTGGATCGTCAAGCGGATTGTCGTGCGGCGGCCAATATCCGCCGATGTCTGTGGTCCAGTAGGGATATCCGGAAAGGGCGAAGTTCAGACCGGCGGCGACTTGATGGCGCAACCCCCAATAGTTGCCGTAAACGTCACCGGACCAGACCGTGGCTCCCACGCGCTGCTGGCCGAGGAAGGCGGAGCGCGTGAGCAAGAAGACGCGTTTGCGATCGGTTGTTGTCCTCCAGTGCTGCTGGATCCCAAGAGTGTGCATAAATGGAAATAGGTTCGTGTATTCCGCTCCGTTGCCGATGGCGATTTGCTTGTCTTGGAGTATTGCGTCGCCCATGTGGGGCCAATATTCTTCGGGCTCGGCGCTGTCGAGCCAAAATGCATCCCAGCCTTGGGAAAACAGCTCGCTCACCAAATTGCTCCAATAGAAATCACGCGCCTTGGGATTCGTTGCGTCGTAAACGTGAGCCCTGGGGACGTCGAAGTGTTGCGCGATGAGTTTCTGGTAATTCTGCGACTTGGGGTCAAACAGACCCCAGACTGAAATCATGGCGTGAACATGCTCGTCGTGTAGAGTCTGGAGTTCTGCGGGAACGTCCGGGAAGTTGGAATTAAAAACCGGATCGCCTTCCGCTTTCCACCAGAACCAGTCCTGCACGATGGCATCGAGAGGGATGTGTTCTTCGCGGTATTTGTGGGCGATGCCCAATACCTCATCTTGCGAGAGGTAGCGGTCCTTCGATTGGAAAAAGCCATAGGCCCATTTGGGAAGCATGGGTGCGTGGCCGGTCAGTTCCCGGTATAGGTGGATGATTTCGTCCATTTCTGGACCGTAGATAAAGTAGTAATCCAAGGAATGGCCGGCCAGGGAGCGCAAATTCAACTCGAGCGGAAAGCGATTATCCACGTAGGTCAGGGAAGCCGTGTTCCACATCATTCCGTAACCTTCGGTTGAGAGGAGCAAAGGAATCGCGATGTCGGTGTTGTTCTGACCGAGCTCGACGGTTGCTCCGCGGTAATTGAACAGGCCGCTCTGGTGTTGCCCCAACCCGTAGAAGCCCTCGGCTAGATTGGGCGCGAACCGGTCTTCCACGTGGAATGTGTTCTCGCCGTTGAGTACGACGTGCTCATACGTGCGGGGAATCGAATTTCGTTCGCGCAACAATTCGTGGCCCGCAATCGTGCTGTACTTAATGTTTCCCCATTTGAGCGAGAACTCCAGTTTCAGCGTGCCGGTGGTGAGGATTACCAAGTCTCCGGACCGCGCCACTTGGAAGCTCGCGCCGGGGCAGGATCGCTTCGCATCGAGCATCCACGGATGTTGGGATTTGGAATTCCCGGCTGCTTCGGGGACCGCCACGAAATGGATAACGGAGGGACGGCAGACGGAAATATAAAGATGTTCGTTCCCCACGGAGGCGCTCATGCCGTCCGGAGACGGGGCATATGTGACTGGCGGCAACGGAGGCACGTCCCACAATTGAGCCTTCGCTTGCGGCGCGCCGAATAACAAAAAGCTCGTTGCCAGAAAAAGAGTAGTCCGGCAATCCCAAAATCGAAATCCGGTCACTGGCATGACATACTCCTCTTCGCGGTGTCTCTTTTTTGCATGCCGCCGCATGGCGGCGCTGCGGATCCAGAAACGTCTGAAGCTCAGGGATACTCGGGACATTTTTTATTCTTGAGCGAAGTCATTTCATCAGACTTTGTTCTCGAACGCCAGCATCGGCTGTGCTTCCGCCGACAGAGGCCGAGCGTTCACAGACCTTGCTGGGTCGGCCTACGCGTTCGGTCTTGGAAGGCGTGCGCTGCGCTCCCCTTGAGAAACGCAGCAATGAGGGACGCGGGCGGTCACCGCATCACCAAAAGTGTCTCACGCCGGCTAGTAACGGTATGGCACCGAAAAGAATTCTAAAATCGTTCCCTCAGGCACGCCATTCTACTTCTCGATTCGGCCGTTTGCCTGCGTTCTCGCGCTATCTCAAGCGAGAAGCATTCATCCCAAGACCCAGGTTGCCCGAAGTGGGAGCAGCCGCACTCTCCACGTGTTGCTGGCCTGGCGAGATCGAAACTCGCGCCCTCTCGACGATTCCCGAGCCATCTGTCCGTTCTACTCCTTGCCTTCCGGTCCGCCTCGCGCTGCTCGACACTTTCGGCGGCCATGGCGAAGTGATTCCGCATCCGAGGAATCGCTTTCGGGTGCGAATCATCGCTCCCATGATTCACGAACTTGGTGGCCTCGGTTGAGCCCGATCATTCGGGTGGCTTTGGGTTGTTTGAGTTCTTGGTTGTGGCTTTCCAAAGCAGGCTTGCATATTGGCCATAGCCATTTTGGGGGAGGAGATAGCGAATGAGCGCTACAAGAACTCGCTTGAAGAGGTTCGGGGATTTCCTCCGAGTGCTTCCGATTTATTCGCTGGCAGCGGTTTTTCTACTGGCGATGACGCCGATGCGCGCCAATGCGGACGAATATACTCCCCACGTGGCCCCGAATGCTTGTGGAGAGCATTGTGCCTTGTCCAGGGGGTCGAACCAATTTGGTCAAAACACAGGTCAACAATACGACTCCGCTTCGGCCGACTTCGTAAGTCATGTTCAGCCGTCCGATGGGCAGGACTCGCCTTTCTATCTCAGCTTCAATTCGAAGTTCTGGGATACCGGCCGAATGTACTTCGGTGATGGGTCTCGTGACTGGAATGGATTCAAGTGGCATAAGCATTCGTGGTCGGTTCCGGTTCCCGAATCGAGCGGCCTGCTGCTTCTCGGCGTTGGCCTCTTTGGCTTGCTCGTTGTCAAACGCACTCGATTGATCTAAGACCCAAGCTCGCTGCCCACCTCGAAGGGCGCGTTTGCTTGAGTCTCCATATCTCGCCCTTTATCCCTGCTTCGTGAATCGCCCGCTAGCGCTGTCCGCCTGCACGAGTTACCCATTGCAGGAGCGGTCGAAGCTCAAGGAAACAATTCCTGGATAAAAGGCAAGGGCCACAGTCTGCAAGATTCATTGGTAGGGGGACCTCCGGGACGCTGCGCCTCGTCCGCCTTGCACGAGACGGATCGATTCGCCCGGGGCACGAAAAGAAGAATGGGAGCCGTGGCTGCGGCTCCCATGCAGCTCGTTTCCTCAACTTTGAACAATCGCCGCGGTGGGGATCTTAGGACGTCCGAGCGGGCTCCGCTTTGCGCACAGGCAGCTTCCAGTTGGGCCTTACGAAATGGCAGGTGTAGCCGTTCGGATAGCGCTCCAGGTAGTCCTGGTGTTCGGGTTCGGCCTCCCAGAAATCGCCGGCGGGCTTCACTTCGGTGACGACTTTGCCCGGCCATAGGCCGGAAGCGTCCACGTCTGCGATGGTATCCTCGGCAACCCGCTTCTGCTCGTCACTCGTATAGAAAATCGCCGAGCGGTAGCTGGCTCCGGTGTCATTTCCCTGGCGGTTGCGCGTGGTCGGATCGTGAATCTGGAAAAAATACTCCAGCAACTGCCGGAAGCTCAGCTTTTGCGGGTCGAAGACGATCTCGATGGCTTCCGCATGCGTGCCGTGATTCCGATACGTCGCATTGCGCACTTCGCCGCCGCTGTACCCGACGCGCGTGGAAATCACTCCCGGGAAGCGCCGGATCAGATCCTGCATGCCCCAAAAGCAGCCGCCAGCAAGGATCGCACGTTCTTGATTGGCTGACATGGATTACTCCTTTTCCCTGGTTTCAAATATCTTTCGATACTCTCCGTAACCTGCGCCTTCCAGTTCGTCGACTGGAATAAAGCGCAGTGAGGCCGAATTGATGCAGTATCGCAATCCCCCGTGCTCGCGCGGCCCGTCGTCGAACACATGGCCCAGATGACTGTCCGCGTGCGTGGAGCGCACCTCTGTCCGAATCATCCCGTGGCTGCTATCCGAAAGTTCCTCGACATTTTCCGCTTGCAATGGTTTGGTGAAGCTCGGCCACCCGCACCCGCTGTCGAACTTGTCCAGCGACGAGAACAGCGGCTCCCCCGAAACGATATCCACGTAAATTCCGGGCTCATGGTGGTCCCAGAACGCATTGGAAAACGGACGCTCCGTGGCGCTATGTTGCGTCACGCGTCGCTGCTCAGGCGTCAGCCGGTCAATCGCGGCCTGGTCCTTTGTATATGTGGGCATTCTCGCATCCTCTCCGGGCAATAGGCGTTCGGCTCCAGCCGCCCGCCAGCCCCGTCCTGACTTTTCTTGGCTCGGCACATTAGATGACCGAATGCCTAAAAGGTATCAGAACAAGTGCTCGGCCGCAGGCAGGTAATAGAACCATTCCTTCCGCTGCAAACGCCGGGCCTGACTTCCTTTCTCTGCGGCGCCGGATCCGCGCCATTCCCGGTTTTCGAGCCTGTGCTACCATATCGCGATCTCGTGGAACGGAATCGTTTCGAATGAGCGCTCCCCACACTTTGAATTCGCTTCCTGTGGTCTCCCAGCCCGTTGCCGCGCCGCTCACGCGCGCCGCCATTTTTCTCACTCTCAATCTGAACGATGGCCCGGCTCCCCGCGAAGCCCTCCGTTCGTTCTGTCCGGACCTCTCCGCCCTTTTTCGCGCCGTCGAATTCCGCGACCTCGAGGCCGGCCTTTCCTGCGTAATGGGCTTCGGATCGGAAGTCTGGGACCGCCTGTTTGGCTCCCCGCGCCCGGCGGAACTCCATCCCTTCCGCGAACTCCGCTCCGGAGCGCGCCACGCCGTCGCGACTCCCGGCGATCTGTTCTTTCATATTCGCGCCAAGCGCATGGATTTCTGCTTCGAGCTGGCCTCACGAATCATGGAACGGCTCGGCCCGGCAGTCTCCTCCGTGGACGAGGTCCACGGCTTCCGCTATTTCGACGATCGCGATCTGCTCGGTTTCGTGGACGGAACGGAAAATCCGCGTGGCGACGAAGCCGTCACCGCCGTCCTGGTCGGCGGCGAGGATCCGGCTTTTGCCGGCGGTAGCTACGTCATCGTGCAGAAGTATGTCCACGACCTGGGCGCCTGGAACTCCCTCTCGACCGAAGCCCAGGAGCGCATCATCGGCCGCAAGAAGCTCTCCGATATCGAGCTCGACGACTCCGTTAAACCCTCTTCCGCCCACAGCGCTCTCACCACCATCGTCGAAAAAGGCGAAGAAAAGAAAATCCTGCGCGACAATATGCCCTTCGGCCACGTAGGCCAGGGCGAATTTGGCACCTACTTCATCGGCTACAGCCGTTCGCCGCGCGTTACCGAACAGATGCTCGAAAACATGTTCCTCGGCCGCCCGCCCGGCAACTACGACCGCATACTCGATTTCAGCCGCCCGCTCACCGGCTGTCTCTTTTTTGTGCCTTCCGCCTCGTTTCTCGACTCCGTTGGGGAAGACCCCGGCGCTTCCACGGTCCAGCCGCCCGAACCCGCCGCTCCGGACTCCGCGAATTCCCAAGCCTCCGGGAGCGATGGCTCGCTCAGAATTGGTTCCCTAAAAGGAGAAAGCCCTCATGAATAACCTGCATCGCGAGCTTGCCCCGATTTCCGATGCGGCCTGGGCGCAGATCGAAGAGGAAGTCACCCGCACCTTCAAGCGCTACCTGGCCGGCCGCAGAGCCGTCGACGTGGAGGGACCCGCGGGCGCCCATTTGTCCGCCGTTGGCACGGGTCATTTGCGTTCGATTCCCTCATCGCGAGAAGGCGTCCTGGCCCGCCAGCGGGAAGCCAAGGCGCTCGTGGAATTGCGCGTTCCCTTCGAACTGACCCGCGCGGCCATTGACGACGTCGAGCGCGGCGCCGACGATTCCGACTGGCAGCCCGCCAAAGACGCTGCCCGTCAGATCGCCTTCGCCGAAGATGGCGCGATCTTCGAGGGCTATGCCGAAGCTGGCATCGAAGGGATTCGCCAGGGCACCAGCAACCCGAAGATGACACTCCCCGCGGATGTGCGCGAATATCCTTACGCCATCTCGCAGGGCTTGAGCCAGTTGCGTCTTGTCGGCGTAAACGGCCCCTACGCCGTCCTGCTGGGCGCGGAAGCCTACACCGCCCTCGCCGAGACCAGCGATCACGGATACCCCGTGCTCGAGCATGTCAAGCGCCTTGTCGAAGACAAAATCATCTGGTCGCCCGCCATCGAAGGGGCCTTCGTCCTGACAACGCGCGGCGGCGACTTCGAACTTCACCTCGGCCAGGATCTTTCCATCGGCTACTTAAGCCACACCGACGCCGTGGTCCGTCTCTATCTGCAGGAAACGCTCACTTTCTTAATGCTGACTTCCGAGGCTTCCGTGGCCCTGCTGCCCGCCTCCAAGTCCCACAAATCCTAAGCGGACCTCATTCTCGAATTCCGCGCTGACGCGATTCGCCTTCGCGCGCAGCCAAACCGCATCGACCGGCCAAAAAACTTGCGCGAACCGGAACTCGATGCGGATAGACTACCTTGCGGCTCCTCCTTGGTAGGCTTGCATGACGAACGCTCTCAAGGTCATCTTTTTAATTCTGAGCGCCCTGTTTCCGATCGTGGACCCGCTCGGCGGAAGTCCCATCTTCCTGGGGTTGACCAGCGATTACACAACGGAGATGCGGCGAGAATTGGCCGTCCGTGTCGCCGTCGACAGTTTCTTCCTGATGCTCGGCTCGTACTTTGTCGGCTCCCATATCCTGGGATTTTTCGGAGTCTCTTTGCCCGTCGTGCAGATTGGCGGCGGACTCGTGGTCGTGGCCATGGGCTGGAAGATGCTGCGGCAGAGCGATCCGTCGGAAACTCCGCCCCGAAAGGCAATTCAGCCGCAGGATATATTTCGTCGCGCCTTCTACCCTTTGACATTGCCGCTCACCGTCGACCCCGGTTCCATTTCCGTCGCAATCACGCTCGGCGCCAACGCTACGCATCATTATGGAGTCCAGCTTCCCATCGTCCTTGCCGCTGTGCTGGGCACCGCCTTGATCGCTATCAGCATTTTTCTCTGTTATGGCTTTGCTGATCGCCTCGCGCAAGCTCTCGGAGACACCGCGATGACCGTAATTATCCGGCTGTCTTCCTTTCTCCTCGTCTGCATCGGCGTCCAGATCATGTGGAACGGAATCGACGCCCTGCTATCTTCGGTAACTTTCCACGTGCGTTGAGTCCGCCGGGCCACCTCGCGCCCCGCGGTACAAATCGGGGTGAAAGGGATGGCGATCCGAACCGGCAGTTGGGCCCCGCAGAACCTGCTCGCGGCAACCAACCTGGTGCTCGCCATTTCCAGCATCGGAGATAAGATGGGCCGTGCTTCGATTGCGCTGGCTTCAGCCGATCCGTTCCGCCGGAGGCCGGCCAGGTGATTCCATTCGAGAGGAATAATTCCATGCCTCGCAGAAATTCAAAAATCGTGGTCCTCGTCGCCCTGGCGGCAATGCTCGGATTCGGCTTCGCGTTCGCTTCACGTGCGCAGATGTCCGTTCCGCCTCCTCCGCCGTTGATTCTCGGCACGGCATGGTACCCCGAACAGTGGCCGGAGTCCCGCTGGGAAGAAGATCTTGCCCTCATGGAGAAGGCCGGAATTCGCACGGTTCGCGTCGGCGAGTTTGCTTGGAGCCGCATGGAGCCAGAGGAAGGGAAGTACGATCTCGATTGGCTGGATCGCGCCATCACTGCCGCCGCGCGCCATCACATCTACACCGTCGTCGGCACGCCCACCGCCGCGCCACCTGCCTGGCTCACGCAGAAATATCCGCAAACCCTGCGCATGGACGAAAACGGCCGCCGCGACCAGCACGGCAATCGTGAGCAGTTCAATTTCGCCAATCCCAAATATCGGGAATTCGCCCGCAAAATCGCGGAGCAACTCGCCCTGCGTTTCGGCCACAATCCTCACGTTCTCGGCTGGCAGATCGACAACGAATACGAGCAGGCCTCGTTTGATCCCGATACCCGCGCGCAATTTCAGCAATGGCTCAAATCGCGCTACGTCACTCTCGACAATCTCAATGCCCGCTGGACCACCGCATATTGGAGCGAGTCCTACACCTCCTGGGATCAGATTCCGATTCAGACGGGTTACGGCAACCCCGGCCTTTTGCTCAGCTGGATGCGTTTCGTCAGCGATACCTGGCGAAGCTATCAGGAAAATCAGCTCGAGGTCCTTCGCGCCAATTCCGATTCGTCGAAGTTCATCACCACGAATACCATGGGCTGGTTCGATGGCTACGATCACTACGTGGTCGAGCAGGACCTTGACATGGCCGCCTGGGACGACTATGTCGGCGAGGGCCATCTGAACGAAGTGAAGAACGGCTTCGCCCACGACTTGACCCGCGGCTTCAAGCAGAAAAATTTCTGGGTAATGGAGACCCAGCCGGGGTCCGTGAATTGGGCGCCCATCAACAATTCCTTGGACAAAAGTGAAGTGCGGGCGATGGCTTGGCACGACGTCGGCCACGGCGCCGACGCGGTCAGCTACTGGCAGTGGCGCAGCGCCCTGAATGGCCAGGAGCAGTATCACGGCACGTTAATCGGCGCCGATGGCACTCCGGTACCTCTCTATACGGAAGTCGCCGAAGTGGGCAAGGAGTTTCAGAAGGCCGGCCCGGCGCTTGCTGGCACCACCATCCGATCGGAAGTCGCGATCCTCCACTCCTACGATAGCCGCTGGGCGATCAACTGGCAGCGCCATAACAAGAACTACGACCCGAATATGGAATTGCAAAGTTATTACGCCGGTATCCGGCCAATCGCCCAATCCCTGGATGTGCTCCCGCCGACGGCCAATCTCTCCTCGTACAAGCTGGTTATCGCACCGGGCCTGAATGTGCTTTCTGATGCCGCCGCCAAGAATCTGGAGGCGTATGTTCGCGGCGGCGGCCATTTGGTCTTGGGCCAGCGGTCGGGAATGAAGGACGAGGACAACAGTCTCCAGCCGGCGCGGCAGCCCGGCCCGCTAGGCGCGCTTCTCGGAGCCCGAGTCGAGCAATATTACGCGCTAGTGGACCCTGTCCCGGTCAGTGGGCAGTGGGGCGCGGGCGATTGCCCGCTTTGGGCAGAGTTGCTGAGCGCGAACGACAAGGACACGGAAGTCCTTCTTCGCTACGGTAAAAGCAATGGCTGGCTCGACGGCCAGCCTGCCGCCATCACCCGTAAGGTCGGCAAGGGCCGCATCACCTACATTGGTGCGTGGCTGGAGCCCGAAATGATGAAAGCCGCCTCAAAGTGGATGGCTTCGGTCAGCGGCGTCGCTACTCCGCTCCCGAATGTTCCCGATGGCGTGGAAGTCTCCATCCGCCGGAGCGCGCATGGCTCGGTATACATCCTGGTGAACTTATCCCAGCAGGCGCAAACGATCGCTTTGCCCGAAGCGATGCGCGACGTCCTGGAGGGTGGTACGAAGTCGTCGGTGACGTTGCCGGTCTATGGCGTCGCGGTCTTTTCCGCCGGGCCATAGCGACCGTTTGAACACAAATTTATTGGCGGGGCCGTCATCCCTCTCGCTATACTTCTCCGCGGTCGCCCCCCGAACTGAATCGTGGTTCGTCCGCTCGGATGCGCTCAAAAGGAGATCCCCGCATGCGATACACTGCCGTCAAATTCGTCCGCTCCGGTTTTCTGTTCCTTCCGCTTTTGCTGCCCTGCCTCATCGCTGCCCAGGAAGCAAAACCCCACTGGTCCTATAAAGGCAGCGCGGCCCCCGCTGACTGGGGCAAGCTTGATCCTGCCTACGCCACCTGTTCGAGCGGCAAGACGCAATCCCCGATCGACATCAAAGGCGCCAAGCCTGCCGATCTTCCTGCCCTCAAAATGGACTACAAAACTGTCCCGTTCAACATCATTGATAACGGACACACCATTCAGGTGAACTACCCGGCTGGCAGCACGCTGACCGTAGGCGACCACGTCTACACCCTGAAACAGTTTCATTTCCATCATCCAAGCGAAGAGCACGTCAACGGCAAGAAATTTGAACTCGTCGCGCACCTGGTCCATGCCGACGCCGACGGCCATCTCGCCGTGGTCGCCATCCTCTTTAACGAAGGGGCCGCAAACCCGGTTCTCGACAAGGTCTGGAAGAACATCCCCTCCACCCAGGAAAAGGCCATTGACGTTCCGGATGTCACCATCAACGCCGGCGATTTGCTGCCTTCCAATCTGGGCTACTTCACCTACGCGGGCTCGCTCACCACTCCGCCTTGCAGCGAAGGGGTTACTTGGTTTGTCCTGAAAACCACCGATACGCTCTCCAAGGCGGAAGTTGCGGCGTTTGCGAAGCACTATCCGATGAACGCTCGGCCGATTCAGCCCACGAATGGGCGCGAAATTCGCGAATCCCAGTAATTGCGGCGCATTCGGCAGATCGACGCAACACCATCCAGCCCATTGATTCGACAATGCTTCCGTCGAAGAAACATCTGTTTGGTTGCACTCGGTCAAACCCTAGCCAGGGCAGTGTTCTGGCTGATCTAACCATAGCAAGCGATTTCGGCTTTCGCTTTCAATGCTACGCGGGTTTGTGCTTGCCGTTGCGTCGACCCATTGAGACCACCGCGTTAATCAGGCGTTGAACGGAATTTATGGCGCAACCCAAATGACAAACGTCAGCTTGTCGCCGTTGTAATCGCCGGTTATCTGCCAACAGCCGATGGTTGGAATATCAAGGCCACTCATGATGAATGCGAGGCCATCCATTCTCGTCCCCATTCCGCTTGCGTTTGACTGGGACACAAGCGGTGGAGCAGTCGAGTCCAATCGCTTTCCCGTTACCACTAGTTTCGATGGCATATCCGCGTGCCAGTCGTAGCCCTTTCGCCACCATTGAATTTTTTGGCGGAAAGCCGTCTCGCTGGGTCGATAATGGGGCAGATGACTCCATGTTCCATTCGTGGGAAGTTGGACCCACAATCTTTCGCTGCCGAACCAGAAACCGTCCGAGCCGTGTTGACTGGGGTATGGTGTAGGCGGCCAAAATGCTTGAGGGGACGACTGCGTGACAGGACAACTCTCGGGAACCCTCGTCGTTGTACGCGTCGTTTGTTGATTTGCACTGGCCGAAGGACGGATAGTCGAAATCCATGCAGCAACAGCCAGAGCCAGAATTATTGCATTTCTCATAGGCCCTCCCGTTATCCCGAAATACTCTACGCAAGTAGCGAGCGCGTCAACAGCCACGCGGCCTAACACCTGGTAAGTTCGGTGGTCTCAATGGGTCGACGCAACACCGTGTCAAAGTCTAAGTGTTGAAGTTTCAAACGCTAACTCGGGCAGCCAAAGCGAACGCAAAGGACAGGCCTCCCCGCTAGGTCAAATCAAATATCGGACCAGCGGTGGGTCTTGCTCTGCTTCCATTGGTAGATCAGCTCACTTGAAGAATGTTGCATCGACCATCTGAGCCGGCAGGGGTAACCGCCCAAGTTGGTACTCGGACGAACTTTTGCAGTTTGCCGATTTATCGACTCGTTGATGGCGGGAACGAATGTTTTCGTAAAGACCCCGTCATGACTGTTTCCAAGAGTACGAATACGGTAGGTGCTTCCACGAGAAAGACCGGCATAAACCATCCCAAACTCCAATCTGGGACGGCACGGAGCACAACGACGAATGCCAAGACGTGGACCGAGATAAGCCCTGCGAAGGCCAGCCAGAATTTCATCTTTCTTCGATGCCGTTGACATACGCGATAGACGACCCAAACTAGCAGACCCGTCCAAACGCAAAACCCAAACCATCGCTTCGGCATTTCAATTCCGGTCTTTGCGGACAAGAACACAGCAATGGCGATGAGTAACAGAGCCGCAAGCGCAATACCAAATAGTTTGAGACCTTCCAAAACCAAGCTGAGGAGCCGAGTTGAGAAAGGAACATGCTCAGGCAGACTGGGATTCATCCAGAGAGCATACCAACATCGGGGTGCCTGGACATCGCTAATCAAGGTTGTCCTTGGTATCACCGGTGCATTCGGCAGGTCGATGCAACACCATGTGATGTAAATCTGCGTGGGGAAGCTGGTGTTGCTATGGGATCAGGGAGGTTGGGGCTTTCT
>DATIXE010000075.1:0-29340 GCA_035518915.1 Candidatus Eiseniibacteriota bacterium
GCGGATCGATCGAGCACGGGCCCGGCGTCATCAGCAGCCGTGCAGGCGGATTCATTTCACCCATTGGATTGGTCATGGCGTAACCTCTTCACGGAATCGCCTGGGATTGCCAGGGCACTGCGGGAGTACCAGTGTCCCGCAGGGAAGAGTAGAGGCGCAACCGTCAATTTGGCTTCTCCACGGGGAAGGTCGTGGCCCGTGCTCCGTGGCCCGAGGAGTTGAGCTGTCCTCCTTCGCCGATGAGGTGGTGGCGAGTGCGGCGATGATTGTGTCCACGGGGAACACCCCCCCGTTTTGCGTAAGTGTTGGAATGATTGGGGTTACGAGTGAGTCGCCTGTGAGGGCAATAATATACTTGACTCAGTAACCGTTTCTCGCATACATTGGTCATTGGAGAACAGCATGAGCGCCAAACCAAGGACCCTCCAGCAAGCTATCGTTTACTTCTCTGACCCCGACAACTGCCTCAAGTTCATGGTGTCGCGGCGCTGGCCTAATGGCGTTACCTGCCCCACTTGTGGCCGTACTGACGTGCGCTTTATCTCCACTCGCAGAATGTGGGAATGCAAAGAGAAACATGCCAAGAAACAATTCAGCGTGAAGATTGGAACTATCTTTGAGGATTCCGCTTTGCCTCTCGACAAGTGGCTTATTGCGATCTGGATGGTTGCGAACTGCAAGAACGGCGTCAGTTCCTATGAAGTGGCTCGCGCACTTGGCATCACCCAGAAGTCCGCATGGTTCATGCTTCACCGCATCCGGCCGGCAATGCAGAGCAATCACAGTTCTAAATTGGGGGGGCGGCTCCGAAGTCGAAGCAGATGAGACTTTCAACGGCGGCGCTGCTCGCTTCATGCACGCTGACAAGCGCAAGCGCCGCATTACCGAGACTGGCACCAAAGACAAAACCGCTGTGATGGGCATTCTCGAACGTGGTGGCGAAGTTCGCGCCAGCCTCGTTCCCACTCGCCGCAAGCATGTCATTCAGGCCGAGATTCGCCGCCATGTGAAAGCTGGCGGCGCGATCTACACTGACGCGCTTCTTTCCTATCAAGGCTTGAAGCATCAGGATTTCCAGCATCAGGTAATCGACCACGCGGAACGCTACGTTGATGGGCAAGTTCACACCAACGGACTCGAAAACTTCTGGAGCCTGCTCAAGCGCCGACTCAAGGGCACATATATCGGTGTTGAACCGTTCCACTCGTTCCGCTATTTGGATGAGCAAGTGTTTCGCTATAACTTCCGCGAACTGGCTCACGGTGGACTTCGTTTCGAGCACGTTGCCTCTCACGTAATCGGAAAGCGCCTCACCTATGCCGAAGTAACTGGCAAGGTGGGTACGACGGATCGCTTGCCCAACTAGACTGCCCCGCGGAAAATGGAAACGCTAAATAGGAGAATCCAATGAACGAAAAAGAGCATCGCCTCATGATGATGATGTTTGCCATGCATCTCGGAATGATGGGAGAGCTCATCAACGTTCTCCGCGAGAATAAAGTCTTAAAGGATGGCGATCTCTCCCAGATTTGGAATGTCGCTTTACAGAATGCTGGAAAACGGGAGATTTTCTCCGCAATTTCGGGTATGTATAAAGAAGCAGCCGCGACATGCGGCGTAGACATTGGTTCACAACCTTAAGAGGAGTATCCTCAATCCATTTTTCCCTTGATTGCATCTGTTTTTTCCTTTTTTCGCTGAGTCTTTTCTTTTTTCTCTGCGTCTAGCTTAGCTTTGATCTCCGCGTGTGGCATTTTGAGTATTTCAGTGGCCACATGGTCAAATTTCTGAAACTCATTGTTCCTACTCCGGATAAAAGAAATCAGGTTGCTCATGTTGTGTTTAAAATCCTGTTGCCCTAGCCATTGCAAATAATCTGATTCATTAAATCCAACCCGCTTTTCCAGTTCCGGCAGGTCATTTTTCAAGCCTTCGAACCATTCTTTACCATAGGCGATGGCTTCGAAACGATTCGTTGCTTTCAACAAATCCCACGATTTTCTTTCTCTCCTGATTGGGCCAACCGTATGGTCTAAAGCCTTCCATGCCTCAAAAGCCAAGAGGTCGGCCGCCTGAAGGCGCGCAGATTCACGCCAAGGAGCAAAAGATATTTTTGGATGCATGAGCCTGCAAAACCTATCATCGTTTTCTCTCAGCCAAGCGTACAAACTTGCGGCATGGTATTCGTTTTCCGGCCCGATGTCGTAAGTCACCTCGCAAACTTCATTAATATTTTCAGCTACGTTAACAAGATGTTCAAGGCAATGGAGAAATGCTTTGTAATAGGCAATCGGCGGAGCGTTTGGGAAAACTTCTTTTTCAGCGGTTAGATCGATAGCGATTCCAAGTCCACCAACCCTACTGGCAGCTAGAATCCCTGTTAAATCTCGGTAGGTAGCCTTGTTCTCTTCGTGCGGGATATTTTTGTAGTCTCCCTTGTCGCTTTCACAGTCTGTAGCGTGAAAAGGAATTCCATTGCATCGGATAGTCCACTCATCTTCCAATTGCTGCCACCACTCCTCATATCCAGCAATTATAGAGACCGCGACCACGCGCTTTTTCCTTTCGTCCGAGCCGTCATCACCATAGGCATAAATCACAAGACGAACACCTCCCTTGGGGTCATTTTATAGCCCCCAAGGGCAATATGCTTACCTCAAACCACTGAGTCAAGTATATTATTGCCCCGTAAGTGTTGGAATGATTAGACTTAACGGAATTCGCGGAGAAATCTGGGCGGGGCGCAAGGTAGAAACCCTTGGCTCCACTCGGCGCAAGCGAGAGAACTCCCCGCCCAACATGGGTTATTTTCCTAGAAGATATCCAGAATATTAACAGTCTTCTATAGTACTGGGACGATTTTTCGGTTAATGAGTACCTCCGGTAACCAAGATTCGAAAGTTCAAGGGTTCAAGGGTCAGAAGTTTAGAAGAAAGAGCGGCCCACCGTTTCCAAACCGAAGGCCACCCGAGAGGTTTCGAACGGATGCGCTACACGCCCGCGCCGCGCGCCCTCGCGTCTAGAGGCGGCCGGGAGTTCCGCCCCATTCGCACGGATCGACATCGGCTATCGATTGCGAGAAGGACCAATGGTGCCCGGCGAAGTCTTCCGCATTGTATTGCCGCTCGCCGTATGGGTAATCCGCCGGCTCGCGAAGTATACGCACTCCGTTCCGGCGAGCCTGCTCATAGTGAGCGTTGACGTCTTCGACGCGAACCATGACCCCCACTTTTGTGGAGACCTCGCGATCCATTTCAATCAGGATCACGGCGCCATCCCCCACGTTCAGTTGAGCTCGATGATCGCCCATACGGATGCGCAGGGTGAACCCGAATGCCTCGCATAGGCGGCGGATGGCTTCCCCAATGTCCGGATACGCGAGTTCCGGGAGCACCGTGCTCCGGGGCATCGAGCGATTCGATAGCATGCCGCCCATGCTACGCCGGATGCATCCACGCCGGCAACTCACGCTCCACCTCGACTGATTGGATGAGGTGTCAAATCCCGAAATATTCAAACCAGAAGGGGGAAGGTTCGAAGAAAAGAGCGGCCCACGGGAGAGGTTCTCGCCAAGCTGTGCCACCCGCCGCCTCTCATATATGTAATGACTACTAGGCCTAAACCTCGTGCCTCGGATAAAATCTCGGATCGCACGTCTACGCAAGGAGGCAGTCATCCATTTTCCTAGTAACGGCGATACCCCCCAGTCCATCGCCGAACCCAATACGATTCTCCGCGGATTAGTGGGCTCCAGCGTTCACGGCCTGGTCCTTGCAGGCACGGACGATCGAGACGAAATGGGAGTGTGCGCCGAACCGCGCCGCTATGTCCTTGGCTTCGGAAGGTTCGAGCAATGGGTCTACCGCTCGGCCGCCGAGCGCGAAGGACATGCAGGCGCTCGTTCCCGGGCGGGCGACCTCGATCTGACGATCTACAGTCTGCGCAAATGGACGCGGCTCGCGCTCCAAGGCAATCCGACCGTGCTGCTGCTCTTCTATCTCCCGGAAGACGCTTTGGTAATTCGGACCAGCACGGGGGAACAACTCCAGAAGCTCGCACCCGCGTTTGCCTCACGCCGCGCTGGCAGGCGTTTTCTCGGCTACCTCGAAGCGCAGCGGCAGCGCCTTGTGGGCGAGCGTGGCCAACGAAACGTAAACCGCCATGAACTGGTCGAGCAGTTTGGCTACGACACAAAATACGCCATGCATATGTTGCGACTCGGGCACCAAGGAGTGGAGTACATGGAATCGGGGCGTCTGACGCTCCCCATGCGCGAGCCGATCCGCAGTCGCCTCATGGCGGTTCGCAAGGGGCAAAGCAGCCTGCCGCAAGTGCTCGCCGAATGCACGGAACTCGAACTGCGCCTCAGCGCACTCCTGGAATCTTCCTCGCTTCCGCCAGAACCGGATGAAAAATCTGTCGAAGAATTTGTGATGAATACTTACGAGGCCGCCTGGGCTTCCCAACGGGAACAGTAAGAGTGCGCGGTCAAGAGAAGCGCAGCGAAATAAGCGATCAGGCGGCCGCGGCGTCGAGGGCCTGGCCTTCGGCGAGGATGCGCTCGGGGACGCGGCGGAGTTCGCGGACGATGCGGAACCACGACAGCACTTTCAGCGCGTAATAGGTCAGGTCAATCTCCCACCAGTAAAAGCCCTGGCGCGCCGAGGCCATGAAGTAGTGGTGATTGTTGTGCCAGCCTTCGCCGAGCGTCACCAGCGCCAGCAGCCAGTTGTTCTTGCTGGTGTCCGTGGTGGGGAAGCGGCGCTTCCCAAAAATGTGCGAAAGCGAATTGATGGTGAACGTACCGTGCCACAAGAACACCGTGCTCAGGAAGAAGCCCCAAAACAGCAGCCCCCATCCGCCAATCAGCCACAAGGAGACGCCCAGGACGGCGGGCGGCAGCAGATAATATTTGTTGAGCCAGCGCAGCTCGGGAAATTTCGCGAAGTCGCCGATGTAGTCGAATCGTGTCTCGTTGTACTGGTCCGAGAGGATCCAGCCGATGTGCGACCACCAGAACCCGAAGAGCGTCGGCGAGTGCAGGTCCTCTTCCTGATCCGAATGCCGGTGATGGTGCCGGTGATGCGCCGCCCACCACAGCACACCTTTCTGCGACGAGGACATGGCCATCCACGCAATCACGAACTGGAACCAGCGGCTGGTCTTGAACGAGCGGTGCGAAAAATACCGGTGATACCCCGCCGTGACAAAAAACATGCGCACTTCATACAGCGCGAACGCGGCAATCAGATAGGACCATTTGAATGGCAGGAGAATTATCCCCAGCGCGGCCACATGAATCAGCGCGAACGGAATCAAGGAAATCAGGTGAATCCGCGCGCCATTAGGCAGGGGGATGGAAAGGGGTCTTGCAATCGAGGCCATTCAGCTCTTCTCCGGCGCGGTTTCCCGCGTTTTGATGGTGGTGCGCGCAAGAGCCGAGCGAACTCAGCGCCAAACACGACAATTTCAGTGTACGGGTCGTCCGAAGGAACGGTCAAGGCCAGTAAAAGTACAGGTGTGAACATTTTGTGACGGCGCGTCACATTATTTTCGTTCGACGGAACAACCCAATCCAGCGCGAGTCTTCCTGAGGGCCCCGCAGTTTGCAGCCCGAAGGATCGCAACGTCATGTCCTTCTCGAGCCGCCATCCGTCTCTGCGAAATAGGAACATCCTCTCGGGTTGTGCTATCGTGCAAAGGCAATTCCTCGTGAAGGAGCGCGCAACCGCATGGCCGAACGTCCCGTACTGGTTGGCTTGATCCCGCAAGCCGTGGTTCTCGATCCCGGAGATCAGGTGAGCTGGATTTCGGACGCGGGCAATCTGCGCGTGGAATTCGACTCCAACCGCTGCCCTTTCACGTCGAACGTCTTCCAGGCGCCCGCGGGCATGCGACTCCTCAGCGGTCCCGTCATTGGCGGCACGAAATCCGGCAGCTTCAAATATCGGCTGTGGCTGAACGATCAGATGGTCGGCCGCGGCGAAGTCATCGTCCGCGCATAGAAAGCTGTGTTGAGGCCGGGTTTAGCCGGCCCAGCCTAGATTCGCCTTCAATCCGAATTCCGCTAACTCGACTGCCCCGCCGCCAGTCCCTTCAGCATGGCCTGCAACGACCCTGCTTCCGGCAGCGTGCCATTCGGGGAAAGCTTGTCCACCAGGTGCGGAAGCAGGCTGCTCATCATTCCGGACAGTTGATCCGGATTGAATCCCGCCTTCTGCGCTGCCTCCTGCAAAGCCCCGCTGTGCAGCACGTTTTGCAACTGCTCGGCCGAGATCGGCAGGTTCTGCCCGGTGCTGACCCAGGAACTGAAAATCGCGCCGAGCCCACCTTGTTGAAACATTTTTTGCAGCCCTGCGATGCCACCCACCTGCGGGCTGTTCACATAATTAATGATCGCGGAAAGCCCCGAGGTTCCCTGCGCCTGCTGTGCGCCGCCGCTGCCCATCATTGAAAGCACTTCGTCGAATAGTCCCATATCGTTCTCCTTGCAAAACAGTCTGAAACAGGGAGCGCCAGGGCGGCTCGCCGCACCCTTCCTGCGAATCTCCGCGACAAAAACGGTTCGCGCCTACTTCTGCTTGGCGATGATCATGTCCTTGATTTTGTCGTAGGTTGCCTGCGGAATAATCTTCTTCCGCACCAGGTCGGTTTTCTTCGCATATGGCCGGCCGTCAATAATCTTCTGCGCGTACTTATCGCCGATTCCCGGCAGCGCGTCGAGTTGGGCCTTGGTCGCGCTGTTGATGTCGAGCAGACTGGTCGCGGCGGCCTGGCCCGTGGACGTCGTTGCCTTCCGCGGCGGCGCCGGATGCGAAACTGCGATTCCCACGCCCAGCATCAGCACCAACGCCAGCATCACAATTCGACTCAGATTCTTCTTCATCATGTTCTCCTTTTGCATTCGAGCCCATTCGGCCCGGAAGTCCCTAATTTTTCTGCGAAGCGCGATACCCCGCCTTGATGGCGTCCGCTTCGCTCATGTATTTGCCGTGCTTGGTGTTCCCGTAATACCGGCTTCCGGGCTTGTGATAGACACCCGAGTCCGTATTTACCCACACCATGCCGTTGCTGTTTGCCGGCGGCGATTGCTGTGCTGTTTGCGTGCTCGCTGGCTTCGACGCCGCAGGAGAAGGGGTCGACGCGGGAGGCGGAGTCGCGGGAGTCGTCCTTGCAGCGGGTGCCGGAGCCGATGCGGGTGCAGCGTTGGTGGCAGGGGCCGGAGAAGGTGCCGCCGGGGCACTGGAATTCGCAGCGGGAGCAGCGGTTTCCGTAGTGCTGGCTTTCTTCGATTTCGACGATTTCTTCGAGCTTGCCGCGCTGCTCGCGGTGCTCTCACTGGCTGCGGGAGCCGCTGCCGCCGTGTCGGCGCTTTCCGTCTTCTTGCTCTTCTTGGATTTCGACTTGCTCGGTGCGGTAGCATCGGCGGCCGCTGCATTGCCGGAATCCTCCGCCGCCGTCGATTTCTTCGATTTGGACTTGCTCTTCGAGGTAGTCTCGCTGGACGCCGTACTGGAAGCGTCCGCCGAGTCGGCACTCTTCTTCGATTTCGACTTGGAGGTCTTCTTGCTTGCAGAGGTGTCCGCGCTCGCTTCATCCGCCGACGCCGGCTTCTTGGACTTCGTGGATTTCTTCGCGGTTGAAGTGTCCGCCGTGGTATCGGCGCTCTCCGTCTTCTTACTCTTGGTCTTCGAGGATTTCTTGGTGGTGGACGCATCCGTCGCCGAAGCGTCGTCCTTGCTCGTGCTCTTTTTCTTCTTCTTCGATTTCGTCGCGCTCGAATCGCTCTGGTCGCTGGACTGGCTGGATTGCGCCGCGGCCTTCCGGGCGGTGGCATTCCCCGCCACCAGCAAGAGCGCACCCAGCAGTGCCAGATACAAGGTCCTGCGTGTCCGATTCATGGAGGAGAATTCCTTTCAACCGCTGCGGTTGCTTTCCTCCGATTGGCGTGCTTGGCGCACGCGATGGGCGGGTAACGGAGGGCTACTCAACACCGTTCGGCGGCTCTTCCTTCGAGGAATTGCACGGCATCATGTGCGAGAAAATTCGCGAAGTCAAGCGCGGATTGCCGGCGCTTCAATCGCGTCCTCCAGCGGGATTTTTGCCGTCCTAGCGCACCACCCGCAGCAGTAACCCGCTGGATTTCATGATCTTGATGTCGCCCTCGTTCTTCGTCAGCGTGATCTCTCCCAGCGGCTCCTTGTTCCCCGCGTGCTCGATCCGCATTCCGTTCAGATCATAAAGTCCGCAAGCATCGGCCGAAAACACCCACAGCGCCTGGGGGAGTTCGGTTGTGTCCGGCCACCCGGCGCACGGCGACCCCGGCGAATCCTCCGGCCGCGCCAGCACGCCGCCGTTGGTCGTCGCCTTTCCGATCTTCCGCCGGTGACGATTGTTCACTTTCCCGCCGTCTCCGTACCGCACATCGCCGCCAATCTGCAACGTGGTTTCCCAGTTGCTCGGCGAGCCATCCGGCGAACCCTTGTAGGGGATACCCGCCGACCGCACGTCCACATACGGCGCCATCGCGCGGAGGGCCACGACGATGGGGAACGTCACAGCTTCCTTGCGCGGCTCCAGCGAAGTGAACCGGAAGGTCACGCTCGCTGTTCCCTTCTCCGCCGCAACGGTCTCCACGATCTCACCCTTTAGCCTCGATCCCGCGGAAATCTTGAGTACTCCGGCCAACGGCAAATCCTGCATCAGCCGCCCTTCGATCGCTTCCCCCTTCGCCGGGTCCTTCGAGGAGAGATCGTGCTCAAGGCTCACGGGCAAAAGCGTTCCCACTGGCAGCTTGTAGCCCTCGCCGATCGCGGCGGGGGTGCTTTTCCCCCAGCCGGGTAGCAAGTAGAGCGCCGCGCCGAGAATCGCCAGCAACGGCACACCGAATCGCCACACAGCGAGAGATCGCATACCGCAATTCATGAGGTCAATTCCTCCAGGTAAAGTCGTCAGTTCAAGACCTTGCACCAGGTCCGGTCGCAAGAGTGTCTCTTTTCTGGATGGAACAGGCAAGGACGGAGATTCGTTGCCCGAAGAACGGACACGTACCTCTAAGAGGAATAAGTGAAGGAAGGTACTTTACCGATTGAAGTTACGATCGAGCGTGGTGGCGGGCGCTCAATCGCCGGCCAGCTGCATTCGCCCGGACTCCACCGACTCCGCCAGGCCGCGCCGCATAAAGCCCAGCACCGAAGCGGGGGCGTCGCGCTCCGGCTCCAGCGAAAGCGTGGCCGCCTTGCGCGGGAACTCTTCCCGGCGATCCAGGTGCAATCCAGCCTCTTTCAGGAACTCGGCGGAAAATCCAATATCTTCGGCGCGATCCACGCCCCAGAACCACAGCTTTTCTTCATTCTTTTGCAGGAACCGCAGCGCTTCTTCCAGCTTCTTCATGGCCCGGTCGAATGACGACGCCAGGAAAAACACCCCGAGACTCCATGCGTGGCGCGGATATTGGACCCGCATGCGCACACAATATTTGCCGTTCTGGTTGCGTTCAATACTGCACCGATAGTCATTCCGACCAGCCGAAGCACGACCTGCCATGGGATTCACCGTTCTCGATGGGATGTCTTGGTTCAAGGGATTGCCCGAATTGCGGAAACGTCTCGAAGAGCCTTGGAAACCCCTGCTCGCCCCCGTTTTCCGGACATGAATAGGCTACCGGGCGGAGAAGCGCGGGGCAAGGGGGTGTGCTGTTAAAATTTAAGTCGTTTATTTACTATGAATTAGATGGGAGTCGGGTCTTCCCGAGATCGCCGAACCCAGTCATCTTATCCGGATAAATCTTCAGCGTGCCTTCTTGCTTCAGGCGCTCTTCCAGCGCTGCACGGAACGCTTGAAACGCCAGATCGCGCTTCTGCTTCAGCAAACTATCCATAATCTCTGAGCGCTGCTTCTCAAAATCCGCCGGATTGGCGACTTCGCGCTGCACCACCTGGTAAACCGCGCGGTTCGCGCCCAAGTCCAGCACGGGTCCGACCTCCCCAACCTTAAGGGCGAACGCCGGAGCGAGCTGCTTCCCACTGCCCAGGTCTGTCACCGAGCCACTTTGCGCGAAAAGATCGCTGGCCTTGGGATCCAGCCCCAGCGCCTTCGCCGCTGCATCGAACTTTTCGCCGCCCTTGACCCGCTTTTCCAGTTCATCCGCCTTCTGCTGGGTCAGGACCTCCGCGCGCTGTTGCTTCAGGTCGCTGATCACGTTGTCTCGGACCTCGTCCAGTGTGCCCTGATGCGCCGGCAACGACTGCTTCAGGGTCAGCACCACAAAGCCGCGGTCGGTCCGCAGGGGCAGGCTCAGTTCGCCCTGCCGCAAATGGAAGATCGCGTCTTTCACTTCCGGGCTGTTTCCCAACTCCAGAACCGGCTCGCCCGGACCCACAGGGTGGGTATCCGCCACGGTCAGGTGAAACTGCTGCGCCAATTGGTCCAGCGTCAGCTTGTTCGACTGCCGAATCTCCTCGGACATCTTGTCCGCAGTGTTCGCGGCTTCCTGATCCACCTTGTTCAACAGATAGGTCGGCCGCAACTGGTCCTTCACCTCGTCGAACGACTTGGTATGCGCTGTCTCTTTGTCCAGGACCTTGATGATGTGGAAGCCATACTGCGTCTTGATCAGCCCAGAAATCTGATCCTTATTCAGGCTGAATGCTGCCTTCTCGAACTCCGGCACCGTTTGCCCCTGCACAATCCAGCCCAGGTCGCCGCCCTTGGCCTTCGAGCCCGGGTCCTCCGAATACTTCTTGGCCAGATCCTGGAAGTTCGCGCCGGGTTTATCCGCCTGTTTCAGAACGTCCTCGGCCTTCTTCTTGATTTCCGCGACTTCCGCGTCCGTCTTCCCCACGGTCATGAACAGAATGTGCTCCACGTGGACGCGATTGGGCACCTGGTATTGCTGGAGGTTTTGCTGGTAGAGCGCCTTCAACTCGTCGTCGGTTACCGGCGTTTCCTGCCGCAACTTCGCCAGGTCCAGCAGCGCATAGCGCACCACGCGCTTCTCCGGAATCTGGTACTTCGACTTGTTCTGGTCGTAATACGACTTGATCTCCGCGTCGGTCGGCGTGATCTTGGCCAGCAGATCGTCCGGCTTGATCAGCACATAGTTGAGCTTCACTTTGTCGTTCTGGTATTTGAACTGGTCCTGCACTTCCTGGGGGCTCACGCTGACGCCGTCGGTAATCAACTTGCGGAACTTCTCCTCCAGCAGGCCCTGGCGCACCAGGTCCTCGAACACCGGCACGGTCAACTGGAACCGGGTCTGCACCTGCCGGGTGTATTCGTCCATGCCGACAAACGTGTCGCCGTTGAACGCCGTCGGCAGATACTGCCGAATGCGGTCGGCGCGCTCCTGATCGCTGACGCCGATGCCCATGCGCTTGGCTTCGTACTCGATCTCGCGCTGGAAGACCAGTTGATTGAGGATGTTATTGGCGTACAGGCTTTCCAGCATTGCGGGAATCTGCGTGCGGCGGCGGATTTCGTCCATCTGCTGCCGGACTTCGCCCATCGTGACCGTCTGGTTGCCCACTTTGGCGAGCACGTCGGTGGCGCTCTCGGCCGTGTTCGGTCCCTGCGGCACAAGATACAGCAGCATGCTGGCTGCGAGAATTCCGATCACGACGAACAGGATGATGCGCATCCCCGTCTTCTGATTTTCAAATACACCGGCCATTCCAGATTTCTCCTGATTGCCTGAACAAACTTCACATTATAGAGGATTGCGGGCGAAACCCCCAAATGAAGTTCGTCCTGCCCGATTGCCCGGAGTCTGCGCCTGAGATACACTCCCCACGCGATGACGGATACTACCCAGCTGATTGGCCGCACTATCTCCCATTACAACGTTCTCGAAAAACTTGGCGGCGGAGGCATGGGCGTCGTCTACAAGGCCAAGGATGCGCGCCTCGGCCGCAACGTGGCCCTGAAGTTTCTCCCCGACGATATTTCGCACGACCCCCAGGCCATCGAGCGCTTTCGCCGCGAGGCGCGCGCCGCTTCGTCGCTCAACCATCCGAATATCTGCACCATCTACGACACCGGCGAATACGAGGGCCGTCCATTCATCGCCATGGAACTCCTCGAAGGGCAAACGCTCAAGCACCGCATTGCGGCCAAGCCCATGGGCATTTCCGAAATTCTGGACGTAAGTATCCAGATCGCCGACGGCCTCGAAGTGGCTCACGCGAAGGGTATCGTTCATCGCGACATCAAGCCGGCCAACATCTTTATGGTTGAAAAGGGGCCAGCCAAGATTCTCGATTTCGGCCTCGCCAAGCTTGCCGGGCAGCGCCAGCAGATTGCCGAATCCGCCAGCCAGGCTTCGCTGCAGACTCGGACGCACTTTCTGGATGAAGGGAGTCTCCTCACCAGCCCAGGAAGTTCCGTCGGCACGGTCGCCTACATGTCGCCGGAGCAGGCGCGTGGACAGGAACTCGATGCGCGCTCCGATCTCTTCTCGCTCGGCGTCGTTCTCTATGAAATGGCCACGGGAACGGTTCCCTTCTCCGGTTCAACCGTCGCGCTCATCTTCGACGGCATCCTCCACACGGATGCCGCGCCGGCCACCAAGCTCAATTCGCGCCTGCCCTTCGCCATCGAAAATATCTTCTGTAAGGCTCTCGAGAAGGACGCCGAGCTCCGCTACCAGACCGCCGCCGAATTCCGCGCCGACCTGAAACGCTTGCGCCGCGACATCGACTCCAGCCGCCGCCCGGCCGCGGCCGCAAAGTCCGAAAGCGCTTCCATCTCCGCCGCTCCCGCCGCGCCCGCTAAGAAATCCGTCGCCGTGCTCTACTTCGAAAATCAGGGCGGCGGCAAGGAAGACGAATACTTCCGCGACGGCATGACCGAAGACATCATCACCGAACTCTCGAAAATCGCCCAGCTGCAGATTTTTCCGCGCTCTGAAATGCTCGCTTTCCGCGACAAGCAAACCGCCGCCCCGCAGGTCGGCCAGCAACTTGGCGCCACCTTCGTCCTCGAAGGCACCATCCGCCGCTCCGGCAATCGCCTGCGCATCACCGCGCAACTCGTCGAAAGCTCCACGCGGCATTCCGTCTGGGCCGAGCGTTACGACCGCCAGCTCGAGGACGTCTTCGCCATCCAGGACGAAATCGCGCGCAGCATCGCCCAGGCCCTGCGCATCACCCTGACGCCGCAGGAAGAAAAGATTATCGGCCAGAAACCCACGGAAAACACGCAGGCCTACGACTTCTATCTCCGCGGCCGTAGCTACACCCGCCGCGAAAACATGGATTACGCCCTGCAGATGTTCGATCAGGCCATCCATCTGGACGCGAATTTTGCCCTGGCCTATGCCGGCATCGCCCATCTCTGTGGCCTGATTTTCGAAGTACGCGAGCAGAATCCCGCCTGGATCGAACGGGGACTTGCTGCTTGCGACCGGGCCATGGCCCTGGCGCCCGATTTGCCGGAGGTGATGGTGGCGCGCTCCCGGCTTTTCTACGCACAAAAAAAATATGACGAATCCGCCTTGATGGCCCAGCGTGCCATTGAACGCAAGCGAGATTGCGATGGCTCCTGGAATATTCTCGGCCGCGCCCTGCTATCCACCGGCAGGTACGCGGAGGGCGCGAAGCTTGTGGATGCCGCGATCGAAGCCAACGGCGACGACTACAACACCTATATTCCGTATGGCCTATGTCTCGAACGCCTGGGACGCAAGCAGGAAGCCGCGGACTTGCGCAAGCGCATGAACGTCGTGCTTCGCCAGCAATTGGAAGTGGTTCCCGAAGACGTTCGCGCACGCATCCTGCTGGCCACCAATCTCGCTTCCTTTGGCGAAGCCGACGAAAGCATCCGCCATCTGCAGACCGCCGTCGCCCTGCGCCCCAATGACGGAAACACCCTCTATAATGCCGCCTGTTGCTACGGCGTGCTCAGCCGCAAAACCGAATCCCTCGAAACCCTCAAGAAAGCCCTCTCCGCGGGCTACGGCAACCTTAATTGGGCTTCGCGCGACGCCGATCTCGACTGCCTGCACGACCTGCCCGAATTCCGCAAGCTCGTCGGCCTCCCGGACTCTCAGTCCGCCTGATCCGCTCCCCCTGGGCTGGGTCCCGTGAGCCGCGGTCCTTTGGGCCGTGTCCCGCAACTACACTCCGAAAGAGTCCCGCCCTTGTAGCGGCCGCCAGGGCTTCGAGTGCGGCGGCAATCCCGGGTTTTACGTCCAGCGTCATATTCTCCGCCCTAGCTTACAGGATGTGCCGACGGTGGCGCGTCCTCTCTCGCAATTCAATCCGGGGAGGGAACATTTGCAACAATATACCCTGAAGTGATACGAATCGCCCCCATTCGAATTAGATACTATATAATTAACTATTGACTAACTTACGATAGACATGCTATCGTGGACCGTGACGCTTGGGTATCAGTGCGCTTGCAGGCTGCCGGGAAGGTTTCCCTTCCAGAAATGCCGCGCGAGTAAGTCCGCGGATCGCTTCGCCGCCCGCCAAAGCCAATCTCGCCCCGCATTTCATTTTGGAATTTTCCATTGCGATGTTCTAACTTCCGCCCATCCCCTCACTCTTACGGCTGCGATTTCCTGGCCCCAAGCTGCGCGGAGTTGTACAAACCTTTCCTCTAAGTCTTTTCGCTGCGTCTCTTACGCGAACCCCCCGGGGTACCCCCGCCGGCCCGACCCCGTCTTTGGAGTGCGATGGCTCACCACCGCTTTTGCGGCGGATGCGGAGAGGTCGACGGAGGATTTGGACGAGAAGCCGCGCGCAGGAAAAGCGGGAGCTGCGCTCCCACACTCCAAAGCTGCCGGCCCCGGAGGGCCGCCGCTCTACACGCACAGGGTAAGATGGGAGGCGGGCCGATCCAAAGCCCGGCCACTGCATTGGCGGTGGAGAGAGGCGAGCGGCTAGCGATGAAGCGCCAACGGGCGATGGCATTGGGTTGCGGGCTGCTGGCGATGGCGTTACCCGTCGCGGGACGGCAGGCGACGAGCGCGCAACAGATTTTCGCGGATACCCCGCAGGCCAGCGCGACCACCAGGGCAAACGAGCTCACGTTTTACCGCGATGTGCTGCCGGTGCTGCAGGGGCATTGCCAGGTGTGCCACCGGGTCGGCGGGATTGCGCCGATGGCGCTGCAGACGTATGCAGAGGCGCGTCCCTACGCCGCCGCGATCCGGACGGCGGTCGAGAACCGCTCGATGCCTCCGTGGTTCGCGGAAAAGGGCATCGGGCACTTCGCGAACGATCCTTCGCTGAGCGACGCGCAGATCGCACGGCTGGCGGCTTGGGCCGCGGCGGGAGCGCCCGCGGGCAATCCGGAGGACGCGCCGCCCCCGCGGAAATGGGCGGAGCGCTGGACCATCCCGGAGCCGGACGACGTGGTGGCGATGCCGGAAGCGGTGGAGATTCCGGCGAGCGGCGACGTGGATTACACCTACGAAATCGTCCCGACGCATTTCAAGGAAGATCGCTGGGTGCGCGCGTCGGAGATTTTGCCAGGCTTGCCGGAACACGTGCATCACGCAGTCGTCTATGTACGGCCGCCGGATTCGCCGTGGCTGCGGCACGCGCCGGTGGAAAAACCGTTCACGGCGGCGACGCTGCCGGATGCGCAGGGCCAGCGCGACGCGATGTGGACGACCAGCGACATTCTGCTGGTCTACGCGCCTGGGAGCACCCCGGACAACTGGCCGGCAGGAATGGCAAAGCTAGTGCCGGCCGGGTCGGACCTGGTGTTCCAGATGCACTACACCACGAACGGCAAAGTGGGACACGACCGCACGCGCATCGGGCTGATTTTCGCGCAGCAGCCGCCGCAGAAGCGCGTCCTGACGCTGCAACTGACGAACGACCGCTTCGTAATTCCTCCAGGCGATCCGGATTACCGCGTGGAGGTCCACGGCACGCTGCCGAACGACGCGCTGCTGCTGAATTTTTTCCCGCACATGCACCTGCGCGGCAAGCAGTTCGAGTACAACATACTGCGGCCGGACGGAACCGTGAAGACCACGCTGCTGCGCGTGCACTACCACTTTCACTGGCAGATGAGTTACCGGCTGGCGGAGCCGCTGCTGCTGAAGGCCGGGACGCGGCTGCAGGCGGTGGCGTGGTTCGACAATTCCGGGGACAATCCGCACAATCCCGATCCCACGGCGGCGGTGCGCTGGGGCGAGCAGACCTACGACGAAATGATGGTGGGATTTTTCGACGTGGCGGTGGATCCCGGCTTCGACAAGCAGCGATTTTTCCAGCGAAAACACCCGCCGAAGCCCGTAAAGTAACGATCAGGTCACGCCGGGAGGAAAAGCGGCGCAACCGCTATTTGTAGATTGAGTACGCCTGTACCGCGCACTTCCGCCGCGCGGAATGCGCTGTGCTACAGTGAGAAATTGGAGCAACCACGGCGCTCTCACCTGTGACCACGCAAACACCCATCGAACCGCGCAGGCCCGTTTCGGCCCCTCCGGCGCCTCCCGCGCCGCCGAAGATTCATCGCGTGGAAGTCTACTGGCACGCGGTCACCTACAAGACGGTGGCGGTTTATACGGTGCTGATCTTCATCATTATCATTGCGGGTTTATACGTGGCGAAGCCCGACTGGACCAACATTGTTACGAAGAAGCTCTCCGACACGCTGGGAAATCCGGAGACGGACGCGCAGCCGCTGGCGCAGACACAGGCGCGATTCGTGAATCTGGACGGGCGAGTGCAGGTGAAGAAAGTGAATTCGGTGACGTGGGTGGACGCGGACTACCACACGTCGCTGGACAAGGGCGACCTGATCCAGACGGGAAACGACGGTGCGGCGCGAGTCACGTTTGCGGACGGGACGGAATACACAATGAAGTCTGAAACGATGGTGACGGTGGAGGAGAACAACGTCACGCGGGACCATTCCAACACGGCGGTGCGCATCAACACGGGCACGGTGGACCTGGCCACGCCGGCATGGCATTCGCCGGATTCGAAGGCGGCGGTGAGCGTGGAAGACGCGACGGCGTACATGCAGCAGAACAGCCGCGCAACGGTGAAGAACGATCCAAAGGAGAACGAACACGAGATCGTGGTGGCGACGGGCGCCGCGGAAGTGCAGCGCGGAAACGAGAAAATCGAGCTGACGCAGTGGGAGAAGGCGAGCTTTCCGACGGGCGGGCCGACGCAGAAATCGAGCGTGCTGGCGCCGCCGGGGCTGATCGCTCCGCTAAACCTGGCGCCGATTATTTCCGAGACGCCGAGGAACGCGCAGATCCGGTTTGAATGGGAGCCGGTGGACGGGGCGGTCGGGTACACGCTTTCGATCAGCACTACGACGATGTTCACGAGGATGGTGAAGGAAGTAAAGGTGGCGGGGACGGCCGCGGAAGTGACGGGGCTGGATGCCGGAGATTATTTCTGGCACGTGACGGCATCGGACGCGAAGAAAGAAACGAGCGAGTACAGCGAAACGTTCAAGTTCAGCCTGGTGGCACAGGGCCGCGAGCAGACGATGATGCTGCGGGTGGATGCGCCGCAGATTCACGGGCGCGTGGCGGAGATTATCGGCAAGACGGAGCCCGGGGCGGCGCTGATCATCAACGGACAGCCGGTGGCGAACATCGCACCGGACGGAACCTTCCGCCACTTTACGGAGCCGCTGGAGCCGGGGCCGCACACGATCGTGATCATCGGGTCGAACCGGCGCGGCGGCACGGCCAAGCAAGAGATTTCCATCGTCGTACCCAAGTAGAGTTTGGGGAAGCCGGAAGCGGTTTTGCGTGGGCCGCGAAATCCGGCGACAATGGAGAGAAGCGCCGAGGGGTGCCTGAGCACGGAGATCCCGCCGGGCACGATCTCTCCGCAGGGGGAAAGCAGTAATGAACAAGAATGGGTACAACCTGAGGTCGGTGTTCAGTTTGTTTTCATCCGACCTGGCGATCGATCTGGGGACCGCGAACACGCTGGTGTTTTCGCACGGGAAAGGCATCGTGGTGAACGAGCCCTCGATCGTGGCGATCAACAAAGCGAGCGGTGAAGTGGTGGCAGTGGGGCGCGAGGCGAAGGACATGCTGGGGCGCACGCCGGGAAACGTGGTGGCCATCAAGCCAATGAAGGACGGAGTGATCGCGGACTTCAAAGTCACGGAAAAGATGCTGACTTATTTCATCCAGAAAGCGCACAACCGGCGCGTGCTGGTGCATCCGCGAATCGTGATCGGGGTGCCGAGCGAAATTACGCCGGTGGAAAAGCGGGCGGTGCAGGACTCCGCGTATCGCGCCCGAGCCAGCGAAGTCTACCTGGTGGAGCAGGCGATGGCGGCGGCGATCGGGTCCGGGCTGCCGATTGAAGAGCCCTCGGGAAACATGGTGGTGGACATCGGGGGCGGTACTACGGACATCGCGGTGATTTCGATGAGCGGGATTGTGTACTCCAGGTCGGTGCGGGTGGCCGGGAACGAGATGGACGAAGCGGTGATGCAGTACCTGAAGCGGAAGTACAACCTGCTGGTAGGCGAGCGCACCGCGGAACAGATCAAGATGGAGATCGGGTCGGCGTATCCGCTGGAAAAGCCGCTGACGATGGAAGTGAAAGGGCGCAATCTGATCGAAGGCGTGCCGCGGACGGTGACGATTGACGACAGCGAAATCCGCGAAGCGCTGAGCGAATGCGTGGCAACGATTTTGAACGCGGTGCGCGTGGCGCTGGAACGCACACCGCCGGAACTTTCGGCGGATATCAGCGACCGGGGTATCGTGCTGACGGGCGGCGGAGCGTTGCTGAAGAATCTGGACAAGCGCATCCGGGAAGAGACCGGGCTGCCGGTTTCGATCGCGGACGATCCGCTGGCGTCGGTGGTGCTGGGCACGGGGAAGATGCTGAGCGATTTTAAGTTATTGCGGCAGGTTTGCATCGATTGAAAAGGTTTCAAGTAGTAGCTTGGAAGTTTTTCCGTTTCGGAGTTTGATTTCCTGCCAGCCCCAGCGGCGGGGCGCGATTTAAGAGAGTTTGCGTCTGACATTGAACGTAGAACTAGCAGCTGAGAACTGGCTACATGGTTGCCATTCCATCCAGGCATAGATCACTAGCGCTGCTGGCCGGCGTGCTGCTGCTGCAGGTCCTGATGCTGGCCGTGCAGGTGAAGCGCGATTCCCGGGGGCGGCTGATCCGGGTGTGGACAATCACCGCGGTAACGCCGTTTGAGAAGGGCGGCGCGTGGGGATTCTCGACGGTCCGCGGCGTGTGGGATCACTATTTCGCCCTGCAGGGAACAACGCGGCAGAACGAGGCATTGCGCGCGGAAAACAACGACCTGAAACTGAAGCTTTCGGAGCTCCAAAGCAAGGCCGCCGAAGCGGACCGGCTGGCGGTGCTGCTGAAGTTCAAGGAAGACCACGAGAAAGTCCCGATGCTGATGGCGCGGGTGATCGGAGCGAGCGCGGGCACAGCGACGCAGACGGTGGAGATTGATCGCGGGGAACGCGACGGGGTGCGTCGAAACATGGGCGTGATCACACCAGATGGAGCGGTGGGAAAAATCATCGAGGTGTACCGGGACAACGCCCAGGTGCTGTTGTTGACCGACAAGGACAGCGGCGCCGGGGCAATGCTGGTGGCGACGAGGACACAGAGCCCGGTGCGGGGCGACGGCGACCCGACGCTGGCGATGAGCTACATCTCGAACGACGAGAAAGTGAACGTCGGCGACAAGGTGGTGACCAGCGGGATGGACAAAATTTTTCCGCGGGGGGTTCCGATCGGAACGATCGTGACGGTGAAGGCGGGAAACACCTTCAAGCAAATTCGCGTGAAGCCGGCGGCGAATCTGGAGCGACTGGAAGAGGTGGTTGTCCTGTTGACGCAGCAACCAGTGGAATTCGCGAGCGAAGAGCAGGCGGAAGGGGCGGTGCCAGCGAACGGAAGTTCCGCACCGGATGGGCAAACGGCCGCGCCGGTCGCGAGCCCGACCGCGGAGAAGCCATGAACGATACATACGAGCTCCGCGACAGCGAAACACATATAGAAGTGCACAAGTTCATTCCGGGCGCGGTGGTGATCGTGGCGGCGTTGTCGCTGGTGTTGCAGCGGATTTTGCCGGTGTATCTGCCAAAGCTGGAAATTCTGGATCTGCCGCTGCTGGTGACGATTTATTTCGGATTGAGCCGGCGAAATCCTTCCACTGGCTTGTTGCTGGGGATGATGATGGGGTTGCTGCAAGACAGCCTGAGCGGCCCGACGGTGCCGATCGGAGAGTACGGCATCGCGAAGACAATAATTGGGTATCTGGCGTCGTCGATCGGCTCGCGCCTGGATACGGAGCATCCGCTTGCGAGGTTCGCGCTGGTGGTTTGCTTTTTCGTGGTGCACCAGTCGGCGCTGGTGGCGGTGCGGCGATTGCTGCTGGCACAGCCGGAGCCGTGGTTCAACATGCACCTGGCGATTGCGGCGCTGGTGAATGCGGTGCTGGGAGTGGCGCTGTTTCTGCTGCTAGACCGGTTGCGGCGGAGTTCGTAGTTCCCTTTTTCCAATTCCATTTCCCATTACCGTCAATCGTTGTTGCCAGGAAAACTGGGTGAGGAGCGGGGTGTGAGAAATGCGCCCGCCTCAGAAGGCGGCCGCTAGAAAGTTGCGCTGCGACACTCAATGGGCGAGGAGGAATTGTTTGAAATCGTCGTAATGGGTGGACATGGGGAGGGAGAGTTTGGGGCGCGGGAGGTAGCGGGCGAGGCGTTCGGGGAGGGGTGGCGCGATGCCGATGGCTTTCTGGACGACATCAGCGAATTTGGCGGGATGCGCGGTGGCAAGGACGAGCCCTTGCGATGGTTCCATGTGTTCCTTGCGGTAGGCCTGCCAGGCAAGCAGGCCGACAGCGGTGTGCGGATCGGAAATGTAGCGGTAGCGATCCCAGACGGCATTCATTTCGGCAAGTGTTTCTTCGTCGGTGGCGCGGTGACCCCAGATTTCCTTGCGGACATATTCGATGCGATTGCGGCAGAGGTCGAGAAGACGCGGAAAGTTGTTGGGATTGCCGACGTCCATGGCGTTGGAACAGGTGGCGACGGCGGCGCGAGGGCGATATTGGCCGGTGAGGAGATATTCGGGCACCGTGTCGTTGGCATTGGTGGCGGCGATGAATCGCGCGACCGGCAGGCCGATGCGCTTGGCGAAGATTCCGGCGGTGAGATTGCCGAAATTTCCACTGGGTACGGAGACGATGAGCGGCACGGAAGCGACGGGCAACTGGCGGTAGGCGGCCACGTGATAGAACATCTGCGGGAGCAGCCGGCCAACATTGATGGAATTGGCGGAGGTGAGGAAAGCGCGCTGATTGAGCGCTTCATCGGCGAAGGCCTGCTTGACGAGGCGCTGACAGTCGTCGAAGGTGCCGGAGACTTCCAGCGCGGTGATATTTTCGCCGAGCGTGGTGAACTGCTTTTCCTGGGCTTCGCTGATGCGCTTGGAAGGATACAGGATGACCACGCGAACACCGGGAACGCCGAGGAAGCCGTGCGCGACGGCACTGCCGGTGTCGCCGGAAGTGGCGACCAGAACAGTGAGCTGGCGCGATTCTCCGCGGACGAAATAGCCCATCAGGCGGGCCAAAAAGCGCGCACCGAAATCCTTAAAGGCGAGCGTGGGGCCGTGGAAGAGTTCGAGGACGTGAAGCGCGGGTGAGAGAGAGACGAGCTTCACGGGAAAATTGATGGCTTCGGCAACAATCTGCCAGAGGATTTCTTCGGGGACGTCGGGTGTGGCGAACGGTCGCACGAGGCGAAAACAGACTTCCGTGAAAGGCAAACGGCGGAAATCCTCGAGTTCCCCAGGAGTATGACGGGCGATTTCGGCGGGCATGTAGAGGCCACCGTCGGGGGCGAGCCCCCGGAGAACGGCGCCGCGAAGCGAGGTGAGGGGGGCTTTACCGGAAGTGCTGCGATACCTCATGGGTGTGGCCCGGGTTTGAAGGATTTTGCCGCGGGATCCAACTGACTCCTTAGTTTTTCCAGAAACTCCCTGCCTGAGGAGTCTTCGGCATTTTGGTGTAGAGAAGAAATCTCGCGCAATCCGGCAACAGGGATGGAACAGTGGGAGAGTGCCTCGTAACTCTGACGGCGAGCGGCGATCAGCGCGGGATAGCAGCGGGCGACAGTTTCGCGGGGAGTCTCCGAGGGGCGTGGCTGAAACGCGCCGCGCCAAAGGACGGGCTTGGGATCTTCGAGGTAGCGGCGGATAAGGAGTTGCTGTTCATCGAGAGAGGCGGCGAGATAGACGATGAGCATGAGCTTGCGGAGACGATGGAGAAGGTGGTTACCGACATAGATAACGCTGCCGGTGGTGTCGAGGACAAGGTCGGTTTCCGGATTTTTTTCAAGAGCTGTAAGGAGTTCGTCGAGTGTCGCGATTTCCTCGGCGAGGTAGGCGGCTTCGCGTTCGGCATACGTGGGACGATCCGGCCAGCCCATCCAGGCGGCGACGCCATTGATGCCGGAAAACCCGCTGGATTGCAGAAGAGGCTCGAGGCGCTCTTCAATCTGCGTGTCGCAGGAAATTGAGGGAAAGCCGGCCGCGGCGATGCGCCTGGTCCAATAGGACTTGCCGGAACCGGACATGCCTATAAGGGCGAGCCGCAAGGGCTTATCGGAATAAGGCCACATAGAGAACCAGAGAGTGTACCGGAATTTGAGCCATTCAAAAAATGAGAAGCGGCGAGCGTGCCGGATGAGATTAATGTATAGGAAATCGGGAGGTGGCGCGACGTTGAAGGAGGAGAATGGGGCCAACCCGTAATCGCTGGGAAACCTGTACCAATGGACGAGTTGCGCGGGTTTGAGGCGGGTGCTACTTTGAGGAAGGCTCCAGGAATGAGACGGATTCGGGAGTCGAGCGGCGATTTTGAGAGCTTACACGCGTGGACCGGGGCGCAATATTTGGTGGCCTCGCCGACCGGAGAGTTCGCACTTCAACGCTGAGAAGAGAGAAAGCGCGAGCGGGCGCCGCCCAGCCCTGAACGAGAAAACGGCTCGCGCGCAGGGCTCGCGTGTCGTACTGGTTTCGCAACGATAACCGATTGCCGCAAGAACGGCTGGCCGCCGCCTCCTACGTGATCGTGGGCATGATCACGCTGCTGCTGCTGGGATTCTGGAAGCTGCAAGTCATCGATTCCGACAAATATGGACAGATGGCGGAACGCAACCGGGTGCGTTCGATCCCGATCATCGCGCCGCGGGGGCGGATGCTGGATCGCGACGGGCGCGTGCTGGTGGACAATTACCCGTCGTTCAGCGTGCTGCTGCTGCGAGACGACATTGCTGCAGTAGAGAAGAGCCTGCCAGCCATCGCGGATGGGCTGGGGCTGCAGCTGGATGATTTGAAGGAGCAGCTGGCGAACAGCAGCGAGCTGCCGAAATTTCAGCCCATTGTGATCAAACCGGAAGCGACGCCGGCGGACGTAGCGTTCATCGAGTCGCATCGTGCGGACATTCCCCTGCTGGAAATGCTGATGGTGCATCGGCGACGGTACCTGCCGGGCGGATTCATGGCGCACGCGAGCGGGTACGTAGGGGAAGTGAGCGAAAAGCAGATTGAGGACAGCAACGGTAGATTGCGGCCAGGGGACATCGCGGGGAAGAGCGGATTGGAGCGAGAGTACAACGACCTGCTGGTGGGAACCGACGGAATGCGGCGAGTGATCGTCAACAGCGTTGGAAAGGAAGTGGGGCGGCTCTCGCAGCAAGAGGCGATTCCAGGAAAGCAGATTCAGCTGACGATTGATTACGACCTGCAAGAGGTTGCGGAGGAGGGGCTGGGAGACAAGAAAGGCGCGGTGGTGGCGCTGAATCCGCAGACCGGAGAAGTGCTGGCGTTTGCGAGCCATCCGGCACCAGACCCGAATGATTTCGCGGTGCGGATTTCGAAGGAAGAGTGGCAGAAATTGAACGAGGATCCGGGCAAGCCGCTGCTGAACCGCGTGACGCAAGCGCAACTGGCGCCGGGTTCGGTGTTCAAAATCATCATGGCCACGGCAATGCTGGAATCGAAAGTGCCGCCCGAGAATTTCACGGCATTCTGCCCGGGTTACGGTATTTTTTACGGGCAGATGCACCGGTGCTGGGTGTACGGAAAAGGCAGCCATGGCCAGGTAAATCTGCATGAGGCGATCGTGAAGTCCTGCGACGTGTTTTTCTACAACGTTGGGATGCGGATGGGAATCGACCGGATTGCAAAGTACGCAAAGATGCTTGGCCTAGGGTCGAAAACGGGGATTGATTTACCTTCGGAGGAGTCGGGGTTGGTGCCGTCGGAAGACTGGGTGGAGCGGGTCTATCACCACAAGTGGTATCCAGGGTCGACGATATCGGTGTCGATTGGGCAGGGTTCGGTGATGGTGACGCCGCTACAGGTGGCGTATGTGATCGGCGGGATCGCGTCGGGCGGAGATTTCAAGGAGCCGCACTTAATGAAGGACGCCCCGAGTGTGGGTGACAAGCGGGTGGAGTTGTCCGACGACACCGTGGAGCAGGTTACGCAGGGAATGTATGGCGTGATCAACGAGCCGGGGGGCACGGGGCAATCGGTCCGGCTGCAAGGGATTGAGTTCTGCGGGAAGTCCGGAACGGCGCAGATGATGAGCTATGCGGCGGCCAGCCGACTGGGATTGGGCAAGGGCAAGAATGATGGGTGGTTCGTGGGATTCGCGCCGCGGAGGAATCCGGAGATCGTGGTGGCGGCGGTGGTGGAAGACACGTCGGAGCACGGCGGTACGGCGTCGGGGCCGTTGGTGCGGGATATCGTGAAGGCGTACTACGAGAAGAAAGAAAAGAAGTCGCAGGGGCAGAGCACGGCGCAAGCGCAGAAGCCAGGTATGCAACCGGTGGCGCAGAGCGCACGCGCGGGCGAGGCTCCGAAGGTTGCGACGAAACGTGAAGGTCCCGCGAAAGTTGCCGAGGTAGCGGAAAAGAAGCAGCAGGACCCGGAGTAGAGGGAAAGATCCGATAGAGTGGGGTTTCAAAGCGGAACGCAATGAACGAGATGACGACAACGCGGGACTATGACTGGTGGCTGCTGGCCATCGTGGCGGCGATTTGCGCGCTGGGTGTGGTGGAAATCTATTCGGCAACGCACGGAAGCGTGCTGGCGGGGATGCACATGAAGCAAATCCGCTGGCTGATAGTGGGCGTGGTATTGATGTTTGTGTTATCGCGGATCGACTATCACGTGATCATGGACCAGGCACCGGTTTTGTATATTATAGGAATAGTGGCACTTATAGCAGTTCTCGCGGTGGGACACACACGGTTTGGGGCGAAGCGGTGGATTCCGATTCTGGGCGAGATGTTTCAGGTGTCAGAGCTTGTCAAATTGGTTATAATCATCGTGTTGGCGCGCTTCTTTGCAGAAGTGCGCACGGATGAGCTTTCTCTGCAGGATTTGATTAAGGCAGGGTTACTGGTAGGGGTACCGCTGGTGCTCATTCTGAAGCAGCCGGATCTCGGCACGGCACTGGTGCTGCTGCCGATGTTGATTGTGGGGGCGTTTTTAGCCGGGCTGCAATGGAAACACGCAGCGGTAATAATCCTACTCGGCGCCTTGATGTTGCCAGCAGGCTGGCATTTCTTGAAGCCGTATCAGAAAGACAGGGTTACATCGTTTTTGCATCCCGAGGAAGACGCGAAGGGCTCCGGCTATCAGGTGTTGCAATCGAAGATTGCCGTGGGGTCGGGCGGATTCTGGGGGAAGGGCTTCGGCAAGGGCAGCCAGAATCAACTGGGGTACATTCCGGTCCGGTATTCCGATTTCATTATGTCGGCGTGGGCGGAAGAACAGGGATTCAAAGGCGTGCTGCTTGCCCTTGGGCTGTACATGGCGCTATTGTTACGACTGGTCCAGAATGCCCAGCGCGCGAAGGATCGAGCGGGAATGTTTCTGGTCATGGGCGTCACAGCGGCGCTTGGTTTTCACGTTTTGGTAAATGTGGCCATGGTCATCGGGGCGATGCCAGTAACCGGCATTCCGTTACCCCTGATGTCCTACGGAGGTTCGGCCACGTTGTTTGTTTTCCTGGCGATCGGGCTAGTGATGAATGTCCGGCTCCGCCGATTTGTCAACTAGCAACTCGCCAGCGTTCGAGCGCGGCTTACTTCAGGAAGTTTGCGCCGGACCCGCGGACCGAACTAAGTTCGGGCCGCATGCAAAAGAAAAAAGGAATTAACGAGTGAGGATCGCATCGTCCGCCGTTACCCCGGGAACAGCCCGGCAACGGCCCAGCCTCGAAAGCATGGGGTTCAAGCAATACGAGAGCCGCACAGCGGCTTCGCCCTCCGGCTTCGAACGCAATGCCGCAACAATATTGTTGTCGCGAGCGTGTCCCGGGCAAGACCGGGACGGCGCCTTGCCCTGGACCTGTGCACACAGGGGTCCCGCGGCGGTGCATCCCAAGGAGTTTTCATGTCGAAAGAATTGGTTATCAGCGCGAGCTCTCACGAACGAAGAGTCGCGATACTGGAAGAAGGACAGCTAGTCGAAATCTACATTGAGCGCGAGAAAGAGTTCGCGCTTGTCGGCAGCATTTACAAAGGAAAAGTGACGCGCGTTTTGCCGGGCATGCAGTCCGCATTCGTGGACATTGGCCTGGACGGGGATGCGTTTCTCTACGTGAGCGACGTCTTCGAGAATCTCGATGACTACGACCACGGGCACGGCCATAGCGATGCGCCGGCGCCGGCGATCGCTGGAGGCCAGGGGAGTTCACTGATCGAGCCCCTGCCCGGCGAGGTGCTCTCGACGCGAGCGGTGCATGAGGAGACGATTTCGCTGGACGAGCCGCGCGAAGAGCACGGGCACGGCGAAGAGCATGCCGGGCGCGAAGAGGCGCATGGCGCTGACGAGGCGCAGATTGGCAGCCACGCGGCGGAGGGCAACGAACTGGAGGAGCGCCAGCCGGAGTCGAATGCCTCGGCGCCACAGGATTTTTCTCCGAATTACAACCCGACGCGGAATTATCCGCCTCGGATCGGCGGACACGACCGGGGGAATGATCGGGGCAACGACAGGGGCCAGGACCGCGGAGGGGACCGTGGCCGCGGCGGACGCCGCGGACGTTGGGGAAGGCGCCGGGGAGGGAGTGGTGGTGGTGGAGACCGGCGACCTCACGGACAAGGCGGAGGACGGAATCTGCCGCCTTCGAAGTACGCCTCGCCGCAAGGCGAGCGGGAGAACCGCGGGGGTTACGAGAACCGCCGGGGCGGAGAGCGCGGGCCAAGCGCACCGACCGAATCTCGCGAGGACGACATCGTTCTGCCGGGTGAATCACTGGCGAAGTACAAGGCGCGGCCAGTTTCGGCGGCCCCCATTGAGCCGCTGGGCGATCACGAGGAAGAAGAACGGCAGCCCAATTATCAGCAGACGCCTGCGCGGCCGGGCATCGGTGCGCAGCCAGGGATGGGTTCGCCGAGGCGGTTTACGGGAAGCCTGCCGCACTGGGTGCTTGCCGACAAGGAATCGGAAGCGGAGGCGGTAACAGGAGAAGCCGCGGCTGAGGAAGCGGAAGCCGAAAGCCGGACCGTCGCCGAGGAGCGCGCGGAGGAGACCGGTGAGGGCGTGCGAAATGGATCGACCGGCCTGAGCGACGACGAGGCGGTTTCGCTTTCAGCCCGGCTGGTGGAAGCGAAACACGAAGAGATGCAAGCGCACGCGGATGCGGACGCGCTGGCGGGTGGGGCCGAATTCGACGAGGATGAAGCAGAAGCACTGCATGAGGCGCACCAGATCGCCGAACGCGAAGAGCATCAGCATCACCACGAAGAGACCGAGGAAGAGCACGACGAGCGTGAAGAAGCGGAAGAGGAAGCCGAAGAGGAAGCAGCAGAAGAAGAGCACGAGGAATCCTTCGCAACGGAGTCCGAAATCGCGGAACACCACGAGGAAGAGGAGCACGAAGACGAGCACGTGGAGCTGAGCGCGACGGAACGCGCCGAGATGGCGCACGACGCGGCGTTGGAACACGTAGAGGCGGAAGCGATCACGGCAGCGGCGGGAGGAGGCGTATCCGCCGGGATGGGAATGGAGGAAGATGCTGCTCTACTGCCGGGCGAAACACGCGGGCCGCGCCAACCGGGAGGGCCGCGGGAGGATTTCGCGCGAATCGGGAGCAATCCGCGTTCGCGATTCCAGAGGCCGCAGCGTGGCGGAAGGGATCGCGGGGGATTCCGTGGGCGGGGAGGCCGGCCGGATCGGCGTGACCGCGGCGGAGACCGTGGAGATCGCGGGGGCGACCGGGGACGCGGGCGATTCGATCGCCGCAGCGGCCACGGGCAAGGGCCGCACCCACGAGGACATCACGGCGGGCATTCGCAACAGCGGCGGCCACAACTGATTTCGGAGATGTTGAGGGCCGGTCAGGACGTGGTGGTGCAGATCGCGAAAGAACCGCTGGGCAAGAAGGGCGCGCGCATTACGAGCCACGTGGCGTTGCCGGGGCGTTTCCTGGTGTACATGCCGACGATCGACCACATCGGAGTTTCGCGGAAGATCGCGAGCGCGGAAAACCGTTCACGGCTGCGACGGCTGGTGGGCGAGGCACGCGGAAGCTATCCGGGCGGGTTCATTGTGCGGACGGCAGCGGGCGGCGCGACCGACGACGAAATCCGGACAGACATCGAGTTCCTGGGAAAGACCTGGAACGAAATCAAGCAGAAGAACGAGGAGCGGAAGGCGCCCGCGCTGCTGCACCGCGACCTGAACCTGGTGGAGCGGATTTTGCGCGACTACGTAAGCGACGACTTCACGGGGATCTGGATCGACAGCGAAGAGGAATACGGCAAGGTAGTGGAATTCGTCAGCCGGTTCCAACCGAAGCTGGTCAGCAAGGTGAAGCTCTACACCAAGGAGCAGCCGATCTTCGAAGAGTTCGGGATTCAGCATGAACTCGACAAGGCGCTGCGCGCAAAGGTGTGGCTGAAGTCGGGCGGATACATCGTCATTAACCACACGGAAGCGCTGGTGGCGATTGACGTGAACACCGGGAAGTTCGTGGGCAAGGGTTCGACGCGACTGGAAGACACCATCGTAAAGACGAATCTCGAGGCCGTGAAGGAGATCGTGCGGCAAATCCGGCTGCGCGACCTGGGCGGCATCATCGTGGTGGACTTCATTGACATGGAAGAGCGGCGCAACCGGGAGAAGGTGCTGGCGGCGCTGCAACTGGCGCTGGAGCAGGACAAGGCTCCGTCGAAGGCGCTGTCATTCAACGAGTTCGGACTGGTGTGCATCACACGGAAGCGCACGAAGCAGGCGCTGGAACGCGTGCTGTGCCAGCCGTGCCCCTACTGCACGGGGTCGGGCATGGTGAAGTCCATTCCCACGATTTGCTACGAGATTCAGGCCGAAGCGC
>DATIXE010000076.1:0-4736 GCA_035518915.1 Candidatus Eiseniibacteriota bacterium
GAGAACCACGGCGCGCGAAATTTCGTCGGAAAAATAGCCCATCGCCGTTGCGGTCAGCATCTCGCCGAGAAAGAGAATGGCAAGCCAGCCCGCGCGCTTTTGCACCATTTGCATGAAGGTCACTTCCATGTACGGCCCTTCGAGCGCTTCCATACCGCCGATTTTCAAGATGTCTTCGCTGGCTTCCTGCTGAACGACACCCGCCAAATCCGTGCCGCTGACAATGCCGAGCATGCGGCCCTGTTGATCCAGAACGGGCAGGGCGATCAGTCGCCGCTTGGCTAGCTGTTGGGCGACGACCTCCTTGTCCTCTTCTTCGGAAACGAATGCGAAGTCGGTGCGCATGACTTCGCGGACCTTTTTGGTTCTGTCGGTGGCGAGCAGTTCACGGAAAGAGACCACACCGACAAGATGTCGCGCTTCGTCTAGAACGTAAGCGTAATAGATCATCTCGATGTGTCCCGCGTGTTGGCGGAGCTGGGTAATTGCATCTTCGACTGTGATCTCCGGAGATATGGAGACAAAGCCCGGATGCATTAAACCTCCAGCCTCGTCCTCTGGATAAAGTGAAGGCCTGCCGCCTTCCCGAACGCGTTCGGCTACAACGGTCACTTCTAGGTCGCCGGCCTGATAGAGCACCTGATCGGTGAAGCCGAGTCCCCTGAACCAGCGTTTTGGCGGTTCAACGGAAGGGCCGATGAATATCTGTGTTACCCCGTTCTCGTGGGCGTAGTCCACCAGAGCGTTTGCGCGTCTTTTGCTGTCAAGAATGGCGGTGTCGATGCGAAGACTTTTCGCAAAGTGAAGGTGACGTTCGACGGCCTGCCTCTCGGGAGCGGGCAGGCTTGATAACTCTCCCCCGGGACAGACAAATACAGCCACACAAGAGGCATGAAGGTAGTCCGCCACGCGGCGGGCGCGCCGCAACAGCATGGCAGTGGTAGCCTCGGCCGTGACACTCACCAATATTTTCTCTGTGTGCGGCTCGGTTTGCCGCTTCTTGGCGATTGCTCGCGCTTCGAGCGCTTGTGCTGTCTGCCGGATTGCAAGCTCACGCAGCGCAACCAGAACCGGCTCCTGAAAAAGTTTTGCTAACTCTACCTTAGCTCTCTCGTCGGAATAGATCACTCCGCGTTCCAGCCGATGAAGCCAGGCACGCGGCGTGACGTCCACCATCACAACCTCATCCGCCTCCTGAAAGACCCAGTCGGGCACTGTCTCGCGCACGCGCAGACCGGTGATTTGCCAAATCTGGTCGCTGAGACTTGCCAGATCCTGCACATTCATCGTTGTAAGAACGTCCACACCGCCATCGAGCAAAACCTGCACGTCCTGCCAACGCCGCTGGCGTTCCGATCCTGGCGCGTTCGTGTGGGCGAGGTCATCCACGATGCACACTTTCGGGCTACGCTGCAGGATTCCTGCTATGTCCAGCTCCTCGATGTGGCTGCCGCGGCACGCCACGCGGAGCAGAGGCACTATTTCAAATTCCTTGGCTCGGTCGATCAGATCACTTCGCCCCTGCGGCTCCAAAAATGCCAACACCACATCTACCCCGCGGGCTTTGAGTTCGTGGGCGTCCTCAAGCATGCGGTACGTTTTGCCAACGCCCGCGGCGTAGCCCAAATAAATTTTCAGATGGCCTCGGCGTTTCTGATGGCTCATGATTCTGCTCGCGATCTAATGCGGAAAAACTCGCACGTCAATGCCTCGTGCCGCCCGGACTAAACGGCTCACAGTGCTTCCGAAGATGCGCGTTCCTAAATCTTTTTTCGCACTGTGTCCGACAAAAATCTGCGTGACGCCGTGAGAACGCGCGTATCTTACAATCGTCTCGACGGGGTCTTCGCCTTCGAGTACTTCCACTTGCGCGCCGGCTTCCCGGGCCTTTGCCAATCCGCTCTCCAACAATTTTCTGTCCACATGCGATAGGTTGGGTTGCTTTACGTACGCAGCCAATACGTCGCAATGGAATCGAGCTGCGTTTCGCCGAGCGGTGTCCATCATGCGCTCGAAGTTTGCCCTGGGCGTAAGACAGAGCAGGAATCGCTCATGTGTGCCCCAGGTTTGTTCGATCCCGTGCGAGTGCATGTACCGTTGCAGGCCCGCATCAATCACATCGGCAGATAGAACCAGTGCCATTTCCCGAAGCGCGGACCGCCGCTCGGTAGCAGCCTGTGTGGGCGCATCCACGATCACGATCTCATCCGCGGTGTTCAGAAATTCGCGCGGGATAGTCTGTGTCACCTTTTTGCCGGTAAGCTTTTCCGCCGCTTCACGTTGGTCCTCAATATGTTGCAGGTTCACGGAAGCGACGATGTTGATTCCGGCCGACAACAATTCTTCGACATCCTGCCAACGATGTGCGTTGCGGCTACCGGCCGGGTTGTCGTAAGCGAGTCCGTCGATAAGACAAACTTGTGGGCGGCGGTGCAAAATCGCCTGGACGTCAATTACTGAAACACCTTTGATATTGAGCGTTGGAATAATCTCGAGCGAACCGACGAGAGGCTCAAGTTCCAAGGGAACCTTTGCTTGAAGAGCCCCAACCACAACGTCCTGTCCGCGGTCACGCCGGCGCCTGCCTTCGTCAAACATCCTGAAGGATTTTCCGACGCCGGATGCGTAGCCAAGAAAAACCTTGAGGCGGCCCCGGGTCGAATCTGACGTTTTTTCCTGGTCTGGCATAGTCCGCAGATTGTAACCCCAGCACGCCGCCCCTGACATTAAAGTCGGGCGTCAGTTTTCAAAGGGTGGGGCCGGTGTGCCGTCGGACCATTTCGTGACGGGGATCAAGAAGAGTGTGTAGTGGTCTTCCTTGTCCTCAAACCCTATGACAGGAGAGCCCGGCGAGCCGGCGCCCCAAAGCGCAGGTTCGCCAATCGGAGCGAAGAACATCACGTGCGGGTGCCAGTGGCCGCCGCGGTCGCTTACATACCCTTGTTTGGAGAGCATGTAGCACATCGCGCCGGATTCCAGCGGAGGGAATTCTTTTTTGTCGAATGCGGATGCGATTTCCGCGAACATCAGCGTTCTGGATTTCCCCGCCAATACCAAGTTGGTTTTCTTGAGTGTGAGCGGAACGTTGAATCGTGCTGCGGGTGGATTAAGACAGATGGGAGCGCGCAGCTTGGGATTCCAAAAATCCGGATCATCTATGCCAGCGGTCCAGGACCGCCAGACCATACAGACGAAATCGTTTTTTCCTTTGACGGCGGTTTCGTAGCCGTGGCGGGTGAGGACCATAATCTCGGCGTCCTTTGAAATTGAGTCAGGCCCGGCGCTGCGCGCCAAGGCGATTTCGGCGTCGCGATCAGCAATCAGGTATTGGTCTAGCGGGGCCATGGTGGGGTAGGGCGTTTTGCTGCCTTGCCCTTGCGTGATGCTTGCTGCGCAGAATACGAAAATTATCGTGATGCCTGTTCGCGCCAATGTTCTAAGAAACCGTCGCTGCATTTGCTTCTCCTTGCGTATGGACCTTCCAAAATTCTAACTGACCTGTCGCCGGAAAAAGGGGAAATCGGATTGACGGGTACAGGGGCGGGAGGTAGGATTCGGCGGGTTTGACGCGGGTGAGAAGCACTCGCGGCCCGAATCGCGACAGGCTAAGAGCTCGCGACATTCGGAGGGAAGCTATGGGGGTTCGCCCGGCCCCGGTGTATTGGCAGGCCAGCGCGTTGCGCCTGGTCTTTTCGTTGGGTTTTGCGTTTGCCCCGACCTTTTCAGCTTCAGCGTTTGTCTCTGCGCAAGAAAATCACGCCAACCGAATATTCAGGACGATTACCGGGCGCTTTCACTGCGATGGTGAGTGGCGGGATTTCCAGATGGGTTTCCGCCCGGTGCCGGGACCGCTTGGTATTGCGGATGACGATGAGCCGAACGTCACTGGGAGCATTACATTCTATTTCCATCGTTCGGTGACAAGCCTGGATGGGGCGACCTATATGGTTGCCGGCACGCGCGATGCGAAAACGGGCCGATTTCATCTTGAGCCAAAGGAGTGGAACGGGCCGCATCCGGCAAACCTGGCGAAGTACGGGATGGAGGCGACATTCGACGCGGAGACGCAGAAGATAACCGGGAAGATGCTAAGCGACCGATGCGACGCGCTCGAGTTTGCCGGACCGGACGGAAAACTGCCCCCGTTGCCGGTGCCACCCGGTCCGACGGCGCCAAAAGGAACCAATAGACCGGAGTTGAAGGTGACGCCGAGCAACGTGACGAACTACCTTGATGTGGCGGCCTACAATCCGGACTTCGATTTCGTGGAGACGAGAGCTTACGATCCGCCGGGAACCGTGCATGAAGGCGAGCCGATTGACGAAGAGAATGCAAGGATGAAGAAAGAGAAGTGGGTTTGCGGCGATACACAGCGGGTTAGTTGGGATGCGAACGGAAAGGGAACCGCGCCTGCGCGCGTAAATATCACGGAACGTTACGTAATTGAGTGCGTTGGGAATTGCAAGGGAGTCACCTACCGGCCGTGGGTGGGCGCGAACGTGACGCACTTTGGATTGTCCTGGCCTCTGCCGACGATGCAGATCAAGAGCGTGTGGTTTGGCGGGACGGCCTTCAGTTGGAAAGTTTCGCGGCCAACGAATTCGCAGCCTGCGCCAGAAGTGTACGTGCATCACTGGCTGCCGCTGTACGGCTTTGGCCCGATGGATCCTGTTCCGGCGGAGATCGAAAGACGGCAGGCGGCTGCGCCGCCGTGCAAGGGGTCGAAGCTCGCCGGT
>DATIXE010000077.1:0-25371 GCA_035518915.1 Candidatus Eiseniibacteriota bacterium
TGATATGCATGGAAAGCCGAATCAGCGTTTAACCCAGCAATGAAGGCACTCAGCAATCCGCCGAACGCGGGGTTGAATACCACCCACTTTTTTCTCCAAACACCATCGGCGTCAGACAGAGCTATTCGGGGAGCAATCTCGTCCGTTCTCATAATGGCTAATTTACTCTAAGAGATACATCTAAGTACAGTAGGTCCCGATCAACGCGGTTACCGGAAAAGTCGGTACCAGGACCCGGTGCCCCTGATGGGTGTAAACTGAATTCCCCCTCCTCCACCGCACCCTACTGCGGAGAACTAAAAATGACCGAAGAACGGAAGCACGCGATCCTCTTCGCCGCGACGCTCCTCTGCGCGCGGAAGATGATCGAGACGATCGAGTCGGACAAGCCGAACTTCGCCGAAGAGTACTTCGTCGATCGGGCGATCCGGAAAGTCGAATTCATAATGGAGAGGATCGAGAAGAAGTTCTCTGAGACGTCAGTGAATCCCTCGCAACATCGGTGAGTCCGCTGCTTTGTCGGAGAAGTAGATAAGCGCCACCGCACTGCGAGGGACAAAAACAGCTTTAGATTCTTTCTGCCCGACGATGTAAAAGCCCTCATCGGTCTCTTCCACAAGTTGCGCCTGCGTGGCCTTGTTCGGACTGAGCAACGAATCTTTCGTGAAGTAAATTGTCACATCGGCTGGCGTGCCGCCGCCCCACGATGCCTTGAGATGTGGATAAATGTATAGTGAAAATGCCAACAAAATCCCGAAGAGAGTGACCAATGGTTTCGACCAGCCACCATCAATTGAGAGGTTCTCACGATTTCGTATTTTGAACTCCTGAATCACTACCAGCGTGACGATAAAGAACCACAGAGCCACCGTCGAAATGCCGAATTCGTGGCCGAGCAGCACTCGGCGCAGTGGGTCCGCTACGTAAAACAGAGTTAAAACCACAGACGCGGAATCCGCCACCCACGGCGGGAGTTTCGAGTATTTTGTAGCCACTAATAGAAGTGCCCAAAGTCCGGTAAGGGCTATCCAGAACCACAAGCGCAGATGAATCGGATACGATGCTGTGGAATCGAAAAGTAGGTAGCCCAGTGGTATGCTCCCTGAGTAACTCACAATCCAAAGCAGAGTAGAATTCCGTGCAATCTCCCTCCACGAGCGAGATTTGCCATTCACTGTAACTGATACTGGTATGCCTACAAAAAAGAAAAACCACGCGCCTGCCGCAAGGACTCTTGGTCGAAACGGATTTGTCCCGACGAAACCAAAACGGGAGTGGTAGATCGAGACGATCAAGAACCCGCAGGCGTACAAAGCGACTACGATGGCCGCAACAGCTTTCGAGATAGTGTCTGTCCACGGCGCTGCCGACGATAGAAACTCCTGCCTGAGTTTTTCGGGTTGTCCCGACTGTTTTTCTGTCTCGACCATGAATCCCTTCTGCGGGGATACTATCACGGCACTTGTGCAGGGCGATTGCCGATTACTTCTTCACCGGCCGATAGTCCTTGCACTTGCACCCTGGAAACCAGCACGGATTCGTCGTGCCCTTCGGCGTCCTCTTCGCATGATGGATCGCGATGCCGTGCGTGCAGCGGCAGGACTTTTTTCTTCTTCGGCCATTCGAGCATTCGGGAATGCTAGCACGATCGGTTCGATGGGGGCACCGCGACTCTGTTAGACTCTTGCGAGTAAATATGGCTTCAGTCCAAGACCAGATTAAAAAAACTCTCGCAGAAGTCGCGCAGATACATTCATTGCTCTATCCGGTTGACGACTCGGATCTAAAACTGAAACTCTTCAATGCTCGATCTCGAAAAGAAGACGCTGTTCGGGTGACCGTGCTCCAGATGTCGTTAGCCATTGAGCACATGCTAGATGGGCTTTTCAGAAAAAGATTTGTGGGGCACAATCCCCATTCAAAGAAGCGAAAGAATCCAAAACGAGGCCGTGCTCGCGAATTGAACGATCTCCTTGAAAGTGGGCGCATGGGATTTGAGGCAAAACTAAAGCTAGCAAGAGTCCTGAAGGTCTTAACGAAAAAGCAGCAGAGAAGGCTGGAGAAGCTGCGTGCACTCAGAAACAAGTGCGCTCATTCCTGGGTGTTGGACGTGATTCACAAAAAGGGCAGAAAGCCCCGGCCGACAAAGCGACTGCTTGAGTTCGAGGGCAAAAACCTCTTCGATTTGAGGGTGCTAGAAGACTTTGTCTGGGAGTATTCCAGAATCTACCTCAAGCTGTACGGTAGGTACCTTTCGTAAATTGCTATGAGCGCTTGAACAGACGCGCCCTCTGAGCAGCGGTAACACGCGCGATGAGTAGCTTTGCCTGGCCTCAAGAGCTGCGCTTTCCCGCTCAGCATCGACAAAAATAAATCCTGCATATATCCTCATCCCTTGTGTGGCCTTATTTTCCCACTCTCCCGAAAGCATTCGCGGCTATCGCCATTGTCGGTGCGGCGATCTTCGCCTGGGTCAAACGAAAGGTGGTCGCGTCGAGTGCCGCCGCGGCGACCGGCTTCGCGCGCGACCACTTCTGGAGTTACGTGCGCAAGAACGTCCAATCGACGACGGCAACAGCACCGAGCAATCAGAAAGCGTACAAGGGATTGTTCCTGATCTACGGCACATACCAGAACTATCCCCATGAGAACTTCTTCGAACTACTTCAAGATGGCGTGACTCTCAAGGTTCCCGTTTGGAAGACGAACTTCTTCACCGGCATTCAGCATGGCACGTTGGTAGAGGTAGACACCGAGGTGGTGCCCGGCGCTAGAGCGGAGTTGGTGCGGCGCGTGCGCGTCGCGGGGAAGAAGTAATCCGGTTCGTCAGCCGATCATCCTCCCAAACCGCTTTTCCGCTTAAACCAGACTTGAACTACGGAGCGCCTCGCGCCGGGCGCTCCTCGAAAAACCGCGCTTTTAAGGGGATTTTGGTGGACGAGACCGGGATCGAACCGGCGACCTCCTCGTTGCGAACGAGGCGCTCTCCCAGCTGAGCTACTCGCCCACGAGCAGCAGTGAAAATAGTTTAACAGAGGGGTGGAGGAGATTCCAACGGGTTGGTGCGGGCGGGGTGGACAGGGATTAACGGGTCGAGGGGGAAGGTGGGCGGCGGTTGGCGGTGTCGAGGGGGGATTTCAACACATCGGGCATCACGGAAGAGCGGGCCAGCGCGGCCCGCAGCCGTGTTTGATTTTGAGGAGAAGATGGAGAAGGCGGCCGGTCTGAAGCCCGGCCACCACAAAGGCTATGAAGGGCGCACTCTGCAACGGCAAGGGGGCCGCGGCGCGGAGGCGGATCAGGGTTGGTCGGAGTTGAGGCCGCTGCGCTGGGCTACGATTTTGCGGGCGTTTTCGTAGAGGGCGCGGGCCTGGGGAACGGCGTCAATGGCTTTTTGGACCTGGGGATCGCTGGCGAGCAGGACCTTGTCGCCTTCCTGAACGCCGTAGTTGTACATCAGGACTTCCTGCTTGATCTTGCGCTTGGCCCAATCGAGATTTTCATCCCACTCGGTTTCGGTGTACTTGACGTTGTGCTTGGAGAGGTAGTCGCGGAATTCGCGGACCAGGTTGTCGTCCACTTCAAAGTTGTGGGTGACCGTGGGGCGAGTACCCATGAAGTAGCGGGTGAAGTCGCCAACGCCCTGTTCGCCGGGGAAGAAGACGCCGTTGCGATAGAGGAGTTCCTGGAACTTGGTGAACTTGTTGGCGACGACGACGAGGTCCGGGGTGATGCCGCCGCCACCGGTGACCTGGCGGCCGCTATCGGTCTGGCGGATCTCCGTGGGGTGCTCGGGCACTTTGCGTTCGTAATGATATTCGTAGAGGGAAATGGATTTGTAATCGCGCTGGATGAGGCGGCCGCTGGGCGTGTAGTAGCGGGCGGTGGTGAGCGCGAGGCCGGTATTTTCGGAGAGCGGCTGGACCGTTTGCACCAGGCCCTTGCCGAAGGTGGTTTCGCCAACGACGAGGCCGCGATCATGGTCCTGGATGGCGCCGGAGACGATTTCAGCGGCGGAGGCGGAGTTGTTGTTGACCAGCACGACGAGGGGCGTGTTCAGGCCCTGATTGCCGCGAACGGCGTAGAAGCGGCGCTCCGGGGCGCTGCGGCCGTGATAGGAAACGATGAGCTGGCCCTTTTCGAGGAACATGTCGCCGACGGCGACGGCTTCATTCAGGAGGCCGCCGGGATTGCCGCGAAGATCGAGAACGAGGCCGTCGAGCGAGGGAGCGTTGAGCTGCTTGAGGGCGTCGGCGATTTCCTTGTCGGTGGTCTCATTGAACTGGTTGAGGCGGATATAGCCGATTCCGGGCTTCAACATGGTGACGATATCCACGGAGTGGCGGGGAATTTCGTCGCGAGTGACGGTGAAGACGAGGGGATCGGCAAAGCCTTCGCGGGTGACAGTGATCTTGACGACGGTGCCCTTGGGACCCTTTAGGAGGTCGGCGACTTCGCTGGTGGTGAGGCCTTCGGTGGACTTGTCGTCCACCTTGATGATGAGGTCGCCGGGGCGCAGGCCAGCGGTATAGGCGGGCGCGCCGACGTAGGGGGACATCACCACGGTGTGGTTGTCCTTGGGGGCAACGATCATGCCGACGCCGTAATAGCGGCCGCGCTGGTCTTCGCGGAGAAGCGCAAACTGACGGGCATCAAAGAAATTCGAGTGGGGGTCAAGCATGCGAAGCATGCCGGGGATGGCACCCTGGTAGACGGCCTTGTCGGCGTCCACGGGTTCGGCATAATTGGCTTGTACGACAGAGAGGACACTGGTGAACTCGCGAACAGCCGCCTGATAGTCGTCAGTGGCAGTAGTGGTGGCCCTGACGGAGGGGCCGTAGATGCCCCCGAGGATCCCGGAGATGAGCAGAACAACGACGACCAGGATCAAACCCCGACGTTCCGGATTCATGTACACCTCGCGTTTCGCCTAAAAGCCAGTATATCATGCAAGCTCGAACTGACGTTTGACACTACTGGCCACCCTTTCTATGATGCAAACAGGGCGCCTTGCGGCGCTCTTTGCCTATGCTCAGCGTTCCCCACATGATTGTGGTGTTTCTGGTGGTGCTGGTGGTCTTTGGACCCCAGAAACTGCCAGAACTGGCACGGAGCCTGGGCAAACTGATGGCCGAGTTCCGGAAGGCTTCGACGGACTTCAAGAGCGCGTTTGAAGAGGAAATGCGGGACCTGGAGCGCCAGGCGCGCGTGGCGGAGCTTCGAAAGAAGAATGCGGAAGCGGAGGCCGCTGAAACCCGGGCGAAAGAGCTGATGGCGCCTGGTGCGGCGCCCGCGACACCGTCCACAGAGGTGATTCCTTCCGCGGCTCCGGATTTTCCGACCGGGGAGGGTCCCGTGATCAAGCCGGTGGCCGAAGCCGTCCCCAGGTTAGACGCACCGAACGGCGAAAGCGTAGCGCCGGAGCCGGAACCGGTATCCGCCACCCCGAAGGCCGAGGGAACCGAGGCCGAGAATCCCCCCACCCATGACCAACAGCAGCCAGCCTGATAACTCCATTCTGACGAGGTTGGAGGAGAATGGCGGGCAGATGACGTTCTTTGAGCATCTGGCCGAACTGCGGAAGCGGATCATCAATTCGCTGTACGCGATCGGGGTCGGCGCGTTCATCGGGGTGTACCTGGCGAAGTATTTCATCACCTGGATTACGGATCCGATTGTGAAGGCGCTGAAGGATGCGGGGCTGACGCCGGAGCTGGTGTACACGCATCCGGCGGGGTACCTGAACACGTACATCACGCTGGGGGTGTACCTGGGGATCGTGATGGCATCGCCGGTGGTGCTGTACCAGTTGTGGATGTTTGTGGCGCCGGCGCTTTACAAGCATGAGCGGAAGGCGGTGGCGTCGTTCATCGTGCCGACGGTACTGCTTTTCCTGACGGGCATCGGGTTCGGATACTTCATCACGCTGCCGTACGTGCTGCGGTTCCTGGTGGGATTTCAAGGCAATGTGGGCCCGATCAAACCAATGATCACGGTCAACGAGTATTTCGATCTGGTGTTGTTGATCCTGATGAGCCTGGGAATAGTGTTCGAACTGCCGATTCTGATTTACTTTTTGACGCTGTTCGGGATCGTGACGCCGGGGTTTTTGTGGAAGAATTCGCGATACGCAATTTTGATTATCGCGGTGGTGGCAGCGGTAGTAACGCCGACGCCGGATGCGACGACGATGCTGGTGTTCATGTTGCCGATGATCGCGCTGTATTTTGCGGGGATATTGGTTTCGGCGGTCGCAGTGCGCAAGCGGCGGAAACGGGAAGCGGCGGAGCAAGCGGGGGCGACGGGATGAGTTTGCGGAGTCGGAGATGGCGGGCGATGGCGGGCGGCACGGCGCTGCTGGCCTGGATGGCACTGGGGTGCAATTCCAGGCCGTCGGCAAGCGTGGAGACGGCCACCGCAGGGCAACCGCCGTTTATGAGCGCAGTAGCGGGGAACCCGCCGGGGCAGGCGGACAATGCGCCGCCACCAGAGAAAACAGGCGGGTTTGACGGGAAGCTCGCGTATGAGCAGGTGGCCAAGCAGGTGAGCTTCGGGCCGCGTCCGGCTGGGTCACCGGCACTGGCAAAGCTGCAGGATTATATGGTGGGCGAGTTGAAGTCGTATGGGTGCGATGTGAGCACGGATTCCTTTTCCGCGGATACGCCCGCGGGACGAATACCGATGGAGAACATTCTGGTGAAGATTCCGGGCGAGAAGCCGGGGATCATTCTGCTGGGAACGCACTACGACACGAAGCGGATTCCGGATTTCGTGGGCGCCGATGACGCCGGATCTTCGACCGGAGTGATGCTGGAAATCGCGCGGCTGCTTTGCGGAGAGAAGAAGCCGGGGAAATACGCGGTGTGGATCGCGTTTTTTGACGCCGAGGAAGCGGTGAACCTGGTATGGCAGGACCCGGACAACCGCTACGGGAGCCGGCAGATGGCGGCGCGGTTTGCCGAAAGCGGCGATTTGCCGAAGATCAAGGCGTTTATCCTGGCGGATATCGTGGGCGGGAGGAATCCGCACTTCAAGCGGGATGGGGAATCCACGAAGTGGTTGAAGGACATGGTGTGGAGCGTGGCGGAGCGGCTGGGCTATGGGAATGTTTTTGTGAAGCAGGCGACGGATTTTGGGGGCGACGACCATTTTTCGTTTACGGCGCGCAAGGTGCCGTCTGTGGACATCATGGACCTGGACATCCAGAACGACGTGCCGTACTGGCATACGACGCAGGACACGATGGATAAGATCAGTGCGAAGACGCTGGCAATTGTGGGGCATGTAATTTTGGAGTCGGTGAAGGAGATTCAGGAGAAGAAGTAGGGAATGGGACACGGTTTTTCAGGAACGGCGCCGGAGGTGGCGCCGTTTTTTTCGTTTGGGGGGATTTGAATACAGAGAAATCCCGAGTGAGAACAAGGCGGGCACGGAAAAAACGGCCTAACGCCGCCCCTACGAAAGCTGGCCGTCTGAAGCTGGCCGCTACGACGGCTGGTTAGTGATCGTAGTTGAAGGATTTGTTGGGGTAGGGTGGATGCGGGGGGACGGGGCGCGGGTCCTTTTGGATTTCGTCCTCGAGAAGTTTGATGGCGGCTTCGAGTTGAGCGTCGTGGCCTTCGAAGGTGGCGTGGGGAAGATTGTCCACGGTGATGTCGGGGTCGACGCCATGGCCTTCGATGAGCCACCTGCCGTCGGGACCATAGACGCCGAGTTCGGCAGCAGTGGCGATTCCGCGGTCGGCGAGGAAGTTGCTGGCCGATAGCCAGATTTCGCCGCCCCAGGTGCGAACGCCGATGATCTTGCCAATGTCGAGGCGGCGGATACCTTCGGTGAAGGCTTCTCCATCGGAAGCGGTTTCCTGATCGCAAAGGACGACGACGTGTCCGCGGAAGGCATACTGCATGTTCCACACAGGGTTGCCGATGCGCGGTTGCCAGTAGAACCAGGCGCGGCGGAGAAGCTTCGCAAGAATCCAGGAATCGATGTTGCCGCCGTTGTTGTGGCGGACGTCAATGATGAGAGCTTGCCGGTCGAAGACGGGATAGTAGTCGCGCTCCCAGGTGGCGATATCATCGGAGCCCATGGCGCGGAGGTGGATATAGCCGATGTGGTCTTTGGATTCGGTGTCCACTTTCTGGCGGCGGGTGTATTCCCATTCGGCGTAGCGGAGATTCCGTTCGGCGCGTTCGGTGACGGGAGTGACGAGGACTTCGCGGACCTCGCCGGAGGTGGATTTAACCTGGAGCAAGACTTTGTGACCGGCCTTGCCGCGAAGGAGCATGCGTTCGTCGGGAACGCTGAGGACGTCGACACCATCGATGGTCTGGATGACTTCGCCTTCGTGGACCACGGAATCGGGGCGGGCGAGGGGTGGCGCTTCGTTGGGAAGGTCGGGATCGTGGAGATAGATGTGCTGGACGAGATCACCGCCGGCTTTTTCGTCGCGGCGCAGCACGGCGCCGAGGGAGGCGATGTCGACGTGGTCGGAAGGCTCGCGCTGATCGCCACCGTGGACAAAGGTATGGAGGGCGGAAAGTTCGCCGACCATCTGGGAGATTAAATCGTTGAGTTCCTCGCGGTCGGAGACGCGGTCCACGAGGGGAAGGTAACGGTCGCGGACGGCGGTCCAGTTCACGCCATGCATGTTGCGGTCATAGAAGTAGTCGCGCTCGAGGCGCCAAGCGTCGAGAAACATGGCGTGGAATTCGACACGCGGGTCGGTAAGGATTTCCCAGCGCGACATGTCGAGTTTGGCCTTGGCGTAAGCCTTGGAGTCGGAAAGCGCGGAAGGTTTGGCATCGGAATCCACGATCAGGAAGTCGCCTTCCTTCCCAGCCTTGCGGATGAGAAGCTTTTTCCGGTCCTGGGAAATTTCGTACGAGCGAACCTCCGAAAGCAGCGTTTCCGGCGCGTCACCCTTGTTGGCGACGTCCACGCATTGCAGGGCGAGTTTTGGGGGAAAGTCGTTGTTCGCGTCGAGCCAGCAAAGCCGTTTGGCGGTGGCTTGCAGGTCGGAATAGTTGCCGGGTGGGACAGGAACTTCCTGCAGGCGAGACGCGATGTTCGCGAAATCGATGTTGACCGTGGGGGGAGCCTTCTTTTCTTCAGTGGCTTTCTGCGTTTCGTCCGTCTTATTCTCGCCGGCCGCTTTGGCGTCTTTCTTGTTTTCCGGTTTCGCTTCTTTCTTGTCTTCTGGCTTGGGTTCCTTCTTCTCGTTGGGTTTTTCGGCTTGATCGGGGTGCAACTCGTCGGGAGGAGCAAACGGCGAGCGGAGGCCGGGCGTGAGGGCGACCTCGTAGAGCTTCATGGAGCGATCGAAGAAGGGATCGGGTTGGCGAGGGCCCCAGGGCGAAGGAATGGTGCTTTTGAGGGCGCGGTCGGAAAGGAAGTAAAGCCACTTGCCGTCGGAACTCCAGGTGGGATTGCCGCTGTTGTAGCGATCGGAGGTGAGGGTTTGGATCGCGCCGGTTGAGACGTTGAGGATTTTGATTTGGGCGAAGGTATTGTCGTTGAACTCGACATAGGCGAGCCACTGGCTGTCGGGCGACCAGGAGAGATCGTAGAAGCGGTCGTTCATGGATTGGGCGATGAGCTTGTCGGATTTTGATTTCATATCGAGGAGCCAGAGTTGCTGGTCCTTGTTGTCGTGGGCGAGCCAGCGGCCATCGGGAGAGGTGATACCGTCCCAACGAAGGACTTTTGCGCTGGTGGTGAGTTGTTCGGGCTTGCCGAGCCCGTTGGCGGGATATTTCCAGAATTCCGTTTCGCCGGTTTGCGTCGAGAGGGCAATGATGGATTTGCCGTCAGGCGAATAGCGTGCTTCGCGATACCGGATGGAGGAATCGCCAGCGACCTTGACGGTGCGCGCGCTGGGGATGGCGGGCAAGGTGAAGATTTCGCCGCGCGCGGTGAAGACGGCGGCGCTGCCGTCGGGGGAGAGGTGCGCCATGGTGAGGTAGTCGAGCGGCTTTTTGACCCAGTGCTCGCGGAGTTGGTCGAAATCGGAAACGAGGGTGATGGGGATGACGGCGTCTTGCTTTGATTTGAGGTCCAGGAGCCAGAGATCGGCGCCGCACTGATAGACGATGCGGCCATCGGAGATGGAGGCGGATTTGACGTCGAAGCCGGAGTGATGAGTGAGCTGCTGGACGTCGTGGCCAGTGAGATCCATGGAGAAGAGGTTCATGGTGCCATCACGGTCGGAGATGAAATAGACGCGGCCATCCCAAAACATCGGATCGCTGGAAGTCCCGGTGTAGTCGGCGGTAAGGGGAACAGCTTCGGAGCCAGAGTCGTAGCGCCAGATGCTTTCGGCGGTTCCTCCCTTGTAACGTTTCGTGGAGCTGCCTTGCCAGGGAAGGCGGGTGAAGAAAAGCGATTTTCCATCGGGAGAAAACGTGCCCTCGGACGATTGCGAGAGAGGAAAGACTTCGCGGTGGCCCTGGGCATCCACGGCGACAAGTTTGGGATCAGGCAGCGTGGAATAGCGGCGCGTGCGGTAGAGAATGCGGCCGTCGGGCGTCCAGCCGGCGGCGATCGCACCGGCGTCCCAAGTGCGACGCTCGGGCAAGCCGCCATCCACAGGCATAGTGTAGACATCTACGGGCCCTTCGTAGTCGGCGGTGAAGGCAACGGTCTTGCCGTCGGGAGAAATCGAGGCGTTTAGCTCCTGGCCGGGATTCGAGGTGAGGCGCCGCGCTTCACCGCCACTGGCGCTGACCGACCAAAGATCGCCTTCGGCCGTGAAAATGACCATGTCTCCATGGATGGCAGGGAAACGGTAATAGCCTGGGCGGGTGGCAGGGCGATTGTCCGCGCTGAGTGGCCAGGCGCAAAGAAGCAGGAGAGCAAGAATGAGGCCGGAGAAGCGAGTGAGTTGCCAATGCGCGAGATACATGCCGGGGTGACTCCTGCCGCGAAGAGCGCCGTCCGAACGAGGAAAGGCTGGAGGGCTTGCCGGGAGGAGCGGCGGCCAATGGTGGACGCCGAGGTCCTGCGGGAATTCCCGGCGGAAAAGAGTATACACCGCACGGTGCGGAAGACAGCGAGTTTGGCGTAATGCGGGCGTGTGCTACATTGAAGGAATCCACCAACCGAAATGAAATCCTCCGATTGCAAAGCCGTTCGAGTTCGCGCCGCCAGCGGAGCGTATTGCGTGATGTGCCGGCGCGGCGCGCTGGCACAGGCGAAGCGAGAGATCGAGTCGCTCGGGAAATTCTCCTCGGTGCACCTGATTAGTTCGCCGAAGGTGTGGCGCGCGCTAGAGAAGAAAATCCGGCGCGGATTACCGGAGAGCTTCGCGAAGAACGTGCACCTGTTTGACGACGCGGAAGCGGGGAAGAATCTGCAGACGGTGGAGAACGTTTCGCGGGGGCTGGTGCGCGCCGGAGCGGATCGGCACACGCTGCTGGTTGCGATTGGCGGCGGCGTGGTGGGAGACGTGGTGGGCTACGTTGCGGCGTCGTACTTGCGCGGTGTGGGCCTGGTGCAATTGCCGACGACACTTGTTTCGCAGGTGGACAGCGCGATTGGCGGGAAGACGGGAGTGAATTTGCCGGAGGGGAAGAACCTGGTGGGGGCGTTTTATCCGCCGCGTCTGGTGCTGGCGGACCCCGAGGCGCTGGAAACGCTGCCAGATCGGGAATATCGCGGGGGGCTGGCGGAAGTGATCAAGTACGGCGTGATCGCGGATGAGAAACTATTTGCGTTCCTGGAGAAAAATATGGGGGCGCTGCTGCGGCGCGACACGAAAGCGCTGGAACACGTGATCCGACGGTCGGTTGAGATCAAGGCGTACGTAGTGGGGAAGGATGAGCGAGAGTCCGGATTGCGGGAGATTCTGAATTTCGGACACACCTTTGGGCACGCGCTGGAATCGGCGACGCACTACCGAAGATTTCAGCACGGGGAAGCAGTGGCCTGGGGGATGATGTGCGCGGGATTGCTGGGCCACGAAGTGGCGGGGATGCCGGCGGACGGAGTTTCGCGCATCGTGTCGCTCGTGCGGCAGATCGGGCCGCTTCCGGTGTGGCCGGCGATGCCGCCGAAAAAATTGCTGCAGGCGATGCATTCGGACAAGAAGGCGCGGGATGGGAAGTTGCGGTTTGTGCTGGCTCCGAAGATCGGACGCGCGGAGACGTTTAGCGGAGTGCCAGAGAAGAAGGTGGAATGCATCCTGCGGTGCGCGCCGCATTTTTTCTTGAAGCCGGTAAGCGCGCTGGGGAAGTGCGATGCCTGAGGTGGGAGCTTTACCGAAGGGAACGCAGCCGGAAGGCGCGACCGACGAGCAGGATGCATCGCGCAAAGTGCGCGAGATGTTTACGCGGATCGCGCCGCGTTACGACCTCCTCAACCACCTGCTTTCCGGCCAAATGGATAAGCGCTGGCGGGCGAGGACGGCGCGGGAGCTGCGGCCGATCCTGGACCGCGCGGACGCGAAGGTGCTGGACCTTTGTTGCGGGACTGGCGACCTGGCGTTTTCATTGGCACGCGGGGCTAAGGCAAAGATTATCGGAGCGGATTTTTCGCATTCGATGCTGGTGCGAGCGAGAGAGAAAGCGCTGGCGGAAGCGAACGGAACCGCGCCGATTCCGTTCGTGGAGGCGGACGCGCTGCATTTGCCGTTTGCCGATGCCTCCTTTGATCTGGTAACGACAGCGTTCGGCTTTCGCAATTTGGCGAATTACGAGGCCGGATTGCGAGAGGCGCGGCGCGTGCTCATGCCGGGAGGGAGCTTGGCGATTCTGGAATTCACCGAACCGGCGCCGGGAATCATGGGCGATGCCTACCGTTTCTATTGCCAGACGGTGTTGCCGAAAATTGGAGGATGGATTTCGGGCGACCCGGCGGCGTATGCATACCTGCCAAAATCCGTGGCGCGGTTTTTCCGGCCCGCGGAACTAAGCGGCCTGATGAGCCAAGCGGGCTACACGGAAGTGCGCGTGGTGCTGATGATGCTGAACTCCGTGGCGCTGCACATCGGGGTGAACGCGGGCTAGCGCTCAGAGTTTCTTGCGCGTGTAGATCAAGTCGTATTCGTCGGTCCACGTCTTGCCGTGATCCGTGGAGCCCTGGCTGTATTGCCGGACCTTGTCGGGGCCGAGCGGGAAGAATCGGAGATGGCGGATGGGCGTGGTGCCCTCGGGCTGTGTTTCGTCGGCGGTGTAAAAATCCATGACGCCGTCCTTGAGTCCGCCTGTGAAATGGATCATGCCGGCGGCATTGTCCACCCAAAACTGCTCCCATCGCTTTTCGACGGTGTTATAGACGTTGTAGCTCTTGCCCGCATAGCCGCTGTTCTTGCTGGTCCAATTTTCGAGAATCACACAGTCTCCGAGGCCCAATTCGATGTGGCTATCGCCGGCGGGCAGGTTGGTCTTTGCCGAAACGACGCTCCAGTCGCCGATCCAGAAATCAAACTGCCGATGCTCCGGGGCGTACTTGCACGGAGCTTGTGCCCGGCGGGCCTGCTCCATCAGTTTTGCGAAGCGCGGATCGGAGCGGAGCGAGGCAAAGTCCAGGTCGGAAGCAAGCTGATCCGGTTGAGCGAAGCCGGCGGCGACCGCCTCGTCGAGGTGCCGGAAGGCAGCATCGGTATCGCCCTTCTTGGCTTTCGTGGCGGCCAGAGCGTACTGGGCAAGAAAACGCGGCACGCCAAGGGTTTCCGCTTTGGCGAACGACGCGAGAGCTTCGTCGAACTCGCCGAGGGATTTTTGGGAAACGCCGAGGCGGTACCAATAGCGAGCGTTTTCCGGATGTTCGCGGGTGAGCACCGCATAGGCGGTCTCGGCGGACCTCCAGTCAGCCGCGGTATAGGCACGGTCGGCGGCGGATTCTTCCGCCGCCGGAGGAGTTGGCTGACAGGATGCCGGGAGAGGAAAGCAGAACGCGAGCAAAAGGCCGATGGCTGCGAAGCAGGGCCGGGTCATGCGGAGTTCCTCCGAAGGATTGAAATAGAAGGATAACCGAGATAGAAAGTACTGCGATTGGGCGCCCGTAAGCGCTCGAAGCGAGAGCGGCAGCGCAATGCGGCGCGGCGGAGTCGACAGGATGAGCGCGGAATACCATGTGTTTGTGGGGCGCATCTACAAAATCGGAATGATTCGCTATGTCGATGTCCCGGGAGACGTCTCAAAAGAGTTGGACGGCGGGGCGCATGTTCCGGTAGCAGGGACGGTGGACGGGGTGGCACTGCGAAGCACGCTGGTGTCGCGGGGAAGGAATTCTTACCGGCTGGCGATTCACGGGGACATTCGCAGGAAACTGCGGGTGGACGCCGGTGCGGTGGTCGAAATTGCCATTTGCCGCGACGAAGAACCACGCGAGCCGGAACTCCCGCCCGCGTTGGTCCTGGCGCTGCGGAATGCGCCCAAAGCCCAGCGCGTGTTCCGAGGGATGACCACGGCCCTGCGGCGGCAGATTGTGCGCTATCTGGTGGCCGTCAAATCGCAGGAAACGTTGGAGCGTCGGGTGAAGAAATTCGTGCAGCGGCTGGAACGCCGCAAACGGCCCGGCGCGAAGCCGAAACTGAAGGCAAAGGCGAAGACAACAGCAACGACGCGCCACAGAAAGCGCTAATATTCGCCGCCGGAGGAGCCTTGAAGCGCATCTGAATTTGTGTGTAGAGCACTATTGACTGTTACGCGCGGTCTATTGTGGCGGCACAAAGGGAGCCTATAGGCTCTCTGGAGCAGGAATCTCCGGAAAGGAGAGCCGGGCCATGAATCGAGCGCAAACGAAAGTACAGTTCGGAGCCAATCCAACCACCGAGGCGGCACTGCAGGAATTGCAGGATCGCATTGAAGCAAGCCGGCTGGAAAGCAGCTACGCGGGGATGGTCTGCGACTTGTGCGTCGGGCAAGTACCCCTGGAAACGGCGTTCCACGAGATTCACCAGAAGGCGATGGAACAGATGGTCGGGTTGCTGGATGCGAGGATCCTGGAGGACGAGCGCGCTCTGAACGCCTGCCTCGAGAAGATTGCCGAGGAGTCCGAACGAGTGGCCTGGAATGCGCTAGAGCAAGGAACGGACGCGCTGCGCGAAGGGCTGGCCATCCTGGAAACCGGCGACATCAGCCAGGACCGCGGTTACGTGAATTAAGCGGGCAATTCGCCCCCCCCCCCCCCCCCGAATCTCAACCGAACTTAAAGGCGTTTCAGGACGATTGCGGTGAGGTCGTCCATCTGTTTTGTGCCGCCCGAAAAGCTCAGAACTTCCTGATACAAGGTGGAAATAATTTCCGCGGAGGATTTCGTTCGCGCCGCGCGCAGCGACTCGCTGAGGCGTTCCGTGCCGAAAAGCTCCCCATTTGCATTCGCCCACTCGAAAAAGCCGTCGGTCGTCAGTACCAGCAAGTCTCCCGACCCCAGTGTCAGTGTTTGCGGAGGGTCGGAGACGAAGGGATCGGAGATACCGAGAGGCAGGCCGTGTGCCTCCATCAGGTCGAAACGGTCGTGTCTGAGCCAATAAGCGAAGAGCGGAGCATGGCCGGCGGAGAGGATCTGCACCTCAGGATTCTCGGGCCCAAGAATGGCGGCAACAAACGTGATGAAGCGGCCTTCCTGAACATCGGCGGCGACGGCGGAATTGATCGCCTCCATGGCCTGAAGGAAGGATGCTTGGCTGCGGAAGTTTGCGCGGGCGTACGCGCGGCACACGGACGCGAGAAGTGCGGGCCCGATGCCGTGGCCGGTGACGTCGGCGAGAGCCACGACGACGCGGCCGTTGGGGAGGGGCTGCCAGTCGTAGAAATCGCCGCCAGTTTGGTCAGCAGGCTGATTCCAGGCCGCGATGTCCCAGCCGGAGACCCGTGGCATGGAACGCGGCAAGAGCGATTGCTGGATGGAACGAGCAACGTCCAGATCGTGCTGGAGGTGTTCCATCTCCCGCCGGGTTTCCGCTTCGCGGAGGGCGGCTTCCACCTGCTTGCGAAATTGCCGGGCCACGACGGCAACAACCGCGCCAGCAATGAGCAGTGCCAGGGCATACGTAACCACTGCTTTTTGCGGAGAGTAGACCGAGGCGCCGAGATTGTTGATGGCGGGCCGCCAGCCGACATGCCAGGCGGCAAGGAGATAGGTGACCGAGGAGAAGAGTCCGCAGAGGAGACTTAATTTGGGATTTAGCCGTAAGGTGCAAAGTGTCAAGAGCAGGAAATAGAGGAGGAAGGTGGGATTGAGCAGGGGAATAAAGTCATGGGGAATCGCAGTGGTAGTAAGCGTGACGATGGAAATGGCGGGAAGAGAGAGTTCGACGAAAATATTCAGATACCAGAAGGCCCCGCCGAAGGCACGCTGCCCGTGAAGAGTGCGCTGAACGCTGCGAAGCGCGAGGAGCTCCATGATGCCGACGGCGACAACCATGAAGATGAACAGATAGAGCCCGGCGAGGTTCTCCGGGGAGAAGGCAATCAGAGTGCGCAGGGTGCGGACAGCGAGAATGAAGGCCAGGGAACCGAGAAAGATGTAGATGCGCAGGCGCTCGCTTTGCAGCAGGGCCTCGCGAAATGCAGCGGACTTAACGTGCAGGTGGGTCACTGGGGTTGTTCGGGAGCGGCGGTCCGCTCTCGGAAGTGCGAGGCATTTTGCCGAAGAACGCGGGCAAACTCAAGGGAAGAGATTGGGGATAGCGGGACGTACGTTTCAGCGTGCCCAGCCGGGATCGCCGCCGGACTTGCGCAGTTCGTCTTCCATGTCACTGAGCTGTTGTTTCAAGTCGGCAATCTCTTTTTTCTTGGCGTCGAGCTTGGCGGTCTTTTCATTGATGTCGGAGCGGTCGTGCTGCTGCATCAAGGCTTTTTGGGGGTCGGGATAATACTGCACCTGGTCTTTGTTTAGTTCGCGCTGAAGGATGTCGAGTTCCTGTTCGGACTGAGTGATTTTTTCGTGCTGTTTCTGGAAACGCTTGCGCCAGTAGGCCTCGCCCTTGGTGTTGGAGTCATCCGCGCTGCCCTGGGCCGTATCGGCCTGCCCACCAGGCGCGGGGGCGGGTTTGGCGGAGGCGTCGGGCGCGGGAGCGGAAGGAATGTCGTCGTTCGTGAAAACTTTTTTAGGTTTCGGAGTGGTTTTTTGCTCGGCGCGGGCTTTGCGCGCGGCGTCGGCCACGGAATCACCGGTGGACTGCTGAGAGTTGTCCTGTTGGGCAAGGGCGATGCTCGCCGAGAGTGCCACAAAAAGGAACAAAGAGCCAGCGCGCCAGAGCGCAGAAGTATGCATGGTGACCTACCTCCCTCGGAGCGGCCGGAAACTCCCAAGACCCAGGTTTAGCTGCAATAGCCATTATAACGCGTTGCGGGGTTGGCGAGGAGTAGCGCTGCCAAAGGATAAATGGGCGGTTAGCGGGAGAGTTGATTCACGAGGGGGGAGAGGAAATAAACGACAGCGAAGGCGCCAATGCCGAGGAATGTGCCGAGCGGCAATTGATATTGGGAGGCAATGGACCAACGCAGTGCAGAGATGGTTCCCAGGCCGCGGCGGCTGGCGCGCTCGGCGAGGGCGCGTTTCCAGCCAGCAAGATAGAGTCCAGCGATCCAAGAAAGTCCGATGATGCTGCCGAGGAGCGTGCCCAGGAGGATGGTGAGGAAGGTGTCATGGGGCCCAAGAAAGGCGCCGACCATGGCCATCATTTTTACGTCGCCAAAGCCCATGCCTTCCTGCCTGCGTACGAGTTTGTATAAACCGGCGGCGCCCCAGAGGAGCAGACTGCCAAAGAGCGCGCCCAGAATGGAATTCAGAGGATTGAACGCGAGCGGAGGATTCCGCGGCACATCGTGGAAGAGCCGGAAATAGAGGGTGCCGGCGGTTGGGTCGAAGATGGTGACACGGAAGGAGAACAGAAAGCCGATGGCGGTTCCCGGGAAGGTCACGGCGTCCGGGAGGAGGCGGACGCGGAGATCGGTCACCGTGAGCACGATGATCAAGCAGGAGAAGATCAGCCATTTTACAGTGGCGAGACTCAGGCCGAACTCGTACCAGCTAAGAACGAAAATCGCCCCGGTCAGGAACTCAACGATGGGATACATCGGAGAGATCGGCAGAGCACAATTGCGGCATTTGCCGCGCAGCCAGAGCCAGCCGAAGACGGGGACGTTGTCGTAGGGCTTGATGGCGGCGAGACACCGCGGGCAGCGGGAGCCCGGCGAAACTATGGAAAGCCCCTCGGGAAGACGCGAGATACAAACGTTCAGGAAGCTGCCGATAACGATGCCGAAGAGGAAGAAAAAGAGGGGGAGCACAGGTTCGACTGTGCCACAGGAGGAAGTGTCGCTCAACTTGAGCCGAACTTCGCGGTGTCGGATAACTAAAGGCGCGCGACGCAAAAATCAACGAGGAGGCCGAAACGGGGCTGGCCGTTTTGGAGACGACGGACTGGTTCGCTAAACTGGCATCATGGCAATGAGTTGGTACGAGCACTGGATCCGGCGGTACGAGCACCGGCGCTGGACGACGGACGACAACCGGATGGTGCGGCCGTTCGAGTGGGGGCTGGAGCACATTGGAGGGAAGCCGGAATCGGACGAGCCGCGGGCGTTTGTGAGGAGGTACGCGAGGAAGGCCATCGAGGACAGCGAGGGCTGGTATGCGCGGGAAGAGGTGCGGGATTTTGCGCTGGACCGTGAGAATGTGCTGCGGTTCACGAGCGGGATGGAATCGCAGTGGCCGGAAAACAACACGGTGCATGCGCAGTTTTTCCCGGCAAGAAGCCACGGGCCGGCCGTGCTGGTCTTGCCGAACTGGAATGCCAAATGGCATGGGCAGGTGGCGCTGTGCCATTGGTTGCAGCGCATGGGCATTTCGGCAATGAAGATGAGCTTGCCGTATCACGATCGGCGCATGGCCAAGGGACACGAACGCGCAGACCAATTGGTGGGGCCGAATATCGGATTGACGCTGGCGGCGAACCGGCAGGCCGTGAAGGATGCGCGCGCGTGCCTCGATTGGCTGGAGCAACGCGGGTATTCGCGGCTGGGGATTCTGGGAACGAGCATCGGGTCGTCGGTGGGCTACATCACGCTGGTGCACGACAAGCGCGTGCGCGCGGGGGGATTTTTTCACGTTTCGACGTATTTCGCGGACGTGGTAAGCCAGGGGATGACGACGAATCATGTGTGGGAAGGATTGCGGCATGAGGTAACCGTGGAGGAGTTGCGGGAGTTCTGGGGGCCGATCAGCCCGATGCCGTATGTAGAGCTGGGAATGGGAGCGGGGCGGAATACGTTTATGGTGTACGGGAAGTATGACCCGACGTTCTTGCCGGAGTTGACGCAGCAGATGCTGCGGGCGCTGCGGAGAAATGGAGCGGAGCCGAGGACGCTGGAATTGCCGGTGGGGCACTATTCGCTGGAGCTGGCGCCGTTCAGCTACGTGGCGGGGTGGCGGATGTTTACGTATTTTCTCGAGGCATTGGGATAGAAAGGGCGTTCAACCTTCAGAGTCGACGACCGCTCAGTGCACTACTCTCGCGATGGAGCCCTGGGCGATGATTGCGGCGACGGCATTAATATCCGGAGCCAGGGCACGGTCGGCGGTGACTTTCGAAGAGACCTCGCGAACGGCGTCGTAGGCTTTTTTGGCGAGCGCTCCGGTTTGCAGGGGAGCGAGGAGATCGATGCCCTGGCAGGCGCACAAGAGTTCAATCGCTAAGATGTTGCGCAAGTTGTGGAGCATGCGTTCGAGGCGCCGCGCGCCGCTCATGCCCATACTGACGTAATCTTCCTGATTTCCCGAGGTGGTGATGGAATCGACCGAATGTGGCGTGGCCAGGGCGCGGTTTTCGCTGGTGAGCGCGGCGGCGGTGACCTGCGCGAGCATGAAGCCGGAGTTGAGGCCGGGATCGGGCGTGAGAAATGCCGGGAGCATGCTGGTGAGCGGGTTGGTCATTTGCTCGGTGCGACGTTCGGAGATGCCGCCGAGAGTGGCGACCGCGATGGCCACCTGATCGGCAGCCATGGCGAGGGGTTGACCGTGGAAATTGCCGCCGCTGACGATGTCGCCTTGCCCGTCGAAGGACTCTCCACTCGGCCGGTCTGAAGCCCGGCCGCTACAAAATACCAAAGGGTTATCCGTGGCGCTGTTGAGTTCGACGAGCGCCATTTCGCGGGCCTGGAACAGCGAATCGCGCACGGCGCCGTGGACTTGCGGTGTGCAGCGAAGGCTATAGGCGTCCTGCACGCGGGAGTCTTTTTCGGCGGAGCGATGCGACTCGCGAATCTGGCTGCCCTCGTTGAGATGGGCGAGATTGCGAGCCGTGGTGCCGGCCCCGGCGTAGGCGCGGGCCTGCATGATGCGGGCGTCGAAGGCGCCGGGACTGCCGCGGAGGGCGTCGAGGGAAAGGGAAGCGGCAACGTCGGAGGTGTCCGCCAGAGTATCGGCTTCGAGGAGAGCGAGACTCAGGAGCGCGAGCATGCCTTGCGTGCCGTTGAGAAGAGAGAGGCCTTCTTTTGCTTCGAGAGCGACAGGGGCGATTCCGGCCCTGCGCATGGCTTCGCCGCCGGAGAGCTTTTCGTGGTTGAGGCAGGCTTGGCCTTCGCCGATGACGACTTGCGCGAGGTGCGCAAGGGGAGCGAGATCGCCGGAGGCACCGACGGAGCCTTGCGAGGGAATGACCGGATGAACGCCGGCGTTGAGCATTGCGCAAAGCGTTTCGACGACGAGCGGGCGGATGCCACTGAATCCCTTGGCAAGGGCATTGGCGCGGAGGAGCAACATGGCGCGGGTTTCGGGCGTGGAAAGTGGATCGCCGACGCCGCAGGAGTGCGAGCGAACGAGATTGAACTGGAGCAGGCGAACTTGTTCGGTGGAGATGCGGACGGAGGCGAGCTTGCCGAAGCCGGTATTGATGCCATAGGCGGTTTCGTTCGCGGCGACGAGGCGGTCGACAACGGCGCGAGAGGCTTGCATGCGAGTGACGGCGTCCGGGGAGAGGGACACGGATTCGTGGCGCAAGGCCACGGCGTAGAGCTGGTCGAAGGTGAGGTCATTTCCGGTCAGGAGGATGGGCATAAGGAGAGTTTAAAGTTAAAGGTTTAAAGTTCAAAGTTTCGGGCAGCGAGGAAAAGGATTTATCGCAGAGACGGAGGGGAGGAGACGCAGAGGACGCGGAGTGAGAGGAAGAACGGTGGCCCGGCTAAAGGGCGTCGCCTAGGTTGAGTGGGAGGTCATGGAGAGGAAGGCCTGCTTGTATTTTTCGGGGAAGTGGGTGACGTGGCCGGCGCGATTGCAGGCGACGTGGATGGTGTGGCCGGTGGCGAGGAGTTTGTGGTCGGGCTGGCGGAAGAGTTCGTAGCCGAATTTGAGGGTGCGCGTTTTGGCTTCGAGGATGCGCGTGCGAATGGTGAGGAGTTCGTCGTAACGGGCCGGATGATGATAACGGCAGTGGACATCGGCGACGACGATGAAGGTGTCGTCCTGGATTTCCATCTGCTTGTAATCAAAGCCGAGGGCGCGCATGAGTTCGACGCGGCCGACTTCGTACCAGATGAGGTAGTTGGAATGATAGACGACGCCCATCTGGTCGGTTTCGGCGTAGCGGACGCGAATGGTGAAATCGTGATAGTCAATCATGGGTGGCGTATTAGTATGCATGAAATTTACTCTAGTTATGCAATGAGGGAAACGGACCAGAGACCAAAACTCAGGAAGTCATTCTCAGGTCAGGCTCGGATTTCATGGTCAGCAGGTTAAGAACCGACCAAACCAATGAAGCCCATGCAGTGTAAAGCGCCCCGTTTGCGACAAAAGCAAAAGCCGACAGGAAAATCGAGAAGATGTCCCAGCTGGTGCTGGGAACGAGCAATACGAGTGAATTTGGCCAGATCGAGAAGACTACGGCTTCTCCAAGCGTGAAGCCGATGACTTTCTCCGCGAGGAAAAGGATTACGGCAAGTGCGAGTCCGAAGGTAAACCAACCAACCCACATGCCAATCTCGAAAGCGAACCTTCGAGCGGGAAGTCAGCCGCTCCATTGAGGCGGGGGCGAGCCAGACGAGGACGGACATGCCACAGAGAAGGGCCACATTCAGAACTAGAAAACGTCGGATTGGGGGGCCGCTAATCCATAGCGCGACATACCAGATCGAGGACAGCAGATAGATCAGGAAGAAGGCCGCTACGCGGATTCTCCGAAGCCAAATCATCCCGAGATCCACTACATCATGCGCAAGATTGTGACATTCCGATGGGCGGAATCAAAAAAATCGCATCGAGATTCGGTGAGTCAAGTTAGCAGAGTAGGTCCCAAGAATTCGAACTATCAACCGCAAATCAGTGACTACGAACTCTTCCCGGTTTCGTCGTGCCAGACGGGCTTGCGCTTTTCGAGGAAGCTGGCGAGGCCTTCCTTGAAGTCAGGTGTGCAGCGCATGCGGGCGTTTTCGAGGACAGCGCGATCGAGATCGGCATCGAGGCTGGCGGCTTCGGCGCAGACCAGCAGGCGCTTGGCGCGAGTGACGCTGGCCGGGCTGGCGGAGATCAGGACCTCGGCAAGTTCGTCGACCCGCGCAAGCAGGCGATCCTGGGGAACGATTTCGTTGATGAGTCCGAGCTCTTTCGCTTCAGTGGCATCCACCAGCCGTCCGGTCAGCAAGAGATCGCGGGCGCGCTTGTCGCCGATTTGGCGGGTCAGAAACACGGAAACGATCGCGGGAAGAAAACCGATGCGGACTTCAGTGTAGCCGAATTTGGCTTCAGGGACGGCGAGGGTGAAGTCGCACAGTGTGGCGATGCCACAGCCCCCGGCAAGTGCGTGGCCATTGACGGCGGCGATCATCGGTTTAGAAAAACTCCAGATGCGACGGAACATTTTGGCCATGCGGCGGGAGTCTTCCTGATTTTCCGAAGGTGACTGGGTGGCGATGGCTTGCAAGAGGGCGAGGTCCATGCCCGCGCAGAAGACCGTGCCTGCACCGGTGATGACCACGACGCGAGTGTGGGTTTTTTCGATAGCGTCGAGGGCGGATTGCAGGTCGGCGATCATTTGGGTGTTGATCGCGTTGCGTTTGTCAGGACGATTGAGGGTGATGGTGGTGACATGTTCGGTGGCTTCAACAAAGAGCGTTTCGTAGCTCATTAAGAGACTCCTCCGGAACCACCCTATCGTTTGACAAATTCGCAAAAATTGCAATCGTGGGAACGCATTTGGTGTGTGGAAAGGGAGAAGAGAACCAAACGCACAGGGCGCTGAGAAGACGCGGAGGGAACGGAGGCGCCAGGAAAGCTCAGAGAAGAAGGCGGCATGAAGCCGCCCCGATGGGATCAAAGAGCCGTGGCGTAGCGGGCGCGGATTTCGTTGCTTAGGGCGACGGGCCTCGCGAGGGCGGCGGAGGTGAAGGGGTGCCGGGCGCCGAGTTTGGTTAGGGCGGCGAGAACGGATTCGGTGGGGATATTGCCGACCAGGTCGTCGCCGGCGAAGGGGCAGCCACCGAGCCCCGTGAGAGCGGAATCGAAGCGGCGGCAACCAGCAGAATAGGCGGCGGAGATTTTCTCTTCGGCAGTATCGGGGCGCGAATGGAGATGTACGCCGAGCTCGACGCCGGCGACATGGTCCTTCACGCGGGAATAGAGGCTGTGGACGAGTTCGGGCGTGGCGGTGCCGACGGTGTCGGCGAGCGAAACGGTGGAGACGCGGATGTCTTTGAGCCACTCGAGCGTGTCCTGAACGATTTCGGGGCCCCAAGGCTCGTCGTAGGGATTGCCGAAGGCCATGGAGATGTAGATGACGAGATCCTTTCCGGCCTGTTGGGTTTCGCGCTTGAGGGTTTCAACCAGGGTGCGGGATTCGGCGCGGGTCATGTTGGCGTTGGCGCGGCGGAAGTAGGCGGAAATGGAATACGGATAGCCGATGGTGGAAATGCCCGGAGTGGTGAGAGCGCGTTCGAGCCCTTTTTCATTGACGACGATGCCGATAATTTCGGGAAGCGCGGAGTCGTCGGGCAGGGAAGCGAGGAGCCTTGACATGACTTCTTCGCTGTCGGCCATTTGCTTGACGTGCTTGGGAGAGACGAAGCTGACGGCGTCAATATGCTGGAAGCCGGCAGCGATGAGTTCGCCGAGATAGTTCACTTTGATATCGGTGGGAATGAATTCCGGGAGGCCTTGCCAGGCGTCGCGCGGGCACTCGATGAGTTTGAGCGATTCGGACATAGGGAAACAGTCTACAGGGAACAGTCAACAGCGGACAGCTAACAGCCGATGACCTTAAGGCCTAAATCATAAGTAGCAAGTGGCAAGTCGCAAGCATGAAGATACCGAGCGATTGCTACTTGGGTGGCGTTCGTGGGTTCGGGCCGGCGATGGAGGAGATCAGGAAGACGAAGAAAAGCAGGAAGCCAAGGATGCCAAAGGCGCCAAGGGTTTTGTAGAAGGCTATGCTGTTGCCGAGGACGGATTCGAGCGGGCGGTGATGAGCGAAGACCTGGAAGAGATCGTAGGCCATGCCGAAGACAAGTCCTACAACGCAGATGCCGAAGGCACCGCACATGGCGATGAGGATGAGGCGTGTCGCGCGGGACATGGGGATAGTTTACAGCTGACAGCTAGCAGGCGGCAGAGTTCACCACAAGCGAATACGGAGCGACACCCACTGCTCAAACTTTGCGATGATCCCTCCGCTGCGCGAACCGGGGTGCCAAGAAGGCGGCACGCAAGAAAAAGCCGAGTCGTTCCGGCCGGGATGACCTGCGTTCGCGACGGGTTATTCGATTTGCTTTTTGAGGGCAGCCAGGAGGTTGAGGGCGTCGAGAGGTTTGAGATTGTCGAGGTCGGCGGAGCGGAGCTGTTCGAGGACAGAGCGGTCGAGGGGGGTAAAAAGGAGGTCCTGGTGGCCATTACGGCGATGGGATGAGCCGGAAGTCGTGGCTGCGCCGTTGGCAGTGGTTGCGTCGGCTCCGAGGCCACTGGAGAAATCGGCGGCGGGAGTCAGGGTTTCGCTGAGTTCGTGCTCGCTTTGTTCGTGCTTTTTGAGGACTTCGCGGGCGCGTTCCACGACGGATTTGGGGAGACCGGCGAGACGGGCAACTTCGATCCCGTAACTTTTGTCGGCGGAGCCGGGCTCAACGCGGCGGAGGAAAATGATTTCGTTGGGCGTTTCTTTCACGCTGACGTGGACGTTCTGGACGGCGGGGAGAAGGTCGGCGAGTTCGGTGAGTTCGTGATAGTGGGTGGCAAAGAGGGTGCGCGCTCGGGTGTGCTTCTGGAGATGTTCGACGACGGCCCAGGCGATGGAGAGGCCGTCGAAGGTGGAAGTGCCGCGTCCGACTTCGTCGAGAAGCACGAGGCTGTGCGGCGTAGCGAGATTGAGGATGGCGGCGACTTCGCTCATTTCGACGAGAAACGTGGAGCGGCCACGAGCGAGATTATCCGCCGCGCCGATGC
>DATIXE010000078.1:0-165431 GCA_035518915.1 Candidatus Eiseniibacteriota bacterium
ACGCCCACGAATTGGTTCTTGGTGGGGTCGAAGGTTCCACCATCCACGACCTGGACGCCGGGAGCGAGCTGGGCGAGGTCGAGGAAGTTGCGGCCGTTCAGAGGGAGTTGATCGATCTGCTGGGATTGAATGGTGCCCTGAACGACGGACTTATCGGTATCCACAGTGATGGTGTTGATTTCAACCATCACGGAGGTGGAGACGGCCCCAATTTCCAATTGGAAATTGAGAGAGGTGGTAACGCCGACGCGGACCGTAAAGGTTGCGGTGGTGCGGCGGAAACCCTCGTGTTCGATCACCAGGTCGTACTCGCCCGGGGGGAGATCCGCGGCGACGATGATGCCCTCGGAACTGCTGGTGACGGTGATTTTGTTGCCGCGATCTTTGCTGGTGATGGTGGCAGTGGCGTCCGCGACGGCTTTACCCGCCGGGTCGGTGAGCTGAATAGACAGCGATCCCGTAAGTCTCTGGGCCTTTGCGATGCCAACGGACGCAAAAAGCGCGAGCAACAGGACGTAAGCACACTTACGCATGTAGTAACCCTCCGGTTAGGACTGGAATAACAGACACACGCCTCCCCCGGCGTGAGGCATACGGAACGCACATCACGGCGCAGTAGCAGCACGACGAAGACGTTCGAACAACGCCGAGCCACGGACGCGCGGGTCCGCACGAATCACATCCAAATTGAGGGACAGCTTGGCCTAAAAGACAGCAACCGATTTGGTTTAGCAGCGTGCAAGTTTGTTTCCACAATATGAACAGACTGTGGATTTCTGTAGGAGAAATAATGCCTAAAGAATCATTAGCATACAGGAGTTCCGAAGTGGCGCGAGGCTCTGGCGGCTAGTTCGATACAGTATTTGAGAAATAATCTATGGTTTCGCGTAGGCGATGACGGTTTTCGGCAGGAAATTACAGGAATCGGAAAGTGGAAAGGACCTAGGATTGGCGGGTGAAGGATGGGCCCCGCCGGTGGAATGGAGAGACGGGCGCGGGACAACAAGGAATTCGTGTGCAAACGGGCGGGAATGGCGGGGCCACGGAAGCGGCCGGTCTGAAGCCCGGCCACCACGGGGGGGAGCGGACGGAGCTAGATCACGTCGCGATCAAGCGAGGCCGTAGGATGCGAAGAGGACGATGGAAGCGAAGCCGAGGCCGGAACCGAGGACCGCGCCGGCTAGGACATCGCTGAGGAAGTGCATCCCGAGAACGATGCGCGAGAGGGCAATGCTGGCGGCAAGGAAGTAGAGCGCCCCCTCCAGGCCGGGGTAGTAGAAGCTGATGACCAGGGCGATCGCGAAGGCGGTCATGGTGTGGCCGGAAGGGAACGAAAACTGGTCCGGCGGAAGCACGTTGGACCAGCAATGCGGTTCCAGATGACAGGGGCGCTTGCGGCGGCTGATTTTCTTAAGCGCTTTGAAGACAAAAATGCCGACGACGGCAGCCGTGCCGGCGGCTCCGACCGCCGAGAAACGATTTGGCCCGCCGAAGAGCAGGAGCATGATGCCGAGGCTATACCAGAGCCAACCATCGCCGATGCGGGTGGCCGCGATCATCCAATAGCGGATCCAGCGTGGAGCGCGCCAGCGATTGACGCGGCGCATGACGCGATGATCGCGGTTTTGAATGTGTCCCCAGACGGTTTTTGCCAGTGCCATGAAAGCACCTCAACTCGCCCAGTTGGCCTCAAACGTGGAATCGACGTCCCAGAGCATGCGTGGGGTTTTCTCCGCGCGTTGCAACCGAGAAGTCCATTGCTTGCAAAAGCGAATCTCATTGAGCCAGTGAAAGCCGGTGACCGCGGGAATCAAAAGCGTGAGAGGAAGAAGGGCGGCGGCGGCAGGCTGCTCGCGCAGCAAACTTCCGGCGAAACTGAAAATATCGCGGGTGATCTTGGCGAAGCTGCCGTCCTGGCCGTGAATTACGCCGCGGCCGGCACGCAGGCCGGTGAAGAACTCTTCGGCGGTGCGGGCTCCGGGGACTTCGGTGTAGGTCAGCGCAACGCCGGCGAGGGTGTGGGAGTCGCTGCCGGCGACTCCGGCCTTACCCAGCTTCCGGGCCATTCGGCCAGCTTGCTGATTGGCCTGGCGCCACATCTGGCCGTTGCGAACCTCGAAGGCCGGGACATAGGAAGCGAACCAATTGAAATCATCGGCGTCGCGACGGCCTGTGAGGCTGGAGAACATGTGATTGGCGCTGAAGAAGATTTTACGCTCGGTGAGATACATGAGGAGCGCGATAAAATCGTTGCGACGGCGCTGAATTTCGGCATGGTCCTTTTCGGTGATGCCATAGACGCCCAAGTGGATTTGCGTGCCGGTGGGCATGCGCACGGTAACTTCTTCGCTGAGAAAGAAATCGGGATGCTTGCGGAGGACTTCCGCGGCGTCGATGGAATCGTGGTCGGTGAGGGTGACCATGGACATGCCGAGGCGCTTGCAACGGCGGTAGACCTCGGCGGGCTCGTTGTAGGACTCCTTGCAAATCCGGCGCAATCCCGGGGTATCGCACATCCCAGAAGCGGTCGAATGAACATGAAGGTCGCAGCGCATGTTAAAAGGTTAGATGCAGGATATGAACAGCGCATAAAACGGGGGCGAATTGCCGATGAAAATCTTGATGGAACTGATTGAACACAAACGACTTTGCTAGTTTTCCACATGGCATGGACCGTGCTCTTGTGATTTTTGCAAAGCATTCACAATTGTGTGAAACAATGCCCCGCCAATGAAGAAAATTCAGGTGTTATTCCATGACGCCGGCGGCGGGCACAGGAATGCTGCTGTGGCGCTGCAAACCGTTATTTCCCAACAAAATCGCGGATGGGAAGTGGAACTGGTCCAGTTTCAGGAGCTTACGGACCGGCTGGACGTTTTGCGGAAGATAACAGGGATTCGTATTCAGGAACAGTACAACACCTTGCTGCGCAACGGCTGGACACTGGGCGCAACGCAGTTGTTGCGCGTGCTGCAGGCGACGATCCGGGTGTTGCACGGGCCGCTGGTGAAATTGTTGGCGGATTATTTTCGGAAGAACGACGCAGATTTGCTGGTTTCCGTTATCCCGCATTTCAACCGGGAAATTGCCGAGGCATGGAAGCAGGTGCACGGGGACCGGCCGTTCGCAACGCTGATTACGGACATCGCGGATTTTCCGCCGCATTTCTGGATCGAAGCGGTAGGAAACCAGTACGTGATTTGCGGTTCGGAAAAGGCAGTGGAGCAGGCGCGGGTGATCGGGAAAGACGCGGCGCATATTTTTGCGACTTCGGGAATGATTTTGCGGCCGGATTTTTACGCGCCGGAGGCGGCGGACCCGGTAGGGCTGCGGCAAGAGTTGGGTCTGCGGCCGGAAGTGACGACGGGGATGCTGCTTTTCGGCGGATTCGGCTCGAAGGTGATGCTGGAAATTGTGGAGAAACTGGATGCGGCGAAACTGCCGCTGCAGTTGATCGTGATTTGCGGGCGGAACGAAAAACTGGCGGAAGCGTTTCGCGCGCGGAAATGGAACTTGCCGCTGCACGTGCTGGGATTCACGAAGGAAGTACACCGGTTGATGCGCGCGGCGGATTTTCTGATTGGCAAGCCGGGGCCAGGTAGCGTGGCCGAGGCAATGATGCGGAAGTTGCCGGTAATTTTGGAATGCAATGCGTGGACGCTGCCGCAGGAACGGTACAACACCGAGTGGGTGAAGGAAAAGAGGGTGGGAATTGTGCTGCGGAACTTCGGGGAGATCGTTGGCGGAGTGCGGGAGATGTTGGAGCCGGGAACGTTGGCGGAATTTCGGCGCAATGTGGAACGGCTGGAGAATCGGGCGATTTTCGAGGTGCCGGAGATTTTCGCGAAATTGCTGGGGGAAGCGCCGCGTGCGGATTAGTTACTGGCGCGTTCGGCGCGAGGCGCGTGGGGATAGTGGGGACCGGCGCCGGGAGTTTCTGCAGGGGCTTGCGCGCGGGGCTTGGCGCAACTGACGGCCCACCAGCGCGAGGCGTATTTGGGAAGTTCACACATTTTGGCGCAGCCCGCGCCGGTTTTGGACATAGAGCAATTGCAATAGCAGCGTGTGACGTTGGATTTATGGAACGTACCGGAGGTGTCGGCGAAGGCGGAGAGGGCGAGCGCGCCGGCGAAGAGAGCAAAGTCCAAGGTGACCCAGAGGGCCAGGCGCCGGAGACATCGAAAGCGGGGAGAGGTCATACGGGAGACAGTTTGGGGTGGAAACAAAGGAAAACCCATAGGGCAGGGTTACTGGGAGATGGAGGACGCGGGTTATGGTACGGGGTGGAGCGAGGAGAAGGGACTGGAGAGCCGAAGCGGAGTTCCGATATGGGCCTCACGCCCATATTTGGGACTAAGAGTGTGTCGGGAGGGGGCAGCAAAGTATTGAAAACAGGAAGGCTTATAAGAGCATTATAGTGGAGAGAGCTTGGTAGAACTCGTGCATTAGGGGAGGGAGCGGGCGCGTCACAGAAACGAGGCGCCAAGTTTGGCAAGTGAGGGGGAAGGGGCTTACTTGCCGGGTTGGCGAATCGTTACCACCTGCCTCTGAGAGGGAAGCTAGGATGGATGACCCCACGCGCCGGTGTGAAAACGACACTGGCATCTGAGACGCGCCTTCCGGGGCCCCCGATCCCAAGCGGGGGCCCCAATTTTTTTGGCAATACGAGTGAGAGCAGTTTCCTGCCTGGTTCCCTGAATTCCATTGAGAGGACTTTTCGGCGAAGTGCTGAACTCAAGAGGCAACTCGTGCCTCCGCTTTGATGCGCGAGTGAAAGTTAGCTTGGCGACAAGCAAGTGGCGTCTGGGTCTGTGGGAGAAACTCCACGTTCTGTGCACCCCGATCGGCTGCACAGGCAGGAGTCGTGGGCCAGAAACGGCACGATGGGGGCGGTGGTGCGTGTGCAACACGGCGAGGTGCGCTAGCGGGGTAGCGAGGCCTTTTCGACGGGGAGGGGATCGGCCGAAGCGGCGGAGGCCGATTTTTGGACGATGGGGATGCCGGCTTGGGCAAGGGCATGGGCGACCTGAGTTTCGCGGAGGCGCGAGGCATCGTATTCGAAAGTGAGTGTTTTAGCGGTGTCGTCGACATGGAAGCGGCGAAGACCGTAGAGGTTGGCGAATTCACCCAGGCGCTGCAGCTGTTCGTAGCTTAACGGCGCGAAGAGTTCGTAGGAGATTTCGAGAAGCGTCATGCCCGAGAGTATAGCAGTTGAGCGTGCCGGGAAGCGAGAGTGCGAGCAAGAAGAGAGACGGCGAAAATGGAAGGTCGAAAATAGAAATGGCAACGAAATGGGCGCCCGAAATGCGCATGTTGCGCCGTTGACAGGCGATAGGGGACAGGGGTATATATAGGCACCAGGGGTATACAGGCAAATGGCGAAGATGCGGAAGGCGGCGGGCGTGGATGCGGAATTGAAGGCGGCGAACCTGAACCGGTTGCGGCGGATCGAGGGGCAGATTCGCGGGCTGCAGAAGATGGTGGAGGGGGATCGCTATTGCGCGGACATCCTTGTGCAGATGGCTTCGGTGCAGGAGGCGCTGCGCGGGGTTGGCCGGAACCTGATGAAAAATCATTTGCAACATTGCGCGACGAAAGCGATCTCGAGCGGGAAGCCGAAGGAAGCGGCGGCGATGTATGACGAATTGTTGGAGTTGGTTTACAAGCATTTGCGGTGAAGCCAACATTTTCAAGGGATGAGTGAGAAGGCCAACGAGACGAGAAAAGGCTAACGCAGAGTCGCGGAGCGCGCCGAGGGGACTCTGAAAAAGGAAGGGATCAGGATATGGAGCGGGACCCAGTTTGCGGGATGAGCGTTGATCCGGAGAAGGCCAAGGCGAAAGTCGAGCACGGCGGGAAGACTTACTACTTTTGCTGCGGAGGGTGTGCGCAGAAGTTTCAGCAGGCGCCGGAGAAGTATCTGAGTGCACAAACGGGGGCAACGGGCCATGCGCATGGGCATGGGGGAGAGGTCCCGATGCAAATTGCTCCTGCGACCGCGCACATGGGAGGCGGGGGGGCAAAGCCAGCAATGGCTTCTCTGCCGATTCTTGGAGCGGCTCCGCGCGTGAAGGATCCGGTGTGCGGAATGATGGTGGACCCGCAAAAGGCGGCCGGAAAAGTTGAACATGCAGGAAAGAAGTATTTTTTCTGTTCGACGCGTTGCGCGGAGCGGTTCACCAAAGAGCCGGAAAAGTTTCTGGCCGCACCAGGAACCGGGGGAATGGAACCCGCCCCGGCAAAAGTGGACATCCTAGCAGTTGCGCATGGCGAGAAGGGAATCCGATATACGTGCCCGATGGACCCGCAGATTGTGCAGATCGGTCCGGGAACGTGTCCGATTTGTGGCATGGCGCTGGAGCCGATGGACATCGTGGCGGAGGAGCAGACTGACCCGGAATACGAGTCAATGTGGAAGCGGATGTGGTTCGGTGCCGCGTTCTCGGTGCCGTTGGTGGTGCTTTCGATGTTCGGGGAGCAGCTGGGCTTGCATCTTGCGGGAGCGGTGAAGAATGGCGTTGAGTTTTTGCTGGCGTCGCCGGTGGCGCTGTGGTGCGGCTGGCCGTTCTTCGAGAGGTTCTGGAAGTCGCTGGTGAACCGCAGCCCGAACATGTTCACGCTCATCGGGCTGGGGACGGGCGCCGCGTATCTTTATAGCGTGGTGGCGACGTTGTTTCCGCAGGCGTTCCCGGAATCGTTCCGGGGGGCGCACGGGGAAGTCTCCGTCTATTTCGAAGCGGCAGCGGTGATTACGACGCTGGTGGCGCTGGGCCAGGTGATGGAATTGCGGGCGCGGCACCGGACCAGCGGAGCGATTCGGGAATTGCTGCACCTGGCTCCCCAGACGGCGCACTTGGTGGCGGCGGGCGGGGGCGATCGGGACGTGCCGCTGGAGGAGGTGAAGGAGGGCAATTTGCTGCGGGTGCGTCCGGGCGAACGCATTCCGGTGGACGGCAAAGTGCGGGAAGGCGCGAGCGCGGTGGATGAGTCGATGGTGACGGGCGAACCGCTGCCGGTGGAAAAGCAAGCGGGCGACGAAGTGACCGGGGGGACGCTGAATGCAAGCGGGAGTTTTGTGATGGTGGCGGAGCGCGTGGGTAGCGAGACGCTGCTGGCGCGAATCGTGAAACTGGTGAGCGAGGCGCAGCGGAGCCGCGCACCGATGCAGAGGTTGGCGGACCAGGCGGCGGGTTATTTTGTGCCCGCGGTGGTGGCCGCGGCGATTGTGGCGTTTGTGGGCTGGACGGTGTTCGGGCCGCAACCGCGATTCGCGCATGCGCTGGTGGCGGCGGTTTCGGTGCTGATCATTGCGTGCCCGTGCGCGCTGGGGCTGGCGACGCCGATGTCCATCATGGTGGCGGTGGGGCGAGGAGCGACGGCGGGCGTGCTGGTGCGGAATGCGGAGGCGCTGGAGACATTGGCGCGGGTGGATACGCTGGTGCTGGACAAGACGGGGACGCTGACGGAGGGGAAGCCGCGGGTGGCGAGCGTTACGGTATTCGGTGAAAACGGAATGACGAAAGAAGGATTGCTGCGGGTGGCGGGAAGCATCGAGCAAGCAAGCGAGCATCCGCTGGCACGAGCGATCGTGGACGCGGCGAAGGAGAATGGAATCGAACTGGCGGAGGCGAAGGGATTTCGTGCGTTTCCCGGCGGGGGCATAGAAGGAGACCTGCAGGACGAACGAGTGGTCATCGGCACGCGGAGGTTTCTGGACGAGCGCCGGATTACAGGAACAAGCGACGCGAGCGGAGAGAAGCTCCCGGTGGATTCTGGAACGGAACGCAGGGCCGCAATCAGCGAAGTTTTTGTAGCGATTGGCGGAAAGCTGGTGGGGGTGCTTGCGCTGGCGGATGTGGTGAAGGAATCGACGCCGGAAGCGATTCAGGCGCTTCGGGCGGAGGGCCTGCGGCTGGTGATGTTGACCGGGGATCGGCGGGAGTCGGCGGCGATGATCGCGGAGCAGTTGGGATTGACGGAGATCGAGGCGGATGTGCGGCCAGACCAGAAGGCGTCAGTGGTGGAACGGCTAAAGAAGGAAGGCCGCGTGGTGGCGATGGCAGGCGACGGGATCAACGACGCGCCGGCACTTGCGGCGGCGAATGTGGGCATTGCGATGGGCACGGGCACGGATATTGCGATGGAGAACGCGGGAATCACGCTGGTGAAAGGCGATTTGCGAGGGATTGTGCGGGCGCGGCGGCTTTCGCGGGCGACGGTGACGAACATCAAGCAGAATCTGGGATGGGCATTTTTGTACAACCTGCTGGGGATACCAGTGGCGGCGGGCGTGTTTTTCCCGGTGTTTCACTGGCTGCTGAGTCCGATGATTGCGAGCGCGGCAATGAGTTTCAGTTCGGTGTCGGTGATTTCGAATGCGCTGCGGCTTAGGCGGGTGAAGATTTAGGGCGCGCCCACGGGATGATTCGCTGGTGGAGTGACCGGGGGATTGGGCAAACACTGCGATCTGCGCCGCTTGAGGGCAAAGTCAGCGGATGGAGTACAATCCTCGCGCACTTACTTCAGGCGAGGAATTTTCCATGAACTTCCGATTTGTTGCCCTTATTGGTTCGAGCTTTGCCTTCGTGTGCCTTCTCGCAAATATCAGCCTTGCGCAATCGAAGCCGGAAGCAGAACTGATCATCACGCATGCGAAGGTGTGGACGGTGGATCCGGCGCGGCGGCAGGCGGAGGCCGTGGCGGTGATTGGCGAGCGAATCGTGGGCGTCGGCTCGGACGCGGAGATCGAGGCGTGGCGGGGCCCGCACACGCATGTGATTGACGCGGGCGGGAAGCTGGTGCTGCCGGGATTCAACGACGCGCACGTTCACTTCATTTCCGGAGGGATGCAGCTGGAGGCGGTGCAGTTGAAGGATGCGACGAGCCCGCAGGAATTCGCGCGGTTGATTGGTGAGAAAGCGAGGTCTACCCCGAAAGGTCAATGGATTCAGGGAGGGAACTGGGACGAGACGAAGTGGAACCCGCCGAATCTTCCGACAAAAGAGATGATCGACGCGTTGACGCCGGACAATCCCGTGTTCGTGATCCGGTACGACGGCCACATGGGGCTGGCAAATTCCGTGGCGTTGCGGCTTGCGGGCATTACGGCGACGACTCCCGATCCTCCCGGCGGGAAGATTGTGCGGGATGCGCAAGGGAACCCCACCGGCGCAATCAAGGATGCAGCGACGGATTTGATTTACAAGGTGATTCCGCCGCTGACACACGACCAGCGGATCGCAATCATCAAGCGGTCAATGGCGTACGCGGGATCGCTGGGGGTAACGAGCGTGCAGCACATGGTGGCGGATCCGGAAGATATCGCGGCGTATACCGAGTTGCTGCAAAAGGGCGAGCTGACCACGCGGATTTACGCGGCGCCGCTGATCACGCACGTGGATGACGAGGTGAGGTTGGGGATCCGGCACGCGTTCGGCGGGCCCTATTTGCGGATTGGCGCGCTAAAAGCGTTTGCGGATGGTTCGCTTGGTTCAAGCACGGCGTATTTCTACGAGCCATTCCTGAACCAGGGCGACAATCACGGGCTGCTGTCCGATGAGATGCAACCGATTTCGCTGATGCGCGACCGGATGATGAAGGCGGATACGGCAGGACTGCAGCTTTGCACGCACGCGATCGGAGATCACGCAATCTCCATGATCCTGGATTTGTATGCGGAGGTAGAAAAAGAGCACGGGCCGGCGGACCGTCGCCTGCGCATCGAACACGCGCAACATATGGCGGCGAAGGACTTTCAGCGGTTTGCCGATCTACACGTGATTGCGTCGGTGCAGCCCTATCACGCAATCGATGACGGGCGGTTCGCGGAAGCGAAGATCGGGCACGACCGGGCGAGCCGGACGTATGCGTTTCGAACGTTTCTGGACCACGGGGTGCGGCTGGCGCTGGGGACGGATTGGGAAGTGGCGCCGCTTGATCCGATGCAGACAATTTATGCGGCGGTAACGCGCGCCACGCTGGACGGCAAGAATCCGAACGGATGGTTCCCGGAGCAGAAGCTGACGGTGGCGGAGGCGGTGCAGGCGTACACGATGGGGTCGGCGTACGCGGAGTTTCAGGACGAGGAGAAGGGATCGATTACGCAGGGGAAGCTGGCGGACATGGTTTTGTTGAGCGACGACATTTTTGCGATTGCGCCGGAGAAGATCCGGGAGGTGCACGTGCTGGAGACGATTTTGGGTGGAAAAGTGATTTACGACCGAGCAAAAGTGACGGCCGGACCGCACGCGGAGCGTTAAGGCCGGCGGCGAGAAGGGCCGGGCGCTTCGGTGAGTTGGGGTAGACAGGCCCAGCCCTACAGAAAATTGTTGATTTTGAGTGAGGTGTTAGTTCGGGGCGCCTGACCGAAAGGCGCTTTCCTTCGTCTATACCCATGAAAGCGGGAACATTTTAGGTTGGCTTGCGTATGTGTGTGTAGGTGCTCAACCGAAGAGTCCGCGGGGGTTGGTTATGTCCAGCAGTGGCAACGGCTTAACGAATGGGAAAGTGGCCAAGAAGCGCCGCCGGCGCATCATCATTGCCAGCATCGTTGGCCTGGTGGTGATTGGCGGAGGTTATGGAGTGTATGCGGCTCTGCGCCCGAATCACGAGATTGATCCTTCCAAACTGGCTTTAGCGGAACGCGGCGACCTGGCCCGAGTGGTGGTGGCGACCGGGAAGATTCAGCCTCTATCCAAGGTCGAAATTAAATCCAAGGCCAGCGGTATTGTGAAAAAGCTCTATGTGGATTATGGCGACCGAGTAAAGACGGGGCAGGTGCTGGCGGAGCTCGACAAGGTGCAATTGGAAGCGAGTCTGCGCGCGGCGGAGGCCAATTACCAGGCGGCGCAGGCGGCGAAACTCTCGGCGGAAGCGACGATGGAGCGGAATAAGGTGGACGCGCAAGGGCCGGACGTGCCGTTCCTGCGGCTGAGCATGCAGCGCGCGGAGCAGATGTACAAGGACGGCGTGATGTCGAAGAGCCTGGTGGAAGATGCCGAGAAGAATTACCAGATGGCGGTGAACAAGCAGGCCAGCGCGCTGGGGAACCTGGAAGTGTCGCGCGCGGAGATCGCCAAGTCCGTGGCGCAGGAAGCGCAGGCCAAGGCGGCGCTGGAAAACGCGCAGGAGGATTTGCGGAACGCCACGATCGTGAGCCCGATTGACGGGCTGGTGCTTTCGCGGGACGTGAACGTGGGGGACGCAGTGAGTTCGATCCTGGTGCTGGGTTCGCAGGCGACGTTGATCCTGACGCTGGGAGACGTGAGCGAAGTCTACGTGCAGGGCAAAGTAGATGAGGCGGATATCGGAAAAGTGTACCTGGGGCAGCCGGCGCGCATCGTGGTGGAATCGTTCAAGGACAAGAAGTTCACCGGGAAGGTGACTAAGATTTCGCCGCTGGGAAAAGAAAAGGACAACGTGACGACGTTTGAGGTGCGCGTTTCGATCTCGAATCCTGGGGGCGAGTTGAAGGCGAACATGAGCGCCAACGCGGAGATTATCCTGGAAGAGAAGAAGAATGTGCTGATGGTGCCGGAAGCGTCGCTGATTTACGACAAGGACCGCAAAACCTCGGTGGAAATTCCCGACCCGCGGGCGGACAACGGCAAGAAGAAGATTTCCGTGCAGATCGGGATTTCGAACGGCGTAAAGACGGAAATCACGGCCGGACTTAACGAAAAGCAGCAAGTCGTCCTGCAATAGGAAGGCGAAAAATGACATTTCGCGACTTGCTTCGAGACACGCTGGCGACACTTTGGGCGCACAAGCGGCGGACGCTGCTGACGATGTTCGGCATCGCGTGGGGAATCATTTCGATCACCGTCATGGTCGCGGCCGGAGAAGGACTGGGCCGCGGCATCCAGAAACAACAACAGAATTTTGGCAAAGACGTGATGATCGTCTTCGCGGGCCGCACCAGCATGCAGGCTGGCGGGACGCGTTCGGGTCGCGCAATCCGCTGGAACGCGAGCGATTACAAGGAAGTGGCGAAGGAGTCGCCGGCGTGCAAATACGTGTTGCCGGAACTTGGCAACAACGTGAAGGTCCACAGCGCCTTTAACAGCGGGGACCTCGATACGGTCGGCTCTCTGCCGCCGTTTACGGAAATTCGCAGCGTGGCGACGGCGGAAGGGCGCTTCTACAACTACGAGGACAATGATTTGGGAAGGCGCGTGGCGTTCCTGGGCAGCGATACGAAGAAGCAGCTGTTTTCGGACCGGGAAGCCATCGGGCAAACGATTGAACTGAACGGCATTCCGTATACCGTCATCGGCGTGATGAAGACGAAGGATCAGAATTCTTCCTATGACGGCGTGGACATCCGGAAGATTTTCATTCCGTTCAATTCGATGTTGCGGGATTTTCCGAACAAACCGCCTGCGGAACCGGATGCCATCGACCGGCTGCTGGTGGCGCCGTGGTCGTTGGATACACACAAAGATTGCGTGAAGCAGGTGCGCAGGACGCTGGGCCGCCTGCACGATTTCGACCCGCGGGACGAAGAAGCGGCGAGCATCTGGGACACGGTGAAAAACGCGCAGGCGAACCGGATGATTTTCGTGGGGATGGAATTGTTCATGGGCGCGGTGGGCGTGGCGACGATTTTCCTGGGCGGCCTGGGAGTGATGAACGTGATGCTGGTGAGCGTGCGCGAGCGGACGCGGGAAATTGGCGTGCGCAAGGCGCTGGGGGCGACGCGCGAATCGATTTTGCGGCAGTTTTTCCTGGAAACCATCATCGTGGTTTTTTTGAGCGGCGGGACCGGCCTGGTCATTTCGTATGGGTTCTGCGGGCTGGTGGACATGTTGCCGAAATTGCCCTTTTTTGACGGGCTGGATCCGAGTTGGCAGCTAGCGGCGCTCACGATTGGGCTTTTAGGGCTTATCGCTGTTTTGTCCGCGCTGTATCCAGCGAATCGAGCAGCTTCGGTTGATCCGATCGAGGCGTTGCGGTTTGAGGCAGGCGGCTAATGCTGGGTGAAATTTTCAAAGAGGCGTGGTCGGCGTTGGGGCGGAACCGGGTGCGGAGCCTGCTGACGATGACGGGAATATCGTGGGGCATCGTGGCGGTGACGTTGCTGCTGAGCTACGGATCGGGGTTCCGCAGCGTGCTGATGTATACGTTCGAATCCTTCGGCAAAGGGGCCGTAATTTGCTGGCCGGGGACAACGAGCGAACAGGCCGGTGGAGAACGCGCAGGGAAGCAAGTGCGCTTCGAGCAGGAAGACGCGGAATGGGTGAAGGCGCAGTCGCCGTTGATCAAGCACGTGACGCTGGAAACCGTGAAGTTTCTAGGCGTCTCGCACGACGAGCGCGTGGCGGAGAACGCGGTCCGCGGCGTGTATCCCGAATACGGCGGTATGCGCAACGAAGTGCCTTCCGACGGACGCTGGATTTCGCCCGACGACATCGCCGAAAGGCGACGTGTGGCGGTGCTGGGGGCGCGGATCAAGAAAAAATTGTTCAGCGGCGAACCGGCGGTGGGAGAAATCATCCGCATCAGTGGGGTGCGATTCACAGTGATCGGCACGATGGACATGAAATTTTCCGACAGCTGCTATTTCAATTGCGACGACGAGTCCGTGTTTATCCCATATCCAGCGGCGGGGGATATCTGGGACGCGCGGTACGCGAGCGTGATGGTGTTCGAGCCGATCGCGCCACAGTTCGAGGCGAAGGCCATGCAGCAATTTCGAGAAGCCATCGCCAGCCGGCAGCGATTCTCGTCGAACGACAAGCGAGCCATTACGATGTTCGGGCGAGAGGAGTTCAAGCCGATCTACGAGGGCATCACGCTGGGGATTGAAGGGCTGCTGTTTATGATCGGGAGCATGACGCTGGCGATCGGCGGCGTGGGCGTGATGAACATCATGCTGGTCTCGGTGGAAGAGCGCGTGCGGGAAATCGGATTGCGGCGGGCGCTGGGCGCAAAGAAGTCGCACATCCGTTGGCAATTTTTGCTGGAGGCGCTGGTACTAACGCTGGCGGCCGGAGCGGTTGGAATGTTGCTTGCGGCGGCGCTGACCTCGGCGATCGGGACACTGCCGTTCCTCGGGCCAGCGTATGAAGACGATTCCGGGAAAGTGGATATTCACCTGAAGTTGTCAGTGATGACGATGCTGCTTTCGAGTACGATTCTGATTGTGGTGGGAGTAGTGAGCGGATGGATGCCGGCGATGCAGGCGGCAAAGCTGGATCCGGTGGAAGCGCTGCGGTATGAGTGAGGGAAGAAAGCTAGTGGATAGCAGCGAGCGGCGGGCGGAAATCAAGTAACAGCGAGCGACTTGCGGCTGGCAGTCGCGAGTTGACAGTCAACAGCTGACAGAGAACAGATGACAGAGAACCTGCCACTCAAAACATGAGACTCGAAACCTGGCTCGCGCCTCCGGGGAATTAGAACCTGAAACTGAAGACCAAAGACTTCAAACTCAAGATTCAAAACTCTCAACTGAGAACTTAAGACTGCGAAAAGTGCCGCAGTGGGCGCGGAGCGTTGCCTCTGACGATGCGCGGCGAATTGGCTTTGGGATTGTCGGCCGGGAAATTCCTCGAAGAATGCGGATTGAGTTGGGGTGGGTGGGCCGCGCTGCTATAGTAGATATGGAGAAAATTGTTCTTCAGTTGAAACCTGGGCAGGGGAGAGGAATCATGAGGCTTGGGAAGAGCGGGTTCGTTCGCGGGATGGCGGGAGTGGCGGCGCTGGGGATGGTACTCCTGGCAGGCCGGATTGCGGAAGGCCATGCGGTGCTGAAGTCGAGTTCGCCAGCGGCGAATTCGACGGTCACAGGCCCGGACGTGCCGATCATTCTGATCTACAACGTGCGGGTGGACGCGGCTCGGTCGAAGGTGCAGCTGCTGCATCCGGACAGCAGCGTTACCGACCTGGTGCTGGAGAAATCGTCTTCGCCGGACACACTGACGGCGAAAGCTACTGGGCTGGTGCCGGGCAGCTACACGATTCGCTGGCAGGTGCTGGCTCCGGACGGGCACATCACTCGCGGAGAAGTTCCATTCACGGTAAGGGCGCACTGAGAATCCTGCATGGCTGAGCTGCTCGGAATCTTTGGCTTCCTGGTCGTCTTGCTGCGCGCGGCGCTTCTGTGCTTCCAAACGCTGGTGGCCGGGGGAACCATCTTTCTCACGGTGGTGACTCCGAACGAAGGGCTGCGGCCCGAGGTGTTCAAGCGGTCGGCGTGGAAATTGATTCGTTGGAGCGCCGTGGGCCTGGGGCTTTCTCACCTCCTATTCGTTATCACAAACTGCCTGATCCTGATTTACACCGCGGAAATTTCCTGGGGGGAAGCGCTGACCGCGAATTTTGCGATCGCCGGAATGGTGGCGATCGCGGCTTCAGCGGCGATTGTTCTATGGCCGAAGCAGTGGCGGGAGAACGTCAGTTGGACGGTGCTGCTGCCTTCAGCGGTGGTGCTTGGGGCGACGGTGATTACGAGTCACTCGGCGTCGCGGATGGAGGGCCGCGCGTTGCTGGTGACGCTGACGTCGCTACATTACCTGAGCACGGCAAGCTGGATTGGCGGGCTGCCGTACCTGCTGATGGCGATGAAGCGGGTGACCGAGCCGGGAGTCCGGCTGCGGATCAGCCAGCGATTTTCGCGGCTGGCGCAGCTCAGCGTGGCGGTGCTGTTCTTTGCGGGGCTGGGGATGAGCCTGGTGTACGTGGGCTCGTGGAGCGCGCTGTACGGGACGTCGTACGGAATCATGGTGGGCACGAAGGTGGTGTTCTTTGGCTGCCTGGTGGTGGTGGGCGCCGCGAACTATTACATCGTGAAGCACGCGGAGACGACCACGACGGCGGGGACGACCAGCTTGATCCGCTTTGGCGAAGTGGAAATGGGATTCGGACTGGCGGTGATTTTGACGGCGGCTTCGCTGACGTCGCAGCCGCCGGGGGCGGACCTGACCCAGGACCGCGTGACGCTACATGAGATAGCGGAGCGATACGCACCGAGGTGGCCGCAACTGACAAGTCCACCGCTACAGGACATTTCGCCTTCGGGAAAAGCAATGCGGCGGAAACTGGTGGCCGCGGGAATCAAGGTGCCGGCGGCGTTCATTCCCGGGCAGAGCTACTACCACCCGGATTTGCCGGGAGACATCGCCTGGTCGGAGTACAACCACAACTGGTCGGGGATCATTGTGTTGTTGATGGGGGTGCTGGCGCTGCTCTCGCGGCACAGGTATTTTACGTGGGCGAAAATCTGGCCGCTGATGTTTCTGGGAATGGCCGCGTTTCTGTTCTTGCGCGCGGACCCAGAAAACTGGCCGCTGGGGCCGAACGGGTTCTGGGAAAGTTTCGGCGAGGCGGATGTTTTGCAGCATCGCGCGGCAGTGCTGCTGATCATTATTTTTGCGATATTTCAGTTCCTGGTGGAGACGAACCGGGTGAAATCCCATGCGGCAGCGCTGGTGTTTCCGGGAGTGTGCGCGATCGGGGGCATCGTGCTGCTGACGCACATGCACGCGGTGACGAACGTCCAGCAAGAGATGCTGATTGAATTGAGCCACACGCCGCTGGCGATTTGCGGGATTATCGCCGGGTGGGCGAGATGGCTGGAATTGCGATTGCCGTCGGAAAACAAGATACGGCCCTATCTGGCATGGGTGTGGCCGGTGTGTTTTATTTTGGTGGGATTGATTTTGATGGATTATCACGAAGCGTGAGAAGAGAGAAAATTGAAATTAGAAAATCGAAGATCGGTATTCGAATTTTACGGAATCGCAACTCGCCGGGAAACGGGAATCTAGAGGGTTAGAAGCGGACCGGGGAAGGATTGGGATGACGAAGACGGCTCTGGTGGTGGTGGACGTACAGCGGGATTTTTGCGAGGGCGGAGCGCTGGCGGCGGGCAATACGCTTTCGCTGCTGGAGCCGTTGAAGAGGTTTATTGATGAGGCGCGTTCGCAGGGGACGTTGATCGTATTCACGCAGGACTGGCATCCAGCGAATCACAGTTCGTTTCGGGAGAACGGCGGCCCGTGGCCGGTGCATTGCGTGGCGGAAACGCCCGGGGCGGAATTGATGCCGCCGCTGCGCGCGGAAGCGGGGGACGTGGTGATTCACAAGGGTGTGGGCGTGGATGGGGCCGGCTATTCGGGATTCGATGCGACGCCGCTGGAGCGGGAGTTGCGCGGAAAAGGAGTGACGCGGGTGGGCGTGGCTGGAGTGGCGACGGAATATTGCGTGCGGGCGACGGCGATGGATGCGCGGAAGGCGGGGTTTGAATCCGCGGTGCTGACAGACCTGATTCGGGCCGTGCAGCAGAAGGACGTGCCGAAGAATTTGCGGGAGATGAAGGAAGCGGGGATTTCCGAGGAGAGTTCGGCGGAGTGGTTGGCGGGGAAGTAGTCGAGGGCGTTGCGGGCTTGTTGATCGAGTTAGGACAGCTCGTTCGGATTTTTCGGGCGGCGAAAGGCCCCGTTCGCGAAAAGTGCTCAGGGCAAGCGGGCCTCGGGATTACAAGCCCCGCGATTGTCGACGATCAATCGCTTGGATGCCAGAGATTGCAACGTAAAAGCGATAGCCGGACTCTCGCGCTCCAAAGTGGCGGCAAATGAGCGCTAGTTTTGGGCGAGGAGAGCGTCGAAATAGGAGACCATTTCGGCGGAGTTCCAGTCCTGGGGGCCGATGACTTTGCGGGCGATTTTGCCGTGGCGATCGATGATGTAGGTTTCGGGGTACATCAGGGTGCCATAGTCCTGGGCGTATTTTTTGGAAGGATCGCGCCAGGTGGGGAAATTAATGCCGTGGTCCTGGATGAATTTTTCGTAGGCGGCATCGTCGTCGTCCACGCTGACGCCGATGACCACGCCATTGCGGTTGGCGATGCGCTTGTTCAGTTCGATCAGCGCGGGCGTCTCCTCGACGCAAGGCGGGCACCAGGTGGCCCAGAAGTTCAGCACCACCACTTTTCCGCGAAAATCCGAAAGCGGCTCGGCCTTACCGTTGATCTGCAAGGGGATGTCTTCGGCGGCCTTTCCGGCGATGGAAGATTCACCCTGGCGGTAGTGGGGGAGAGTAAAAAAGGCCAGGACGGCGGCGGCAAAACCCATGCTGCCCCAGGCCATGATTTTGCGAAGGACGTTGTTCATACAGAGTTATAATAACGTACAGCGCCCGCAGCGGAAAGCCCTGAAAAACGCGGAAAATTCCAACGGTCATGCATCACAGCCCCACAAATAGCGAAGGTGTTAGCGCCATTGTCCCCGCGCGGAATGAAGAGGCGGTGATCGCGGCCTGCGTGCGTTCGCTTGTCGTGCAGACGGAGATCGGGGAGATTCTGGTGGTGGACGACCAGTCGTCGGACGCAACGGGGGAAATTGTGCGCGGGCTGGCCGCGGAGTCTCCGAAAGTGCGGCTGATGGAAGCGGGAGAGCTGCCGCCCGGATGGGTAGGGAAGAATCACGCGGTGTGGATTGGGGCGCAGGCGGCGCGTGGTGAATGGCTGCTGTTTACGGACGCGGACGCGGCACACGAGAAAGATTCCGCGGCGCGCGCGCTGGAAATTGCGCGGGAACAGAACGCGGCGCTGGTGTCCTTTTCGCCGGAACAGGTGATGGAGAGGTGGTACGAGAAAGCGCTGATTCCCTGCGTGTATCTGCGATTGGGCAGTCGATTTCGGTTTGCGGAGATCAACGATCCGGCATCGCCGGCCGCGGCAGCGAATGGCCAGTTTATTTTGATTCGCCGCGCAGCGTACGAAGCAGCGGGCGGGCATGCGAGTATCGCGAGCGATGTGCTGGAGGATGTGGCCCTGGCGAAACGAGTGAAGGGCGCGGGGCAGCGGATCTGGTTTGGGAGGGGGAAAGGGATAGTGCGGGTGCGGATGTATCGCTCGTTCGCAACGATGTGGGAGGGGTGGAAGAAGAATTTGTACCCGCTGATGGGCGGCCGGGTGGGAAGAGTGATTAACGAGATGATTCTGGCACTGACGGATGTAGCGTTGGTGCTGATCGCGGGGGTTGCCATTATTCTCGGATTAGGTTCGGGAAACGTTCTGGCCTGGAGTCTGCCGGCGGCGCTGCTTTTGTCGTTGGGATTCTTGTGGAGCCGGGAATTGCGCGACAACGGCTTCTCCTCGCGGCTGTTGGCTTATGACCTTCCGGGACGGCTGCTATTTGCGGCGGTGCTTTGGGCTTCTTACCGGAACCACCGGAAGGGGCACCTGGAGTGGAAAGGACGGGCGTATCCTGCGGATACCCCCGGCGCATCCAAAGGATAGAAAAACAGATGGTTTATCTGACGCGAAAACTGGAGTTTTCGGCCTCGCACCTGTATCACAACCCGGCGCTGAGCGCCGAGGAGAATAAGCGGATTTTTGGGAAGTGCAATAACCCGCACGGACACGGGCACAACTACACGCTGGAAGTGACGGTGGCGGGAGAGCCCGATCCGGTGACGGGAATGGTGCTGGACCTGAAGGAACTGAAAGAGATTCTGGAGCGGGAGATCACGCAGCGGATGGATCACCGCTTTTTGAATTACGAAGTAGAAGAATTGAAGGGGCAAATTCCGACGTGCGAAAACATCGCACGGGTGATCTGGAATCTGCTGGAGCCAAGGATATCCAAAGGACGGTTGCACAAGGTGAGGCTGTACGAGACGCCAGACCTCTTCGCGGACTGCTACCGCAACGGAGCGCACGGCGCGTGAAAGACGGGCTCAAGATCGAACTGGGGCGGCGCTACCGGTTTTCGGCATCGCACCGACTGCACAGCGAGCGGCTGAGCGAAGTCGAGAACCGGCGTGTCTATGGGAAGTGCAACAATCCGCATGGACACGGGCACAACTACGTGGTGGAGGTCCGCGTTTCGGGAAGCGCGGACCCGGCGACGGGCATGATCGCGAATATAGAGGACCTGGACGGATTTGTGGAACGGGAGGTGATCGAGCCTTTCGACCACAAATTGCTGAACGAAGAGGTGGCTGCGTTTCGCGAGAGCGTGCCGACGACGGAGAACCTCTGCAAGGAGATTTACCGGCGGCTGAAAGAGTTTCCGAAGGCGAGGCTCGAACGGGTGCGGGTGGAGGAAACTTCGAACAACGCGTTCGAGTATGCGGGGGAAGAAGGATGATAGAGCGCGGACGAAAAGCTGAGAGTACGTTGGTTGAGATTCTTCGCCTATCCTCATCGGATCGGCTCAGAATGACGGGCTTGGCTTGCACGACTACCAAAAAGAGTCAGCCGGGACGGGCTGTTGAAAGGGGAACAGGGCGGTGACAAAACCAACGGAGATATTGCTGAGCGAACCGAAAATCGAGACGCCGAGGGAGAGCATCGCGGACTTGGTGCGGAAGATGATCGTGCTGGTGGGCGAAGACCCGGAGCGTGAGGGGTTGCGGAGAACTCCCGAGCGCTACGAAAAGGCGCTGAAGTTCCTGACGAGCGGCTACAGCCAGAACCTGGACCACGTGTTGAATGGCGCAACGTTCAGCGTGCACTACGACGAGATGGTGGTGGTGAAGGACATTGAGTTTTTCAGCTTGTGTGAACATCACCTGCTGCCGTTTTTCGGGAAGGCGCACGTGGCGTACCTGCCGAGCAAGCGCGTGCTGGGATTGAGCAAGATCGCGCGGCTGGTGAACATGTACGCGCGGCGGCTGCAAATTCAGGAGCGCATGACCAGCCAGATTGCCGACGCGATTTCCGAGAAAATTAGCCCAGAAGGCGTGGGGGTGATCATCGAAGCGCGGCACCTGTGCATGCAGATGCGCGGCGTGGAGAAGCAGTGCGGGCAGGCGGTGACGAGCGCGATGCTGGGGTCGTTCCGGCATAACAAGCAGACGCGGGATGAATTTTTGTCGCTGGTGCGGTCCAAGAAGAGCTGATTCCGGCCGACGAGATCCGATGAGAAGTCATTTTGGCGAGGAGGAGTATGCGGAAACACAGGATTCTGCTTTCCGTTGCGACCCTTCTCGCCATTTTTGTTTGTGCGGGTTTCACGATTTCGAACGACGAGATCCAGCGGCTGGCGAAGGTGTTGGGTTGGCGGACGGGACAGACAATTGCGGACGTTGGGGCTGGCGAGGGAGAGATTGGTTTTGCGGCGGCGAGAATCGTGGGCGCAAGCGGCAAGGTGTATTTGACGGAGCTGGATCCGAAGAAGCTTGCGGCGCTGGAGGCCGATGCGAAGGAACGGAAGTCGGGCAACGTGGAGGTACTGGCGGCCGCGGAGAAAGAGACGCGTTTGCCGGTCAACTGCTGCGATGTGATCGTGCTGCGGCGTGTGTACCATCATTTCACGGCACCGAAAGAGATGGATGCGAGTTTGTTGCAGTCGCTGAAACCAGGCGGATCGCTGGCGGTGACCGATTTTCCTCCACGGAAGTGGCTGACCCAGAACGAGCCCGTAAAGGGAGTGCCCAGCAATCGCGGCGGCCACGGGATACCAAAGAAGGTCCTGGTGGACGAGTTGACAGCGGCGGGATTCATCGTCGAAAAGACCATAGACGATTGGCCGGACGACGATTACCTGGTGATCTTTCGGAAGCCCACGCCTGGAATGAATTGATTGCCGGATCCCTCACGAATCTTTTGAATTCTTCCTACATGTTTTTTGTCGAATTGCGACCCATATTGGTTCTCCCCGATTTGGGGGAAGAAGGTTAGCTTGATTTGTCAGACGTGACGCCATGAGCGAGACCGCACAAAGCATTGCAGCTACCCGGGCAATGCTGCAGCGCAAGGAGCACGGAGGCTCGTGGAGAATTCGCGTGTTCCTGGCGTTTGCCGCGATCTATCTCATCTGGGGCTCGACGTACCTGGCGATTCGCTACGCGGTGGAGACGATTCCTCCGTTCTACGCGGCGGGATTCCGGCACCTGGCGGCGGGCACGATTCTGCTGACCTGGGCGTTGGTTAAGGGCTTCCGGCCGACCTGGGCACAAATCCGCGCGAGCGTGGTGATCGGATTTTTCTTTTTTCTGGTTGGGCACGGGTCGCTGCACTGGTCGGAGCAGTATGTGCCGAGCGGGACGGCTTCGCTGCTGATCGCGATTGAGCCCATCATTGTGTTTCTGATGTCGTCGGCGGCGGCACGCATCTGGCGGCTGAATGGCAAGCTGCTGGCGGGGATTCTGATGGGCCTAACGGGGGTTGGTATCCTGGTGGCCGGGCCCGGGCTGGCCACCGGCCCGCGAGGAGGCTGGGGGCCGTTCGTAATCCTGATGGGGGCGACTTCCTGGTCGGCGGGAATCATCTATTCGCGAAGGTCGAAGCTGTTCGGGAATCCACTGCTGCTCTCGGCGCTTTCGTTGCTGGCAGGGTCCGTGATGCTGATTACGGTGGGGACACTCGCGGGGGAGGCGGCGCACTTCACCCTGGGGCAGGTGACCGAGAGGTCCTGGCTGGCGTTCGGATACCTGGTGGTATTCGGGTCGGTGCTGACGTTTACCTCGTACAACTGGCTCATGCAGCATTTTTCGCCGACGCTGGTGGCCACGCACACATACGTGAATCCCGTGATTGCGGTGCTTCTGGGCTGGCTCTATGGCGGAGAGACCATCACCGTTCGGGTAGCCCTGGCGGCGCTGATGGTGGTGGGGGCAGTGGTGCTGGTGGACCGGGGAACCAACCAGTTGCACCATCTGAAGTAGTTCCAACCTGCAACTTCAAGTAATGACAAGACTTTTGCTTGCCAGCGGCGAGGGCCTGTGGTGAACTCTCCTATATAACGACTGCCATGATTGGGCAAAAATTCGGCCACTACCTTATCGAAGAAAAGCTCGGCGAAGGTGGCATGGGCGTGGTGTATCGCGCGCACGATGAAAAGCTGCAACGCCATGTGGCGCTGAAATTTCTCGGCGCACTTCCCACGGGGACTTCCGCGAGTCATGAACGCGTTCTTGAGGAAGCGCGGGCGATTTCCGCGTTGAACCATCCAAACATCTGCACAATCTACGAAGTCGGCGAGATCGGCGAGAAGCCGTACATCGCCATGGAGTTTGTGGAAGGGCATCCGCTGAGCATGGAGATTCCGTCGAGGGGGATGCCCCTGGAACAGGTGGAACGTTTTGGCATGCAATTGGCTGATGCATTGGGACACGCGCACAGCCGAGGCATCATTCACCGCGATCTGAAATCGGCGAACGCGATCCTGACGCCGCAAGGCCGCTTGAAGGTGCTGGATTTCGGGATTTCGCGGCGACTGGAGACAGGAAGCGGCGGAGAAGAGACGACGCGCTTCGATAAGTCGTGGGAATCCCAACATACATTTACGGGAACGCTTCCGTACGTGGCGCCGGAAGTGCTGCGCGGGGAGGAGGGAGACGCGCGGAGCGACATCTGGTCACTGGGCGTGCTGCTGTACGAAATGGCCGCGGGACGAAGGCCGTTTTGCGGCGGCACGGCGTTCGAATTGAGCGCAGCCATACTGCGAGAGCGCACGCCGCTGATTACTCCGCCGCTGCCTCCGATCCTGCAAAGCGTGATTGATCGCTGCCTGGAGAAGGATCCGGGACAGCGCTACCAGAGCGCGGGAGAGGTGCGCGCCGCACTGGAAGCGGCAACCACGAGTTCGCGGACGCACGAGTATTTCAGCGTGCTGGCACAGCGAGAGGGGCGGGCTCAGAGAAAATTTACGCTGCGGATTGTGGCGATCGTCATGGTGCTGCTGCTGGCGGCGGGAGCGTGGGCCTACTGGGCGGTCAGCAATTCCAGAACGAAGCCAAGAAAGGTGATGGTGGGCGCGATCCAATCGATCGCGGTGCTGCCCCTGGAAAATCTTTCGGGAGACCCGGCGCAGGACTATTTCGCAGACGGCATGACGGACGCGCTGATTACGGAGCTTTCGCAGATCAAGAAGCTGCGGGTGATTTCGCGGACTTCCGTAATGCAATACAAACATACCCAGAAATCGCTGCAGGAGATCGCCCAGGAATTGAACGTGGATGCCGCAGTGGAAGGTTCGGTGGTGCGTTCGGGAGACCGCGTGCGAATTTCCGCGAAACTGTTCCAGGCCAACGTGGAAGGGGCGCTGTGGGCGGATAATTTCGAGCGGAAGTTCACGGACGTGCTGGCGCTGCAAAGCGATGTGGCGACGGCAATCGCGCGCGGGATTCAGGTGGAATTGAGCCAACCGGAGGCGTCCGAACTGGCGCGCAGCCGCACGGTGGTTCCAGACGCGTATGAGGCGTACCTGAAGGGCCGGTACGAGGAGGCGAAGCGGACGCCGGACGGAATCCAAGCGGCGCTTTCCTATTTTCAGACGGCGACGGAGAAGGATCCGACGTTTGCCGAGGCCTATGCGGGGTTGGCGGTGTCCTATATGAACCTGAGCAATTACGAGCTCAGGCCGGCGGCCCAAGCCATGCCGCAAGCGATGCAAGCGGCGGAAAAATCTCTGACGCTGGACGACCGGCTGGCGGAAGCGCACGTGGCGCTGGCGGCGATTCGTTTTTACAGCCTGGAGCGCGGAGGAATCGAGAGCGAATTCCTGAGAGGAATCGCGTTGAACCCGGGATACGCGCAAGGGTTGCATTGGTACGCATTGTTCCTGGCGGCCAATGGGCGCAAAGAAGAATCAATCACGGAGATCAAGCTGGCGCGGGAGATCGATCCACGTTCGCTGATTATTAATGCGAATGTGGGTTGGTGCTACTACCTGGCGGGCGACTACGACAAGGCCATCGAAGCGGAGAAAGAGGCGCTGCGGCTGGACCCGAGTTTTGGCGTGGCGTACGGCTACTTGAGCCAGGCGTACGTGGAACGCGGCGCGTTCGCGGACGCAATTGATGAGGGCCGGAATTTCATTTCGCTGGCGCCGGGTGATGTGTCGAGGCGTGCGGAGCTGGCGGCGGTCTACGGGCGAGCAGGTAGGCGGAAAGAGGCGCAGGAGATGATCGCTTCGTTTCCGAAAACGAGCAGCGGGCCATATGTTTCCGCGTACGACTGGGCGATGGCGTACTCGGGATTAAGAGAGAAGCAGGTGGTTTTGCAGTGGCTGGAGAAAGCATACGAAGAAAGGAATGGGAGGCTCGTCAATCTTGGGCAGCATCCGCAGTTCGCGTTTTTGCGGAAGGAACCTGCGTTTCGAGAATTGATTGCGCACTGGCAGGTGGCGCCCGCGGGCGCGATGCACTAGCAAGGTTTGAAGGGGCAGCAGTGCGATTCGCTGGATGAATTCTTGACGCTACTCGTGACGTCGAATAGACTCGCCACGCGGACGTTTGCGAGTGCCCGGGCGAATTCGGCGCCCGCCAGAAATCCCCCGCGTTGGGGCATGGAGGCAGCAATGGCGAAGAAGTACAAAGTAGGCTACAAAACGATTAACGCGAAGCTGAAAGTTACCCGGCATCATCTGGCCAAGATCAAGAAAATGATGACCTCCGCGAAGGACAAGAAGGATATTGAGGGGCAGATTAAGGCAATGGACCTGATTATTGCTGCCTGCAAGGGCGGCAAGATGTCGAAGTCATATCCAAGCAATTAGAATTGGCTGGCATTACCTCTCTTCGTGACGGGAGTATCTGAACTCGAGGCTCCCGGATGACTCGTCTATCCAACCGAAGCGCCAAGCGAGGGAAGAAGGGCGGTCCCTTCATTCATCGTGCGCCATTCCTGATTTCCTACTGGCAGGGCAAACAACTCTTTTTTGAGAACTACCTGACGCGCAAGAGGATTGCCGCCACTGTGGAGATGGCGGCGCTGCTCGATTTTTTTTCCGGATGGAAGCGCGAAGAGGAGATTTTCCGGCGCTGGCCGGAATACACGGCAGAGTCGCTGCGCCACGCGGTGCGGGAGCTCGTCCAAGAGACCTTCCTGCAAATTTCCCCCACGAAAAACCCACCGGAGGACCGGCGAGAGCGGGCGCTGCGCGACTGGAAGGCCTGGAATCCAGCGGCCGGCTTTTTTCATCTGCAGACGAAAGATACCTACAGCGAAGAGATCACCGCGGCGGAGATTCGCCTGGTGGAGAGGTTGCTGCAGGCGGAACGAGTGCCGGCACCGGCGAAACGGTATCCCGGCGCCAAGAGCATTGGGTTCAATCGGGATCGGATTTCCGGGGATTTTCCACGGGTCCTGCAAGAACGGCGGACCTGGAGAACATTCGGCAATCGGGCTGTGGCGAAGGAAAACCTTGGGACGCTCCTGTACCTTTCTTTCGGAGTTCAGGGATGGGAGAAGATTCGCTCCGGCGCGCGATTTGCGCAGAAGACTTCGCCCTCGGGAGGAGCTTTGCATCCGTGCGAGGCGTACGTGGTGGCGCGGAACATTGCGGGCGTCCCGCGGGGGATCTATCACTACGATGCGGCGGGGAACAGGCTGGAGGAAATCCGGCGAGGCACGAATTCGGCAGAGATTCAGAAATTACTGGCGGGGCAGTGGTGGTTCCGGGATGCGGCATTCGTGGTGTTTCTGACCGCGGTTTTTCACCGTACACAGTGGAAATACGATTACGCGCGGGCGTACCGGGCGGTGCTGGCGGAGGCCGGACATTTGTGCCAAACCTTTTGCCTGACGGCGACCTGGCTGGGATTGGCTCCGTTCTGCACGATGGCGCTGGCGGACACACGGATCGAGCGAGTGTTGATGGTGGATGGAATTGCGGAGTCGGTGGTGTATGCGATGGGGGCGGGGGAGAAGATTAGAAAACAGAAAATCCAGGGTTGGCTTGAGCGGGACACAATCCGAAAATGGAAATGATAAAAGAAAAGTCGCGCCAGCCAATCCGGATGGCGCGGCTCGATGACATTGTGCGGCGGTTACTTTTTGGAGATCATTACGGAGGCGCGAGTGGTTTCCCAGTCGAGATTCAGCATCGCGCCGCTGCCCATTTTTTCAAAGGAAATGGTGAAGTCTTCAACGGGCGAGGGAAGTGCGGAGACTTTCATCGGGATGCGGGCGAGGTCGTTGGACGGCCCGGGATAGTCGGTGCCCCATTCGCCGGTCTTCTTGCTGATGACGAGTTCCCACTTGTCCTTGTCGGGAACGGTGAAGAGCGTGTAGTTGCCGGCGGGAACGGTGGTGCCGCCGACGTTGAGGTCCGCGGTGGTGACAAACGTGGTGGACTCATTGGCGCCGGTCCGCCAGACCTGGCCGAAGGGAACAAGTCCGCCATAAATTTTGCGGCCTTTGGCGCGGGGACTTGAGTAGTCGATGGTGACGGACTTTCCGCCGCCGAGGTCAAAGGTGGCTTGCGCGGGCGGGCTGGGACGCTTGGACTTATCCTGTTGCGCGACGACAACCAGAGCGGCGGCGAGCAGAGCGATGCCGGCAGCGCCGACTACGAGTTTCTTTTTCATGTGGCGTTCCTCCCGGCCTACTTTACCACGGGCGAGCGGGAGGGAGCGTCCGAAAGCGGGGAGTTTACGGGAGCTTTACACTGCGAATGGTACTGTGCTAACGTTAAAGAGTCGAAGAAAAGAGGAAAATTTCAGGGACGACGGTGGGGGGCACTTGAGCGACGCCAAAGTAATGTTGATCGAACAATACCGCGCACACGTAAAGGACACAGGATCGCCAGAAGTGCAGATTGCACTGCTGAGCGAGCGGATCAACTATTTGACGACGCATCTCAAGTCGCACGTCAAGGACCACGCATCGCGGCGGGGACTGATTATGATGGTCAACAAGCGGCGTCGGTTGCTGGACTATCTCAACCGGCGGGACCCGGATCGGTATCACCAGATTGTTGAACGCCTTAGCCTGCGCAAGTAGCGGTCGGCCGCGTGGATTGCGGCTCTGCTTGCGCCTTCACGAGAGAACAAATTCCCAACGGAGTCTGTTGTCTGGCGGAGTTGTCGCCGGACGTGATTGCGGCGAGCCTTATGCTTGCGGCTTGCCAGCGTTCGTATTGGTGTGAGCCTACTGCGTTGCCGGTCTAAAGACCGGCCACTACCCTTCCTTTTTTTCTTCCCAATGCCAGCAGGCCAAGCCTGCGATCGCGCTCCTCTGACAGGGAGCCAAAGGAAAACAAATATGTCCGAAAATAACCACACTCCAGCGCCTTTTCAGGTATCGATCGAAGTGGGGGGACGTCCCCTGATCCTGGAAAGCGGAAAAATCGCCAAGCAAGCCAACGGCGCCATCACGGCACGCTACGGAGACACCGTCGTGCTGGTGAGCGCCTGCATGTCCAACAAGCCGAATGACCGCGATTTTCTGCCGCTGACGGTGGACTACCGCGAGAACACGTATTCCGCGGGCAAGATTCCGGGCGGGTTCTTCAAGAGAGAAGGCCGGCCAACGGAAAAAGAGATTCTGGTATCGAGATTGATTGACCGGCCGATGCGTCCGCTGTTTCCCGATTCCTGGCGGAACGAGACCCAAGTCATCGCATTGGTGCTTTCGGCGGACAGCGACAACGACCCCGACGTGATCGCGGTAACCGCGGCGTCGGCGGCGGCGTACTGCTCCGACCTGCCGTTTACCGACCCGATCGCGGCGGTGCGCGTCGGATTCCTGGACGGAAAGCTGGTGGCGAACCCGACGGTGGCCGACCAGAAGGTGAGCAAGCTGAATATCGTGGTCGCAGGGACGGCGGACGGCATCGTGATGGTGGAGTCCGGTGCGTTTGAAGTTTCCGAAGAGAAGGTTGTGGAAGCGCTGGAATTCGGCCACGAGCAGGTGAAGAAGATCGTCGCGGCGATCAAGCAGCTCCACGATCAAATCAAGCCCAAGAAAGTGGTCGTTGAACCGCTGCCGTTCGACCAGGCCATCTACGACAGCCTGAAGAAGACGTACGGGGCGAAGCTGCAGGACGCGCTGAACACGGAGAAGCACCCCAAGAAGGAAAGCTATCACCTAGTGGACGCGCTGCAGGAAGAGATTCTGACGGCGGTGCCGGAGGAGGACGAGGAGAAACTCGCGCTGACGAAGCGCGCATTCGAACGGCTCCGCGAAGATATTTTCCGGCAGGAAGTGCTGAAGGCCAAGAGGCGGCCGGATGGCCGGGCGTTCGACCAGATTCGCAAAATCACCTGCGAAGCGGGCTTGTTGCCGCGGGTACACGGTTCGGCGTTGTTTACGCGAGGCGAAACGCAGGCGCTGGCCACGTTAACGCTGGGCACCAAGGAAGACATGCAGCGGCTGGATCTGCTGTTCGAGCAAGACATGTTCAAGCGGTTCATGCTGCACTACAACTTCCCGCCGTTCAGCGTGGGCGAAGTGAAGCCGTTGCGCGGAGCGGGACGCCGCGAAATTGGCCACGGCGCTCTGGCCGAGCGTGCGCTGGCGAACCTTTTGCCTGCGGAGGTGGAGTTCCCCTACGCGATGCGCGTGGTGAGCGACATTCTGGAGTCCAACGGGTCGTCCTCGATGGCGACGGTTTGCGGCGGATCGCTGGCGCTGATGGATGCCGGCGTGCCGATGAAGGCGCCGTGCGCGGGCATCGCAATGGGCCTGGTGGTTAGCGACAAGGGCGAGTACGCGATTCTGACGGACATCGCCGGCGCGGAAGATCACTACGGCGATATGGACTTCAAAGTTGCCGGAACGCGAGAAGGCATTACGGCCCTGCAGATGGACATCAAGGTGACCAGCATCAGCATTGCCATGATGCGGGAGGCCCTGGCGCAAGCGAAGAAGGCGCGCCTGGAAATCCTGGACATCATGGAAGTGACGCTCGGCAAGCACCGCGAGAATATCTCGGCGTATGCCCCGCGGCTCTACAAGTTAAGCATCCCGACCGACAAGATCCGCGACCTGATCGGTCCGGGCGGGAAGAAGATCAGGTCCATCATCGAGCAGACGGGCGTGAAGATTGACGTGATGGAAGACGGCACGGTGCATATCTTCTCGACCAGCGGCCCCGGCGGAGACCAGGCGTTGCAGATGGTACGCGATGTCACGGCCAGCGCCGAGGTGGGCAAGACATATCTCGGCAAGGTGGTGCGGCTGGCGGAGTTCGGCGCGTTTGTGGAGCTTTTCCCAGGCACCGACGGATTGCTGCATATCAGCGAAATTTCCGAGCACCGCATCAGAGACGTCCGCGACGAACTGAAACTGGGCGACCAGGTGCTGGTGAAGGTGTTGGCGATTGAAGGCAACAAGATCCGGCTTTCACGCAAGGCGCTGATCAAGGAAGCACGCGAGAAGCAGGCGCGCAAGGACGGCGGAAGTACGCCCACTCCGGCGGCTGCGGCGAGCGGCGGCAGCGAAGGCAACTAAGGGGAATTTCAACTTTAACGAAAACGGCCCTCGAGAAATCGAGGGCCGTTTTGCTTGTGTGCCGAATGGGCGGGCCGGTAGATTTTGAGATGGCGACAAAGATTGGTGGGCGCCCAAGTGGAAGGCGTCCGCCTCCCTTCCGCCATCAGGGCAGTGAGAGGCGGCCGCTACAGATAGATGAGACAACGGCGCGAAGGCGCGCCCGACGCTAATTCATGCAGGCGTGAGCGGGCTGCTTGCAGTGGACGGCGTCGAGGAGCCCCCAGAGCGCGTCGAGAGCCTCGTTGGTGGTAGCGAGGATTTCTTCGTCGCTGCCTTGGGCATGTTCCAGGAGCCAGTTGCGCCAGGCCGCGCGATGGGCCTTGTCGGCTTCCTCGTGGACTTCGAAGTAGGCGAGGCCTTCGGGCGAACGAACGCTGTAGAACTCTTTCAGCCCTTCGATTTTGGTGGTGGCGATTTCGGGGACCTGGGATTCGTAGGCATAGAGAGCGGCGACGGCTTCGGCCACGGTGCGATCGCCGACGATTTCACGGAAGGTTTCCACGGCGGCCTGCGCACCGGGCAGAGCAGGGCAGCAGGTGATGTCGTCTTCGCTGACGCCCACTGCGGCGGCAAAATCACGCCAGAGTTTCGGATGCGGGCGGGAGGGATTCTCCTCCTCGCGCAGATTTTCGAGGACAACTTCGCGAACTGCGCCCTCGGTTCGGGCGGCGAGCACGCGAAGGTGTTTCGGGAAGGCTTCGACGTGGCGGTAATATTGGGCCGCGTAAAGCTGCAGCGCTTCACGGCTGAGCTTGCCGGCCTTCCAATCCTGATAAAACGGATGCTTCAGAAGATTTTTCGCAGCGATCGCGGCGTCAATCTTGGCGAGTAATTCGGTATTGGCCATGAACGTCTCCCCTGGAGCGATTTGCATGCGATCGGGAGCCCGGCGCGCACCTCCCGATGGAGCATTCTAGCAGAAAATCGAAATTTGTGTCTGTGCGCGGGTACAGGCGACGGGAGAGAGACTAGGGGTGCAGACGAGCGATGTCGGCGCCGAGGGATTGGAGCTTTTCGACGATGGCTTCGTAGCCGCGATCGATGTGGTAAACGCGGTCGATGAGGGTTTCACCTTCAGCGATGAGAGCGGCAAGGACCAGGCCGGCGCTGGCGCGAAGGTCGGAGGCTTGCACGATGGTGCCGGAGAGTTTGGCGGGACCACGGACGACGGCGCGGCGGCCGTCCACGGAGATGTGGGCGCCCATGCGGACCATTTCGCTGGCGTGCAGGAAGCGATTTTCGAAGATGGTTTCGGTGATGACCGAAGTGCCTTCAGCTTGCGAGGCCAGGGCCATGTATTGCGCCTGCATGTCCGTGGCGAAGCCGGGATACTCCTCGGTGGTGACATCGGCGGCGACGAGCCTTTTCGGCGCATGAACCCGCAGCGTGGAAGGATCGATGGATTCGACATTGACGCCCGCCGTTTCAAGTTTGGCGAGAACAGCGCCGAGATGGGCGGGCCGGCAATTGGCGACGACAAGTTCGCCACCGGTGATGGCGCCGGCGATCAGGAAGGTGCCGGCTTCGATGCGATCGGGGATGACGGAGTGAGTGGCGCCGTGGAGCTTGGGAACGCCGTGGATTCGCAGGGTGGAAGTGTCGTCACCCTGAATTTGCGCGCCCATTTTGCGCAGCAGGTGGATCAGATCGGTAACCTCTGGTTCGCGGGCCGCATTCTCAAGGATGCTTTCGCCTTCAGCGAGCGTGGCGGCCATCAGAATATTTTCCGTGCCGGTGACGGTAATCTTTTCGAAGACGATGTGCGCGCCCTTGAGGCGGCCGCCGTTGGAAACTTTCGCCTGGATGTAGCCGTGTTCGGTGGCGATGTGCGCGCCCATTTTTTCCAGAGCAGCGAGGTGCAGGTCCACGGGCCGGGCGCCGATGGCACAGCCGCCCGGCAAGGAGACATGCGCGACACCAGCGCGGGCGATGGCGGGCCCGAGCGTGAGGATGGAAGCACGCATGGTCTTCACAAGTTCGTAGGGCGCGACGGCGTCATTGAGCGACTTGGCTTCGATGGTGTAGGTTTCGGCGGGAAAGTCGCGCGTGGAAACGGTGGCGGACATGAAGGCGAGCAGCCTGCCCATGGTGATGATGTCGCGCACGCGGGGGATATTGTGAAGCGTGACAGGCTCAGCGGTGAGCAGCGCGGCGGCCATGGCGGGCAAGGCGGAGTTTTTTGCGCCGCTGATTTTCACCGTGCCGTGGAGCGGCTTGCCGCCGCGAATTTGGAATTTATCCATTTCGAAGTTTTCCCGGGAAAGATGTTCGGCTATTCGCCGAGCGCCTTGCGCAGATTCCCACCCGATTGTTTCAAGATCCGGCGCGCTTGCGCCGCGGAGACTCCTCGTTTCAAGAGTATTAACGCCACGCGAAGGTCGTGTCCCGCTTGACGCAGAGCGCGTGTAACGGCGGACACGTCTCTGCCGCTGGCCTCCCGCAGAATCCATTGGGCACGCTCCCTAAGCTTCTCATTTGCCTCGCCCATGTCGATCATGAGGTTGTCGTATACATGGCCGAGGCGGACCATCACAGCGGTAGAGAGCATGTTCAAAACCATTTTTTGCGCCGTGCCGGCTTTGAGGCGCGTGGAACCTGCGAGGATTTCGGGGCCGACTTCCGGAGCGATGACGATTTTGGCGGAGCTGGCCAGGGGAGAGCGGCGATTGGCCGTGATGCCGATGGTGAGCGAGCCACAGCGCTTCGCGCAGGCGATCGCACCCAGAACATAGGGTGTTGCGCCGCTGGCCGCGATACCAACGACCGAATCGGTGGGCGTGAGGCGAAATTTTTGCAAATCCTGAACGCCATCGGCGGCGCGGTCTTCGGCGCCTTCGATCGATTTCGTGAGCGCCTTTTTGCCGCCCGCGATGATGCCCAGAACAAGCCGCGGGGAGACTCCGAACGTAGGCGGGCATTCGGCGGCGTCGAGCACGCCGATGCGGCCGCTGGTTCCCGCGCCGACATAGATCAGGCGGCCGCCCTGGTTCATTCTTTGGACGATGGCCTCCACCGCGCGAGCGATGGCCGGAAGCGCGCGGCCCACGGCAAGCGCGACTTTTTCATCCTCGCGGTTCATCAGGCGGACGATTCCCCGCGCGGGCATCCGGTCGAGGTTCTTCGACGCGGAATTCCGCTCTTCCGTGACGTGCCGGGAATGGAACTTGCGCACCGACTGGCGAGGAGGCATTTCTAAATTATAGCGGGAGCGCCGGGAGAGCAGAAATTGGGACACGGGGAGTTTCGCTTTATCTAACGCCAAGAACAGCAACTCCGGGGCACATCGGCCCGACACGGAAGGGCAGCTATGGTAGAACGGTGTGGGTCCTATTTTTCGACGCGCCGGATGGAAACTCATTCCATGGACGTTCTGCGAAGACTATTCGAGGCGTATTTTCACCTGCCCGCGGAGCACGCGCAGCAGCTCCAGGGAGAGCTTGGGGGCTCCGGGCGGCGAATTGTGCGCCTATCGGGCGGGAATCAATCGGCGATCGGGGTTTTATATGGCGTACGGGAAGAGAACGCGGCGTTTCTTGCTTTCTCGCGGCATTTCCGGAGGCACGGATTGCCGGTGCCGGAGATTTACGGGGAGGAACTGGACCAGGGCGCATACCTGGAAGAGGACCTTGGAGACCTGACGCTGTTTGATTTTCTTTCCCGCAATCGAGCGGGCGAAGCGATCGCCGACGCAGTGATCCGGATCTACCGTAAGGTGGTGGCGGAGTTACCACGGTTTCAAATCGAGGCGGGGCGCGACCTGGATTATTCGGTCTGCTATCCGCGGGGGAGTTTCGACCGGCAGTCCATCAACTGGGACCTGAATTATTTCAAGTATTATTTCTTGCGGCTCGCGGGGATCGCGTTCAATGAGCAGGCGCTGGAGGACGATTTTGGTAGGCTGACGGAATTTCTGCTGGAAGCGCCGGGCGATTATTTTCTGTACCGGGATTTTCAGTCGCGAAATGTAATGCTGCGCGAGGGTCTGCCGTATTTCGTGGACTACCAGGGCGGGCGGAAGGGCGCGCTGCAATACGACATTGCATCGCTGCTGTTCGATGCCAAGGCAGATTTGCCTCCGGAACTGCGCCAGCAGCTGCTCGAAGGCTATCTGGAGGCGCTGGGAACGCATATCCGACTCGACCGCGAAGCGTTCCAGCGTTATTACTACGCGTTCGTTTATGTGCGGATTATGCAGGCGCTGGGCGCGTATGGGTTCCGGGGATTTTACGAGCGCAAGCCGCATTTTCTGCAGAGCGTGCCGTACGCGGTGAAAAACCTGCGGTGGCTGCTGCACAACGTGGAAGTGCCGATCGCGTTGCCGACGCTGCTGGGCGCGTTTCGCAGCATGCTGGGCTCGGAGAAACTGCAGAGCCTGGCGCCGCAGAAGCGGCCGGATACCCAGAATCTGGTGGTGCGCGTTTTCAGTTTTTCGTTCCATCGCGAAATGCCAAGGGATGAATCGGGAAATGGCGGAGGATTTGTGTTTGATGGACGGAGTTTGCCGAATCCCGGGCGCGAAGACCGGTTCAAGCAGCTCACGGGGAAGGACCAGCCGGTGATCGACTACTTGAATCGGGAGGAGAGCGTTGGGCCGTATCTGGCGAGCGCGGCGGCCCTGGTGGAGGAAAGCATCGCTAGTTATCAGAAGCGCGGGTTCAAGAACCTGATGGTTTCGTTCGGATGCACGGGAGGGCAGCACCGTTCCGTGTTTCTGGCCGAGCAACTTGCCAGGCGGTTGCGCGGGCGGGCAGGCGTGGACGTGGTGGTGCGGCATCTGGAACTGGAGAAGATGGGCCGATGAGGGCCATGGTGCTGGCGGCGGGCCTGGGGACGCGCCTGCGGCCGCTGACCGACGACCGGCCGAAGGCGCTGGTTGAGCTTGGCGGGAAGACGCTGCTGGAGATTTCTCTTACGCGGTTGGCTTCGTTCGGCGTGCGCGAGGTGATTGTCAATGTGCATCACTTTGCGGACATGGTGGTGGAGTACTTGAGCGCGCACAGGAATTTTGGGCTGCGGGTAGAGATTTCCCGGGAAGACGATCTGCTGCTGGATACCGGTGGGGGATTGAAGAAAGCAGCGTGGTTTTTTCTGGACGATCCGGGGCGGCTCGATGAGCCTTTTCTGCTGCACAACGTGGACGTGATCAGCTCGATCGACCTGCATGTGCTGCTGAATTTTCACCGTGAACGGCACGCGCTGGCCACGCTGGCGGTGCAACAGCGGGAAAGCTCGCGACAATTGCTGTTTGGCGCGGACGACGAACTCTCCGGCAGGTGGATCAGCGGACGCGATCCGGAATTTGCCCGTCCGATTCCGAATATGAAGGCGTTTGCGTTTTCGGGCATTCACGCGATTTCGCCGCGGCTGCTGCCGAAGCTTACCGAGCAGGGAGCCTTCTCGATTATGGAGAGCTATCTGCGGCTGGCAGGGGAAGGGGAGCGGATTCTGGCGTTTCCCGCGGATGAATATTCCTGGCGGGATTTGGGAAGGATGGAAGACCTGCGGCAGGCAGAGCGGGAGTTCGCGTAGTTCAATTCAACGCCGAATCTAAGTGCAGTGAGGACAGAGGCTGAACACGGGAGGCGCGGAAGGAAAAATAGAACCCGTAGCCACGACTCTTTCTTGCGCACCTACGGCGCTGAGCTTTGGCTGCTTTCGAAACCCAGGACTCACGCCCTGGGCTATCTTGTGTCGCTCTTCCAGAACTTTGCGGAAAACGCGCTACTTGACTGGGGCAGTTTCAGTGGCCAGGCCGAGGGCTTTCATGATGGCGTCGTGGACGGCGGGGCGGACCTGGGCAATTTTGTGATTTTCACGCGTGGGGTTCACGCGATTCGTCAACAAAACAACGAAAAGCTGGCGATCGGGATCGATCCAGATGGTCGTTCCGGTAAAGCCCGTGTGGCCGTAGCTGTGGGATGAGAAATAGTGGCCGCTGGAACTGTTTTCCGTGGGCACCACCCAGCCGAGCGTGCGCGTATTGCTGGCAAGGGGCTGCGGCGCGGTGAACTGCGCGATCGTCGCACGCTTCAGGATGCGTTGATGCGCGTAGACTCCACCATTCAAGAGCATCTGACAAAACACTGCGAGATCGGGTGAAGTGCTGAAGACACCGGCATGCCCGGAAACACCCCCGATGGCGTAGGCGTTTTCGTCATGGACTTCGCCCTGCACCAGGCGATGTCGCAATTGGCTGTCGAATTCCGTGGGCGCGATTTCTTGCCAGATGGATTGGGGAGGCTTGTACATGGAGTGCTTCATGCCGAGCGGTTCGAAAATGTATTCGTTGGCGAGCTGGTCGAGCGGCTTGCCGGTGAGGCGCTCGATGATTTCCGCCATCAAGATGATGCCGAGGTCGGAATAAACGACCTTCGTGCCGGGTTCGTATTCCAGAGGCTCCGCAAAAATCCGGCGCAGGGTTTCCTGCTTGCTGGTGGAGGTGCGCCAGTACTCCTTGAATGCGGGAAGGCCTGAGGTATGCGTCATCAAATTGCGTACCGTCACTTTGCGGCGCCAATCGGGCTGCGGCCCGGTGGTCCATTCCGGAAGGTAGCGCTCGACGGGGGCGTCGAGATTGAGCGGTGAGGGGAAATCGCCCTCGACAAGCTTTTCGACGAGCGTGGTGGTCACGACGACCTTGGTGAGGGAGGCAATGTCGTACATCGTGCCGGTGCTGACAGATGGCGCTTTCGCGGTGTAACTGAGCTTGCCGAACGCATGCACGCTGACCTTTCCGCGATAGCCGACGGCGAGGCTGGCGCCGGGAAAGGCCTTGTCGGCGATAGCGTTTTCGACGACGTCGAAGGCGGGCTTGAGTTGCGCTTCGGCGCGGACGTCCATGGGTTGCAGGGTCATGGGATCGGCGGGCACTTGCAAGCCGAAGCCGGCTTTCAAGTCGACGCCGGGGATGGTCACGGGCAAACGGCCGCGAATGGGAATTTCGCCGAAGAGCGCGCGGGCGACGGAAATCTGCGCGACGTCGCTGATGCCGAAGACGGAGAGCCACGTCTCGGCTTGCGGAAAACTTTCGATGAGGTAGGGGCTGCCGAGGCCAACGGAAATTACCGGCTTGCCCGATTTGTAGATTTGCTGGATCAGGGGGAATTGATCCGCGGGGACGTCGACGTCGCCCTTGCGGTCGCTGACGCGGACGAAGAGCGCGAGAATCGCGACGTCGTAGGAATCGGGCGGCGGGAGTTTCAGATTTTCGGCTTTGGCGAATTTCGTGTCGGCGCGCAGGGTGACGACGGAATCGAAGCGTTGGCGCAATTCGCGCTCGAGATCCTGGCCGGGGTAGGGCTCGGGGTCGGCGTAGAGGCAGACAAGCAAGGCCCGCGCGGGCTTTGTGCCATCCAGTGGCAAACGGTGAGGCGTGTCGCGCAGCAGAGTGATGCCGCGGTCGGAAATTTGCTGCGATTCGTCCTGCCAAGCGACGCTGCCGAATCTGGAGTTAAGCGCCGCGAGGTCCACCGAGCGATTTTCTTGCAGGCCGAGTTTGGCTTTGGCCCGAAGAATGCGGCGGACGCTGGCGTCGAGCCGCTCCTGCGAGATTCGGCCGGATTGCACCGCGGCGAGCAGGGCTTCGTAGGCCGCGTCCGGAACGGGCGGCATGAGAAGCGCGTCGGCGCCGGCCAAAACCGCACGCACCGCCGCGTCGCCCGGCGCGTAACGGACCGTGATTCCACCCATATCCATCGCATCGGTTACGACGAGGCCTTCGAAGCCGAGCTGCTTGCGCAGTAAATCGGTGAGGATTCGCGGGGAGAGGGTGGCGGGGGTGTTGGGATCGGGGTCCAGCGCCGGGACATTCAAATGGCCGGTCATGATGCTCCCAACGCCAGCGGCGAGGGCCGCGCGGAAGGGAACGAGTTCGACTGCCTCGAGGCGCTGGCGATCCGCGGTAACTACCGGCAAATCGATATGGGAATCCGCCGTGGTGTCGCCGTGGCCTGGAAAGTGCTTTGCGGTGGCCAGGCCGCCATTTTCCTGCACGCCGCGAATGAATTGCGTGACGAACTCGGCGACCCGCTGAGGATCTTCACCAAACGAACGCGTATTGATGATGGGGTTCGCCGGGTTGCTGTTCACGTCGGCATCGGGAGCGTAGATCCACTGGATGCCAACGGCACGCGCTTCAAGCGCGGTGATTTTGCCCATCGTGTAGGCGTCCTTCGGGTTTCCGGCTGCAGCAACAGCCATGGCCGTGGGGAAGGAAGTGCCTTCATCGAGGCGCATGGCGGTGCCGCGTTCGAAATCAGCTCCAATCAACAAGGGGAGCTTTGATTTTGCCTGCAATTGATTGTTGAGGACCGCAGTGGAATAGGTCTCGCTTTTCAAAAAGCCAAGCGGTGAACCCTGAGTGACATTGATAAAGCCGCCGACATGAAGCTGCTCCACGTCGCGCATCATATCCGCATACGCCGCGGAATCCATGGACGTAAAGCTGCCGTGATAGGTGGTGAAGAGGAGTTGCCCTACCTTCTCCCCAACGCTCATTTGTTTGAGCGTCGACTCCACCCACGCTGACGCAGCCTGAGGTGTTTCGGCGACGTTGGCCGCCTGGCCCGGCGCCTTCTTGCCAGCCGATTTTGCCGCGGCGGACTTTGTGGACTTGCCGCTACGCGAATGACTGCGTACTCTCGGTGTCATAAGGGATAGAAGCAGCAGGGGCAAAAGCAAAAAGCGGGCGGTGCGCCTGTTCATATTGGAAAAATCCCTGCCGTGCCCCATGCCTTGACTGTATATAGCACGCGCACTTCCCGCTCACAATGAAGGTGCGGAAACAGAGTTCCAGAATATCATTGGGGCATATGGAACATCGCTCCATGTTCGCAAAAAGGCCGCATTACTGCCGACTCCGATGGATCGTGGTACTCTGCGCTTCCTTGTTAGCGACCTGCACCTTTGCGGCCCCGCAGAAACGAGTGTCTGCCTCGAAAACCCGGCATCATGTGGGACGCGTGCAGACCGGCATTGACGTGCTGGAAGCCGAGAAATTCGCGCCTTTGCGCGGAAAGCATGTGGGGCTGATCACGAATCACACCGGTGTGGATTATGAGGGCCGGACGACGATCAACCTGCTTGCGCACGCGCCGGGGGTCCAGCTTGTAGCCTTATTCAGCCCGGAACACGGCATTGCAGGTCACTCGGATGAGAAGATTGGGTCGTCCAAGGATGCCTCGACGGGCTTGCCCATTTACAGTCTGTACGGCGACCATCTTCGACCCACGGACGAAATGCTGCAGGGGATCGACGCGCTGGTGTTTGACGTGCAGGACGCGGGCGTTCGCTTTTATACCTACACCACAACGATGGCCTACTGCATGGAAGAAGCCGCCAAACACAAGATCGAGTTTTATGTACTGGACCGGCCGAATCCGCTGAATGGAGAGATCGTGGAAGGACCGATGCTCGACGCCGAGAAGACCTCGTTCGTCGCATACTATCCGCTGCCGGTGCGTTACGCGCTGACCATCGGAGAGCTGGCGCAATATTTCAACGAAGAGAACCACATTGACGCGCAGCTTCACGTGATTGCGATGCGGAACTGGCACCGGAACTACTTTTTCGAGAGCACGGGACTTCGCTGGATTCCACCTTCCCCCAATTTGCGGACGTTGAAGGAAGCGATTCTTTATCCCGGACTGGAAATTCTGCTAAATGCGGGTGTATCCGTGGGGCGAGGCACGGAAACTCCCTTTGAAGAGTTCGGAGCGCCGTGGGTTGACGGCGAAGACGTCGCCGCCGCTCTGAATGAAAAGACGCTGCCGGGAGTACGCTTCGCCAATCATCCGTACATTCCCGTCCGGGGGATATATGCCGGCCAGCATTGCGGCGGGGTAAGCATACGTGTAACGGACCGCGCCGCGGTGCGTTCGATGCGCATGGGACTGGAGATCGCCGGCGTATTGCACAAGCTTTATCCCGATCACTTCGATTTCAGCAAACTGGTCCTGCTGCTTGGAAACGATTCGACGATTCAACAGCTGGAGGCGGGAGTCTCACCGAACGAGATCATCGCGAGCTGGGGAAAGGACCTGGCGGCCTACGACGAAGTGCGGCGCCGCTACCTGATTTACAAATAATCGCCGACGGGGCGGGGCATTCCGAATTACCCTGTGTGCGGATATGTGCTAGAGTCCGCTATATGCGCATCGTTTCTTTACTGCCCTCGGCCACCGAGGTGCTGTTCGCCCTTGGGCTGGATGAAGAAATCGTCGGTGTCAGCCACGAGTGCGACTATCCCCTGCGCGCGAAAACGAAAACGGCGGTAGTTTCCTCGCGAATTCCGAAAGACGCGACTCCTGTTGAAATCGATCGGCTGGTTCGCGAACACGTGGAACGCGGCGAATCCATCTATGCGGTGAACCGCGAGCTGCTGGAAGAGCTCAAACCGGATCTCATCTTCACGCAAGATCTTTGCCACGTTTGCGCGGCGACGCCGGAGGAACTAGCCGGGGCGCTGGCTACGATTTCGAAGCAGCCGGAAATTATCAGTCTCGATCCGCACGATCTGGGTGACGTGTGGCGGGATATTTTGTGGATCGGAGAAGCGACCGGCCGCCGCGAACGCGCGCAGCGCCTGGTGACGCGGATTGGCGAGCGGCTGGGACATTTGAGTGCGCGGGTGGCCCGCGATGGGGAGCGGCCCAAAGCAGTGGTCCTGGAATGGCTTCAGCCGTTTTATGTGGGCGGCCACTGGGTTCCGGAAATGGTGGAGCACGCTGGCGGGGTGGACGTGCTCGGCAAGGCTAAGGTGCCGTCGCGCCGCATTACCCTGGAAGAGATCGTGGCGGCGGCACCGGAAGTGATTTTCATTGCGCCGTGTGGTTATAACGCCGAGCAGACGCGGAACGAATATTTGTCGCTGACGTTCCCCGAAGAGTGGCACGCGATTCCAGCGGTGCGGGATGGGCGAGTGTATGCCTTGGACGCGAACGGGCACGTGTCGCGGCCAGCGGGGCGCCTGGTGACGGGAACGGAATCGATGGCCAAAGGGTTGTACCCGGAGATCGAAGTGCCGGTGAAGGCGATGCTTGGCATGGTGGCGGTGTCCGCCAGCGGAACACGGAATCGGACAGCGGCGGCGAGCGCGCCGAATTTTTAGTCTTTACGCGAGAAAATTCCCGAATCATTTTCGAGCGAGACGGCGAGAGTTCTTTCGTCGTGGAGTTTGTGCCGCCCCTCCAAGGCTCGACGGTTTTAAGCGTCTGGACCCAGGCCTGACGGCCTAAGCGCAATTATTTCGCGCCTCCGGCGCTAATTGGACATATCTTTCGCGGATTTACTCCAGTGGCGGTAGAAGGGCAACCCGGCGAGGATCAGAAGCAAGCCGATTGTGGAGCGGCCGGGACGATCAATCCAGATGTTGATGGTCAGCGCCAAGGCTCCCAGTACAAAGAGGCCGGGTACCCAGGGATAGCCCCAGCAGCGATAGGGGCGCGGGAGATCAGGTTCGGTGCGGCGCATGCGGAACATCGCAACCACGGCGAGGCCGTAAAAAATCCACGCGGCGAAAATGAAAAGGTTCGTCAGCTCCTCGAAGGTTCCCGTCAGCGCCATCAGGCTGGTCAACACGCACTGGAAAATCAGAGCGCGACCGGGCGTGCGGTACTTTGGATGAATGCCGTCGGCGATTTTGAAGAAGATTCCGTCGCGGGCCATGGCGTAGGGTACGCGCGCGCCGCTAAGGACGGAGGAGTTCATGGAGCCGAGCGCGGAAACGGCCATCGCGAGCGTGATCCAGACGGCAGCCGCGGGACCGACGGCGCGTACTACCACGTCCGAAGCGACGTGCGCGGAACTGGCGACGCTTGCGAAGGGCAGGACGCGGAAGCAGGCTGCGCTGAAGAGCAGATAGATCACGGCCACCAGAGCGACGCCACCGACCAGGGCACGTGGAATATTGCGGTCCGGCTCTTTTACTTCGGAGCCGACCAGGTTCAGATCCTCCCAGCCATCGTAAGCCCAGAGAGCCGCCGCGAGCGCCGCCAAAAATGCGCCGAGCAATCCCGAGCCGGCTGTTGCCGTTGGCCAGATGGGATTCGCTTGCCCCGCGAGTCCCGAGGGAAGCACGAATGCCACGCCAATCACGATCAGCACGCTGAGCAGTTTGATTGCGGTGAGGAAGACCTGCACGCCGCCACCCAGGCGTACGCCGAGATAGTTGACTCCGGTCATGAGCACCAGCCAAAAGACCGCCAGTGGCTGCGCCCATGTGAAGACAAAGTCGTAAGGTTTCAGCCAACCGGTTAACCCGGGAAAGGCGATGTGCCAGGTGAAGATTGGCGTGGCAACGACGGGTAGAAAAAAACCGAGGAAGCGCATCAATCCCGCGGCGATGGAAGCGGCCGAGGACGGGCGGCCTACGATCGAGTGCATCCAGCCAAAGAGGAATCCCCAAACCGGACCGAAGCCCCGACGGAGATAGGCGTATTCCCCGCCAGCTTCGGGAATGGCGGCGCCAAGCTCGGCGAAACTCAACGCGCCGAAGAGGGAAAGGATTGCACCGACGATCCATGCCGCGAAAACCACGGACACACTGCGCCCCTCGCTGGCCATTTCCGCGGGCTTCAGAAAAATTCCCGTGCCGATCATTGTGCCGACTACGATGGCCGCGGAAGCCCACGGACCCAGTCCGCGAACAAGTTCCAGGCGCTTTTCGGTCATAGTCCTCCGGGGCGTGCGTGGATGAAGAGTGTAGCCCAACCGGCGAAAGATTCACTCAGGAGTTCGAGGCGGTTGTGAAAAGGCGCGGCTGGCTAAAGCGCCGAGCGCAAACGTAACGCACGATCCGATCAGGGCGTACCAGGTGAAGGCGATTGGCGTGAAACCGAGCACCAGAAGGACGGATGCGAGGCCAGCGAACATGCCAATCATGGAACCGGCCGCGTTGGCCCGCGAATCGAACGTGGCCAACAAGAAAAGGCCGAGCAGGCTGCCAAAGGGCAGCGAGGCGACGGTGAGCCCGGCTTCGAGGAGATGGCTCCAGGGCAATAGCCCGAAGACGATCAGCACCGCGCCCCAGACGAGCGTCACCCGCCGGGACAATCGCAGAAACGCTGCGGGATCGTTCTCCTTGCCGCGCAGCCGCGCGAAATCCACCACGCTGGAGGCCGCGAGGGAATTGAGCGAGCCGCTGGCGTTGGACATGGCGATCGCAAGGATCGAGGCGAGAAGGACACCGGCGAGGCCGCCGGGCATTTCGCGCACGAGGAACGCGGGCAGGATGCTGTCGGCACGATCGGCAGGTCCGAGCAGGGGAGAGTGTTGCGCGAAGACGAAGAGGAGAACGCCAACGAGCAGAAACAGCGCGAACTGGAACAGGACGATGAAACCGCTGGCGATGAGCGCCTTGCGGCTGTCCTCCTGGTTACGGGCCGCCAGCAGGCGCTGCACGATGGTCTGGTCCGTTCCGTGGCTCGCCATGGTGAGAAATGCGCCGCCGATCACGCCGGACCAGAACGTGTATTTCGTAGCCAGATTCCATCTGAAGTTGAGGATTTGCAGTTTGTGACCGTGCGCCGCTGCTACTTGCACGACTTCCGACCAACCACCGGGAATGCGGTGGAGGAGGATGCCGAACGTGAGCAGGCTGCCGAGTAGATAGAGCAGAAACTGAGCGACATCGGTCCAGATGACCGCTTTCATGCCGCCTTCGAAGGTGTACAGAATCGTAAGGGCGATGACGATGAAGACCGCGAGGCGCTGCGAAGTGCCGAGCGCCACGCTGACGACCAAGGCGATCGCCGCGACTCGCACGCCCTCGGCCAAGGTGCGCGTTCCGAGAAATGTGACCGCGGCGACTGAGCGCATGCGCGGGCCGAAGCGCTTTTCGATCACCGCGTAGGCAGTAAGAAATTCTCCGCGAAAAAATCCCGGCAACAGTGTGAAACTGATCACGAAGCGTCCGGCAACGTAGCCAAGCACCAGCTGGAGAAACGTCATGTTGCCGCCATAGGCGAGGGCGGGCGTGCCGATAATGGTCAGCGTGGAGGTTTCGGTGGCGACGATGGAAAGGGCCAGCGCCCACCAGGGCGCCGTGCGCCCGCCAAGGAAGTAGTCGCGGACATCGCGTTGTTTTCCGCGGAAATGGACACCCAGCGCGGTGACGCCCAATAGATAGAAAATGACGATCGCCAGGTCGAGGAGGTGAATGTGCATTGTGCAGGCTTCAACGGCGGGCGGCCGCGCGAAGCGTGTCGAGAATAGTGGCTGCTGGTGGGTGCGTCAATGAAGCATTCGCGGATGCACGAAGAGTAGGCACGCTTTCAGCACGGGGTTCGCCTCCGGCGCGCCGGAGACGGGCGGCTCGCGTATGCTTTTGCTATGCGCTATGTTTTGGGATTGGACGGCGGCGGGACAAAGACCGAGTGTGTCTTGCTGGGCGAGGACGGCCGCATCATCGTGGAGAGCCGCGGCGGCCCGGCGAATCCCAATCGGGTTGGCTTTGCGGGAGCAGCAGCGGCGGTGCGGGACGCGGCGGCAGCGGCGATGCGCACTGCGGGCGTTTCCGCCGATCAGGTGCGTGCGCTATGTGCCGGCCTCGCGGGCGCGGCGAATCCGGACTCCGCGCAAAAAATGAAGCGGTTGCTGGAGGAAGAATTTCCGGGGATTGCGATTCGCATCTGCACGGATCTGGATTTGACACTGAAGGCCGTAGGGGAAGGAGCCGCGATTGTCTTGATCGCCGGAACGGGATCGGGCGCGGTGGGGCGGGACGCGCACGGCCAGATGGCGCGTGTGGGCGGCTATGGCTATCTGCTCGGCGACGAAGGCAGCGCGCACCACGTCGGGCAGCGGGCGATGAATGCCGCGCTACGACATTTCGAGCGGACGGGGCTCGACACTCCGCTGGGCAAGCGGATTCTGGCGGAAACCGGCGAGCCGAGTTGGGCGGAGCTGCAAGCGCGCGTGAATGCGGCGCCCGACGATGTTTTTCCGCGATTGTTCCCCGTGGTGGTGCAGGCCGAGGCATCGGGCGATGCCGCCGCGCGCCGCCTGCTGGAAGAGTGTGCCGCCGCTCTTGGGGAGTTGGTGAAGGACTTGGTCGAGCGGTTACAGTTGCAGACGCAGAGGTTCCTGCTGGCGAGGACCGGGGGCATGATCGGGCGGTCCCGGTATCTGGATGAGCGCCTGAATGAGCATTTGCGGAAAGTTGCACCCTTTGGGCAATTCGCGGAATTGACGATGCATCCGGCGGAAGCAGCGGCGCGAATGGCCGTGGAGTTGGCGGTTCGGGCGTGAGGGAAATTACGTGGGTATGATTGAGCAGCAGCGGGAGCGGGCGCGCGTCGCGAACGGGGAAGAGCTGAAGTCGTTTCTTTACCATCCGTCGGCTGACGTGCTGCTGGCCCTGCTGGAAAATCCCGCGTTGGATGAAACTTCGCTCGGCCTGCTGCTTGCGCGCAAAGATTTGCCCGGCGAGGTGCTGGAAGGCATCGCGGCGAGCAAGGCATTTCTGAAGAGCTATGCGGTGAAGAAAGCGCTGGTGTTTCACCCGCGCGCGCCCCGGTTGGTGGGGTTGCGACTGTTGCGCGATCTGTATCTGATGGACCTGGTGCAATATGCCTTGTCGCCGGCGACCTCGACGGAACTGAAGCGTCACGCGGAGGAATACGTCATCGCCAGAATGCCCCAATTGGCATTGGGGCCGCGTATCACGCTGGCGCGGCGCGGGCCGGCGCGCGTGGCCGGCGCGCTGATGGCCACGGGCCATGCGCAGGTGCTGGAGATTGCGCTGGAGAATCCGCGGCTTACCGAAGCGCAGGTGCTGAGGGTTTTATGGCGGGAGAAATTGCCGCAGGCGGTGGTGCTGGCGGTGGCCAATCACCGGAAATGGTCGCAATACTACAACGTGCGCCTGGCCATGGTGCGCAACGCGGCGACGCCGCTTTCACTGGTGCTGGGATACCTGCCGGAACTGACGGTAATGGATTTGCAGGAGCTTGCTGCGCCTGGGGTGGTATCGGAAAACCTTCGCAAATATTTGCTGGCAGAGGTGCACCGGCGGAGGCAAGCGTCCAAGAAGGCGGCTGGTGAAGAAACGTTGGCTGAGCCGGAACAGTCACTTGCGCAGCCGAAGGATCAGGAAGGCGCCGAAGAAGAATAGGACGGCGGAAAAGGAGAATGCCGCGCGGGCTGAGATCGAAGACCACAGAAGTCCCACGACCATGCTGGAGAGAAAATCGCCGACGGCGTTCACCGCAGCGAGCGTTCCAAAGGCCATGCCGTGCTGCTCGCGGGGAACCAGTTCCGCCGCCAACGAATCCTCCAGAGCTTCCTCAGTACCGACGTAGATTCCCGCAAGAACAAACAAACCGCCCAGTAGCCAGAGCGAGGCGGGAGTGGTAGTCAGGAAAATTGCCGTCACACCGGCCAGCGCATAGCCAGCCGCCAGAATGGCCTTGCGATGCGGCACATGATCGCTGAGCCAGCCGCTCACGTAGGCCGATCCCGCGTAGAAGACGTTGTGGAGAGTATAGAGTCCGACAGCGAGGCTTGCCGCAACGGCCACGCCATGGGCGGGAGTCAGCATGCGCGCGGCGTACAAAATCAGCAGCGTGTGCGAAAAATCGCCGGAGCCGAAGACGCCCACTCCAAAGAGAAGCTGGCGAAAACCGCCAGGCAGGCTGCGCAGCCCATGAAAAAAGGATAGCTTTTTTCGTGACTCCAGCGGACGCTCGCGCACGAGGGCCCAGAAACAAAATACGGCGACCATGCCGGGGAGAAGGGTCCAGAGAAAGACGGCACGGTAATTGTGGTGGGTGACATTCAGTAGCCACAGGGCAGTGAGCGGGCCAGCGATAGCCCCGACCGTGTCCATCAAGCGCTCGAAACCAAACGCGCGGCCATAGGCTTCAGGGGAGACGTCGGCGGCCAGCAATGCTTTCTTTGCCGGCGAACGCACGCCGCGGCCGAGCCAGGCGGCAGCGCGTCCAAAGAGAACGTGATAGGCGTGCGCGGCGAACGCAAAAGAGGAGGTGGCCAGCGCGGTGAACGCATAGCCGAACACCGCCAGAGGCTTGCGCTTTTTCAAACGGTCGGTGTAATGGCCGGCGCCGAGCTTGGCAAAGCTGGAGAGCCCGTCAGCGATGCCTTCAATGGCACCCAGCCACGCCGGGCCCGCGCCGATAGTGGCGAGGAACGCGGGGAGAATGGCCGTGGCGATTTCGTGGCTCCAGTCGCTGAACAGGCTGGTGATGCCGACGCCGAGGACGGTGCGGTTGAGCCAACGAGGCGAGGAGTGTGGAGCAGGGGCAGGCTCGGGAGTCACGCGGGTTAGTGTATCGTTTGCGGCCCGCAAGGAGAAACGGCAGCGAGTGCCGACGAGTCTCTTTGCGGCCAGACTTGAGCCGAGCGGAACGGCTGAGATCCTTCGCTTTGGATGACAAATTTCCAGGCAGGCAGAAACGAAAAGCGAGCACCGGCCGCTCACGGCAAAAGAATCGGGTTTCAGCGTTTGGCTGGGCGATAGAGGATTACACGGACTTTTTCGAGCGTGATCAGGCCACCGTCCACCATTTCATCCAGGCGGGGCAGGAGCTGATCAATGCGCTCCTGGGTTTCGACAATCTCCAGAATGATGGGCAGGTCCTGCGAAAGCCGCAGCAGCTTATCCGTGTGATAGACGCTGGAGGAGCCGAATCCCGCAACGCCGCGGAGCACGGTGACGCCGCTGCAGCCATCCTTGCGCAGCATTTCGACGATGACTTCGTAAAGCGGGCGGCCGTGCCATTTATCGGATTCCCCGATGTGAATGCGCATCAGCGTGCGTTCGCCTTCGAATTTTTGGTGGGTCATGGCGCGCTCCTAGAGCTGGTTCGCCAGTCGGATGCCGGCGACCGAGAGAAGTAAGCCAATCAAGACACTAATGACCACATACATGGAGGCGCGAAGCCATTCGCCGGATTCCAGCATTTTTGCCGTCTCCCAACCGAAACTGGAGAAGGTAGTGAAGCCCCCGAAAAACCCGACGGCAATAGCCATGCGCCATTCCGGAGGGACGATGATTCGATTCAGAAGCAGCTGGCCGATGAGGCCAAGGAAAAAACATCCCAGGAGGTTCACGAGCAGGGTGCCGTAGGGAAACACGCTGTTCATCTTGACCTGCACGAATCCCTGCATGCCGTACCGCGTGAGCGTTCCCACCGCGCCGAACGCTCCAATCAGCAATAAACGCAAAGTCTCTCCGATCCGGCCGCAAACCGCGCGCAGAAGAAAAAACTCCTGGTGCCGCGAGGCAGCCAGGAGTCATCAGCCACGGCGGGTACAGCCGGGGCGGTTATGGCGAACTCCATCGCCGTAGAAGCTGACGCCAGTCTAGCGTTTGTGGCGTGGAATCCGCAAGCTGTTGGTGGCCACGCGTGCTTTGAGCGTCCGTCCGCTAAGCGCGGTTCAGAACATGCTCGATCGACTGCGCGACGTCGGCGGGGACCCAGTCGTTGCCGGAGAACCACTGGACGACCTTGCCGTCGGGACCGATCAGGGTGGTGCTGAGCGAATGGACAATTTGGGCCTGCTTGGGTTCGTAGACCAGGCCAAAGAATTGGGCGATGTCCGGCAAATCCTTTTTGGAGGGCGCGGCGAATTCCCAGACGAAGGGCTTTTCGCCGGACGTGAGTTTTTTGTAAATCGAGGCGTAGTGTTTCAGCACCGGGGGAGTGTCGTGTTGGGGGTCGAAGCTGATGCTGAGGAAGACGACGCGCTGAGTCGCATCGGGAGTGGAGGCCAGGATTTTTTGTACGGCGCGGAAGTTTTCGTTCATGCGCGGGCAGAAGTCCGGAAGCGGACAACGGGTGTAAATGAAGGTCACGAGCAGGGTTTTCCCGTGGAAATTGTGGAAGTGGAGGAGTTTTCCGTCCTGATTGACCAGGGCGAAATCGGGAACGTCATCCCCGGCCTCGGGGGCGCGTTGCGTGGTGCCGGGGGCGAGCTTCCCATCGCCTTTCTTGACGAGGACGATTTTCTCCAGCTTGGCATTATTCTCGGAAACGACGAGGTCGGCGGAAATCGTGTCCCCGGGTTGCAGCGTCTCGATTTGTTTGGGTTCGGCGACCTCGTACGTCATGGTCATGGCCGGCATGAGGCCCGGGATATCGCCATGTTTGACGATGATGAGTCCCTTGTTGGCATCCGCGGAGATTACCAGGGCTTGAATCGGATAGTGTTTAACAGGCTTTGACTGGCAGCCTACGACGAGGCTACAGCCAATCACGACGAGAACAGCAAACAATTGCTTCATGACGCTCCTTAGTAGTTAAAACGGTACCGCAGCTGAGCATAGATCACGCGCGGGTTCAGGTAATGAGTGCCCCCGAAGGTGAAGCTGTTATCCAGGAGCACGCGCCGGTTGGCCACGTTTAGGGCGGTAACGCCGAACGAGAAGCGTTCGCCGAAGTTTTTGCCCAGCGACAGGTCAAAGGTGGTGTGCGGCTGGAGGTGGGTGCCCGGAATGGAATCGTCGCCATTGGTGAAGCCAGAGCCGTAGTAGACGTCCGTGGAAGCGTAACTTCGCCAAGGCAAAGTGACCTGGCCGCCGACGTGGAGCGTGTTGCGCTGGTCGTGATCAAGGAGACCGTAGCCGTCGCCGAAGGAAAAGTCGGTGAGGCCGCCGTTGATATCGCCATAGCCGAGGGCGAGCTGGTTGGAATACGTCAGATAGAACTGGGCGCGGTTGTGGATGCGCGGGGAACGGAGCGTGAGCTCCCAGGCGTTGATGCGGGCGCCCTGGATGGTGACGGGGAAAAAGAGGTTGGAGTTGTTGAAATTGTTGTGATCGAAAAAGTTCTTCGCGCGCGTCAGGAAGGTGTCGGCGTCGATCGTCCAGCCCCAGAGAGGGATGGTGACGCCGTACTGGTGTTCTTCGTCGCGCTCGCCGTGGAGCGGGATGAACCCGAGGTCCTGGTTGTTCGCGGCGTCGAGCAACGGGCCAGAAATCGTCAGCAACGGGGGCGCCTGGTAGAAATGGCCGTAGAAGGCGCGGAGTACCCAGTTGAGTTTGGGGATGCGCAGGGAGGCACCAACGCGAGGACTGGTGGCATTCTCCACCACGCCGCCGGAAAAGTGCGTCTGGCGGAGGCCGCCGCTCAACGAAATCCACTTTGTGAGTTGGATCTGATCTTCGACGTAGATTGCCGCGAGGCCGCCGTTGGGGCTTGAGGTGACAGGAGGGACAACATTCTCGCAGTCGCCCGGAGAATTGCAGACCAGGCCGAAGGTCTGGCTGCTTTGCTGCGCGAAACCGTAGACGCCTGCGCGGAGATTATTGATGCCCGCGATCCACGAAATGTTGGCTTCTCCACCTTCGTAGTTCGAAGTCAAGTCTTGCGTGGCCGAACTGGGGATGTCGAAGGGACTGCTCTCGTAGTCCACGTCGTTGTAGTGATAGAAAGGAGAGACGCTGAGAACGAGGCCCGGACTGAACGTGTGCAGCCAGGTGGCCATTACGAAGCCGTCGCGTTCCTTGTTGCTGTCGCTGAGGAACGTACCGGGGTCGATGTTCGGATCGTTGGGATCGAACGGAACCTGGTAATAGTCCTGCCGGAGCTGGGCCACGAATCGCAACTGGTTTTTCGCGTCAACGTTATACGTCAGCGAAGTAAAGCCGCCGTAGCCGTTCGCCTGGTCGTGAATCACGGCGGCGGTCGGCGTTTGTAAGCCGAGATCGGTGCGGTTGCCGTTGAGGCTGGCGTAGTAGGCGAAGCGGTTGGTGTGTCCCCCGAAATTGAGCTGATCGTCGGTTTGGTAGAAATTCCCGGCGGTAACCACAAGCTCGGCTTCATTGTTGCGTTCGAAGCCGGTTCGCGGCGAGACGTTGAAGACGCCATAGGTGCGGTCGCCATAGTCGGCCGCGTAGCTTCCGCGCAGGACCTCCAGCGTATTGATGTCGTTCGGATTGATCTGCGGGCCCAGGTTGCTGGCGATATTGGTGTTGGGAATCGAGACGCCGTCGATCAGCCAGCTTGTCTGGTGTCCACCGCGAATGTGGAGCTGGTCGTGGGTGACGTAGGAGCCGGGCACATAGTTCGTGATCATGGACAGGCTGTTAGCGAGCGAGGCGCCGGGCGTGTTGGCAATCTCCTGGCGGCTCACAAGGGTGGTAGGAGTGACGGATTCCGTTTGCGCCGGGGCCGCTTCGGAAGTAACGGTGATGGTTTCCGCGGACTTCCCGACCGGCAGCTCGAAATGCAAAATCGGCGCGGCTCCCGAAAGGACGGAGAGCGTGTCTTCACGGGCCGCGAATCCTGACTTCGTGACGGTGATGGTGTATTGGCCCACGGGGATGGAATCGAAGTGAAATTCCCCGTTATTGTCCGTCTTTGCGTCTTGGGTGAACTGCGAATCGACAGCTCTGAGAACCACATCCGCGCCGGGAATCGGGCGGTGCTGCGGATCGTGGACGATTCCGCGCACCGTGGCGAAGACGGTGGCAAACAGCATACCCGCGGTAACGAGGGCAATGCCGATGCAAACAGCGATGCGTCGTGACATGAACTCTTCTCCTGGAGTGTGCGTAGTTAGGCGGCCGTAGCCGCGCGGGAGCGAGAGCGCTCACAGGGGTTTCTTGAGACGAACGAGATTTTTCTAGAGGCTAGCGGAAAGAGTGCGAGGAGGGGGAGATACAGGCTGCAGCGCGCAAACTTCCATGGAAGGACCCGGCCGGATGCCGGGGCGTTCCGCGAGCGGATGCGTCAACAGAGTCGCAGGTTTCGGCAGGACAAAATGAATCGTTCCGGTCAGCACCGGAGTTTCGGGATGGCAGCAGGCCATGTCGCATCGCATGCCGGCGTTCTGGCCCTGCGCCTGGCAGGTTCGGGTTGCGGGGGTTTTCTGTGCGCTGGATTCGCGGTTACTCTCGCCCTGCCCGCGACCGTGTGCAGGGCACATGCCCCCCGCACAACATGCCATAGAGGAAGATTGTGAAGCCGCGGCCCAAGCCGGCGCCCAGAGCAAAAATAGCGCAAATAGGCAGACACCCGCCCTCCACTTTTCTCCTGGAGCGTTGGAACGTGGAGGTCTGCGCTTCATTGTGCTGAAGTGACAGAATACCGCACGTCTCGGAGAACACAAAGGCGCAAAAGCGGGAAGGCGTCCGGCGGAGGCCACGGGCTCCTTGACACCTGGGGTAGGCACGTCACAGACTCATCGTATGGCCCACATTTACATGCGATTTGATTTTGGCAAGGACGAAGAGAAGGCCCAGGCGGCGCGCCACAAGCTGGAAACCTGGAAGCAGGCGTTTCGCCTGGACAAGAAGCTGCTCTACAAGCTGGCCAGAACCACGGATGGCACGGCGGCTCCGGAGCCGGTTGCGGCGGGCTCCGAGAAGCCGAGGGGGAAAGCCAAGGGTAAGGCCAACGAGGAACCGGACGCCGCCACACCGGCCGAGGACGTCAAGATTTTGTTGCGACTGGCTTTTTCCAGCCACGAAAAACTCTCCGAGCAACGCTGGCTGCAGCGCATACCTGCCGAAGAACCGTTCCAGGCCGCCTCGCCGGAGGTGGTGAAGCCTGGCGACGCGCAATTTCCCGAAATCGAGAAACGATTCGACGAACTGGACTGACGCCGCGGCCGCTTGCCAGTGGAGCGTCAGCGTATCGAATTGGGTGCCCCGGTTTTCAACAACTACTCGGACGTCCTATTGGGCACTCCCAAGCGGTGTTCGGTATAATGGATTTCGGCAGGGAATTCCTCATTCCAACGCGAGGCACACTGCATGGCGGTTCAAACGCGCGTCAAAGCAGCCAAGTTGGAAACACCCAAATATCAGGGGCTCGATCGCGAAACACTTATCCATCTCTACCGCACGATGTACCTCTCCCGGCGGCTGGATGACCGGGAGATTCAACTCAAACGGCAAAACAAAATTTTCTTCCAGATTTCCAGCGCCGGCCATGAAGCGGTTTCCGCCGCGGCCGGCTTGCTTCTTCGTCCGGGCATTGACTGGCTTTACCCCTATTATCGCGACCGCGCGCTATGCCTGATGGTGGGCGTGACGCCGTTGGACACCCTGCTGCAGGCGGTCGGCGCGGAGGCCGATCCCAGCTCCGGCGGGCGCCAGATGCCCTCCCACTGGGGGCATCACAAACTGAATATTGTGAGCAAATCTTCCTGTACGGGAACACAGTTTGTGCAGGCGGTGGGCGCGGCGGAAGCGACACTTTATTACGGCCATCATCCCAGGGCGCTCGCGCAGGCGCAAAAAGCGCCGCTGGGAGATGGTCTGGATCACCATGCCGAGGAGATTGTCTACGTATCTTCCGGAGATGGCGCTACGAGCGAAGGCGAATTCTGGGAATCGCTGAATGCCGCTTGTGCGAATAGGCTACCACTCTTTTATTTGATCGAAGACAACGGCTATGCGATTTCCGTTCCCATCGAAGTGCAGACTGCCGGAGGGAGCATTTCGAAGCTGGTGAGAGGCTTCCCGGGGCTGCACATCGCGCAATGCGACGGCACCGATCCGTTGGAGAGTTACGCCGTCTGCAAAGAAGCGATCCAGTATGTGCGGGATCGCCGAGGCCCCGCGTTGGTGCACGCGCACGTGACGAGGCCGTATTCACACTCCCTCTCCGACGACGAAAAGCTTTACAAAACACACGAGGAGCGGGAGCACGAGGCGCAGCGCGATCCACTTTCGAAGTTTGCATTGTTTCTGATCCGCGAAGGATTGATGGATCAGAAGGAGATCGAGACGCTTGAGGCCGACGTGGATCGCGAAGTGCGCGAAGCCGCCGACCAGGCGCTGGCCGCCGAGCCGCCGCGGGTCTCCTCCATTTATGCGAACGTCTATTCGCCGGACATTGATCCCACCTCCGCGGCCTTTGCGGCGGAGCCGAAATTCCACGGCGGCCCGAAGACGATGGTCGAAATGGTGGCGGCTACGCTGCACGACGAGATGGCGCGCGACGATCGGATCACGGTTTTCGGCGAAGACGTGGCCGACGCCAGCCGCGAAGAAACTCTGAAGGACGTGAAAGGGAAGGGCGGGGTTTTCAAGGCGACCGCGGGCTTGCAACGCAAGTATGGCTCGGATCGCGTGTTCAATACGCCGTTGGCGGAGGCGGCGATCGTCGGCCGCGCGATCGGCATGGCCACCCGGGGATTGAAACCCGTGGCCGAAATTCAGTTCTTCGACTACATCTGGCCGGCCATGATGCAGATTCGCGACGAACTGTGCGTGATGCGCTGGCGCTCCAACGGACATTTCAAGAGCCCAGCGGTTCTGCGCGTGGCCATCGGCGGCTACCTGACGGGCGGCGCGGTTTATCACAGCCAGAGCGGCGAATCGATATTCACGCATTGCCCCGGCCTGCGCGTGGTGATGCCTTCCACAGCGCTGGACGTGGCTGGATTATTGCGAACTGCAATCCGCTGCGACGACCCAGTGATGTTCCTGGAACACAAACATCTTTATCGCCAGCCGTACAATCGTTCCGAGTATCCCGGTCCGGACTTCACGATTCCTTTTGGCAAGGCGCGCGTGGTGCGGGAAGGATCGCAGGCCAGCATCATCACCTATGGAGCCGTGGTGCACCGCGCGGAGGTTGCGGCAGCGGCGCTCGAGCGCAGCGGAGTATCCGTGGAAATCATCGATTTGCGCTCGCTTTCGCCGTACGATTGGGAAGCGATTGCCGCCACGGTGCGCAAGACGCACCGGGTAATTGTCGCGTATGAGGACATGCTCAGCTGGGGCTACGGCGCGGAGATTGCCGCCCGCATCGCGGAGGAGCTGTTTGAGGAGCTTGACGCGCCGGTGAAGCGGGTCGCGGCCACGGACACTTTCTGCGGATACCATCCCCAGCTGGAAGACATGATCCTGCCTCAGACGGACAATATTACCGACGCGGTGAATCAGATCCTCGAGTACTAGGCCTGTTCTGGGTACTCGGAAACTTTCTTGGTCTCATCCTCGTATCATTGATTAGAATGCCAAGATAGACCTCTCTGTGGGGGTGACCCATGCTTTGCCCAAAATGTTCGAAGGAGCTCGCCGACGGATCGAAGTTCTGCTACAACTGCGGCGCGCCGCTTGCTGGACAAACCGCTGCTTCCGCTCCTGCGGCTCCCAAGCGCCTGATGCGTTCCAGCCGCGACAAGAAAATCGGCGGCGTCTGCGCCGGACTTGCGGATTATTTTGATCTTGATCCGACGATCGTGCGAGTAGTCTGGTTGCTGGCGATCTTTTTTGCAGGAACCGGGTTCCTGGTTTACCTCGTATTGTGGATTGCGCTGCCGCTGGCTCCGATCACCGGCGCGATCACGACGGCGCCCGGCGCACCGGCGCAAATTTGAGGGTGGTAGCGCCGCCATCTTGGCGGCTAGCGTGCTTGCCGGCAAGGATTCCGGCGCGGCCAAATTGGGCAGGACGACTCAATCGCGGGTGCTTTTGGTGGCGCGTCGCATGGTGGAGCCTTCGCCAAATACAAGATGGTCGACCGAGAGGACTCCGGCCCCGATTGTGGCCAGGGCGGAGCAAGCCGCGCCCAGCGCCAGCTCGAATTGGTAATCGTTCACCGCCATCACTCCGTGGACGAGCTTTACTCTCGCGATCACGATCGCCATTTCGAGGGCCAACAGCAATGCCACAGGCCTCGTGAAGAGGCCGACGGCCAGAAGGGCCGCGCCCAGGCATTCGAGGATGCCCGCCAAACCCACAAAGTAGCTGGGAAAGCCATGCTGGATGAAGAACTGGTGCATCTGCGCGTCCGCGCGGACCAGCTTCGGGTAGCCGTGGTAGACGAAGATCAGCGCCAACGCCAACCGCAACACCAAAATCCCCAGCGGCTGAAACGCATTCAAGAATTTCATCAGTCCCCCCGCCGGCAAATCGCCGCTTGCCGGGGACGATTCTACAGGTTCTTTGCCGCCAAGTGTCATCTCTGCGCCCAAGGGTTTCGGTTACAATCTTAGTGACGACGATAGATGGAAATGAATCCTGTTGACGGCACCGGCAAAGTGAAGCGGGCGGGCGACGCGTCTGGAGACGGCGTGCCTTGCATCTTTATTGAGGCCACCATCGGGGATTGCGCATGAAGCGCAAACTGCTGGTGGCGGTCCCGCTGCTCTGCGTGGTGGGATTGCTGGCCTGGTATTTTCGGCCCAAGCACGAAACGCTCGGGGAAGCGTATGTCAGCGAGCGAAGTGTCACGTTGTGGAGCAGTGTCGCGCAGGTCCGTGAGCAGTTGGGTGTTCTGCTTTACGGCGACCACGTAGACGTGCTTTCCCGCCGCAACGAAAACGTGAAGGTGCGGACCGCGTCGGGCGTAGTTGGCTGGGTGGACGGCCGTTACCTGATGGAGCCGCAGTTATGGCAGCGAAGCGCGAAGATATTGAAGCAGGCTGAGGGGATACCGGTTCAGGCGCGAGGGAGAACGAAAGTCCCTACGAACCTGCGCGTGGGCCCAGGCCGGACCGAACCGCGGCTGTACCAGTTCACGCGCAACACGCCCGTGGAGGTAGTTGGTCGCGCGGTTGCCGACTGGGTGCAGGTCTCAGACGAGAAGGATTCGGATGAGGAGCCGGTGGAGACGAAAAAAGAGGACTGGTTTCTGGTGCTGGCGACGGCGACACGTCCTCCAGGAGAGGGCGTGGTGCGCAACTCCGCGATCACCACAACGACGCAGCCCGGGGATCAAACAATTCCCATCGCCGGCTGGGTGGTGGCGCGATTTGTAGCGCTCGACCTGCCGGACGCGGTGATCCAGGAAACCGAGTCCGCCAACATCCGCCCGATGGCGTGGTTCGAACTGAATCGCGTTACAGATGACCAGGGCGATCACCCGCAGTACCTTGTGGCGGGTGCCAAAGGTCCCGAAGGCTCCGCTTGCGATTTTACGACGCTGCGTGTTTATACGTGGAACACGCGCAGGTCCCGCTATGAGACTGCGTTTATTGACAACAATCTGTGCGGCGCGTTTCCCATTCGGACGGCCAAGGACGCAAAGGGCCAACCGGAATTCCTTTTCCATACCAAGGGCGACTACGAGGAGCGCACCTACCGCCTGATCCAGACGGTGGTGCGGCGCGTGAAGGAAGAGAAGCCTGTTGGCGCGCGTCCTTCCGAAAAATCCAAGGGCAATCCCACGCCTGCAACGAAATGAACGCGCGAATTCTCAGCCGGGTGTTTGCCACGTTCGCTCTGGGGGGTGCGTTTGTCCCGCTCTTTGCGCTCTGCCCATTGGGAGCTTCTTCCGCGAAGCGTGAGGGACCGGAGGCAGAAGAGCGCTTTTTTCCTCTCGAACAGGGGAGCACGTGGGTCTATCGCGGCACGGTACGATGGTTCGACCCGGAAAAACAGCAGCCGTCGAGCGAAGACGTATCCATCATCACCAAGGTGGAGCGCGTTTACCAGAAGCCGGAGTTTGCGATGGCGGTTCTTTCGGGCTTCCCGGCGGACCTCGATTGGTCTACCGGCCAGGTGGAGCCGAAGCCTTCTCTTCTGATTGAAACGCAGAAGCACGAGATTTTTCTCGATGCGCTTCCGCCGGATTTTGACTATTCCAAATTAGAGAAGGACGCCAGCACACTAGACAAGTTTCTCTCCGCCGACAACCTGATGTTTCGCTGGCCCCTGGAGAAAGGCATGAAGTTCGGCGACGCCGAAAGCGTGAAGCGCGACGACAATCACTACTGTTGGGTGGTCGCCGGGCGTAAGACGAAGAACCTTGGCGCTATCAAGGGGCTTCCTTCTCGCGAGGCGGATGTCTTCCTGCTGCGTTTCGACACGAATCCGGACGATACCAGCATCGAACTCGCCAAAGGCGTGGGCATTCTGCAGTACGAATATCATCACCACGGAACGGTCGCTGACACAGAACTCGCGCTGGTGGAATTCCATAAGGGTCCGGCGGCCTGCCAGCGGGCGCGGACCGGCCAATGACACTGCACATCAATGAAGCGGAAGTCCGCCAGTTGCTGACGATGCCGATGGCCATCGACGCGGTGGAGGAAATTTCGCGCAAACAAGCAGCGGGCCAGGTTATCGTGCACCCGCGCAAGCGATTCGAACTGCCTTCCGGCGGTGGATTTTTCCATTACATGGCTGCCATGGACACCGAGGCAGGCTTCATCGCCATGAAGCAGTACACGTACGTGAAAGGGGTCTTGCGATTTCTTGTGCCCCTGTACGAGATTTCGACCGGAGCATTGCTCGCGCTAATCGAGGCCGACTTTATGGGGCAACAGCGCACGGGCGCCGCGTCGGGCGTGGCGACAAAGTTTCTGGCGCGCCAAGATGCACATATCGCGGCGATTATCGGCACCGGGGGGCAGGCAGAAACGCAGCTCGAAGCGATTTCTTTGGTGCGGAAGCTCGATGAAGTGCGCGTCTATGGGCGCGACCCGCAGCGCCGCGAGGCGTTCTGCAAGCAGCTTTCCGGGCAGCTTGGCATCCTGGTACGAGCGGCGGGGTCCGGAAGTGACGCGGTGCGCGGGGCCGATATTGTCGGCACGGCTACCACGTCCTCCAAACCGGTTCTGGAGGGCCGCGATGTTGCCGAAGGAGCCCACATCAACGCGATTGGAGCGAATCACGCCCACAAACGCGAACTGGATGATGTTGCAATTTTGCGAGCCTCTCTTATTTTTGTGGATTCGCTCGCGCAATCCCGGCAGGAAGCTGGAGATCTGATTATCCCTTTCGCCGGCCATCCGGAAAAGTGGGATGCGGTTCACGAACTGGATCAACTCGTCGCGGGCCAAGCTTTCGGACGCACTTCGCAGAAGCAAATTACACTGTTTAAATCGAACGGCATCGCCTCGTGGGATCTCGCGGTGGCCGAGAAAGTGTATGCACTTGCCCAAGAGCGTGGCTTGGGCAGGGAGTTGCCCTTTTTTCAGCTGTAGGTCTGTCATGTCCGCCGATCAAAATCGAGGCTTGGCGAAATGTCAGCGGAGCCCAGAGAATTCTATGGCTTGACACCTTTGGGGCGGGGAGCTAGAGTTGTCGAACGAACGTTCGAGACCTCATGTCCACCTCGATTCCCATTCCCCGCGATTCCGAGGCGAAACTCAGGCACATCCTGCGCGTTTCCGCACAGATCTTCGCGGAGCACGGCTTCGAGGCCACTTCCATTCGCGATATCAGCAGGGCCACGGGCGTCTCGCTTTCCGGCCTCTACTACTATTTTGAGGGCAAGCAGCACCTTCTGTATCTCATTCAAAATGCAGCATTTTCTTACGTGGTGGATCACCTTATGCTGCGCTCGCAGGGCATGGCCGATCCGGTGGAACGCCTACACACCCTGGTTCTAAATCATATCGAGTACTTTCTCTCTCACCCCAACGAAATGAAGGTTCTGTCCCACGAGGAGGACGCTCTAGTCGAGCCTTATCGGGAGAAGATCCAGGTCATCAAGCGCCGCTATTACTCCATGGCGCGGGAAATCTTCGACGCGATTGCCGCCGAGGGCACGGCCCCGAGCATCAGTCCGCGCGTGGCTGTGCTGAGCCTGTTTGGGATGATGAACTGGCCGTACAAATGGCACAAACCGGATGTCGACCCCAACGCAGAGGAACTCACCACCGCTATCGCTGGCATCTTCCTCCACGGAGTGCTGCCCTCCAGCGCGGAGCCCCGCGCAGTGATTTCTGGAGTCGGGGCGCGGAACCAGGATTAGTTCGAACTTTGCGAAACGAATTTCTGACGAAGAGATTGGGAGACAATATGGCTACGACAACCAGCATGGGAACCAAAGAACTCGTGAAGTATCGCGTGGAGGAAGGATTGGCCATCTTCGAATTCGACGACGCGCCGGCCAATACCTACACCTATGAGATGATGTTGCAGCTTGACGCGGCGATCTTGAAGGCGCGGATGGATGAAAACGTCCATGTGCTGCTGTTGCGCGGGGCGGGAGAAAAATTCTTTTCCGCCGGCGCCAGCATCCCGATGCTGACGAAGGCCGACCCGCAGTTCAAATATTATTTCTGCCTGCACGCGAATGAGACGCTCTGCCGCCTCGAGCAAACTCCCAAGCTGGTGATTGCGGCACTGAACGGACACACGGTTGGCGGCGGACTGGAAATCGCGATGGCGTGCGACATCCGCATCGCCAAGAAAGAAGGCGGGAAAATCGGGCTGCCGGAAGTGAATCTCGGCGTGTTACCCGGCACGGGAGGCACGCAGCGATTTGTGCGCGCCGTCGGCCGCGCCCGCGCGCTCGAGCTTATGGCCACGGGGCGCACGTTCAGCTTCGAGGAAGCGCTCGAGATGGGACTCATTCACTACCTCTACGAGAAAGAGAATTTTTGGGACGACGTGATGGCCTATGCGAAACAGTTTTGCCCTCCGAACAAAGCTTCGCGCGCCGTTGGGCGAATCAAGCGTTCGGTCGTCACCGGCGCGGAGATCCCCTTTGCGGAGGCTCTGGGACTGGAGCGCGAGCTGCAGCAACTTCTTTTCACCAGTGAAGACGCGAAGGAAGGCCTTGCCGCTTACGTCGAAAAGCGCGCCGCCAACTTCAAAGGGAAGTAGAAGGGGAAGTACACTGATACCAGCCCGTTCGGGAAAGTGCCACTGGAATGAAAACGCTCCCTGACTATCTTCGCAAAGGCATGAAGCTGGTGATTGTGGGTTGTAACCCCACGGAATCCTCGGTGCGCGCGGGTCACTACTATTCAGGCCGCGGAAACCCGTTCTGGCCCTTACTGTACGACAGCGGCGTGGTTCCGGAGCCGTTCGATTATCCCGACGATCGCCGGATCATCGAGTTTGGAATTGGATTGACGGATCTCGTCAAACGGCCGACAAAGGTGATCGAGGAGCTGAAACGCGAGGATTTTGCCGAGGGGCGCTTCGTGCTTTCGAGAAAGCTCGAGGAGTACTTGCCGCGGGTGGTAGCTTTCAACGGAAAGATGGTTTACGAACAGTTCGCCCAGCGAAAATGCAAATATGGCTTGCAGAAAGAACTGCTCTACGGGGCGCGCGTGTACGTCCTGCCCACGACGATTGGGGCGAACTCGCGTGGCCGAGGCGAGCACATGAAGCACTTTCGAAGGCTCGCGGATCTCATCCGGGAAACGGAAAAATCGCGCGAAGCACAGCCTCGATGAATCGCAGTGCATCCAATCAAAGGGAGGCGGCATGAGCCACGGGATGCAAACGGCTTCGACCTCTTCTGTTCTGTTGGAGACGCGCCACGGTTCTATTGTCTCCCTGGTGATGAATCGCCCGGATCGCCTCAACGCGCTGAACGGTGAGCTTTCTACGGCCCTGAACGAAGCGCTGGTCCGCCTCGCGAATGAGGCTTCGGTTCATGTGCTGGTGTTGACCGGCGCGGGCCGAGCGTTTTGTGCGGGAGGCGATTTGGCCTCCATTGGCAAGGGCCGTGAAAAGGGCGACGCGACGGAGATTGCGCCGATCCTGCGTTCCGGAATGCAGGCCGTGCTAAACATTCGCACGATGCCGCAACCGGTAATTGCCGCCGTAAATGGCCCAGCTGCTGGCGCGGGCATGAATCTGGCGCTGGCGTGCGATATTCGCCTGGCGGTGGACGGATCCGTTTTCGGCCAGAATTTTGCAAAAGTCGGTCTGTATCCCGACTATGGCGGCACATACTTTCTGCCCCAGCTTGTGGGTCCCTCGATCGCCGCGGAAATGTTCTACACCGGGGACATGCTGGACGCCGCCGCCGCGCACCGGCTTGGCATCGTCAATCATCTGTTTCCCGCGGACCAGTTTGAGGCTTCCGTCGCGGCATTTGCGGGGAAGATCGCAGCGGGCCCGCAGGTCGCGATTCGCGCCGTCAAGCAGGAACTCTTTCATCGGGAGAAAGACGGCCTGGCTCTGGCACTGGAGCGCGAAGTCGAAGCGCAGCTCAAATGTTTCCACTCGCACGATTGCCTGGAGGGCATTCGTGCGTTCCTGGAAAAGCGTCCGCCGAAGTTTCAGGGCAGTTGATTTTCGGTTGTGCCTGTAAAGCTCGCATAAGGAGGCAAGCGCTCATGCCAGCAACCCGACTTTCCACTTTTGATGATTGGGTCGACCTTTTCCGCGTCTGGCAAAAAGACATCGGCGTGGACTATCCCGAAATCACCGAATACCAGTTCGAAGCAAAATTCGGGCCGACGCGCTCGAATGAAATCGAATTCGGGGCGTATAAGGGGCGCCCGAAGTGGGAAAGGGTTGTGAGCATTCCCGACCAGCGCATGCGCGACGCGCTGCTGAACCTGATTGTCTACCAGGGCGACACGGAGTTTGCCTCGGTCGAGCAGCAGCGACGGTTGTTCGAAACCGCGCCCAGCGAGCACGATCGCCAATCACTCTGTCGCGTCGTCACGGAGGAGATGCGCCATGGCTGGCAAATGTGCCATCTGCTGATGAATCACTTCGGCTATAGCGGCCGGGTGGAAGCGCAAAAGATGCTCGAGCGGCGCGCCTTCGACCAGAAACGTCTGCTGGGCGCGTTCAACCAGGACGTCAACAACTGGCTGGACTTTTTTGTCTACACGGATTTTGTCGACCGCGACGGCAAGTATCAGCTTACGATGCTCAGCTATTCTGGCTTCGCGCCGCTCGCGCAGTCCATGATCCCGATGCTCAAAGAGGAGTCTTTTCATTTGGGCACCGGGCAGGACGGGATCAAGCGCATCGTGAAAGCCGGCGTGATTCCCACGGCGGTTATTCAGAAATATGTGAACAAGTGGATTCCCGTGAGCCTGGATCTTTTCGGCGTGGACCGCTCGAGCTCCGCCCACTGGTTTTATGTGTGGGGATTGAAAGCGCGCTACGACGAGCCAACGGCTAAGCTGGAAGTGAATCTTGAGCGCATGAACGAGCACAGCCGCGAACTCTACTACCAGGAGTGCATCAAGCTGGTGGAGATGATCAACAAGAATGTGCCGGAAGGGCACTCGAAACTCTATGTGCCGGATTTTAAGTTCAACCGCTATATCGGCGAGCACGCGCGCAAGCCATACAGCGTGCACGGCGAATTGCTGAGTGAAGCGGCTTACGCGGAGCACTGCAAGGAAATGCTGCCGCGGGACGAGGACGTGGCGCTGGTCAACGAGATCCAGGCCGTTGAAAAGCAGTGGATCGCCGCGAAAGGTTCCATCCAATAATCGGGTACAATCGTGATTTGCCGTGCGGTAGCCACGTTTCGGTAGGAGCGTGGCGTCTTGGGAAAGGAATTTCTTGTGCCGCGTCTCGCTCTAGGCAAAGTCGTTGGATTGGCGTTCGGGGGCCTGGTGGTCGCGGTCATGCTGGCCATGATGTTCGCTATCCTGGGCAGGCTTCTGATGGGAGATCAATGAACGAGCTGGAAATTACGGTCGCGGATCTGAAGAAGCGTCTCGACGCCGGGGAGAAAATTCTTCTGGTGGACGTAAGGGAGGCGTGGGAGCACGCGCAATGCCGCATTGAGGGCGCGACGCTGATTCCCATGGGCACAATTCCCGCGAATCTCCAGAAGCTGGACACGGACGAACCCGTCATCTGCTATTGCCATCACGGGATGCGGAGCCTGGACGTCGCCAACTGGCTGCGGCATCAAGGCGTTTCGGACGTGAAGTCTTTGGCCGGCGGGATCGACCGCTGGTCGCAGGAAATCGATCCGAAAATCCCGCGCTATTGATGACGGCTTCGCTCGCGTCCGAACCATCCGAACGGAATAAACCTCGGAGGCATCATGCCCAACAAGCTCATGTACTATCAGAAACCGAGCTGAACCACTTGCCGCAAAGCAAGAGGTCTCTTGCTAACGCTGAAGCTGAACTTCGACTCCCGCGACCTCGATAAACAACTCCTCTCCGAATCCGAACTCGATGAGTTGATTGGCGTCCGCGATTACAAGGATTTCCTGAATCCGCGCAACGAGCTCTATCGCGAGCGCGGCATGTCGGAAAAACCTCCTTCGCGCGCAGAGGCCCTCAAACTGATGTCCCGGACTCCCAACCTGATTCGCCGGCCTCTTCTGGTCCACGGACCGCAGATTATTATCGGCTTCGACGAAAATGCCTACCGCCAGCTGGCGAAAACGCTGAAGGCCAGGTGATAGCGGGAAATCTTCAGGTGCCGAGCCGCTGCGGCGAGGTTCTCCTTTAAACTATCGTTCATGAGCGCGCTCTCTGACCGCATCCAGATTCTCCAAAGCGACCTTACCGAAATGGACGTGGACGCCATCGTCAACGCCGCCAACAACGATTTGATCCTGGGCGCCGGTGTGGCCGGCGCGATCCATCGCAAGGGCGGAGAGGAGATTCAGGAAGAGTGCAACACAATTGGCAGCATCCCGGTGGGCTATGCGGCGATTACGGGCGGCGGACGGCTGAAGGCTCGCCACGTGATTCACGCGGCCAGCATGGGCCTGGGAGGCGTTCGCACCACCGCGAAATCCTTGCGCACTTCGACGGCGCATTCGCTGCGCATTGCGAACGAACATCATCTGAGGACCATTGCCTTTCCCGCTGTCGGTACGGGCGTCTCCGGATTTCCGATGCAGGAATGCGCGCAGGTGATGCTTTCTGAAGCGGCGAAACACTTGCAGGGTGAGACTTCAATCGAAACCGTCTACTTCGTGCTGTTTGACGCCGCCGCGCGCGACACTTTCGAATCCGTCTGGCAATCGCTGCAGAAAAACCTGCCTGCGGGAGCGGCCTCGGCGTGACCCCGTTGGCCACGCTGCTTGCCGAACGCATTCGCCGTTTCGGCCCGATTACCTTTGCCGAATACATGCGCGAGTGCCTCTACCATCCGCTTCACGGCTATTATTCCCGGCCGGAAGCGCGGCGCTATCTCGACTATTTCACTAGCGTGGATGTTGGCCCGATTTTCGGGCGGTTGCTGGCACGGCAGTTCGCGGAAATGTGGGAGCTTCTGGGTCGCCCGGCGGAATTTCTGTTGGTGGAGGGCGCGGCAGGCACGGGGCGGCTGGCCGCGCACATTCTCGAGTTTTGTGAGACGCGGCTTCCGGAGCTTTTTGGCGCGCTGACTTACATTGCCGTCGAACGCTCTCCGGCTCGCTGCGAGCAGCTCTCTGCCCGGCTTTCCGGATTCATCGAGGCAGGGAAGTGCCGCGCCCGCCTTGAGATTCCGCGACACATTGCGGCTGGCTGCGTCTTTTCGAATGAACTGCTCGATGCGCTTCCGGTGCACCGCGTGGTGCAGCAGGATAGCGCGCTGAGAGAACTTTTTGTGACCCGTCAGGGCGAAAGCTTCACGGAGCTTTCCACGCCGCTTTCGACTTGTGCCATTGCGGACTATTTCGCGGCTCAACAGATCACCTTGAAAGAGGGGCAGATCGCCGAGGCGGGGCTTGAAACCTGCGATTGGATCACCGAAGTTGCGCGACGGCTGGGCCGCGGTTTTGTCGTGACGATCGACTACGGTCATGAAGCCGCGGAACTCTTCGACGAGCACCACATGGCCGGAACGGTGCTCAGCTACGCGCGGCATCAAGCGTCGGACGATCTTTATTCCGCCCCCGGCGAGCAGGACCTGAGCGCTCACGTGAATTTCACGGCGCTTCAGCAATGGGGCGCGCGCCAGGGACTGCAACCGCTGGGAGTGGTTTCACAAACATCGTTTTTGCTGGCGCTGGGGAAAGGAAACGATTTCGCGGATTTATACGATGAAGGCATGGACGAAGCGGCCCGCGCGCGCGCGCGACTCCAGCTCAAAACGTTGATATATCCGGAAGGCATGGGCGAACGCTTTCAGGTACTCGTCCAACAAAAGGGCGTCGCCGCAACTCAATTAACGTGCTTCACACAGTTGTAGTGGGCTGCCGCGCAACGGTTGGTGGGCGTGAATTGAGGCTATGGATTCGGCCGTTTTAATGTAGGTTTGTCGCCCGAAGCGGGAGCGTCGATCTGCACTTGTTTCCCCTTTGCGGGCGCTGCCGGAGTGGTCGCATCCGCGGGCACCGCCGCCGGTGTGGCTCCCTCCGAATACGGCTTCTTGATCAGGGCCTCCACCACCGCCTGTGCTCCGCTGGTGTTATCGTTCAACTGCCTCGCCTTGTTGTATTCGTTCAGCGCGCGTTCCCGCTGGCCCAGGATGTCGAAGATCTTGCCGAGATAGACGTGGCTCCAGACCTCCGTCCATTTTTCGGAGGGCTCCGGCACGGTCGCAAGGGCCTCGCGGAAGGCGTTGGCGGCAGCCTGGTAATTCTTCTGATAAAAGAAGGCTTCGCCCATGCGGAAATTGGCCAGGGATCGTCCGGGCTGAATGTTCAGCGCCCGCTGATACTGAACAACCGCGTCATAGTATTTCCCAAGTTCCGCCAACTCTTCTCCGCGTGCGATCGCCGCCCTTGCGCGAAGGCTCGGCGTGCTCTTGAGGATCAGGTTGTTCGGGTCAATGTGGATGCCGCCGGGTTTCGGTCGCCCAAAAGATTCCTCGGTGAATTGGGTTTCCGTGCCCACCACGTCGATGGTCTTTGTCTCGGGATTTCCTTCAGTATCAATGCGGAGCTGCACCGGCATGCTGAACGTGTCGATGGGCTGTTTGATTTTTCCGACCACACGAAAGCCCTTGCGCGTCCGGTAGACCACGTATTCCAGCGAGAATTCCGGCACTCCCGTCGAATTCAGCCACTGCGCGAAATAGCCCCGCAAGTTCGGAGGCTGCTGGCCGGGCTTGACGCCGCTGCTGGCGATCGTTTCGGCGAGGGCTTCGAAATCCGCGATCGTCGCGGTCTTGCCCTGATAATTTGCGTAAAACGAGTGCAAGAGCGATTTGAATTCCAGATCGCCCATCATGCCGCGGAGCATGTGAAACAGCATGGCCCCTTTGTTCATCACTACGGACCGGTATTCGCTGGAATAAGGCGCCAGCCGCGCCGATTGCGCGATCGGAGCGGAATTCTCGTACATCAGGGCGCCAACCGCGAATTCGTCGATCGCCCGAAGCCCCGCCTCTCTCCCGATGCTTTGCTCGGAATACAACTCCTCGGAATAGCGCGCCAGACCGTCGCTGATCCAAACGTCGCCCATGGTTGCGGGCAGGACTCGGTTACCCCACCACTGCGTGGCCACCAACTCGGCAAGCGTGCGATTGCTGTATTTGGGATCCCAGATCCGGTGGCTGAGCATGACCACACCAGGCCCGGAAAAGTCACGCAGGGTGCCATCCGGCAACTCGATAACCGTCAGGTCCGGGTTGGGCAACCCTCCGAACATGTCAGAGAAAATAACCTCCTGATGTGCCACCTCGTTTGCGAACTCCTGGACCTTCGCGGAATCCGCGCGCGGAGCATAAACCGCAACGTTGATCCCTTCTGCCTGCTTTGGGCTAAGCTGCAGCGGGCCTACGACGAACGATCCGTTCGGCGCTTTATCTTCGCAATGGAAGGTGTACATCAGCCGCGCGCCTTCCACCGAGGAGCGCGCCGGCATTGGTTGCGGCGCATCGGATTTGCAGGTACCCGCGATGGCCATCGTGTCCGGCACATTCAGGCGAAACGTTCCCGTGTAGCGGTTGGCGGGAAAATTGGTGAGAGGAAACCAGCGCGAGGGCAGCAGCAGGTACGACCAGTCCTTGTTGATGGATGCCACCCGAACATTCGGCACCGGGCTGTTCTCCTCGTTGGCCAGCAGTCCGCCGTAGGCAAAGGTGAGCGCGACCGTTTTACCTGCTCCGACCGGGGCCGCCAGCGTTACATCCAAATACATCGGATTGTCGTTTTCGCGCTGAAAGCTCAACGGCTTGCCGTCCGGACCTTTGACTTCGCGCACTTCCAGGTTTTCGTGCAGCTCCACGCGCACGTTCTGCGAAACCTCAAGCGCCCGAAATTCCACCTTTGCGATCGAATTGATGGTTTGCGCCGCGGTGTCCAGGTACGCCGAGAGCTGGTAATTATCGGCAAGAAACGTGGGGCCTTGGGAATCCTGCGCAGCCAACGGGGAGGAGAAAGTCGCCAGCAAAAGTAACGCACTGTGCCAGTATGCGCACTGAACCGCTTCCCGTCGCCTCATCGAGTTCCTTTCAGGGCTTGCACCTAAGGACGATGTATATAGGATAACAATCCCTTACAAAGCGTTGCCAGCAGTCATCCTCAGCATTTCGGCGATTTCGCCGGCGGCGCGTTCGACCGCCCCCGGCGGCCCCAGGCGCTGGCGCACTTCCGCCAAAGCGCGCCGCTGGGCCTCGCGTGCATTGGGCTCCTGCAAAAGGTCGAGGGTTTTGGCGGCGACGCGCTCCGGGGTGAACTCGTTCTGGACGAGTTCCGGCACTACGGGGTTTTCGGCGATCAGATTGACCATCGCGAAATAGGGCGTTCGCACCAGGGGTTTGGCCAGCATGGCAGTTAGCGGAGAGACCCGGTAGATGACTACCATAGGGACGTTGAGAAGCGCGGTCTCGATAGTGGCGGTGCCACTGGAAACGATGGCGGTGTTTGCGGCGGCCAGCGCGTTATACGTTTCGCCTTCGACGATGCGTACTACGAGTCCCGGAGCCCAGCCAGAGTTCAACTGTTCGATATCTCGCGGGTGCGCGGCGGCAATCACGAATTGCGCCGGCACCTTTCCGTTGATCCGCTCGGCGGCAGCGCGCAGCACGGGCAAGTGGTGATGCAGTTCTCCCGCGCGGCTGCCGGGAAGAATCGTGACCAGGGCGCGCTTCGCATCCAGGCTGTGCCGTTCGCAGAATTCGCGCCGGTCGGCAGTCGCCTGAACGGTTCCCACCAGCGGGTGGCCGATGAATTTGGTCGGCACTCCCGCGCGGGAAAAGAAATTTTCTTCAAAGGGAAAAATGCAAAGAGCTTTCGCAAATCGGCGGCGTATGAGGTTTACGCGCCACGGACGCCACGCCCAGAACTGCGGACAGATGTAATACACGTTTCGGATGCCCCTGGGCTTCAGCTTGCGAGCCAGGCGCAGATGAAAACCCGGAAAATCCGTGAGAATCGCCAGCACCGGCCGCCGCGCTTCGGCCGCTTTCACCAGGCGATCCATGGACCGGAGCAGGGAAGGGAGGTGCGTTAGGATTTCGGTGATGCCCACGACGGCGACTTCGGAGTAGTCGGTGATGATGTCCACGCCGGCCGCGCGCATTTGCGGCCCGCCCATGCCAAATAGCTCCACGTCCAGGCGCTGCCGGAGTGCCGCCGCGAGCCGCGCAGCATACATGTCGCCGGAAGCTTCCCCGGCGGAAAGAAGGATTGGGATGGGTGGCATCGGAAAGAGTGTTCAGTCGCTCGCGGGGGTGGGCGCTGGATCTGCCGCCGGCGGCGCGGAGGCGGAAACCCCATTCGCGTCGTGGAGTTCCTGCTCCTTGTACTGCAACTGATAAAGGCGGTAGTAAATCCCCCGCTGCGCCAGCAATTCCTGGTGGGCGCCCTCTTCGCGCAGGCGGCCCTTGTGGAACACCAGGATGCGGTCCGCATGTTGAATGGTGCTCAAACGGTGCGCGATCACCAGCGCCGTGCGGCCACTCAGCAGGCGGTCGAGGGCTTCGCGGATCAGGAGTTCTGTTTTTGTGTCCACGCTCGAAGTCGCTTCATCAAGAATCAGGAACCGCGGATTGTGCGCCAGTGCCCTGGCAAAGCTGATTAGCTGGCGTTGGCCCACGGAAAGGGTCGAGCCGCGCTCGTTCACCTCGGTGGCGACGCCCTGCGGAAGCGTACGGACAAATTCACCCAGGCCGATTTCGTCCAATGCGTGTTCCACGTCGCTCCGCGAAATTCCGGGTGTTCCCAGGCGGACGTTGGTTTCAATGGTGCCGGTGAAGAGGAACGGATCCTGCAATACAATGCCGAACTGTTTGCGGAGTTCTTGCAGGTCGAGCAACCGGATATCCACGCCGTCCAGCAGGATTTGCCCGCGCTGGATATCGTAAAAGCGCAGCAGCAAGGAAATTAGCGTGGTTTTTCCCGCGCCAGTGTGGCCCACAATGGCGAAGTTTTCTCCCGGGGCCACCCGGAAGGAAACGTCGCGCAATACCCAATCTTCGTCGCTCGGATTTTCCACGTTCCGGTAGCTGAACCAGACGTTGCGGAATTGGATCTCTCCACGGGCGGCCGGCAGGTGCTGCGGATTGCTCGGCGAGGCGACCGTGATCGGCTCGTCGAGCAATTTGAAGATGCGTTCCGAGGCGGCCATGGCGGACTGCAGAATGTTGAATTTTTCGCTCAGATCCTGGATGGGCCGGAAGAAGCGCTGTGCGAACATCGTGAATTCGATCAGCACGCCCAGGGTGAGGGCGGCGCCGAGGATTCGTGTTCCGCCGGACCAGTAAATCAGCGCGATGGTTGCAAAGCTCAGGAATTCCACCGTGGGATAGAACAACGCGTAGGCCAGAATCGCGTCACGCCACGCCAGCATGTTTTCCTGGTTGCGCTTGCGAAATTCCTGCCGGGCCTTTTGCTCGCGGTTGAAGAGCTGCACCACGGCCATGCCGGAAATATATTCCTGGAGAAAGGAGTTAATCCTGGCGATTGCGGTGCGGATCTTCCGGTTGGCATCGCGCACGTAATTCCGAAAGATCAGGGTGACCACGAGGATGAACGGAAGCACGGAAAGCGTGGCCAGCGCGAGCCTTCGGTCAATATGGAATAGCAACCCCGCCATCACGACCAGCAGGAAGAAATCGTTGATCATCGTGACGACGCCGGCGGCGAAGAGGTCGTTTAGAGCGTCCACGTCGGTGGTAACGCGCGTCATCAGCCGGCCGACGGGATTCCGGTCGTAGTACGTCATCGGCAACTGCTGCAGCCGGCCGAAAATCTCCGTACGCATGTCGTACATGGTTTCCTGGCCGACGCGCTGCATGATGCGGATCTGGATGTATTGCGTGAGGAAATCAAAAACCAGAACGCCCAGATAGATCAGGCTGATCACAATGATCCCGTGCCAGGCTTTCGCGAGAAGGATTCTCCCTTCGAAACCCGGCACGAGGTAGTTGTCAATCGCCTTCTGAAACAAGACGGGAGGAGCGAGTTCCAACGGCGTTACCACCGACACCAGGGCCAGCGCGAAGATGACCCGCCATTTGTAGGGCGCCATGTACTGCAGCAGCCGTTTCATCAGGCGCGCATCGTACGCCTTGCCTAACGCCTCTTCTTCGTGAATGTTGCTCATGCGCGTTCGAGCTCTTCTTCCAGCAACTGCTTCTGGTACAAATCCGCGTAGTATCCGCCGCGCGCCAGCAGTTCGTCGTGCGTTCCGCGCTCGGTCAGTTCGCCGTCCTTCAGCACCACGATCTGATCGGCCTCGCGAACCGTTGAAGTGCGATGTGCGATCAGGATTGTGGTGCGTCCCTTCATCACGCCGCGCAGGCGGCTGAGGATTTTCTCCTCGGTTTGCGTATCCACCGAAGAAAGGGAGTCGTCCAGGATCAGGATGCGCGGATCACGCACCACGGCACGTGCGATGGCGGACCGTTGTTTCTGCCCGCCGGACAAGGTGATCCCGCGCTCGCCGACCATGGTTTCGTACTGGTAGGCGAAGTCCTGAATGTCGTTTTCGAGGCTGGCAATTTCGGCTGCTTCCCGCACCACTTGCTGCTCGTATTTTTCCAGGCCAAATGCGATGTTCCCTGCCACGGTTTCGGTGAACAGATACGTGTCCTGTGGAACGAAGCCGATCGCGCGGCGCAGTGTTTCAAGCGGCCATTCGCGGATCGGGCGCCCGTCGATCAGGATCGTGCCCGCCGGCGCCTCCCAAAGCCGCGCAATCAAGGCGGCCAGGGTGGTCTTTCCGCTGCCCGTCGGCCCGATGATGGCCAGCGTTGAGCCAGCGGGGATTTCCAGATCGATCTTCTTCAACACCGCGTGCGAGTCTGACCCCGCACCATTTCCGTTGGCTTTGGTCGATGTTGTCCCCGCGATGGTGGTTGGATACTCGAAAGTCAGATTGCGGAAGGTGATTTCGCCGTCGATCTTCGTGGTTTTCGGCACGGACGCTTCGCGGTCGTCAATCTGCGGCTGGGCTTCCAGGATATAGTTCAGCCGGCCCATCGAAGCGGCCCCGCGCTGAAAAATATTAGTCACCCACCCAAGCGCAATCATCGGCCAGACAAGGAAGTTCAGGTAGGTGAAAAACGTGATCAGTGAGCCGATGGATAGCTGTCCGTGAAGTACGCGAAAACCGCCTTGCCAGAGCACGATCAGGAAGGTCGTGCCACTCAGCGACATCAGCGAGGGCATGAACATGCTCCACGTGCGGATCAATTGCACGTTCTTCGCGACGTATTCGCGGTTGGGCTGATCGAATTCCTGAATCTCCGTTGCCTCCTGGGCGTAGGCGCGGACTACGCGTACACCGGCGAGATTTTCCTGCACTTTCGCGGAGAGCGTGGCCAGCGCCGCCTGGATTTTTTCATAAAGACGGTGAATTACCTGCCCGAAGTACCAGACCGCGAACGCCACAATCGGCACGGGCATCAACACCCACAGCGTCAGCGACGGAGAAATAATGCACATCACGGTGATCGAGAGAATCATGGTGACGATGGTCGTGCCGCTGTACATGATTCCCGGGCCGAGCACCATGCGGACCGCGTTAAGATCGTTGGTCGCGCGCGACATCAGTTCGCCCGTGCGGTTACGGACGTAGAACTCGGGTTCCAGCACCAGCAGGCGGTCCAGTAGGTCGTTGCGGATGTCGAATTCGATGTCCCGGGAAATCCCGATCAAAATCCAGCGCGTGGCAAACGACATTATCCCTTTCAGGGCGATGCACACGATTACGATCAGGCAGTAGATTCCCAGCGTTCGACGGCTGTTCGGCGCATAGTCGGGCGCCAGTTGGCTTAGCCAATTGAGCGGACCGACGTCCGAGGCGCCGTGCATGGCCCGTTCGAACGGGCGAGCGCTGCCCGCAAGCGTGTCCGTGATGATTCCGGTCGCCAGCGGCACAAGATTGCCGACCAGCCCCATAAGTACGAGCGTCAGCAAGCCAAACGCGATGGACCTCTTATATCGGCCAAGGTACGGCCACAGACCGCTCAGATTCTGCCGTGCGGACACCGCGGGATTCTTGGGTCCGCCGGCGCGCAGGACTGCAGCCGAAGTGCTCATCGCAGCATGGACCTCGGACTTTCCAGGGTCGGCGCTTCCATGAGGAATTTCTCATAATGCAGATCCAGTGATTGATAGCGCTTTGCCGCGGGGTTCCACGCGACTGCTATTGGCAACGCGCGTTCGTTGCTGCCTTCTTTGACGGGCGTGAAATACATCGTTAGACCCTTCACGGGGCTTTGCTCGTACTGCAGGTGCCACCCGGTGACCGCCTGCAGTGGTGTCAATCCCAGGAAGCCTTTGGGATTTTTCAGATACTCATCCGCGCGCATCAATTCCACCCATTTGCCATCCCGCTTTTCCGCTACCACCGCGCGGGTCACCACGGTGCCGGCAATCTTGCTTTTCGGTGTGTTCGGCACCACGTTTGCCGCCAGAAACTCAGGCTGATCGGTTTTCGCCAGATCGCCGAAGATCAGAACCTGCGAATCGCTACCCAGTAGCGCATGCGCCGCGTCGGTCATTTCTTCGGGAACTGCGGGTTCCGCGGGCTTCGCTTCCGCGGCAGGTGATGGCTTAGGCGCCTCCGAACCGCATCCCGCGAACCAAAAGCCGGCCACCGCCAGCATTACTAGAGTGCGCCGCATCCCGTTCCTTTCTATGATGTAGACGCGCATTCGGACCGTGCGTCATCCGGAAGTTTGGCAACCAGGCGAGGCTTCACAGGCTCGGTGCCGCCAGCGTAATTTCCACCACTCTGCCGGGCTTGCCGTCGGTTTCGCGAGTGCAAAGTACCTCCATCACCTGCGGCACATTCTCGCCCGCCCAATCGAAGGCGTAATACCACAATTCTAGCGGCTGTCCGGCCCGTGTGCTAGGGCTCCTCGAATCGGGCTGCCCATACAACGCAAGGGCTTTGCTCGTCGAATCCAGCACCCGCAGACCCAAGCCAGTCTTCCACGGGCTGGGAGGCATTTTGCTGCAATCCGCCGTGGACTCCGCCCACTCCCCAACGCGAATCACCTGTACCAGGTTGGTGTTGTCCTTGTCCACGATCAAGGACACGTCCCGGCACTGGTCGTACCATGCCGTCTGATCACCGGGAAGCTCCTTGCCCTTTCCGAACCTCTGGTTCAGAAGCGCCGCTCGATCGACAGTGTCTCGCCCCGGCCGCAGCCCCGCCAGGGTCAGCTCGTTGGCCCGGTGCTCCGGGGGGCGTTTCGCGGTGACTCCCGAGGTCTTCGCAGGAGCTGTTTGCGCAGAGGCAAGCGTGGGCAGCAAGGCCGCAATGAAAACCGTCCGCCTCCCTCCCCTGGTCAGGGCAAGCAGAAGGCGGCCGCTACAGTATCCCTGCGGCATTTTCTGTTCTCTCATCTCAAGAAACTAAATACTGACAACTAATAACTGAAGATCTGTCGCTCACCGCTGCGCCAGGATGGCGTCGAGCCTGGCCTCAAAATTCTCTTCGCCTTCGCTGGTCAGCACGCTTCGTTCGACCGGCAGTGCCGCCTGGATCGCCTCCACCCACCCAAACAACGTTTGGATGTTTTCCCGCGTTCTCTGGTGATATTGCCTCAGATTTTCGCTATTGCCCATCCAGGCGCGAAAGCGCTTCTCCACCGGATGGTCGGAGCCTGCAAACGGATTGGATGCCGCCCCGGGCGCGAGCAGCCCGGCATGCCCAGTGAATAAATGCTCAAATCCCAGATCGGCCACAAACTGTCCTTCGGTCGCCGCCGCACCGCTGTCGAAGGCCGTTCCGTGGCAGAGTAGCGTCAGCGGTTGCGGCGCGTTATCCCATCTCAGCGTTTCCGGGTCGAAGTTCCACAAATTCCAGTGCGCTTCCACGATGAAGGCCGTGTCCGCGTTCAAGTGCTGCATAGCCAACGCCGCAATTTCCGGGGGCCCGAGGGTGGCCTCGCTCAGGTCCCACTCCACCTCGGAAGGCTCGGTGTAATCCACGGGCTGCACGGAGAGCAACCGGAACCCGTTCGGTGGATCCGGCACGGGTGCCGTGGTCAGGAATCGCGCAAATTCCGCGATCATTGTCTGTTCGGAAAAGTTACGCGTCCACACGCGCAGGTATGCCCGGTTGGCCATGGTCTATCGTGGATTATACAGGTGTCTTTCGGGGTGCGGTAGCAACGCCGCCATTGTGCTGCTGGGAGTCCAGTTGCCCGAATTCAATGCAGGTCACTGCCGTTACGGATTGGCTGCCTTGCCCTTTTCGAATCCCGAGGCGATTTGCTGCAATTTTTCCCGCAGCGTGTCCCCGAAGCGCGCGAACACTTCGGCGGAGGCCTCGCGGAGCCGATCCTCGGCGGACGCTGCAATCTGCGCAATTACATCCTTCGACTGATGCTGTAAGGTCGCCACGGTTGCCACCATCCAGGAATTCGCGATATTTTCCAGCCGTCCGCGAAACTCGTCGACGGCCTCGTCGCCCATTTTGTGGAAAGAACCTTGCACTTCCGCCTTCTGCGTTTCATTCAGCTGCTTCCAGGAATCCCACAGTGACTGAAATTCGTCCTGCGCTTTCGCGTGGGAATCTTTCAGGCCTTGCTCTAGCGATTCGTTCAGGCCGCTCTGGAAGCGCCGCAGGAAGTCTTCCTGCTGCATGGTCACCTTGTAACTCAATTCCTCGCGCGCCGCATCCAGCCGTTCGCGGGATTGCTCCACGGTTTTCTGCATCAATTCCATGAAGCCTTCGAGCTCCTGCCGGGCATTGCGCTGAATTTCGTCGGTGAATGCCGCTGAGGTCGTGTCCGCGGCTTCGGCGAACAGCAGCCGGACGCGCTCAAAGGCTTCGCGCACCGTGTCTTCGAGTTGCCGGTGGCTTTGCTCGACGTAGCTGCGGCTCGCGTGGCTTAGCTCGTTGGTGAACAGGCTGGAAATTTCGCCGGCTTTGTCTCGCAGGCTGTTGCCGGCCTGCTCCACCAGCTTTTCGGTGGAATTCTGAACCTGTGTCTGGGCCTTTTTTTCGTACCATTCGGCGGACTTGAACATTTCCTCCATGGTGCGGTGCTTCAGGTCCACGGCCTTGTTCTCCAGGTCTTCCAGGTGCCGGGCCGTGATCCCCTGCGACGATTCGCTCAGCAGCCCTTCCACGCTCCCAAGGTTCTCGCGGAACCGCCCCAGCGAATCCGCAAACGCTTCGTCGGCCGAGTTGCGGATGCGGTCCTGTTGCATGGTCATCGCGGCGTCCAGCAGCGAGCGGCCACCAGCCAGGCGGTGCACCGCTTCCTCGGTCCGCGTAATGTGCGGCTGCACCATCGATTCCACATGCTGTTCGAAGTTCGCCAGGGCCTCGCTGTTGGCCTTCTCGAAGCTGGCGCGAATCCGCGCGTGAATCTCTTCGAACAAATTGTCGGATTGGCGGTGCAATTCGTTGCGATGGAGGCTCAGAATGTCGTCGAGTTGCGACTGGAAGCCGCCGATGGCCTGCTGCTGCACGGTTTCGATGCGGCCGGCATATTGTTCCAGCCGCTCGGTCGCCTGGTTGGCGCGCGCCAATGTTTCTTCGAGCTGTCTGGTTCTTTCCGCCAGTGATGCCGCAACCGCCGTGCCTTGCGTCTCGCTTTCCTGCTTCAGTTGTTCGCGGAGTCCCTGTGCATGTTGCTGCAGCGCGTTGGCTGCCTCTTGCTGGGCCGTGCCAAGATCGCGGGCTATCTGCTCGCGCAGCGCATTCTCCGCCTCGGCAAAGGTCGAGCCCACCTTCTGCTGAATCTCATTCAGAACCGCGCCCAGGGTGTCGTGCTGCGCTCCAGTGGCTTCTTCCCGGCGCCGTGTTTCTTCCTCCGATTGGTGCCTCGCTGCTTCCAGCCGCGCGGCCACCTCGGACTCCACAAGTTCGGCCTGCGTCCGCAGCTTTGCGGCCGCTTCCTCGGCTTGCGAACAGAGTGTCTGCAGCATTTCTTGCGCGCTGGAGAGCTGCTTCTCGTGCTGATCACGCTGGACGGCCCCTTCGCGGGCGAGATGCGCGGTCAATTCATGCGTCAGCTGTTCGAGTTGCGGCGCCAGCCAGCGCGGCAGTTCGTTCTTCAATGATTCGGCGGCGGCGGCCTGTGCGGTTCGCGCGCGCGCTTCGGTCTCTTCCTGGATAGCTCCGATCGCGTGCGCCGTTTCCCGCGCCACTTCCTCGCGGAACGTCGTGTACTTCTGCTCCCACTCTTCGACGCTCAATCTGCGCTCCGCGGCTACTGACTGGGCCGCCGCTTCCTTGGCCGCCGCGTGAATCTGCTGCTTCGCGTCCGCCAGCAAGCGAGCCACTTGCCTGGCGAGTTGCAGCGAAGCGTCCGTGGCGCTGGCCGGGGCAGGGAAGACTCGGACATTATCCGGAGTCGCCACGCCGGGTTCCGCTTCGACCAGGGGCAACGGCGCCTCGCTGAGAGTGGGCATGCCGATGCTCGGCGGCAAATCCATCGGAGAAGCGGGATTCGAAACGAGCTTACTTTCCTCCGGAAAAGCGAACCAATCGTCCGGCGGAAACGCGATGCCCCAAGCGTTGCCGGGATCTTCGAGTTCCAGGGCCACTTGAAATAACTGGCGCACCGTCCGCGGACGTTGAATCCAAGCCACCTTTCCGCGGACGCGCCGCGGCGGATGGCCCTGCTCCGGGTGCGGCACTTCCAGGCTCACCCACATGTTTTTCAGGACGTAATGTTTCGATTGGTAGCGGCAGCCGTGGCAATTGATGATGAGCGTGGAAGTGCGTTCGGAAAACGGGCGGCCCAGGGCATCCACACCGGTCACCTGCAGCGGCACCGCTTGCACGATGCGCGTGCTCCGCCTCTTCCTCAGTTCGGTGGTGGTATTGGCCGCGCCCTCTGTAGGCATTTCGCTCGCCGAATCCGTCAGGTCAGGGCCGCCGGGTTCATTCTGCATGGTCGCCGTACCGCTCAATCAAGTAGTGGTCCCCGATACTCTATGGCTTCTTTGGGGCGGTTTCACTCGGCCTGCCGTGTGCCCCGGTCAGTGCTTCCCAGATTTCCTTGGCGACCCAGACAGGCCCGACCAGCAGATAAATGGGTCCCTGAAAAAATGCCGGTTTGTTTCCTTCGATCCGATGGCCCAGGAATAGAAGCACCCAGCCGCCCACGAAACAAAGCAGACCCAGCTGCCACCGCATCAGAATCAACAGAACCAAGCCCGCGAAAATCAGCGGGATTCCGATTCCGTGCAGCAGCTTGTTCCACGGCGAATGATGCTCATGGTCATACTGCGCCATGTAGTGCTCCAGTCCTGCCACTGGGCACCTCCTACTCCAGTTCCTTCCGGAACCAGCAGCGATCTGCGGGGACTCTTACCGCTGGATTGCACTCTACCTTGATTCAGATTGCTTGCCTAGAGGGACAATCATTCTGTACGTACTAGCTCTTCCGGCCTAGTCGTTTTCCCCGCGTAAATACAGCGTTTTGCGACCCCCGTCTTTTCCACAAGCGCCAAAATCCCGCTCAGACAACGGCTCGGATGAATCGTCACGTTCCTTCGCGCGTTTTGGCCTCTCCATAAGGAAATTTCTTTCTGGCGTCGTCCTGCTTTGGTGGTTTATTACGCGCTATTTCTTCTTGCAAACAAAAATCCCCGGATGCAATTTCCGGAGATTGCTCGTCTTGCAGTTTTAGGACTGCTCCTTTTTACAATTCGCGTCGTCCTTCCATGGCTTTCAGCATGGTCACTTCATCCGCGTACTCGAGATCAGCTCCGACCGGAATGCCCACGCCGATGCGCGTCACGCGGACTCCCAGTGGCTTCAGCAACTTCGAAAGATAGACTGCAGTGGCCTCGCCCTCGGCGGTCGGGTTCGTCGCGATAATGATCTCTTCGACCGTGCCGCCCTTCAGCCGCTCAATCAGGCTCTTGATATGGAGTTGTTCGGGCCCGCGCCCCTGCAGTGGCGAGAGCGATCCGCCCATCACGTGGTACATCCCGGTGAAGGTACGAGTCTTTTCAATCGCTAGAATATTGTGAGCCTCCTCCACCACGCAGATCGTGCGCTTGTTGCGGTTCGCGCCGGTGCAGTAAAGGCAGGGATCAGAATCCGTGATGTTGTGGCAGACCGAGCAGGTGCGGATTTTCTCTTTCGCGTCGCGGATCGCGTCGGCCAGTGCCAGCGCGTCTTCGGGTGCAATCCGCAGCAGGTGAAACGCGAGCCTCTGCGCGGTCTTCTGGCCGATCCCGGGCAGGTGTTTCAGTTCGTCAATCAGGCGTTCGACAGGAGCGGCAAAATCAGGCATATCCTTTGATTAACACAAGCTTCGCTCTTCCGCAAATCGCGCTCGATTCTCGCCCGATTTCGGCTTTGAGACGATCAGCCAGGAAATCGGGAGTTCCTTAACCCGCGGCCCCTCAGCTATGCCCGTTGGTTTCTCTCCATCGGATAGCTTCCTCCCTGACCGCTCATGAGTGCTCCCGAGAAGGGGGGACTCTGCCTTTGCGACTTCGCCACTCGGCGCTGTTCGGTCACTCTTCTCGCGGACAAACGGGATCTGAACATCGGCGCGCCTGGGCTAGGGATTTCTCCCGGCGGCCGCAACCTGTTGATCGGTTTCACCGGCCAACCCAGGGTCTACGTCATGCTGGTCGAAAACTACAGTATGTAGTCACGGTCCAGCCCCAATACGCACATCCTGACGATCTCTAGCTCTGGGTGCATCCGGTGTGAATTTAGATAGAATCTCAACCTAGGGTGAAATTAGAAATTGGACAGGATCTCACAGGAGTTTTGCGATACGGAATACACGATCGGAGAGGGAAGTGGGCTGCAGGAGGGAACTTGTAAGTGAATTAAAACAATCCGGGAATTTTCAAATTTCCAAGGCCGGGAATGCCTCCCGCCAGGCTCTTCATCTGGTTCGCCAGTTCATCGTCCACACGCCGCGACGCCTCGTTCACGGCCGCGCGCACCAAGTCCTGCAACATTTCGTGATCCTTGCCGGCAAACACTTCCTGCTCGATCTTCACTTCCAGCACCTGCTTCTGGCCGTTCATCTTCACGGACACCATACCGCCACCGGCCGACGCCTCCACCGCAACCGAATTCACCTGCCGCTGCAGATCTTCCTGCACCTGCCGCAGCCGCGAAAGCATTTGTTGTAGGGCGTTCACTTCCATATTCATCGCAGCCTCACTTTTCTGTGTGGCTTACTCCTCGCCTTGCCGCCGCACTTCGGAAATTCTGCCGCCGAACCGTTGCAGCATGGACTTCACGATCGGATCGTTCTCAAACTGCGCTCGAATTTCCTGCGCGCTGCTTGCGGCACGCGACGCGTTTGCGTCGTTTGCCGCACCAGTTTCGAGTCTAGCACAGACGCGCACGGCGCGCCCTAGTACCTTGCCTGAAACGCCACGGATTTTCTCCATCGTGTCGCGACCTTCAATCAATCCCGCGAACGTGCTCTTCTCCGCGGGAAAATAAATTCGCAATTCGGTGCCGTCGAGTTCCCATCGTGAAGAATGTTCCAGCAGTTCGCCGATAAATTTCTGTTGCGCTTGGATGCCCGCCTTGATTTCCAGGACTTGCGCCGCATCCAGCCCCGCCGCTTCCACGCTTGTCACCTTTTTCTCCTTCGCAACCGCGGCAGGCGTAGCCCGGGGCGCAGGCACTCTTGCCTGTGCAGGGTCAAAGGATGTCCCCGAATGCTCGCTTGGCTCGCCGTCCGCGAATGCGGCGCTTCCACTTTCCTTCTTTTGCAATGCCGGCGCGACCGCCGCTCCGGCTCCTCCTCCGCCGCTGAACACGCTTGCCCCCGCTCCGCCTGTGTAGCGGCCGCCTTCGGAGGCGGGCGCGTTTGGAACAGCGTATGCAGCGGTCCCCGCCGCCGACCGCGAGGGGAATGCTTCTTTCCCCGAATTCTCTCCGCTCGTTCGCGGGGCGCTTCCCCCGGAGCCTCCACTGCCCGTGCTTTTTGCTTCCGCCAGAAATTCTTCGAGCGTCCCCAATCGCGCGGCATTCACCAGTCGGAGCAGGCCCATCTCGAGATGAACACGTGGATCCATGGCCCGCCGAAGCGCGTCATCGGTCTGCAACAAAATCTGGAAATAGCGGGTGAGATCTTCTTCGCTGAAAAGCGCGGCGGCTTTGGCCAATCCCGGCCGTTGATCCGGCGTGGCCGCCAGCAGATCCGAATCCGTGCCGCACACCCGCGCGATCAAAAGATTGCGCATGTGCCGGATCGCTTCGCGGCAGAAGTGCTGCAAGTTGCGCCCTTCTTTCTGGAACCGATGCACAAGTCCGAGGGCTCGCTCCGCGGATTGTTCCGCAATAGCCTGCACCAATTCGTTCAGCGCGTCTTCCGGCACCACGCCGAGCAAATCCCGCACCGCCTGATCTTGAATGTCGTCGCCACAATAGGCGCGCGCCTGCTCGAGAAGCGACAACGCGTCGCGCATGCTGCCCTCGGCCATCCGCGCAATTACCGCGAGCGCACCCTCGTCAATTTTCAGGTTTTCTTTCGATGCAATGAATTTCAGACGGCTGGTGATTTCGTTGAACGTCAGCGCCCGAAAATGAAAATGCTGCGAGCGCGACCGGATCGTGTCTTCCAGGTCTTCCGGCTGTGTCGTAGCCATCACGAAGATTACGCGGTCCGGAGGCTCCTCGAGAGTTTTTAGCAGCGCGTTCGACGCCTCGCCCGTCAGCATGTGCGCTTCGTCGAGAATCACTACCTTGCTGCGCGACGCGGCCGGGGCGTAGCGCACCATTTCGCGCAGTTCGCGGATCTGGTCGATACCGCGGTTAGAGGCCGCGTCAATCTCAATCACGTCCAGGGAAGTTCCCGCGGCGATTTCCTTGCACGAATCGCAAACACCGCACGGTTCCGGCGTTGGACCCTTCACGCAGTTCATCGCCTTGGCGAGAATGCGCGCCGCGGTGGTTTTCCCGACACCACGCGCGCCGGAAAAAATGTACGCGTGCGCCACGCGGTCTTTCTTGATCGCGTTCGCCAGCGTTTCCGTCACGTGCTCTTGTCCCACAAGGTCCGCAAACGTCTGCGGCCGCCACTTCCGTGCAATTACTTGGTAGGTCATCGTGTCTGGGGTGCCTCATCCTTTGCGATTCTTACAAAAGGTGGGTTCATTTTCGGCGCGCGCCACGCAAAAGTCAAAAGCCTTTGCGACTCGGAAGCTCGCTCGAAATGCTAAGGAGAATTGAACCGCCAGCGGACAAAGGAAACAGAGGAGAACGCTCTTCGCACGGATTGCTGATCTCTGACAACATTTCTTCTACGAGGAACTTCGGGGTCTCCGCGGCACACTCGGCTTACCCGGTACCGTTGCTCCCTTCCGGGCCTGGCGGGGTTCGCGGGACCTCGTTGCACGAAGCCCGAAGTTCCACGCTTCGGCACTCGCGCAATTCGCGAATGCCTCTTCAGTCTAACACAGCCTTCGTTCCGTCGAAGTACGCTTGCCTACTTCACGGTCACCGGCGCCGTCACGCTACCCGTGTTGTCATTCACCCTATCAATTACCGCGAAGCTCAGACCATACTCGCCTGGTGGCAACTGGATCGTTCCGGTGAATAGAATCCCCTTCTTTTCAACTTGACTGACTTGCAATGCGCTCAGCCTGCCCTCAACCGTTTTTGAAAAGGTTCCCGCCAGCTTTCCGCTGGAATCTCGCGCCGCTGCGGCGAACTCGAGTTTCAACTGGTTGCGATTTTCTCCGTCTAGGCGGATCGCTCCTTCGGGAATCGCGTACTCAAAGCGAATCTCTTTCTTCCCGCGCTCGCGGCTGTCGGTTGTTCCCATCAATCGCACATTCAGAGCCAGACCCGTGTAGTCCAAAGGGGACGATAACGCCGTTTCCATCAATTCCGTGTCCGTCGAAGAATTCAGAGCCGTCGTTCCCAGGTAATAACCGCTCCGAGCGTGGATCGTAATCCCCGGGCGCGGCGTCCGCACGCTCAGTGTTCTCCAACCCGGCTGCTCTCTGCCACTCTTATCGTAAATGCCCAGCAGGTAGTAATCGGAGGAATCCGCAGCCGCCTCTTCAAAACACTTCTTTGCGTCCATGCTTCGGCTGCAGAATCTCCCTCCCGTCACGGCCGCGAAGTTTTCCAGGTTGCCCACGTGCGTATCCATCAGTACGTGCTGGGGCAAAGGCTCTCCCATCCCGGCGCTGACAAAAGCTGGATTCAGCAACTCACTCACATCCAGCGGATAAACCGCGATCTTGGCCTCCTCCAGAGTGCGCCATGTCTGCTCATACAAAGGTAATAGGCCTGGACGATCGGAACCATGCAGTGCCCCGTCCTTCTCGAGAGCATCCGCGTTATTCACTGCAAAGGGAAGTCCGGCCGTGGCCCAGATGAGCGATTTCCTCCCCGGAATGCCAATGAACGCATTGCCGATTTCCGACAGCGCTTGCAGCGTCAGACGAATCCGGTCGTTTGCTTCCATATCCTCAAACCCGACGGACATTCGCAAGATGTTCAGGCGCGCCTCCAGCCCCCCTTCTGCCCTTCGAGTGTCCTTCGAGTTCCAGCCCTCCACAGTTTTGTACAACTCCTCTTCAGGATTCTTCTGCGGCTGATCCATTTGGGTCTTTTCTACCCTTTCCGCCTGCAGTGCTCGCACCAGGTCTTTTGGATCGGTCGTGAAGGAGTGAATCAACCAGGCTCCTCTTGCGTTCACGGCTATCAGACAAAGCGGCTCTTCCACGTCCAGCGATCTCGACAGGAAGTCGATCAACTGCTTGCGCGCCTCTTTCTGTTCCTCAATCCTTGAGTTCAGCAGGTCTACCACGAAAATCGTAATGCGCCCGGAGCCTTGCTGAACCGTGTTGGAGAATTCACCTGGCCGGGGCAGCGTCGGCTTCGTTACTTCGGCTTTGGTAACCACATGCTCGAACAGCGCGATTTCCTGTCGTTTTCCGTTTTCAAACACAGCGAAATCGTCCTTCTTCATGTCGGAAACCCGGCTGCCTTTGGAATCGGTCACTTCGGCGGGAATCAGCACCAACTGTGTCCGCACTTTGATCGTCGGAATGCTCTGCGCTTTACTATTCGTCGCGGTTTGTGCCCCCGCAGCGCAAGCGAGCAACCCGCCCAACGCCCACGAAACGTAAAGCCTTACCCAGACTCGGAAGGAATTATGCAAGCCTCTCCCTCGGATCCAACCTGGCGATTCTTTTTTTCTGGTGAGGATCAGTGTATGCCACCAGGTCGCGTTTCGAAAGCGGAGGCATAGAAAGCAATCAGATTTCGAGTCGCCGGGAGCAAGATCCCCTGCTCCAGTCTGCCCGTCCGATGCCGGTCGGCGCGGAGCGGTCGGCTGGATTAGGCGAAGAGAAGAAAGTTACCCTCCTGCCTCCGTTTGGGGCTTCAGGATTGGCCCAGGGCGGCCACGCCGGTCTGTGCTATATGCCACGCTGCTGTAGTTCCCCATTCGCGCTGACCTTGAACTGTTCCACCAGATTCTTGAGATCCGTGGACATGCCCGCAAGTTGCGTCGCCGCCTTCAGCGAATCGCGTGCCCGCGAAGTGGTGCCTTGCGCCACGTGCGCCACCTCCGTGATGTTGTGCGTGATGTCGCCCGAGCTTTTCGCGGCGGACATCAAGTTGCGCGACATTTCGTCGGTTGTTTCACCCTGTTGCCGCACGGCTCCGGCGATCATTCCGGAAAGTTCGCTGATTTGCCGGATCACCCCGCGAATGGACCCGATGGCCTCCACTGCTCCTTTGGTGTCGGATTGAATCGCGGCGATCTTTGCGCCGATCTCCTCAGTGGCCTTGGCGGTTTGGTTCGCCAGTTCCTTCACTTCGTTGGCCACCACCGCGAAGCCACTGCCCGCCTCGCCGGCCCTGGTCGCTTCGATGGTCGCGTTGAGCGCCAGGAGATTGATCTGCTCGGCCACAGTGGTGATGGTCCGCACCACTTTCCCGATCTCCGCGCTCGAAGCGCCCAGCTTCGACACCGTGGCATTCGTGGCTTCCGCTTTTTGCACGGCATCCTCCGCGACGCGGGCCGATTCCGTGGCGTTGCGGGAGATTTCTTGCATCGTGGCGCGCATCTCTTCGGCGCCGGTGGCCACCGTTTGCAGGTTACGGCTCACCTGCTCGGTGTCGTTGGAGACGAGCGTGGCCTTGGATGTCGCCTCCTCCGAGTTCGCCGTGATCTCCCGGCTGACATCGGAAAGCCCCGCGCTCGCGCTGGCCACGTGCTCCGCGTTTTCGGCCACCGACTGGATTGCCCCGGAGATCTCCTCGAGCGCCGTGTTAAGTGCCTTGACCATCTGCCCGATCTCATCCTCCGAGGAAACCGCCAGCCGTTGCCGAAGATCATTGGCCGCCATACGGTTGGCCAGTTGCAGTACGTCCTTGAGCGGACGCACCACCAATCGCCGCAGCACGAATATCACGGTTCCCGACGTGAGAAACAATGTCATCACCGCCGCCAGCACCAGCGTGCGCGCGTTGCTCCGTTCGTTGGCCGCCAGCGTATCCAGCGGCGCTTCGATAGAGAACAGCGCCGGTACCACGCGTTTTTCCCCGGGCCCCGCCGCAACGGTTACTGCCCAGGAATGGCACGCCTTGCAGTCCTCGGTCACCACCACCGGACGCGCGAATAACATCACGTCCCGCCCTTTGTCCCTGTCGCGTTCCACGTAGCTCTCCCGCCCGCCATCCGCTTCCAGGGCGGCAAACGCTCGTTCATCGAAGGCGCTTGAGGTGTGCTCCGGATTCATCGGGGAAGTGGCCGGTGTCCGGAAAATGTAACCCTGCGTCTTGGCGTAACGCTGCGCGACTTCCCAGGCGTGGCCTCCTTGCTCGTTGGAGACACGCGACCCCAGCGCAACGTCCGTCATGGTTTTCAGCTTGTCGCTGAACGCTTTTTCCGCCTGCTCGTTCACTTTCAGCTGCGTCACCCAGAAGTTAATGCCCAATGTGGTCAGGAGAACCGCCACAATCAAGCTGACAATTTTGGAACTTAGGCTCCACGTTTTCCAGACACCCATGATCCGCTCCTGCTCCGAAATTTCCTCTCGACCGCTCCGCGCCGCGCACCCGTGCCGTGGGATGGCCGATTAATCCAAGCAGTTCGCGCGCCAATGCCGGCTGCTTCCTTGTGTCTTTTCCTTCTGCCAATTCGTGCCGTGGCGCATGTGTCAAAGAGGAATTCGCGAACCACGCTGGGATTTCATCCCAGTTATCCTCTTCCTTGGTTAAGGTTCCCTTACTTCTCCACCTCGGCCTCCCCGCGGGTACTCTTCCGCAATTCCACTCCTTTTTTCTCCCATTCCGCCTTTTGTTTGGCCTATTCTTTTTTGCAGGTTGGAGTTCCTCCCCAACCGCCTCGCTTCTGCCCGCAGCGGAAGCCGGGTCCGCGCGCCAGCGCCTGGCCGCCGTCTTGGCGGCTCTGCCCACGACACGGGCACACTACACCTGCACGCTCGTGCAGCAGGAGGAGTCACATGAAAGCCGCAGCAACCATACTTTTGGCCGGCGCACTTGCGTTTCCCGCCGTAGTGCCCAGTTTCGCCGAACCCCGCCAGGTCATCCAGGGCACCGAAGTCCATCTCACCCTTTTGACGCCCATCAGCAGCTCCGTCAGCCGGGAAGGCGATCCCTTCATCGCGGTTCTTTCGCAACCCCTCGCAGTGGATAGCCGCATCATTCTTCCGGCTGGCACACGCATTCACGGAATCGTGGGCACCATTCAGCGTCCGAAGACGTTTTCTATGTTCCGCGGCCAGGCGTACATGACCCTCGCCTTCAAGAGCCTCGAAATGGACAGCCGCCTGATCCCTCTTCAGATGAGCCTCGTCGCCATCGGGCGGCCGCGCATCGATTCCTACAGCCAGCCGCGCCGCGACGTGAAGATCGTGGAGGGCGAAGTGGTGGAACAAAAGCACGACTACAAAGGCGATGCGCTCGGGATGGTGTTTGCCGGTGGTGGCGGCAGCCTGATGGGCGTGCTCTTCAGCAACGTCTCTCGCGGCCTGGGAATCGGGCTGGCGGCTGGCGCCGTGTACGTCGTGGCGCGCAAGGGCAAGGAAGTCGACATGCCTGCTCAGACTGGCCTTCTGGCCCGCCTGGACAGCACGTTGACGGTTCCGTCTCTCTCTGCCGCGGTCAATTAACGGGTCGCGAAGCGATGCTCCCCACTCCGCTTCGGAGCGACACCAGAAAGCACCGAACGGCAACCAGGAACTGCGGAAGCAAAGCTCGGAGTCTCGAAAACTAGGGTCGTTGGCGGCCGTCCATTATCGACCAGGTGCGCTCCCGCTGCGATCTGCTGGCCGCTCACCGCTGGCTGATAACTGATTACTCGATCCAAGCGGCAGTGAAGCAGCCTTCGTCCGCTTCGATCTGAACACCGGCCAAAAAGTCAGGCAACAAACAGAGGAGAGGGCGCCGCGAACTATTCAGGGTGAATTCGCGGCGCCGATGAGGATTCTGGCAGGCCGAATCGGGGATTGACTTGGGGTCCGAACTTAAGCTTCAAAGTGCAGCCTGCGAGTTCGCCGATTGCGCTTGGGAGCTTTCCTTGCACTTCCTGACTTAACTAATTGCAGGAGGCGGGCCAATTCACCGGAGTGAAATGTCTCTGCAAACACAAGCCTTAGGCCGCAGTGCCGGGTTTCGTTCCTGCATCAACACCGCCCCGTTGTGCCAAACCGAAACGCGACTCGTCCGTCTGCTTCATTTCCCAGGCCCCTGGTTATCTTCTTTCTTCCCGTCGTCCTAGCCCCTTCTCAACAGACTGGCTATTCACTTTTTCAATTCGAATCATTCATTTTTCTTCTTGTGGAAATTTCTTTTTCCATTTGACGCTTCATTTCTCCTCGCGCTACCTTTACATGCGTTACGGATGTCCGCTCCCTATCTTCCAATCTGGCACTTCACGCTCCCAACCAAGGAGATTCATGTCCACCGAACTGCGTAATTTTCTGGCTCTGACCTACGACGAGCTCGAAGATCTCAATCTAAAGGCCAAAGAGCAGCGCAAGAATCGCGTCGCGGTCCACAAAATCCAGGAAGACCGGCTGAAATACCTCACCGACGAGAAGCGCATCAAGGCCATCACCGTGCTCTTCAGCGACCTCGAAGGCCGGCTCCACATGCTCGATTACGACAAGAAATTCCTGCTCAAGAGTTGGGACAACCTCACCTTCGACGGTTCCTCCATCCGCGGATTCACCGCCCAGCGTGAGAGTGATCTCCGCCTCGGCATTGATTGGGGTTCCTTCTATTGGGGGCCCGCCGACTTTTTCGGCGCGGGTAAGGTGCTCGTCTTCGGCGAGGTCATCGACAAGGATGGCTCTCCGTACTCCGCGGACATTCGCGGCGTGCTGAAGGGCTATGCGGAGTCCTTGCACAAAAAAGAGGGCTACACGCTGAACGCCGCCAACGAAATCGAAGGCTTCCTTTTCAAAGGCGCGGACGCCGAGCGCCACTACCATGAAAATGGCAAGTTCGAGTACGTCAACACCGGTGGTTACTATCACTCGCTCCCCGGCGATCTTCTCCGCACCTTCATTGACACCACCGCGGAAGTCCAGCGCGCTATGGGTTTCCAAAACGAAAAGGACCACCCGGAAGTAGCGCCTTCCCAGTTCGAGATCAACTACAGCTATTCGGAAGTGGTCAACGCCGCTGACCAGATTCAGCTCTACAAACTAATCTGCCGCCAGGTCGCGAACAAAATGGGCCTGACCGCCAGCTTCCTGCCGAAGCCGGTAGTGGGCGTCAACGGCAGCGGCATGCACACCAACGTTTCCATCAGCGAAAAGGGCAAGAACCTCTTTTGGGATCCCAAGGGCGAGGAAAAGCTCAGCAAGCTTGGCTGGTCCTTCATCGACCGCATCCTCACTCACGGCAACGATATCTGCCTGCTTCTGAACGCCAGCGTCAATGCCTATCGCCGCCTCGATCCCCACTTCGAAGCGCCCAACCAGATCAAGGCATCGCCCGTGGATCGCGGCTCCATGATCCGCATCCCCATTGGCAACGAAAAGTCCATGCGCGTCGAAGTCCGCTCCGTTTCTCCGGACTCCAATCCGTACCTGGTGATGTACTCGATCTTCAAGACCGGTATCGACGGCGACACCGCCAAGATCAAGAATCTTCGCCAGGCGGAGCGCTACCTGCCCGACAACATTTACACCGCGCTCGAAAATTTCGATAAGGCGGACTGGAGCACCAAGCTCCTCGGCGCCGACGTCAAATCGCGTTACACCGATCTCAAGCGCGCCTCGGCCGACCGTTGCCCGCGCGCGCTGGGCACTTTCGTCAAAGCGCCCGAAGTCCAATACCATCACGAGGTCTACAACCAGTTCCTCTGGAATCTGTTCTAGTCTTCCTTTGGAGTGCGGAAGCAAAGCTTTCCGCTTTCGCGGCGCAATTTCGCGAGCCAGCTTTTTTCAGAGAGCCGCACCTGCTGCCATCACGGTGCGGTTCTTCCGTTCCATGCGGCCTCGGAGTCCGCTGCGTTGATTCTTTCTCTTAGTTTCCGCTTCTGACTTCACGGTTCCGATCAAACCACCAGGCCCAGCCCACCAGAACCAGCGTCGCGATCAACCCGGTCCATCCAAGCTCCCGCATGTTTTCCGGTGGCGGGCTGAACCGGTCCGCGACATAGATTCCCAGCAGCACCACGATAAACGCCCACGCCGCAAATCGTCCCACGGCATTCTTCGCCCGGGTCGTTTTCATGTAAATCCATACGCCCGCCGCAAACATGGCGATCTCCACGATCATCGTTCCCGCCACCGAATTCCAAAGTCCCAAGCCGAATTTCGGTCCGCCCGGGTAGAGCGGCATGTCCGGCCGGTGCGTCACCCAGTCTAGCACCCAGTGGCTTACCACGCACGCGCCCACGATCCACGCCCCGCCTGCATCCTTCTTGAGCAGCCAGTAGCCTCCGCCCAGTAGCGCTCCCCAGATCGCCAGCATCAACAAACTGTGTGACCACGGGTAGTCGTACAGGCTCAGCGGAGTGTACCTGGTGTCTCCCGGAACGATCCGCGCATGTTCCCACCCGAGCAACAAAAATATGCACCACAAAATGTCCGCCCAAGCCACGGCCGCCGTGGTCAGCGCGAGCGAAACCTTGGGCGCGGGCTTCTTCGCCGCGAACCCCAATGCAAAATGTCCAATGAACACGCTCCACCCCAAACCGCGCAATCTCGTCCGCCGTGCACAGATTCTACCCCGAACCTGTCGCCTAAAAGCCAGCTCCGCGAATTGGGTACTGGCGCGAAGCTTTCCGACACGATCGCACGGCCTGGTCTAGGAGCCTTCGGCCTTGGGCGTCGACTGAGCTCCCAGCGGCTCGCGGAAAGGATCCATCGGAATCGGCGCGTACTCGACCTCGGTGATCTCAAGGTGCTCGGTCTTTGCTGGCGCGCGCAGGTCCACGCGGTCGCCGGGGCTCGCCTTCATCAGCGCATTCGCGAGAGGCGAGCGCCAACTGATGTAACCGCGGTCGAGGTCCACCTCGTCGATGCCTACGATAGAGACGACGTGTTCGAGGCCGGCGGCGTCCTTGTAGGTCACGGTTGCGCCGAAGAAAACGCGCGTCGCGGCTGGGCCTGGCCGCGGAGCGGCGGGATCGACGACCACGGCCGCGTCAATGCGTTTCGTGAGAAAGCGAATTCGCGAATCGATCTGGCCTAACCGTCGTTTGCCGTAGAGGTAGTCGGCGTTTTCACTGCGGTCCCCGTTGCTAGCAGCCCACGCTACGACCTCCACCACCGCGGGCCGCTCGCGGCTCAGGAGGAACCGATGCTCGTCTTTCAGTCGCTGCAACCCGGCTGGCGTGATGTAGTTTTTGGGTGCCGGCCCCGCTTCCTCGCGCACCGGTCCTCGGAGCGGCCGCTTTTCTCGCATTTGCCAATCTGCCATGGGATTTTGTGTACTTGTGGGTGACCCAATCTCGAAAGGTACGCGCCTCGGTCCCGATAATTCCTCGTCCGGGGAACGTGACGTACCCGGCCTGCAAGTCGAATGATACATCGGTCTTTCCTGTCGCACTCTTGGAAAATGCAGTGACCCGTCCGATTACATCGCAAGGCGTCGAAGTGCTCGGTTCAGCTACCCACGCTAACAATTCCCCGGATGCGATTGTAAGAGAAGCCATACCTCCCGATTAACGCAGCCGGACAAGTGGGTACTGGAACAAATTTGTCCGGTTCGCTCATAGTGCGTCGCGGACCATAATCACGATAGAGCTGGCGCCGCCGCGAATAGTTGCCAGACCCGTCAGCGGCGCCGTCGAATCGAAAGACCGCGTGTGCTGGTTATCCGCTCCCCCGCGCATGGCGAATTCGCGCGACGTGTGAAATTCCAGGCAGGTGGGCAGAAAATTCTCTCCTGGTTTGAATGCACGGGCAAAGTATTTCAGCCGACCATTATTCCCCGCAGGGACTAGGCGGTGCCGTGCCCACACCTCACTTTGCCTCTTAAGCCTGCCCCATCCACCCTAAAGGACTGAAACGAGAACGCCCAACTGGCACCAAGCGAAGAATCGCTCAACATTGAGTGCGGAAGGAAGGGTGGCGAGAGAGGTGGCTTGGCTGAAAGGAACAGAAAGTGAAATCAAAGACAGACCACTATTGACCCTGGACACGGACCGGCTTTCTCATGGAAGGAGTTGCCCCGCACGAGGAGCACCCTTGATCCAAATTCAATCCGGCAGCGATTAATTGGTGCTTGTCGTGCTAGAAGTATTGACTAGTTCGCGGCAGTTCTTGGCTTCGACTCTACTCTGCAGCTTGTAAGCTCGGACACACTGACGACTACCATCGCGAAGGGGTGTAACTGTGAGCTCCAGTTCCGTTACCTCAATCATCGAGAACGAATTGAAGATGTGGACTTTCACCGTCCAGGACTACACGCTCCTTACCATTCATTCGGTCCGCCAAATGTTTGGCTCCAGGCGTTATTTCACTGACTTGGTCAAACAGATGGACACGATTGGCGTGGGTTCACTGCGCATCGTCATCGTTGCGCTAGCCTGCGTGGGAGGGGTGGTTGTTTTGAACTCCGCATCACAATTTAGACGTTTTGGCGAGACAGTTTTAACGGCTGACGCCCTTTCGATCGCACTTCTCCGCGAGCTCGGTCCAGTGTTCACCGCTCTTCTGGTCGCGGGGCGGAACGCCACCGCGATGGCGTCCGAGCTGGGCTCGATGGTCGTTACCGAGCAGGTAGACGCGATGCGGTCGTTCGGCACCGATCCGATCCGCAAGCTCATGACGCCACGTGTGCTTGCGACGGTGTTAGCGCTGCCGTTGCTCGTGGCCGTGGGGGATTGTGCGGGAATGTTCGGCGGATTTATGATCGCCCACCTTGTACTGCATCTGGGCGCCGAGCAGTTTTGGACACGCGCCATCAACGTGCTGGTTTTCGGAGACCTTTTTATCGGTTTCACGAAGCCGATTATCTTCGGATTCATCATCGCGACCGTGGGTTGTTATCAGGGGTTCCGTGTCCAAGGCGGGACAGAGGGCGTAGGGCATGCTACGATTGCCGCCTTCGTTGAGTCATCTGTGATCGTCCTCGTGGTGGACTTGTTCCTCACCAGACTTTTACTTTATTTGTTCAATTTGTGACCCGATTTCCGGGCCATTCAGCCAACTCCTGGCGAGTCCGGATAGCTGCACGCCTTCGTGATTAGCGCTATCTGCAAAAGTACGGACGAGCAACCAAGTTCTCGGTTGGCCAAAACTCTGATGCAAACTCAGTCTCGATGACTGAAATCAAAACTCATGCGTTTCTATCCCCCTGGAGAACGTCGTTCTTAAGCTTTAGGAGACGCGATCTCCGCCCCCCTGTACATACCCCGATCACTACCAAAGATGCAGCTAAGGTCCATAATCCCTCTGAATCCCGAAAACTCCAGGTGGGAGTGGAAGTGTTTGTCCGGACCGACCGACAGTATCTGGAGTGAGTTCGACAACGTCCTTTAGTTCAAGGTGGCACCCAGCCAATTCTGGATATAGGGATACTTGAGCGTTGCGTGTCAGTTCAAGAACACAGTTTCTGAACGTGTTCCGGTAAGAGAAAAAGGGCCCGCCATGCCACTTGAGAGTGGCGCCGTCAAAGGTATCAGCGACAAATATGTTGTTGTCCAGTGCTACGGAAATATCTTTGAATTCACTTGCCATGAAAAATTTAGTGAATGGTTCGTTCATTGGGTGTGCAGAGTCCAAGGTGAACGACATAGGTGCGACCCCGCACGGCGGAGTTTTTGACTTCGTACAGCTTAAGCCTTCCCACCTCATAAGTCTGGCTGTTAATTGCTTGTTTGACAGCAGTGTATCCGGAAGTCGAAATGAGACTTCGCCCTTCGCGGGGAATTCACCAACTTGGTCTTCACCCCCAACATAATCAGTAAGTTTTTCAGTCTCGTGAAGGATTGCCAAAGCCAGGGCGCGCATCTCACTCAGCGGCATGTCGTCAAGCTGATTAGCCTTCAGTTTTTGGTTGTAGTTTTCTATCGCCGGGTCATTAGATTTGTATACGCCTTGGAGGATTCCGTCAGCAACAAAACTAATTCCGACCGAAACCGGAAAGAATTTTGTAACAGGCACTTCTCGAAAGATGGTCGAATTATATCGTGGTACGAGCGCATTCAAGGGACCTACCGGCGTCCAAGTTTCGGTCATCCGCATCTGTTGCAGGATTGGTACCCCATTGTCATTGAGGCGAGCAAGCGTGGCTGTGAGGGATAGATTCTGGGCGGGAGTGGTTGGGTCCTGAATCGCGGCAACGCCAGTAAGCGGGTCGGTCAGGAAAGCCTCCATCAATTTAAGGACCTCACCTGCTTGCTCATCCGTGGGAAGGCCAGTCAAACCAAATCCCTTCCGAAGCGCTGAAGCAACTGTCAGATCAAGCGGTGACCCACCAACCCGACTACCAACAGCAAATCCAGCAATTACGAATGCCGAGTGCGGGGTGCTTCGAAAGAGCTTCTGGCTGTTGTCACAATGAAGCTGGGACTTATATCCGCATTGAAATGGCTTCTCGCCAGACATCCGACTATCAGCCGCGATTATGAATCCATTCTTGTTAGCTAGGATGAGGTTCAGGGTTCCGGTCGCCAGCGTCGCACTAGGCCTAATATCTGCGTGTTGAGCCACAGCCATTGTTGCGGTAAGAGCTGCTAGTGGCAGAATTAAGACTCCAGATCGCAGGAACCAGTTCGGCATCTTTCCTCCCTCAGGGTGAAGCACCCAACGTTTGAACGGACCTCCACGGATTTCTTGCAAAGCTGTCTTTTGTTTTCGATCGTTATCAGTATCCCTTGAAAGACCTAATCAAAGCTGATTTGAAGGTAAAACCAGGGTAAAACGGGAAAGGGGTATAAGAACAAGACCGCCAAAATCGTCGTTTTTAAAGGGGATTTGGTGAACCGGGCAGGACTCGAACCTGCAACCCGCTGATTAAGAGTCAGCTGCTCTACCATTGAGCTACCGGTCCACGGGCAAACCAATATTTTACACGTTCTAAAAATCGTTGTCGACCTTCAGCGGGAATCTTCGGCAATAATTCCGGCGCTACGGCTCTTGCCCGCCCATCAACCGCAAGGGCAGACGCAGCGCTATTTCGCGCGCAGCACCGCCACCAGATCGCGCGCCACCTGCTTTGCCCGGGGCAGATCGTTTGGATCAAACGAAATCGCCGAAACGCGGGGATGTCCCCCGCCGCCGTACTGTTCCGCGAGCGAAGCGAGATTCTTGTCCGCGGTGGCCTGGTTCCAGGGATTGGTCCCAAGCGAAACCTTGGCGCGGGTCCCGGAAGCGCTGACACTTACCGAATAGACGCTTTCCGGATGCAGCAGGTAGGGAATGAACTTGTTGTAGCCCTCCAGGTCCAGGTCGCTCACGTCGAAGAACACCACGCCGTCTTTCGATTCGCAGCGCTCGCGCAAAATCTCAATCGAGCGCCTGTGCCGCTCCAGCAGCGGCCCCAGATGCTTCGCGACCAGCGGCAGCTTCACCATTTCGGCCAGCGGACGGTACGCCAACTCCGTGATCAGCTGCGCGGGCACGCCGTCTTCCGGCGCGGCTTCGATCACCAGCGCCAGTTGCGTGGCGGGCTCCTTTAGCTCCGTCGCCGATTCCGCGGTGGGAAACTGTGCGCCGTCGATGATGTCTCCCCAGTGGATCAGGTCGGCCAGCGGCTTGGTGTCGAACCCGAATTTATCCTTGGTCACCGTGGCGATCAACTTCGTGCAAGACTTGTATTCCGGGTCGTAGTACATGCGCGGGCCCGGAAAGCGCTTGAAATATTCCGCATCGGCCGGGGTGAGAAAAGCGCTCTGGTGATGGTCAAACCACCAGGTGACCTTGGGCGAGTTCGAATACTTGAAATCGACGATGACGTTCTCGTCGCCGTCGAACAGGCCTTCTTCCCACGGATGTTTGGCCCGGTGCGTCATGCCGCTGAAATGAAATTCCGCGTCGGGACTAAAGCGCTCCCGGTAAAAGCGGTAAAAGACGGCCGCGGACGCCGTCCCGTCGAAACACCGATCGTGGAAACACAAACGAACCTTGGTCATAGAAGACGAAACGGTCTCACCTCTCCCCGGCGCACACCACCGAGAGGAACAAAGCTCTAAAAGATGGACGGGTTAGGAAGGAAAGTCAAGTGCAATCCAGAGGATTCGTCGTCCGGAAAAACAAATTTCACATTCCCACGGCGAACGCGCGTTCCCGGCCGACTCCGGGCCGCAGGCTGTACTTGATTTGAAAGAACGGCGCCACCGAAAGGATACTTTGCAAATCGGCGTCGTCCAGATAGCGGCGCTTCGGGATGCGCCGCGCCAGAATGGCGAACTCCAGCGGATCGCGGCGGAACGGATACGGATCGAGCGTGAATTCGTTTCCACCGGCGGAGCGCAATTCCCAGTCCGTCTCGCTGCCGGTCTCGTCCATCGGCACGCCTTCAATCGTCGTGTTGTGATCCGGGCCCAGGCAAAAAAACAGCGAGAGGCGGTCCAGCGCGTCCAGTCGCTGGGCGTTGGCCTTGATGTGGTTCTCGTCGGTGAAGGCCTTCTTCGCGGGGTCGTTGCGCAAGTCCACCTTCAACCGCAATTGTTGCAGCCGCAACCGTTGCACGAAATCGTTGGCGTGGTGCTGCTCCTGCGATTTCACATATTTGGCCGAATAGCCCGGCATCGTGGCTCGCGCGCGGTCGTACAACCCCGAACAGTGCATCGCCACCAGCAGCCCCGCGTAGAGGTCCGATTTCACCACGCGGTCAATTCCCCGCTGGTACAGGGAAACGTGCTCCTCGGTGGGCACGCTCATAAACGTGTAGGGCGCGAAAGACTTCGGGTCGACCCCCGGCGCGAGCTCCCATTCCAGCCAGCCATTGTCGTGTTCGGCGGCGGCCAGGCAAAACGACGAAAACGGCTCCGGCTTAACGAACGAACCGTTTCCCCATTCGCGCGCAAAAAAACCCGAGAGCACGCCGTGGTCCGTCTGCCGGACCACCACCATCGGGTCGCCATTTTGCTGAACGATCATGCGTATTGCCCGCTCCATGCCCAGGCGGTGCTTGGCCATTATCCTCTTCCCGGCCGCACGATTCCAGGGGAACGTGGGGCGGCCGCGCAAGAGGCCGATGCTGGCTAGAGGTAGGAAAAACGCTACGCCGGATGGCGGTGAATTCGCTCAGCGCTCGGCAAAATGAAACACGATCCCGAAGGAGAGCCGTACATTATTTTGTGTTGAGGTGCTGCCATCGGCTGCCGCAAAGCGCGTCATCAGGTAATCCGCCTGAATCATCCGGATATCGATCTGATGCGTCAGCGGGAGATCCCATCCGCCGCCGAACGTCCCCGCAAGGCCGTTTTCTCCCGCTTCGATGCCTCCCGAATTCGCGTTCAATCTTCCGCCGCCGAGCAGGCCCTGCACGTAGACCGTGCCAAACGGAAAATGGCGGAACGTATAGCGAGGCCCGAACGTGTACGTGTACATCGTGCTGTTGATTCCTCCCGGCAGGGCATTGAATTTGTAGCCGCCAAAATCGCCAACGATGGAGAGCTTCGGATTCAGGAAGTACGCCATCGAGCCGCTGCCGCCGATCACGTTGAACTCGCCGCCGCTTCCGGAGAAATTCGTGCGGATATACGAGAAATTGCCCGAAAGGTCCAGATGCCAGAAGAACGGCTTGATCGATTGCGCTGCGGCTTGCGGCGCGGCCAGGCCGGCAAGCAGGGCCGTCACTGCAAAGGCCGGCCCAAGCCAGCGCGCCGCGCTAAGAATCGTTCGTAGGCTTCCTCGCATCGCTATCCTTCCTCTCCTGTGAACTTGTGGAAATTTCGCAACGCGCTCAGGGCGTGACCGTGAGCGTCACGGTGGTGGAATGCTGAATGGTTCCGGAAGTTCCCGTAACCGTGATCGCGTACTGGCCGGGTGTCGTTCCCAGCAACTGGAAATTACCCGCGCTTCCCGCGCAGCCATAGGCCACCAGGCTGCTCGCCAGCGCCACCAGAATCAGCAGCGCCCGCGCACCCCGCGGTTGTTTTGCCCAGCGCTTGCGAAAGCCCAGGCCGAAAACGAGCCACAGCCCCGGCAGAATGGCGGCAAGCGGCCCGGCCTTCAGCGAAAAATTTTCGCCGGTGTAGGGATCGCCCGCCGTCGTGTAGACCACCGCTTCGGTCATCGCCGGATTTGCGCCCGGCGTCACCGAAGTCGGGCTCACCGCGAAATTTGACTTCACGGGAAGCCCCGCCGCCATAAACGTGATCGCCCCGGTGAAGGGCTGATTCACCGGCGTCAGCACCAACGTGAAGCTGCCCGTGTGCCCGGCTTTCACAGTGTCCGTGGCGGGAGTCGCGCTGATGGTGAAGTCCGGCGGCGGCGAGACCACTGTGATGTCGCTGGCGGTGTTATTCGCGGCGTTGGAATCGCCGCCGCCCGAAAGCGTGGCGGAATTGGTGAGATTCGCCGGCGCATTTGGATCGACGTTCACGGCCACCTCGATCGCCGGATAGCTTGCTCCCACCGCTAGCGCATCGCCGCGCGTGCAGGTCAGCGTAGCCAGCGTGCAACCCCATCCGTTGCCGCTCATGTCCGTCGCGGTCATCCCGGCCGGCAGGCTGTCCACAACCGTGACGATGCCACTCGAAGATGCGCCCGCCACGTTGCTGACTGTCAGGCTATACATGCCGCCAACCTGCCCCTGATAAAAGTTGCCGGTGTGCGATTTGGCCATCGCCAGGTCGATCACCTGGACAATCGTGGTCGTATCCATCGCCGTGTCGTTGTTGGTGTTCGATTCTCCGCCGCCGGAAACGGAAGCGGTGTTCACGACGGAGGGCGCGGCGTTGAACGCCACGTTCACCGTCAGCGTGATCGGCGGGTAATTCGCGCTGCCCGCAAGCGCATCCGACCGCGTGCACGTCAGGCTGGAGAGCGCGCACGTCCAGCCGGTTCCAGCCACCGCGGTTGCCGTCAAACCGGTTGGCAGAGTGTCCGTGACCGTGACGGTTCCGACCGTCGCCACGCCGCCGGCGTTGCTGACGGCGATCGTGTACGCGGCCCCGGTCTGCGACTGCGTGAAGTTGCCGGTGTGCGACTTCGTGATCGTCAGGTCCGGCACCAGAACAGTGACGCTGGCGTTCGCGGTGTTGCCGGTGCCCGCGTTCGTGGAGGTCACCCTTCCTGTCGTGTTCATCTGCGTGCCGCCGCTCGTCCCGGTGACATTCACGGCAAAAACGCACGAACCGCTCGCGGCCATCGTCCCGCCGGATAACGCGATCGTTTGCGAACCCTCAACCGCGGTGATGGTGCCGGCGCCACAGGAGCCCGAAGCGCCGTTCGGCGTCGCCACCACCAGGCCGCTGGGAAGCGCGTCGATCACGGCGACTCCGGCGAGCGCGGTGCCAGTGTTGGGATTGGTGATGGTGAACGTGAGCGACGTGCTCGCCCCGATGGCGATGCTTGGCGCACCGAACGCTTTGGCGATCGAGGGAGGCGCCAGCACGGTCAATGTGGCGGTGTTGCTGGTGGTCCCCGCCCCGCTTTCTGTCGAACTGATCGCGCCGGTCGTGTTGGCCTGCGGCCCAACCGTTGTGCCCGTAACGTTCAGAGAAAAATTGCAGGACGCGCCGGCAGACAGGGTTGCCCCGGTCAACGTCAGCGAACTCGCACCCGCCGCCGCGGCGATCGTCCCGCCGCCGCAAGCGCCCGTCAGTCCATTGGGCGTCGCAATGACGAGTCCGGAAGGAAAGTTGTCCGCGAAACCGATGCCGCTCAGAGTCGTCGTCGAGTTCGGATTGGTCACCGTAAAGCTGAGCGAACTGGAACCATTCACCGGCACGGTCGAAGCCCCAAAGGCTTTGCTGACCGTTGGCGGCGCTTGCACACTCAAGTTGGCGGAAGCCGAGTTGCCGGTGCCTCCGTTCGTGGAGCTCACGGGTCCCGTCAAATTGGTGTAGGCGCCTCCGGCGGTTCCCGTAACGGTCACACTGAACGCGCATTGGCTGTTCGTGGCGATGCTGGCTCCGGAAAGCGCGATCCCCGTAGGCGCCGTGGTCGTCAGCGTGCCGCCGCATACTGTCGACGAACTGTTTGCCACCGTCAGCCCCGTCGGCAGCGTGTCGGTGAAGGCGACGCCCGTCAGCGCCACGGTGTTGGCGGACGGATTCGTAATGGTGAATTGCAGCGCCGATGTCCCGCCGACGGGCATGCCAGTCGGATTAAACGCCTTGGTGATGGAAGGCGGCGCGACCACGGTGAGGTTCGCGGAGGCCGTCCCGCCCGTTCCCCCCTCCACCGAGCCGACGTTTCCGGTCGTGTTGTTCTCCTGCCCCGCCGCGATGCCGGTCACGTTGACGGTGAAATTGCAGGAGCCGCTCGCCGCCAGCGTTGCGCCGGTCAAGCTCACTGTTCCGGTTGCCTGAGCCCCAGTAATCGTTCCGCCACCGCACGTTCCCGCCAGTCCATTAGGCGTGCTAATTACGAGACCTGACGGCAGCGCGTCGGTGAAACCCACGCCGGTCAAACCGGACGTCGCGTTGTTGTTCTGAATCGTGAAGCTCAGCGAGGTGGAGCCGTTCAGGGGGACGCTCGCTGCGCCGAACGACTTCGCCAGCACCGCCGGCCCCACCACGGTCAGGTCTGCATTCGCGGTGTTTCCCAGACCCGTCGTCGTGGAGCTTGCGGTCACGCTGTTGTTCAGCATCCCGGCCGCGGTGCCGGTGACGTTGACGGAGAAATTGCAAGAAACGTCGACTCCGAGCGTCGCGCCGGCAAGGCTCACCGAACTGCTCCCCGCGGTCGCGGTAATCGTGCCTCCGCCGCAGCTTCCGGTTAGCCCGTTCGGCGTGCCCACCACAAGCCCCGACGGAAACGTATCCGTAAAATTCACCCCCGCCAGCGAAACGGTGTTCCCCGATGGGTTGGTGACCGTGAAAGTGAGCGTGGTTGTTGCATTGAGCGCAATCGCGGTCAACCCGAAGGATTTGGCGATGGATTGCGGCGCAACCACGGTCAAGGTGAAGATTTGCGTGGCATCCGACCCGAACCCGTTATGCGCCGTGATCGTCAGCGGGTAGTCGCCTTGTGTCGCAACGGCGGGCGTACCCGCCAGGGTCGCGGTGCCGTCCCCGTTGTCCGTGAAGGTCACTCCGCTCGGCAGCGCTCCGGTTTCGCCGACCGACGGGTCGGGCAGGCCAGTCGCCGTCACGGTGAACGTGTTCGCCACGCCGACGACAAACGTCGCGCTGTTCGCGCTGGTGATGCCTGGCGCCGTTGCGCCCAAACCGGTCACTCCCAGCGTTTGCGTGGGATTGGGCGCGTCGTCCACGATCTGCAGCGTGGCCACGCGCTCGCCCGATGCCGCAGGGGTGAACGTCACGCTGATGATGCAATTAGCGCCATTGCCGATGCTCGCTCCACAGGTGTTGATCTGGGCGAACTCCGCGTTGTTCGGTCCTGTGAACCCGATACTCGTGAAATTCAGCGTGCTGCCGGTATTGTTCGTCAGCGTGACGTCTTGCGCCGCGCTAGTGGTGTTGATCAACTGATACGGGAAGTCCAAACTCGTCGGCGAAAGCTCCACCGGCAAAACCTGCAGGAAGATCGAGGCGTTGGCCGCGCCGCCGTTGGTGATCGCCAGGTCCAGCGCTCCGTCGCCATTGAAGTCGGCGGTAGCCACTCCAAACGAACCCGACGCGGTGGTATACGTGGTCGCGCCGCCAAAACTCCCATCGCCGTTTCCCGGCAGCAAGAACGCTTCGCCGCCCGCGCGATCCGAAACCACGAGGTCGACCTTTCCGTCACCGTTGTAGTCGCCCTGGACTCCCGCAATCAAATCGTTCGATCCCGTACCAGGATTTGCATTCAGGGTGAACGTGCCGGCTCCGCTTCCCAGCAGGATGGCTACGTCGCTGGCGTTCACCGCCGCGAGGTCGACGTGGCCGTCGCCGTTGTAATCCGCCGCAATCAAGCCGATTGGCTGGCCCGATCCCCCCGTGCTGACTGTTGTTTGCGGTTGAAAGGTGCCATCGCCAATGCCGATCAGCACGGATACCGTGCCATCGTTTTCATTGGCCACGGCGATATCCAGAATTCCGTCTTCGTTGAAGTCGCCCGGAACCAGCACTTGCGGCAGGGTTCCCACCGTGGAGGTGCTCCCGAGGGAAAACGTGCCGTCGCCCGCGCCCAGCAGCAGGGTCACGCTGCCATCCACGCTGTTGCTCACCGACAGATCCAGGTGGCCGTCTCCGTTGAAGTCCGCGGTGACAATCGCGAACGGAGCGTTTCCGGTTGTCGGCGTGGCACCTGCCGTGAACGTGCCGTCTCCATTGCCCAGCAAAATAGTTACGCCCGCCGGCCCGATGCTTCCTAGATTTGCCACCGCCAGGTCCGGCTTGCCGTCTTCGTTGAAATCGCCCACCGCGATCCAGTTCGCCCCGCTCCCCGCCGCCACCGCGGGCTGCGCCGTAAACGTGCCGTCCCCATTTCCCAAAAGAATCGAGACCGTGGAATCTCCGTTGTTCGCCACGGCCAGATCGATTTTCCCGTCGCCGTTGAAATCGCCGGTCACCAGGCCCTGCGGCGTGGTGCCCGTGCCGATCGTGGAATTCGGCGAGGAGGGAAACACAGTCGAGCTCTCCAGGGCCTCCACCGGCACATAGATGAGGTTTGAGGGACCCCCTCCTGGACGCGGATTGAAGACCGTCACCGCTCCAAGCCCCACGGCAGCCACAAAGGTGTCCGGCACGCTTGCCGTGAGCCGCGTCGCGCTCACGTAATTAGTCGTCAGGTCCGTGCTGTTCCACTGCACCACGGAATTTGGCAGGAAGCCGACGCCGGAGATCGTTAGCGTCACGCCCGTAGCACCCGGCGTGATGCTCACCGGAGTGATCAGGTCCACATACGCAACCGGATTGGGCGCCGCTGAAGCTTGTCCCGCATACGGCAAAGCCAGCAAGGCCACAATGGCCAGCACCGGAACGATGGGAAAACGGGGACGGAGTCGTGCGTAAGCGCGGGTTGCCAGCATGGATGCGAATTCCTCCTGGGCGTGTGGTGCCAGGTGCGCGGCACCGTTGACATCAGCCCAAGAGAACGTCCACCCGGATCGCGGCGGTTAGAGGAGTTCTTGAAGCAACTGCGGCGGAGTCTAGCAGGAGGAAAAAACCAAGGCAGTCAATTTTTCGCGAAATGTTCCGTGTGCGGCACTATCCCAAAGCGGAACGCGCGCTTCGCCCGCGAGATTCCTTTACTTCCATTCATTCTTGCGCAGCGGTACCCGTGAATCACGCTCGCCGCCTCGCCTATAGTCAAGCGGAATGCTTCCAAGTATCATTTATTTAGACCGTGCGGGAGTGGCGGAACTGGCAGACGCGCAAGACTTAGGATCTTGTGGGGTAACACCCGTGGAGGTTCAAGTCCTCTCTCCCGCACCAACTTCCAGGATAGCCAATACTTTTCCGCTTGGGACACGGAGTTCCGTCTCCCGCTAGTTTCACTTCGCGGCCGGCTCCGGAATTCGTGCTTCATCGACGAGCTTCTGAAACTCGGGCATGTCTCGCATGGGATCGAACACCGGCTCAATGCGCAGGTACACAATCCACGAGCTGCGTTGCGCGGCCGCGTCCTGCAGCGCCAGCACGGCCTCCCGCTTTTTTCCCAGCAACGCGAGATAACGCGCTTTTTCGTACGCCGACAATACTCCGGAATCCGCGTATGCCTGCACCCCCGCCGCGTAGCGCTGCTCCGCCCCGGCCCTGTCCACAATTTGCAGCAAGTCCCGGTGGCCGAATAGCCGCATCAGATTCTCCAACTCGGCGGCGGCTTGTTCCTTCTTACCTTCCTCCGCATAAGTAATCCAGAGCTTCTGTCGCGCGGGAACAAATCCCGGGTCGAGCTTGAGCACATCCGTCAGAGCGCTTTCGGCTCCCGTGAAATCATGCTGAAAATAGCGCATCCAACCGAGGTTGGTCCGGATGATCATGGAGAGCGGGTCCAGCGTGAGGGCGATTCGCATGTGCTGGTCGGCAGCCGCGAAATTCCCTTCGCATGCCAGGAACACGGCATAAATGTGGTGGGCATGCGCGTTGTTGGGATTCAACTCCAGCGCCTTCTGGAATTCCGCTTCCGCGGCTTTCCAGTCCCAATCGTATTTCCAGAGCGTGAAGGCCAGCGCGGAATGCGCAAAGGCCATGGAAGGATCCAGCTCCAGCGCCCGCCGAGCGGCCTGCTCGGCTTTCGGTCCGGCCTCGGTACCTCTCATGCCGTCATAATCACCCAGCAGGTTGTACGCGGTGGCTTTCCCCGCATACGCCTGCGGCAGCTTGGGATCAATCCGGATGGCCTCGTTAAACTGCTCCAGGCTGCTCAACAACTCATTGTTCGTGCGGTGAAAATTCAGGTCGTGCATCCCGTTCAACAGCGCCTCATAGGCGCGGAAATTGACCGGCCGCGCGTCGCTGAGGCGCGTGCGCTGCTCCGGGGTAAGCGCAAGCTGGATCTTCTGCGCGACCGATTGCGCCAGATCGTCTTCCAGCGAAAGAATGTCTCCCGCGTCGCGCTCGAACGACTGCGCCCACAGATTGCGGTCGTCTCCCGTGGAAACCAGCCGCGCATTCACCCGGACCTTGTCCCTCGAGCGGGTGTACGTCCCTTCGACGACCGCTTCGACACCCAATTCCTCGCGAATCTGCTTCAGCGGCTGCTGATTCATCTGGTAGTGATTCGCGGAGGCGCGCGAAATCACCTTGATCGTTCCCAATTCCGCAAGGTCCGTCGTCAGCGCGTCGGTCAATCCTTCCGCGTAGTAGTCCTGGCTGGCGTCTCCCGATAAGTTTTGGAACGGCAACACGGCAATCGAGCGTGGTGGCGATTCCGCCGCCGCGTGCTTCAAGGCTCTGGAGCCGAAGATGAAGCCGACAACGGCGCACAACCCCAGGAAACCTGCAATGGCGGCGAACCGGCCGGACTTCCAGGATGTCCGGGGTGGAGCACTCTCAGTCACGTCCTTGCTCGCCGGGGACGGCGCTGGCTCCGGCAATCCCGCGGCCGCGTCCGCGATTTTCGGCAGAGTTTCCGACTGCTCGACCTGAATTGGCGCAATGAACCGATAGCCGCGGCGGGGAATCGTCTCAACATAAAGTGGCTTTCCAGGGTCGTCGCCCAATGCCTCCCGGAGTTTCTTCACCGTGGAGTTCAGGCTGTCGTCAAATTCCTCTGCCGTATGCCCCGGCCAGAGCTGCTCCACAATTTCCTGCCGCGTGACCAGTTGATCTGGTCTCTCCGCCAGCAGGCCGAGAACCCGCAAGGGTTGTTGTTGGATGTGCAGCCGGATTCCGTGCTTGCGAAGGTCTCCGCCTTCGAAATCGGCCCGGAAAGGGCCGAACAGATACACGACATGAGTGCGGGGCCCCGCCACCATCGCAACCCCTTAAGACATCCTGAGAAGAATTTCGTGGATGCTACCACGCGGCCTTCGAGTCCAACAATCCATATTTGCCCGGTTACTCCTTGCCAGTCTAGATGTTTGGAGCGCCCTCCTGGTGTGACTGTGTCCTTATTTCGCGCCGCTCGCATGGCAAACTGCTGCGCACTTCGGGCAATTCACCTTCAAATCTAGGTCTGAATTCAGACTCCATGCAGATCAGCTTCAGGTCAGAACTAACTTGGTTGCCGGTTCAACTCCTGTTTACTCAGATTGCGCAACGGCCAGACCCTCTTTGCTCTCTGTAACTCACTGAGACGCATATACTTGGCAATCCTCATGCACAGTAGGGATAGAACTGGCGTCGGGTTACAAAACTGACCTGGGGCACTTTTGACAATTTGGGAGGACAATCATGAAAAGGTTGGGCTTTGCACTGTTATGTATAGCCTCCTTGGCGCTACTTCCGGCGGCTGCCAAGGCAGATTCCTTCGTAGACTGGACTTTGTCGGGCAGTTTCTCCGACGGTGGAGCGGTCTCCGGCACCTTCACACTGGACGCAACAACTGGTGCCATTACCGCCTTCGACGTCGCCACCACCGCGGGAAGTGTACTAGGTGCTTATACCTATGACGCCACCAACACTGTGGCCTCTTACATAACGTCTCCCGGCGAACCTACTTTTCCGGATACTCTCGATTTCAGCAGCGGCACCAGTCCCATCTACGATCTCCAATTCGCCATCGGCGCCCTGTCGGCAACTGGCGGGGCCGTGACCATCTTTACAGTAACTAGCAATTGCCCCGGATCTGGTTCACTCGGTGGATGCTCCAGTGAATTAGTGACGACCGCACATCTCGGCGACAATGGCTGCATTAACGATGGGTCGAGCAATGTTCGCTGCCTGGTTTCGGGCACCCTTTCAGGCACAGTGGAAGGCTCGACTGGCGGCAACCCTGGCGACAATGGCGGCGGCAACACCGACGTTCCCGAACCAAGCTCACTCCTTCTTACCGCACTCGGTTTCGCGGCCTTTGCCCTCAAGCGGGGCTGATCGCAGACCAATCTTTCAGACCGCCTCCAGGTCCTCTCCTGAGCAAGCAACTGGCGTCCGGATCCCCAGCCGGACGCCGGTTTTCTCCCTCCCTACTTCGCTCTGCGCGTCTTGCGCCTCCGCCGCATTTGCATAACAATGATGCCCGGCCTTACCCGAATTCATACCGGAGCCCTGCATCATGTCCGATCTCAGCGTCCATGAAATCCTGAATCTCTATAACCCCGGCAACCCGCTCGAAAAAGCCTGGACCATCCCCGCACCCTGGTATTTCGATGAACGCATCGCGCAGCTTGAGCGCGACTCCGTCTTTGCCGCCAACTGGCAGGTCGCCGGCCATCTCGACCAGGTCAAGGATCCCGGCCAGTTTTTCACCATCGATATAAACAAGGAACCTCTGGTGGTTGTCCGCAGCGACGACGGCACGCTCCGCGCCTTCTACAACGTCTGCCGCCACCACGCCGCCGCTGTTGTCCCCGAGGAAAAGGGCTGCACCAGAAATTTCCGCTGCCCGTATCACGGCTGGACCTACGGCAACGACGGGGCGCTGAAAGGGATGGTGGAATTCGAGGGCGTCTGCAACTTCGATCGTGCCGACAACGGCCTGGTTCCCGTTCGCGTGGATACCTGGGAAAATTTCGTTTTCGTGAATCTCGACGCGCACGCTGCCCCGCTCCGCGAATTCCTCGGCAAGGTTCCCGAACTTGTCGCGCCCCTGAACATCACCGGGAAGCTGCACTACTTCGACCGCCGCATCTACACGCTGCAGTGCAATTGGAAAGTCTACGTGGATAACTATCTGGACGGCGGCTATCACGTGCCGCACGCGCACAAAGGACTGAGCAGCGTCGTCGAGTATACGAAATACACCATCGAAAATTTCGAGCACTCCTGCTTGCAGTCCAGCCCGCTCGACGCTTCCTCGGCCAGCGAGTCCGCTATCGGCGCCACGCGCCAGGGCCAAGCGTTTTATCTCTGGATCTATCCGAACTTCATGATCAATGCCTACTCCGGCGTGATGGACACCAATCTCGTCCTTCCGCTCGGCGTGGACAAGTGCGCGGTCATTTTCGATTATTACTTCGCTGACGTGAATCCCGCCGCCGCGCGGCATCAGAAGGAGAGCATCGCCGTCAGCGAAAGAGTGCAGGACGAAGATATGGCGATCTGCGATTCCGTCCAGCGCGGACTGGCCTCACGTGCTTATCTTGCCGGGCGCCTTTCGGTCCGCCGCGAAGCCGGCGAGCACCTGTTCCACCGCCTGCTCCACGCGGACATGAGCAAAGCCATCGCCAGGCCTGCCGCTGCCGACTGATCCAGCAGCTTTTTCCGCTCTCCGACTGCAAAAAATCATAGACCCGCCGTATGCTCTCCAGCGGTGCCATTCCTTTGGTCCCATCTCTTATGGAATCCCGAGCTTCCGCCCGGGATCGCTGCTACTTTTAGAACTTCTCGAAGAAGTGTGCCACTTTCTTCCCGGCTTTCTCCGTGTAGTAGACGGTCACTTTTCCGCCCTTGGTCGCGCCCTTTCCCGTATCCTCCGCGGCCAGCTTGGTGTCGTGTCCCGCAACGTGGAAGGTCTGTTCCGTGCCGTCGGCCGCTTTCACCGTAACCGTCTTTCCACCATCCCCAACCTTTGTCACGGTTCCGTCCACCGACTTCATTCCATCCTTACCGACTTTGTCCACTTCAACGGCGCTCTTGTCCGCGCCCTTCACTGTGTAGTGGGCCACAACTTCGGATCCCTCCGTCAGGCCATGAAAGGTGTCTTTTGCGCCGGTCGCTGTTTCGTCTGCCCCATATACGACGGTCTTGTCGGCGAAACGAATCGTGTGCTCGGAGCCATCTTTCGTCTTCACGACGATCATCTTGGACGCCTCGTCCACTTTCGTAATCACGCCGTGAACCGCGGACACCACCTCATCCGCCCCCCAGGCCGTCACGACCAGGAAACCTGCCAACGCGAAAATCGAGAACAGTTTCTTCATTGTTGCGGACCTCCTAAAGTCCCTGATTTTTGATTATCCCTGAGTTAGTGCGCGATGTAAAAAAAATCAACACCCCTGCCGCACGACCCGTTTTGCAGAAGCACTCACCAGGGACGCAACCCAGTGCTGGATCGCGCGCCCCGCTGGGCTGGCTCAGAGGTATGAGATGCAACTCGACACGCTTCGGTATCGAACCGGGAAACTCGAACTTTTTTGAAACTCCAGAAATTGCCTAATGCGCCAACTTCCCTGGCTCCCGCGCTTCGTCGAACTTCCTTCCGAACAGAATCCTCCGCGACCTTTTTTCCAGGTTCTTCTGAAGACTCAGCTCCCGCCCATCGGCTAACTCTTTTTGTTTCAGGAAGAAGCCTTCCCCCGCTCTTTTTGCTGGCCTAGCAGCCGGCAAGGTTTGGTCGTGACTTTTCGCTGAATCATCTCCATTCCTTCGCCCGCCGCAAATCTGGCCCAAGGCTTGCGTTTGGCAAAACGCCGGCCGCTCCCCGGCCTGTCGATGGGGTGGTTTCTACGGAGGGTCGATGAAATGGTTCCTGTGGCGGCTTAGTGTCTTCGCCGCATCTTTCAGTCTTTTTCTGTTTCTGTTCCTTGCGGGCCGCTTCGCCTCCGCCCAGCAGCCGCCCGCCTCCGGCACTCCTCCACCCACCCAGACACCCGCCATGACCGCGGATTCCTCGACGCAGCAGTCCGCAACCCCGCAATCCAAGCCGGCGGCCACCAAGGGCCCGGACGGCGACTACGTCGGCAGCGAAGTCTGCATCACCTGCCACGAAGATCAGAACCGCCGCTTCAAGAACACCATCATGGGAAAAATCATGATGGGTAACCCGCACACCCCGGAAGAGGCCCGCGGCTGCGAATCCTGCCACGGCCCCGGACGCGCTCACGTTGAGGCGGGGGGCGGCAAAGATACCATTCCCATCCGTTTCGGCAAGGATTCCCCCAATACCGTCGCCGAGCAAAACGCTGTCTGCATGGATTGCCACGCCAAAGGCACGCATCTTTTCTGGAAAGGCAGCCCGCACGAATCGCGTGGCATCGCCTGCGTGGATTGCCACCAGGTCAAGCAGGTGGTTCTCGCCAAGCTCTCTTCGGAAACGCGCTACAGTTCGCCGCTCACCGATAACCGGGGGCTGAAAATGAGCCAGCCGGAACTGTGCCTGCAATGCCACCAGATGCGCCGCGCGCAGTTGCAGCGTTCCTCGCACATGCCCTATCGCGAAGGCAAAGTCACCTGCACCAGTTGCCACAATCCGCACGGCTCGCCCAACCCGTCTCAGCTCATTCAGAGCAGCGTCAACGAAAACTGCATCAGCTGCCACACCGAGCGCCGCGGTCCGTTCCTCTGGGAGCACCCGCCGGTCGTCGAAAACTGCGACAACTGCCACGAACCGCATGGCAGCAACAATCCGCAACTTCTGAAGGTCCGCATGCCGCGCGTCTGCGACGACTGCCACGATTCCAGCCGCCATCCCACCCAGGCCCAGCCGCTCGGCTCCATCAAGAATTTCAATCGTGGCTGCACCAACTGCCACTCCTACATCCACGGTTCGAATCACCCTTCCGGGTCCGCGTTCCTAAGGTAGCGAAAGAGAGCTCACGCCCATGAGAAAAGCCGCTGAACTTGTATTGATCGCACTGCTGGCTCTCCCGATCCTTGCGTCGCGCTCCGCCGCGCAAGACAAACAGCAGGAAATCGGCGATGTCGAATTCGGCATCCGGATGGCCACCGGCGATGTCTACGGCCGCCCCGATCTTCCGTTCTCTCCCGGACTGAAAACCTCGCAGTTCAACGAATATCAGGACATTCGCGACGGCTTCTATGTCCGCAAGCTGGACGTCCGCTTCGACAACGTGCTGCACACCCGGGAATACTTCGCCCTGCAATCCCAGAGCACGCTGTATCGCGACCAGAGCTACCTCGCCACCTTCGGCAATTACGGCAAATTCAAGCTGCAATTCCGCTACGACGAAATCCCGCACATCTACAGCAACACCACGCGCACCCTATTCGCGCAAACGTCGCCCGGCATCTACGCCTTCCCCACGCTAATCCGCCAGCAGCTTCAGGCCGGCGCCCCCGCCGGCTCCAGCCTGCAGGCCGAAATCAACAATCTCGTCGTTCCGCAGATGAACTTCGTCACCCCGCAGATTCTGCGCCGCGGCGGCACCCTCTCTTTCGGCTATAACTTGACGCCACGCTGGACCGTAAACGCGCTCTATTTCCGGGAAAGCGAAAAAGGTACTCGCCCCATCGGCACCATCATGAACTCGAGCCCCAGTGCCAGCGCCACATCGGGATATGGCGTCGAACTCCCCGAGCCGATCAACTATTACAACAACCTCGTCCGCCTCAGCCTCGAATATGGCGCGCGTGCCTTCGTCCTCCAGGGCGGCTACACCGGCTCTTTCTTCCAGAACAACATCCACACTATGACCTGGGACAATCCGTTCAACTACAGCCTCATCGGCGTCACCACGCCCACTACCGGCGCCATGTCCCTCTATCCCGACAATCACGCCAACTATCTCAATTTCGCCGCCGGCACGGACCTCTCCAAATTTTTTCACCTGACCGCCAGCATCAATCCCGGCTGGCTCCGCCAGGACGAGGCGTTTCTCCCCTACACCACCAACACCGCCACCGTCACTTGCGGCAATGGCGCGCAGGCCTGCAACTCCACCGCCGTGCTGCCCGCCTCCAGCCTCGCCGGCGACGTGCAAACCCTGGCCATGAACTACAATCTTTCGACCGCCTCCTGGAAAAACATCACGTTCCGCGCCAACTATCGCCAGTACGATTACAACGACAACACCCCCGTCAACGTCTACACGCCGGTGCAGGGCGATGCCGCCGCCCCAGGCGCCGCCACCTACAACACTCCGTACGCCTTTAATCGCAAGGACTTCAAATTCGACGGGATCTGGTTCTTCGCCAAGAAAAGCTCCGTCAAAGCGGGCTACGAGGCTCTCTGGATGGATCGCAGCTTTCGCGACGCCGGCCACTCCCTCGATAGCTCGTTCTTCGTCTCCGGCGATTGGAACCCTCGCCGCGACCTTCTCGTCCGCGTCTCCTATCGCCATTCCGATCGCAAGCCGGATTCCTATCAGGACGAGGAGGCTAGCAATCCCATCACTGGGGACGAGGTCACCTGCGACGACACCACCACGGTCACTTTTACCGCCGATCAGCGCTGCCATCGCCGCTTCGACGAAGCCGCCCGCCTCCAGAATCGCGGGGACGCCCTGGTCGAGTACACTCCCTTCGACCGTCTAACCGTTTCGGCCTTTGGCGGTACGCTGCAAAACGATTACAACCGGATGGGCGGCGTGAACAGCAATACTCCGCTCAATTTCCTGACCGGCACCGCGGCCTCGACCAGCCCGTATTACCTCTATGGACTGCTGAAAGATATCTCCTACAACTATGGCTTTGATCTCGATTACGCCGTCACCGATCAGATCACCTTCTATGCGGAATATTCGCGCGAGCACTATTACACGCGGATGATCACCCGCTACCGCGTTCCCACCACAGGCGCGCAGACTATCCTCACCTGCACGGGTTGCGACACGCCCAACAACGATTGGGAAAGCACCACCACCGATCCGATTGACGACTATTCCGCCGGCCTCGACATGAACTTCCACAAGAAGGCCTACGTCACCACCTACTATTCGCTTTCCGCCGGCAAGGGCAATGTCAATTCGCGCTATCTAGGCGATCCGACGATCACCACTGGCGCAAACGCGTTCCTCCTCACCGGCACCAATGCCGCCACGCCCTATCCGGAAACGGTGGATCGCATGCACGAGGTCGGCGTCGTCTTCAAGTACAGGTTGACGGATCGCCTGACGCCCAAATTCGAGTACCGTTATCAGCAGTGGGACAGCATCGACTATCAGACAACCGTCATGACTCCCTACATGGGTTGCGTCAGTGCGCCGCCGCCCTCCGCTCCGGTCGTTGGTTGCACCAGCCCGATTTTGAATAGCAACACGTCGCCCACTCCGCTCCCCGGCGCCGCCAGCCCGTTCTTCCCCGGCTTCGTCGTTGGCGATCCCTCCGCCGCCCGTTATCTGTTCCTCGGAGTGGATCAGCCCTCGTACCACGCGCATATTTTCCTCGCCACCCTTGAATACCGCTTCTAATTTTCAGCGCGGCTGGTCCCCGCGCCGGCCGCGCTGCTTCACCAGGCGGGATGCGGCTATAATTGAGCATGGTCCCCGCATCCTACAAGCCGCGGAAAAAATTCATGCAGTTGGCCATCGATGAGGCCCGCCGCGCCGGAGAGCGCGGCGATTACCCCATCGGCGCCGTCATCACCCGTCTCGTGGGGCGCCGCGAGGTCGTCATCGCCAGCGCCGGCAATCGTGTCAAGACCTCCGGCTCCAGCATCAAGCATGTTGAATTGGAAACGCTGAAATACGTCTGCAGCGGCTATGGGCGGTATCTCCCTGACTTCGTCCTCTACTCCACACACGAGCCATGCGCGATGTGTGCCGGTGCCTGCGTCTGGTCGCGCATCGGCGCGGTGGTCTACGGCGTCTCTCAAGAGGACATCGAAGCCTACGGCCGCAGGCGCGGCAACGAATTTTACAAGTGGCGGGCGTGCCTGATCCCGTGCAAGCTCGTCTTCGAACGCGGCAACCACCTGATCCCCGTCACCGGCGCCTTCCTGCGCGCCGAATGCCAGAAACTCTTCCGCTACAAACCGCCTCGCCGCTAGCCTTGCCCCTCAATCTTTGCGCTTAACGAGGATTTCTCCTGGCGGAACGGTAGTCGGCGCTGCTATGCGATTCGATCGCAAAGACACTGAATTTCCAGACTGGCCGCTGGCTGCGGACGCAGTGCGGCGTCTGGCTGCACGGGAGAGACGAAAATCAAGGCAAAATCGCTGTTCATTCTGAACACAGACCGGCGCTCTCACGGAAGGACTTGGGCACAATAGGGAGCTCGGTTCGATGCGTGAGACTTGCACTTTCGTTGACTTGCCAGCACCCAGAAACTAAGATGGCCGGCACATGGCTGATCCGGAATCTCTTCTTGCCCAAACTGTCTCTCATTACCGCATCATCGAAAAGCTCGGCGGTGGTGGGATGGGAGTGGTCTACAAGGCGGAGGACACGGATCTTGGCCGTTTCGTTGCCCTGAAATTTCTCCCCGATGATCTCGCAAAAGATCCCCAATCCCTCGAACGCTTCCGCCGTGAAGCCCGCGCCGCCTCCGCGCTGAACCATCCGAACATTTGCACGATCTACGAGATAGGGGAGCATGAAGGCAGACGCTTCATTGCCATGGAGTATTTGGAAGGCGAGACACTGAAGCACATGATTTCCGGTCGCCCAATGGAGTTGGAGACGATGCTGGAGGTCGCCCTAGATGTGGCTGACGCCTTGGACGCGGCTCACTCCAAGAACATCATCCATCGGGATATCAAGCCCGCAAACATTTTCTTCACGGAGCGAGGCCACGCAAAGATTTTGGACTTCGGTTTGGCGAAGGTGAATCCTGCCGGGAGTGTGACAAATGAAACTGACGTGTTGCCCACAATAGACGTGGACCCGGAGCACCTGACAAGTCCGGGCACGGCCGTGGGCACAGTTGCCTACATGTCTCCAGAGCAGGCTCTCGGTAAAGTTCTTGACGCTCGTACCGATCTATTTTCATTTGGTACGGTTTTCTACGAGATGGCCACCGGCGTGCGCCCGTTCCGGGGAGACACTTCGGCAGCCTCTTTCAATTCACTCCTCAATAAGGCCCCCATTTCGGCGCTTCGCGCCAATCCAGATCTCCCCTCCGAAATTGAACGCATCCTTCAGAAGGCTCTCGAAAAAGATCGTGATGTCCGTTACCAAAGCGCTGCAGAGTTGCGGGCCGACCTGAAGCGGTTGAAGCGCGACTCCACCTCCGCTGCAGTGACGGTCGCGGCAGCCGCTCACCCCAGAGGCAAATCCCGCGCAGTTTGGATCGCGGCGGTTACTGCTGGCATTGTTGTCCTTGCAACGAGCTTTTACTTCCTTCGTGCCCCATCGCCAGTCGAGAATCCGCTTTCCAACGCGCAGTTCACGCGGCTCACTGACTTCGAAGGAGCCAAAACGAACCCTGCCATCTCCCCGGACGGCAAATTCGTCGCCTTCATCTCCGACCGGAGCGGCATGTCCGACATCTGGCTGGTCCAAACCAACGGTGGCAGCCTCGCGAACCTTACTCAGGGTCGTATGGGAGACGTGCGTGGGCCTCTTCGGGCGATTGGATTCACCGGTGACGGATCGGAGGTGTGGGTCGGCGGCATAGAAGGCAGGAGGCTTAAGCTATTGCCTTTGGTGGGCGGGGCACCGCACAATTTTTTGAATGAACGCGCCGCCGAGGTTGCCTGGTCTCCAGACGGTACGCGGTTGGTCTATCACACGTGGGAACCCGGTGACCCTACTTTTCTCGCGGACCGCAACGGTTCCGATGAACGCCAGCTCTTAAGGAATGATCCCGGGGTGCACAACCACTATCCGGTCTGGTCGCTGGATGGGCGATGGATCTACTTTGTGCGCGGCCGCCCGGCCACCCGCGAGATGGACTTGTGGCGCATCTCCCCGGACGGGGGCGAACCGGAGCAACTTTCTCATTTCAAAAGTGATATCGCGTATCCGACCCCGATTAATGAGCGGACGATCCTGTTCGTGGCGCACAACGAAAACGGGGCCGGACCGTGGTTGTGGGCATTCGATACCTTGACCCGAACTTTACGACGCGTCGGCTTTGGCCTGGAACAATACACCGCTGTGGGAGGCACTTCCGACGGGCGTCACCTGGCCGTGAGCGTCGTGAACGCTCGGGTCACCTTGTGGAGCATTCCGATCACTACGCGCATTCTCGAGGAACACGATGTCGAGGCCTTCGCGTTACCCACTCTCCGCGCTCACGCGCCGCGCTTCGGTGGCGGATCGCTGTTCTACCTGTCTTCGCGGGACGGGGCTGACGGGCTGTGGAACTATCGTGATGGCCGAGCGCTGGAAATCTGGAAAGGTTCGAACGGCGCTGTCCAGTCGCCCCCCGCCGTTTCATCCGACGGGAGCAACATTGCATTTGCGCTGAGGCGCAATGGGAAACAGCAAATGCATGTAATCGCCTCCGATGGCACAGGACTCCGCCCACTTTCGAATGCGGTCGACGTCCGCGGCACGGCTTCCTGGTCCCCTGATGGTAAATGGATTGTGACGGGCGGGAGTGACCGTGATGGAGCTGGCTTGTTCAAACTGCCTGCCGACGGCGGGTCTCCGGTTCGCATCGCGACAGGACCGTTCTTGGATCCGGTTTGGTCTCCACGCGGTGACCTGATCGTATATGGCGGTACCCAGGTGTTCACGCTCATGCCGCTCCTTGGAGTACACCCTGACGGTACACCCGCGAAACTTCCTGAAATCCACGTGCAACGCGACGGCGAACGTGCGCGGTTTCTCCCGGATGGCTCCGGCCTGGTGTACATGCTCGGCCCTACGACGGCCGGACAGGATTTCTGGCTGCTCGATCTGGGTACGATGCGCTCACGGCGTTTGACCCGGCTGAACGATCCCGCCGCGATGCAGACCTTTGATATCACTTCCGATGGCAGCCGAATTGTATTCGATCGGTTACGCGAAGATGCGGACATCCTGCTCATTGATCTTTCGACGAGGCAAACTCGGCCCTAGCAGTTCAGTGGAATTCTCATCATGAAGCTCGAGCCTTGGCAGTTGGGGCAGGCTTTGAAGTAGCAAAGTGAAGTGTCGGTGGTAGGTGGACCAGGCCTTAAATCGCGAAGTGCGGTATGGGTACCGCATCCTCTGCGGTTTTTGCAAAGGGTGCGGGTGTTCTCCTGTCAATTCTTCGGCTGGCTCGATACCTTGCTTGCCGGCCTACATTTTTTGGAGGTGATTCTTAGCGGCCGGATGCGACAATCGAGGCAAGGGAATGAGACTTGCCATGACCATCGATTCCCAGAGCGTCATTGTGCAGGATCCGGAGTTCCTCAGCGGCCAGCCTGTTTTCCGTGGCACACGCGTCCCCTTCCAGCCCCTTCTTGAGTACCTGGAGGGTGGAGATACGCTGGATGAATTTCCGGAACAGTACCCCGGTGTGAGCCGGGAACAGGAAGTCGCGGCTCTGGAGGAAGCTAAGGCGCTCGTTCTGGCACCGTTCGGAAAATGAAAGTTTTGATCGATGAGTGCCTTCCGGCTGGATTGAAAGAGTTGGTTGCAGACATGGGGCATGAGTGTGAGACGGCGCGTCGCGCGGGCTATGGGGCTAAGAAAAGTGGAGAGCTTTTGTCGTTGATGGAAGGGCGGCGGGATGTTCTGCTCACGAACGACCGCAACATCAAATACCAGTAGAACCTGAGCGGCCGGAATGTTTCCATCCTAATTCTCTGCGCGAAATCCAATCGCATAAGAGATTTGCTACCGCTGATGCCGGTGTGTGCCCGAGCCCTTCTTTCCACCCCGCCCGACAATACGGTGGAGGTCGGACCGGGTAGCTCATGAGAGATACGACCAAATGAGTTCGGGCAAACTAAGTAGGCACAACTTTGGGAACAGAACCCTTCCGAACACGGTGCTAGACCGTACTCAATGACGCAAGGAAATGCTTGAATAACCAACTACTTAGCATTTTCTGGAACGAACCGCGGGTTGTAGGCTCGAGTTCCGCCCGGTTCACCAAATTCCAAGCCCTTATTTACTGGTTCTTGAGGATTCCTTTCCTGTGGCTTCCCAGAGCGCTGGCGTCCTCGAGGTTGCAGAAGGTGTGGCAAGTCGCGAGTGCCTTGATTTCCCAGAGGCCCGTGCGTTCGGAAAGACAAGAACCAAGCGACTCCTGTAATCTACAAAGCGGCTCACTGAGCCTGAGCCGCTCCAACATAATGATTCGCCCGCGAATTCACCTCCTGATCTGTTTCCTCATCTTGGGCGGAATGCTGGTTGCTGGACTGGTACCGTTCCGGCGGCCGAAGAACAATGTCACCTGGCTGAAGGACGCCAATGGCCTTCGCTTCGGCCGCATGGGAGTGGTGGTGAGCGATGGGCCGTTTCGAGTGGAGCATGAGTGCAGTGTGGAGCTGTGGCTGACGTCTGACGCTTCGCAGGGCTCAAGCACACTCCTGGTTTTCTCCACGCCAAAAAACCCAATGCAGTTGTGGGTGCGTGCCTATCACTCAGCCCTGCTGCTGGAACGCTGGGCGGGGGACACGCAACGCCGGCATGGGATCGTCGGCATCGACGGTGTTTTCGTCCCGAGGAAGCCGTTATTCGTCACCATCACATCGGGTGCGGAGAACACCTCGATTTACCTCAATGGCAAGCTTGCGCGGAAATTCCCCCATTTTCGGCTGGATAGCGATTGTACCGGCCAACTGGTACTGGGCAGTTCAACGGTTTCCACGGACCTGTTGGAAGGCAATTTCTACGGACTGGCCGTTTACCAAAATGAGCTCGCCCCGGCAAGGGTGAAGGAGCACTATGAAAGCTGGGTCACCCTCGGCCGCCCAGGGATCGCAGAGAACGATGCTCCGGCCGCGGTGTACTTGTTCGATGAACATGCCGGGACACTTGCCCGTAGCGCCGTGCAACCCGGGCCGGATTTATCGATCCCCACGCAATATCGGCTGGTGCGCCACCATTTCCTGGAACCATTCTGGGAAGAGTTTAAGCCCTCGCCGTCCTTTTGGAGCGATGTGCTGGTAAACATCGTCGGCTTTATTCCTTTGGGTTTTGTTTTTTGTTCCTACTTGTTTTCCGTTCGCCCGAATGGGTACGCCGCTTTGATAACCATCATCATAGGGTTTGGCCTGAGTTTAGCGATTGAGGTATTGCAGGCGTACCTGCCGACCCGAAGCTCCGGGACAACGGACCTGATCACAAACACCTTAGGCACTTACCTTGGCGTTCGCCTGTACACTTCCGGCGCAGGCAACGCTCTTTTCGCAAAATTCAATTCCATTTGGCGGAGCGGCTGAGGGCAGCGACCTGCTGTATGCCGCGAGCATCCACAACCACCTGGAGGACTGTTAATCAGGAGTGACCCGATCGCGAACGCGCGCTTGTTCGCCTTTCTATCCCATCCCTATACTCGTACTCAGGACATCAGCCGGGTCAACCATTGGGCTAAACATCACGATTTGGTGGGGCTTCTCGCGACGCGACCTGGGAGACATCGTGATCGAGCAAAAGATCAACGAATTCTTTGGTGATGCCGACTCTACCGGTTTTGGAACCGGTTGGTGGAGCGGGATCGTGTCCGCCTTTTTTGGGTTCCTAGCGTTCGGAGGAGTCTTGTGCCTGCACTTTCCTCAGCTGCTGACCTCTCCCGAACTGCGCTTGCATTATCCAATGCACACCATGCGGCTTTTGATCCAGGGCCTCATCGTGGCGGCAATTTTATTCGGGGTCATTTCTTCGATTTTGCGCAAGAAAAAGATCTTGGCCCTGACGGGAATGTTGCTCGCCATCGCCGCAACGGCCTGGGGCGGATCCAGCGTGCAGATTAACGAGGCGCTGCGCAACGGACCTGCCATCGGCTTGGACTGGTTCTTGCTCGACCTGTTCTTGATGGCGCTCATCTACGTGCCGCTTGAAAGGCTCTGGCCCCAGTATCCCGAACAAGGAACGTTCCGGAATCAGTGGACTCTGGACGTGGTTTACTTCATGTCTACGCACTTGCCGATTCAGATTCTGTCGTTCCTGGTCTTGTTGCCCGCCACTCAGGCCACGAAATATTTGGGAGTCCCGGCGCTGCAGCATTTCATTGCTCGAGTGCCATGGCTTCTGCAGTTTTTTCTGGCCGTCGTGGTTGCGGACGTTGCCGAATATTTCATTCACCTGGCTTTGCACAAGGTGCCTTTTCTGTGGCGTTTTCATGCTGTGCACCACTCTTCGAAGGCACTGGATTGGATCGCGGGTTCGCGCTCTCACTTCGTCGACGATACCCTGGTGCGTGGGTTTATCCTCGTTCCCCTCATGCTTGGCTTTTCGCAGTCCATCATTTTGACATATCTGATCTTCGTCACCCTTCACGCCACCTGGACTCATTGCAATTTCGGCCCCAACGCCAAATGGCTCGAAGAGTTGCTGGTCATGCCCAGATATCATCATTGGCACCACACGTCGCAAAAAGAGGGCATCGACAAGAACTTTGCCATCCATTTTCCCTGGATCGATAGAATCTTTGGAACGTACTACTATCCCGGAGAGTGGCCGGAACATTATGGTCTGGACGGAGAAGGGATAGCGCCTGACTTCCTTAGACAGACGATTGACCCGTTTGTTGGAAAGAAACGGAACGCCCTAAAAACCTAGCGCTTCCAGAGGAACATCCTCGGGCAGACGCGCCCCGATTGCCGTCGCCTTCACCAGGCCCAGCTGTTTCATCACCTTTACGGTCAAAAATCCGAAGTCGTACTCGGATTGTTCGTGGCTCAGCCGCAAAAGACCCTCGTAGTGGTGATGATTGTTCTGCAAGCACGCGCTGAAGGTCGCCGTTACCGGCAGCCACTCGCCAATATTCATCGCATTGTCCTCGTCATCGTTATACCGGCGGTATCCAAATTCCCTCGTGTGGGTCCAATAGTTCTGTATCATGTTCACCCACAGTGCAAAAATCCGCATTCCCACCCACATCACCAGCGCGAATTTCAGAGTCCCAGCTATCTTCCACAAAAGATAAAAACTGAAGGATTGTGCGACGATGGCAAAAGCCGGGTTCGCAACCACGCGAAACGTGCGGGACTTCAAAATCGGGTCGCCAGTCAGATTCTCCTGGCATTGATATGGCATTACGCATAGATAAATGGTTCGCCAGAAACCATCGCTGGAAAGTTTATTGGGATCGCCCGGATGATCCGCATGTTTGTGATGCAAACGATGACGATTCACCCAGGAGATTGGATCCACATAGATCCCGAAGACGTTGTTCACCACCGTAACGGTCTTCATGAACCATTCCTTGAAGTCCAGTGAACGATGTGCGATTCCCAGGTGCAGAAGATCGGCCAGATACAGACCGGCAAGAAACCAGCAAAACACAAAATAAACTCCACCGACTAACATTCCTTTCCAGGGTCCCAACGAGGCCGGCGCCGAATACAGACAGGCCAGCGCGTACGCGAAAATGATCAAATAACCTGTGAGGTTGTAGATTTTCATACAATCTCCCTTTCGGGATTCAATCAGAATTCAAGGCTTAGTTCAAATGACAGGTTAAAGAGTTGTTAGCGTGTCTCCACCACGCAAGAGTTATAGGTGCAACCGTTCGCCTGGCATCCAGTGTGGCGTGGCCAGACTGCGAATGCAGGCGAAAACCCGCAACTCCTGAGTGGTCTCCTGGCCGAGAATCACGTTGCACTGCCACCCGACTGGCTACCGCGCCTACCGGAAGACCGATGCCGCGCCGTGCTAAGATAAGCCCCGGTTCAGCCTTTTGTGAGGTCCAACTCTATGAAACCGCCAACCAGTTCCTCCGGACGTCGCGCTTTTCTCAAGACGGGCGGAGTTGTCGCCGCTGGACTCCTCGCCAACGGCGCTACGTTCGCTGCTTCCTCGAATTCCACGCTCCCACCCTTGCCGTCGAATCCGAGGACGCCCGCGGCCATGCCCACGCGCAACCTGGGCAAAACCGGCTACAAAGTCGGCATCTTCAGCCTTGGCGGGCAGGCCGCTCTCGAAAAACACAGCAATTTCGACGTCGCCGTTCCCATCATCGAGCGCGCCCTCGACCTTGGCGTCAATTACATCGACACTTCGTCCATATATGGAGGTCCCGATCGTTGGAGCGAGCAGTATGTTGGCCGGGTGATGAAGACGCGGCGCCAGGAAGCATTTCTCGCGACCAAAACGAAGGAACGCACGCGTGACGGTTCACTCCGCATGATCGAGAAATCCCTGACCTTGCTGAACACCGATCATGTGGATCTGTGGCAACTCCACGATATTGGATTGCCGGAAGATGTAAACGCGGTCTTTGCCCCGGATGGCGCGATGCAGGCCCTCCTGGAAATGCACCAACAAAAGGTCGTGCGCTTTCTCGGGGTTACCGGCCACTACCGGCCGGAAGCGTTGATGGATACGCTGAATCGCCACCCGTTCGATACCATCCTGCTGGCGTTAAATGCCGCGGATGTTCACATTCACAGCTTCTCCGACCAATTGCTGGGTCTGGCAGTGGAAAGGCAGATGGGCATCATCGGCATGAAAGTTCCCGCCCGCGGCAGGCTGCTCTCTTCGTGGACGCCGCCCCCGTTGGAACAACAGCAGCATTCGTGGGAAGGCTCGGCCATCGCAACGCGCCCCGGCGTGATGAACATGCGCGACGCCATGTACTTTACGCTTTCGCATCCCGTCAGCACCGTGATCATCGGATGCGACAGCATCGCCCAGCTCGAAGAGAATGTTCAGTTGGCCCGCGACTTTACGCCGCTTTCGCAGACGCAGATGGTCGCGCTCAATGAGCTCGCCGCGCAGGTCGCAAAGCAATCGCTCTTCTTCCGTTTCACAGACCGCTCCAAAGGCTAGGGCACCAAAGCCGAAACTCACGCCTGCCGGAAAATTCGAAGGCCACGGATTGGCGGATGAAGGTCCGGTTCGACCCGAAAAGCCGGCTGCGCTCCCCTTGCGATCTATATCGCAGTACGATATAAGGTGAGTGAGCAATTGCGAGCCGGCCTCCGTGGCCGGGCGTGCCGGAAACCGGGAAACGCCCTCCCAGAATGCGCAATTGCCGGCGCTCGCCGGCGCTCCGCGACTCTGACCCCGCTTCGAGGTGCCTTGTGCGCTCGCTTCACCTTGGAAGGGTACGGCGATTCGCCGTGGCGATCGTCGTGGTTTTGTGCGCGGTTGAGATTACCCGGCGATTACCGCTATTCAACCATGCGACAGCCGCTCTGGTCCTGGTTGCCCTCCTGGAATTACTTGCCATCAACGTCGGCTACAAGGAAGCGCTGGTTGCTGCGTTCGTGGGCGCCGCCGCGCTTGCCTACTTTCTCATGCCTCCGTACTTCCGCTTGGAGATAGTGAATCCCTCCGACTGGCTCGAGTTCCTCGTGTTCCTGCTCGTCGCCATCACCGCAATCCGCCTTTCCGCGCAAGTGCAGGCGGCCGCGGAGGAAGCCCGGAAACGAGCCGAGGAGATTTCCAAGCTGTACAAACTCGGACAGCAGCTGGGCATCGGTGAAAATTACCTCTCCACCATCGAACGCGGGCTGAGCGCCATTGCCTCCATTTTCGGCGTGGAAGGAGTGGCGTTTCATTCGTTCTCAACGCGCGAAATCACCCGCGCGGGCCGAAAGGGTCTGCTGATTACAAATGCCGATCTGCGGGACACGCCCACTGATATGGTCCCCCGACGAGAGGCAGGCCCTGTCGTTTGTCTGCCGGTGTCGGGCAGCAGTGGACCGCTGGGAACTATCGGCTTCCTCGAGCCCCCCGCCAGTGTGAATCTCCTCGAAGCGATCGCCGGGAGATTTGGCACTTCGCTGGCGCTTGCCGCGGCCCAGGAGCAAACAGCCGAAATGGCGGCGGTGCGCAGGAGTCAGGAACTCGGAACGGTTGTCCTCGACTCGTTGGCCCACGAGATGAAGACTCCGCTTGCGGCCATCAATGTCGCCGTGGGATCGCTGCTCTCGAAGCGAGAAGGAATCGGCCCGGCGCATCAGGGCTTTTTGTGGGTAATCCAGGACGAAGCCAATCGGCTGAACAAGACTCTGGGTGAGATTCTTCAGATGGGTCACTTGGAAGCGGGAATTTTGCACTTTGATCCTGAAACGCGCGCCGTCGAAGAAATCGTGGCCTCTACGCTGGAAAACATGGAGACGGGACTTGCGGGGCGTCACGTTGAGATTCACATCCCCAGAGGTACCCCGCCGATTCACGCCGATCTTCATCTCTTGAAGCAGGCTCTTGCCCAGTTGGTGGACAACGCCGTGAAGTACTCCCCCTCGGGTAGCCCCGTATGCATTTCCGCCGGCCAGGCGAACGGGCACGTGACCATTGACGTCGCCGATCGCGGCATCGGCATTTCGGATAGCGAATTGGAGCATGTGTTCGAAAAGTATTACCGGGGAAAAAGTGCCGGGAATTCTCCGACGGGCCTGGGCATGGGACTTGCGATTGCGCGACAGATCGTCCATGCCCATGGTGGAGAGATCTGGGCGACTTCCTCGCCGGGCGCCGGGTCGGTGTTTCACGTTTCCATTCCTTCCAGCAGGGAGAGCGGGCCATGAGCAACGAAAAAATCCTGATTGTCGACGACGATCCGCAATTTCGCCGAACCATGCGGGCCGCGCTGCATTTGCGTGGTTTTCTGGTCAGCGAAGCCGAAAGCGGGGAGGTCGCCCTGGAGCGCATTCGGGAAGAGCGCCCGCAATTGATCCTGCTCGATATCAACATGCAGGGCCTCAACGGACTCGAGTGCTGCCGCGAAATGCGCGCGGCTCTGGATGCTCCGATCATTATGATTTCCGTAAGAGACCAGCCTCGCGACAAGATACAGGCGCTCAATTCCGGAGCGGACGATTACCTCACCAAGCCATTTCATTTCGAAGAACTTGTCGCGCGGCTTAACGCCAATCTTCGGCGCGTGCCGCATTCTCCCTTGGAGGATTTGCAGGCCATGGACCTGGAGGAAGTCCACGTGGATTTCCTGGCGCGAACCGTCACTGTTAAAGACAAAAACGTGCAACTGACCCGGAAAGAGTTCGAGCTACTCTCCTACCTGGTTGCCCACGCCGGCCAGGTGGTCACCCACCGGAAACTGCTGCAGGCCATTTGGGGACCCGATTACGGTGATGAAGCCGAATACCTGCGGGTCTGCGTCAATCATCTGCGGAAAAAAATCGAGCCGGACCCCTCGAATCCCAAGTTCCTGCTCACGGCGGTGGGGATGGGCTACCGGTTTGTCTTGCCACCTGCCAATTTTATGTCCGCATAATCGCCGCTTTATGATTCCTTTATCCGGCTCGTCGTAGCTTGGATTTGACGAGCGATATTACGATAGAAGGCGTTCTGCCACAGCGCGAGACCGGATCGAATTCCTCCCTACGTTTCAGAAAATCCGACCCGCACGCGGATGCCACAGGAAGCGCGGCTCTCCTTTGTGAAGAGAGTTGAACAAAGATAACGATGCGAGGAACCCAATGAGCAAGTCACTCAATGCACTCCTCATCTCCTCCAATCCCGTCGTGAACGAGGAATATTACGGCGCATTGACCGGCTGCAGCCTGGAAGTTTTTCTGGCTCAGAGCCTTCGTGCGGCCACTCGCACGCTGCTGGCCGAACCCATCGACGTGGTCGTTTGCGACGACCACGCGCTGTACATTTCTTTTACCGCCATTGTGGAAGCCACGCGCTGCTTTCGGGGCAACATTCCCATCATCATCTGGTCTTCTGGCCTGGACGCGGCCAACTCCATGGCCCTGGAAAGCTGGCGTGAAGGCGAATTCCTATCTTCCACGGCAATGACCGGCGATCGCGACTTGGAAGCAGGCATTAATCCCATTGTGCCCTGGGAGAAGGTTTGTTGAAGGAGGACCATGCAAAGCTGATGCTCAGAGCGGCGTTCGAAAACAATTCACGGGACGCCGTCGCGAGATCATCCCTGCGGCTCGATGACAGAAGTTGAAAAGGTTGGAACTCCCGTTCCCGCGAGTGGGAACAGCGGCGTGTGTCTCAAGCGGAGATGCGCAGCAAATGAGAGGCTGTGGGGATAATTTCCCGCTCCCAGTTCAAAGCTGCGTATCCACCATTTCGCCCTGCGGCGGAATGCGAGCCTTCAATGTGAGGCTCCAGAAGGGAGACAATATATGAAACGCTGGAGATTTTTAGGGATCGCAGCGGGAGTCGCGATGCTGTGCCTTTTTATCGCCCCGAAGGCACGCGCAAGCGAATGGAATCAGGAGACCATTTTGACGTTCTCCGCCCCCGTTCGGCTGCCGCACATCATGCTGCCCGCAGGGACTTATATCTTCGAACTCGCGAATTCCCTGGCCGACCGGAACATCGTCATGGTGTATAACGCGGACAGGAGCCAACTGTTGGACATCATTATGACTAATGCGGACTACCGGCTGGTTCCCACCTCGCACACGATCATCAAGTTCGCCGAAACCCGGAGCGGCCGGGCGGATGCGATCAAAGAGTGGTTCTACCCCGGAGACAACTACGGACACGAAATTCCCTATCCGAAGCACTCGGGAGTGGAGCACCAGGAAGTGACCGCGCGAGTGATGCGCACGGCCGCATAAACCAAACCAGCTGAAACACCCTGCGACGACCATCGTGTGTTGGCTTAGGCCGTTGCATCCGCGTAGGAAAGCCTGGCGCCAAGCATCAGCGGGATGGTACGAAACGAATTTTCCCTGAAAGGGAAGTGGCGGGGAAGAGCAGGACACGGAACGAGAAAATACCAAAAGCGACCATCTGGCCGACTACTATGAAGCCGCGGCAAATCTCTGATTATGCGATGTGTCTCGCGCTGATTTTCTTCCTGCTGAGCGTGTTGCTGCGCGTGACGAGAAGCAACCCGTTACGAAACAAAGTTCCCAGCCTGCCGGATGCGCAGAAGATCTCCACCGAGGTCACGCTGGTGCCGCTTTCCGTTGTGGTCACCGACCGTCGGGGGCGCATGGTCACCGGTCTAAAGGAAGGCGACTTCCACGTCTTTGAAGACGGTGTTCCGCAGAGTGTTTCGGTTTTCAATGAAGAGGATCGCCCTGTGACCGTTGGGCTGGTTCTCGACAGCAGTGGAAGCATGCAGACCAAACGAGCCGAAGTAGCCAAAGCGGCGAAAGATTTCCTGGAATCCAGCAACCCGGATGACCAAATCTTCGTGGTAAATTTCAATAATACGGCAAGGCTTGGATTGCCTTCCGATGTGTCGTTTACGGACAAGGTGCAAGAGCTTGAGGCCGCCGTATCGCGCGGCGTCCCTGAAGGAGAGACCGCGCTATACGATGCGATTGTCCTCGCCATGCAACACTTGAAAACCGGAAATCGCGACAGAAAGGCCCTGGTGATCGTAAGTGACGGGGGCGACAACGCCAGCGTTGCTGGTCTTTCTCACGTGTTGGAGCTCGCGAGGCGCAGCTCGACCATTATCTATACAATCGGCATCTTCGACGAAGGCCAATCGGACACGAATCCCAAAGTTTTGAAGGAACTCGCAAAAGAAACTGGCGGCCGGACCTATTTCCCCGAATCGGCTGACCAGGTGCCGGCAATCTGCCGGCAAATCGCGCGGGATCTGCGCGAACAATATACGGTTGCGTACTCACCCACGGACCGCAAGCTCGACGGGCGTTTTCGCTCGATCCGCGTGGAAGTGGACGCACCCGGGGAGGGCAAGCTCGCCGTAAGGACCCGCACGGGCTACTTTGCTTCCGCGGGCGGTGGCCCGGCAACCTAGGACCTGTGCCGCACAAACAAATGCTCACTTCGACGGAGATACGTTGCAGGCAATTGGGCTGCCTGCTGGGAGCGCTTTTGTCGGTGGCGCAGTTGAGCTGTGCGCAGAATACCCCCATACGGCCGCATGGGAGATTGCCGGTCGCGGCGTTTTACGATGTCCCCGCCGATATGAGGTCTGCAACTCCGGGTACGCTGATTCGCTCCGAAGAGTTCGACTCATACACGCTCCCCTATGGAACGACGGCGACGCGCATCTTGTATCACTCCATCTCGGGTCGGGGCGCGGATGCCGCAGTGTCCGCCGTCGTGATTGTCCCGGCGGGGCCCCCCCCCGCCGGCGGGTGGCCGATCATCGCGTGGGCTCACGGTTTCCGCGGGATCGCGCGAGATTGCGCGCCTTCGCTTCTGGAGGACCTCGGCGAGCAGAGTTATTTCTCCATGCTGTTGAACCTCGGCTACGCCGTGGTTGCGACGGACTACGCTGGGCTTGGAACGAATTCCCGCTTCGCTTATTTCGATTTGAAGTCGAATGCCGCGGACGTGGTCAACGCCATTGCCGCGGCGCGCTCGGCCGTTTCTAACCTTGGGAAGCAGTGGATGGTCATGGGTGACGACGAAGGTGGCTCGGTGTCAGTCGCCGTCGGTGAAAGGGAGCGCAATTCCAACGACGCGGGGTTTCTCGGGAGCGTTGCGCTCGGCGGCGTCATGGATGGCCGGGGCATCGCAGGCCGTTTGACGCAGACATTCCCCGCTCGTCTGATCTACGTCGCGGCCGGTATTTCGAGTGTGTACCCACAATTTTCGGCGCGCGACATCCTGGTGAATTCGGCGCTTCCATTTTATGAAGCGGCGGGGAAGTCCTGCGAGAGTAATTCGCAACTGCCTGCACTAGAAATTGCCCAAGTCCTGAAGCCCGGCTGGGAACAAAATCGCTACGCGCGGGAATATTTCGCGGCGAACACGCTTGGCCAGGTGCGGATGAGCCAGCCCCTGCTGGTACTCGCGAGCGAGTCGGACGCACTCCTGCCCGTCGCAATGACCGCACAAACGGTGGCGCGGCTCTGCAAGCAGGGTGACCACGTGCTCTTCTACAAATACGACGATCGGAGTTCGCACGCCCTGCTGGGTGATTCCGTGCGCGATCAACTCTCGTGGATTCAGGAACGATTCTCCGGCAAGATGCCTGCCGAGAATTGCGAATAGGGAAGTCCAGTGTCTTCCGCAGAGCCCGTGCGTTCGGGTTTTGCGATCCAATCGGCCTCGTCAATTCGTCGGTACTGATTGCGTTTCGTGTATGCCACTACGATCACGATCACGGACATAAGCGTGGGAGGCACAATGAGGATCAAAATTCCCTCTCGCAGCGCCTGAATCATACGGCCTCCAGAGGCGGCGGCCTGTGTATAACAGAGGGCGCAACCCTGCGCTTGAACGGCAGCGGCACATAGAATGGAGAGCACTCCCGCCGCCCCCGCTCGCAAACAAGGCACTACGCCTTTCATTGCGCTCCTCGCTTCCCACTCCCCCGCTCGAGTCTCAGCGCGCCCATGGAACGCCATTCAGAATGCGGAAACTGTCCGTCCAACCGTACTGCATGGCCAACAGAACAAAACCCGTAAAAATAACGACAAACCACAGCAACCCGCGGTTATCCGTCCACAGATGCATGAAAAATAAGACGGCGAGTACGGCTTCGATAAACGCCAGGATCAGCAATCGGGCCAGAAGCTCGCGTTCGTTGCCGGAGCTCGTCAGCGCCACGACGAATTGGAGTAAGGCAATAATAAGGATGCACAGATAGGTGACGAAGTATCTCCCCGTGGTCTTACGATGCGGAATTTCTGCGGGTTTCATGGCGTGTCACTCCTCAAGCAAGCACCTAACGCGAAAGGTTCATCAAGTAGACCAGGGGCACCACAAACATCCACACCAGATCCACAAAGTGCCAATACAGGCCGGTAATTTCCAGATCGTCCGCGTTGTAGCGTCCGCGCATATACCGGATGCCGACGACTAACAGCGCGATCACTCCTCCCGTCACGTGGAGCAGGTGCAATCCCGTGATGCTGAAGAACGACGCGCCAAATATGCCTGTTCCCCACGGATTCTTGAACATGCGCATGCCTTCGCCAATCAATTCAAACCACTCGCGAATATGCAGGAACGCGAAGATCGCTCCTCCGGCCGCCGTAATCATGATCCAGCGAAATGCCTTCGCCTTGTCGCCCGCCTTTCCGGCTTCAATGCCGAGTAGCATCGTCAGACTCGTGGTGATGAGAATGAACGTCATCAGCGAAACGTTGACAATGCTGTGAAACGGCCGCGGCCAGTGCGGCGTTGCGTTGCGAAGAAATCCATACGCCAGCAGGCAGGCGGCGAACGTCATCGTGTCCGCGATGATGAACAGCCACATCGCCAGCTTTTTGGTGGGGACCGAAAAGGCCGGGACGTGAACGTCGATCGCCTGGTCCTGCGCGCTCATTTGCGTGTCGCTCACGTTCCCTCCCGTTTCGCTAGATTTTGATCCACAGCAGCACCATCAGGTAAATCCACAAGACGTCCACGAAATGCCAGAACCGCGAAGCCGCGTCCATCGTGCTCTTGTGCAGCAGTCCTCGATTCAGGCGGCGGACCACGTAAACCAGGCCGCAAAGCCCGCCAAATATGTGCAACGCGTGGGCTACGGTAAGAACGTAGAAAAAGGAACTGTTGGGGTTAGTGGCCAGGTAAAGTCCCTCGGCGCGGAGCTGCATCCACACGAACCATTGACCGACGACAAACAGCACTCCCAGCGCCAGCGTCAGCTTGAGCCAGAACTCGGCCCGCCGAAACTCTCGAACCGTTGGTGCGGAAAAGGCTTTGAATTTGCGGCGGCTGATCTCCAGCGTGACGCTGCTGACGAGCAGCACCAGCGTGTTTGCGTAAATCAGTCGCGGCATCACCAGGTGGTGCCAATCGAGCGAGGCGCCCTGGCGCACAATGAGCGCGCTCGTCAGCGCGGCGAAGGTCATGGTCACCGCGGCGATCACCACCCAGATGGCCGTGGACGCCGGCGGCGGAGAATAGTCTTGAACCGAATGCAGACTTCCTTCCGCAGGAACGGCGTCGCGCCCGCCGCCATCGGTGAAGGCCGGCGGACCCAGTTTGTCCTCGCGTGGTTTTGGAATAGCTGGAGGATCCTGAACGAATGTGCCCATGAGGCAAGCTCCTGGAAACTCAGTGCGAGGCTAGTCGCCGGTTGGCGCCACCTGCTGCGGCGAAGTCTGCATCACGTAGTCGCCGCCGGTCGTGTTTTCCACACCATACTGGTAGGGATCGTGGTAGACGACCGGCAATGTGCCGCCAAAATTGTCGAAGGGTGGCGGAGTCGTCGGCGTGCTCCATTCGAGTGAAGTTCCCTCCCACGGGTTGTCCGGCGCGGGCTTCCCCCAGAACCGGCTATGAAACAGGTTGTAGAGAAAAATCAGCTGGGCTGCCCCGGTGATCAGCGCGGCAACGGTAATAAACCGGTGAACGGGGATGAGCGGCTGCAGGTAGTCGTCCACGAACGCTTCATAGCGGCGCACATTTCCGGCCATGCCAAGGTAGTGGAACGGCATGAAAATGCAATAAGCGCCGACGAACGTCAGCCAGAAGTGAATCTTCCCCAGCGTATCGTTCATCATCCGGCCGAACATCTTCGGAAACCAGAAATACGTACCGGAAAAGATTCCGAAAATTGCTGCAACCGCCATCACCAGATGGAAATGGCCAACGACGAAATATGTAGCGTGCAGCATGATGTCCAGCGAGGGCTGCGCCAGGAAGAAGCCGCTGACGCCGCCAGTGACGAACATGGAGATGAATCCGAGCGCGAAGAGGGAAGCGGCGTTGATGCGGAGCCTGGATCTATACAGGCTGCCAATCCAGATAAGCACGATAATCGTCGCGGGAATCGTGATAATCAGCGTGGGAAAAGAGAAAAAGAGGGACGACATCGGATTCATCCCGCTGACAAACATGTGGTGTCCGTAGACCATGTAGCTCAGAAACGCGATCGTGCTCATGCTGGCGATAATCACCTTGTAGCTCAGAAGCGGCTTGCGGATGCTGGTGATCAGCACATGCGAAACGATTCCCATTGCCGGGATGATCGCGATGTACACCTCCGGGTGACCGAAAAACCAGAACAAGTGTTGCCACAACAGCGTGGAACCACCGGAATGGGGTTGCAGCTGATCGTTCACCACCAGGTTTGATGGAACAAAAAAGCTCGTGCCCGCAACGTGGTCCAGCACCAGGAAAATGCAAGCTGGCATCAACACCGCGAACGCGCCCAGCCCCATGCACGAAGTGATGAACCACGCCCACACCGTGAGCGGCATGCGCATCAGGCTCATTCCCTTCGTGCGGAGGTCCAATGTGGTGGTGATGAAATTCAGCGAACCGAGAAGTTGCCCGATGCAGAAAATCCCAATCGAGGAAGCCCACAGGATTTCGCCAAGCCCCTGCCCAGGCCCGGCGACCGCGCCCAAGGCGCTCAGCGGCGCATACTGCGTCCATCCGGCGAGGCTCGGGCCGTCGCTCAGGAAGAAGGAAGAAATCAGCACGACGAAAGCGACGAAGGTTACCCAAAACGACATCATGTTGAAGTGCGGGAACGGCATGTCCTCCGCGCCAACCTGGATCGGCAGAAAGAAATTTCCAAACGCGGCGAACGGTGCGGTCGTCAGAACGAAAAACACCATGATTGTGCCGTGCATGGTCATTAATTGCAGGTAGTACTCCGGCGTCATGATGTTGCCGGGAGCGCCGGCGCTGGAAAGAAAATGCAGGCCAGGGATAGCGAGATTGGTCCAGCCAAGGTGGAGCCGCATGAGCCAGGAAAGAACCATTCCGATGACCACGGCCACTAATGCCAATCCGTAATACTGTTTGCCAATGACCTTGTGGTCCAGGCTGAACACATATTTTCGGATGAACCCCGTTGGCGCCTGGTGATGATGCACCGCGTGTGTGGCCATAGTTCCTGCCCTCGCTCGAACTGCCGAACGTCGCCGTGATCCGGCTCCAAATATCCGATTACTGCAGAGCCGCCTCTTTCTTTAACCAGTTGTCGAAATCTTGCTGCGAATACACGTAGAGATAGGCCTTCATGTTGTAGTGGCCCAATCCGCAGAGCTGTGTACAGACGATCTCGTATTTGCCGGTCTTTGTGGCCGTGAAATGCAGCGAAAGATCGAGGCCCGGAACGAAGTCCTGGTGTACGCGCAATTCCGGCACATAGAAAGAATGGCCGACATCTTTGGAATGCATCAACAAGTGGATTTCGCGATTCACCGGAATGGCCATTTCCGCGGTCACGATGTCATCGCGCGACGTCGGGTCGTTTTCCATGTCGAGGCCAAAGAAGTTTTCCGTGGCCTCGCTGATCTTGTCCGGATGCAGTGGGCCAAAGACGCCGTCCGGCCCGGAGTAGCGGAAATAGAAGGCGAACTGCCCGGCCTGCACCTGGATCGGCATGGCATCTGCCGAGGGCGGCGTGAAATAAACCTGCGCCCACGCTTTCGACCCAAACGCTCCTAGCGCAATCACTTCCGTTCCCACAAGCAGAAACGCGGCGATCACCATCGCGCGTGCGCCCCCAGGGAAAGTCCCGAGCTTGGACTCCGTGCCCCGTCCGGCGTACTGCCAGATAAACAGCGCGAGGAGAAACTGGGCGATGAGAAAGGAGACGCCCGCTTCGAGCATCGTTTCCGCCATCTGGCGGTCAATCATCGCGCCATGGATGGAAATGTCCTGCGGCATGTCCCACTTGTGCATCAGAATGGGAATTGCCGAGCCGATGGCGATGATGAAGATGGTTATGGCGAAGAGCTTGGCCACGGCGTCTTTCCTCCTCCCCACTGGCACTGCGGGTGAAATGATCTTCCAGCCGGCGAGATTCCGCCGCTCATACGATATCTGCTAGTACCCGCGCGCCTTTGCCTTATAGGTGAAGTCGGCGGTCGCCGGTTTGCCGGCGCTGACCGTGACCTTTTCGGATTGTGTTCCGAACTCTTCCTGCCACGCGGTGACCGTATAGTTCCCCGGCGGAAGTCCCTTGATGGTGTAGCTGCCTTTGTCGTCCGTGGTGGCATACGGCCCTTTCACGACCACGAACCAGCCGTGCATCCAGGGATGGATATTGCATTTAACCGGAATAGCCACTTCCTCGTGCTTCCATTCCTTGACAAGCGGTGGCGCGCCTGGTGGTTGCGACTCGTTCCAGGGAATGTTTCCGGTCATGGGATTCGGCAATGGATGAATGTTGTGCGTGGTCTTGTCGCTTGTCACTACCTGATATTTTTGATCGACGTCCATGGCAAGCACGTGAGGGGTATACATGCAGCCTTTTTGATCGAACACAGGTGGGGGCGGCGGCGGCACCTGGGCCAATTCGGCCGCGCTCAGTCCCGCTGAGACATAAACAACCACGTTTTCGAGGCCCCCGCCCTCGCCGGCCACTACTGTTTCCATGCGGGGAGGCGGCCCATTCTTATGGAAGTTCGTACAATAGGGATCCTTGGACATGTCAATTCCACGCATGTGCGGCGGCGCGCCGTCCAATTTCACTGTTCCAGTGATCTCGCCGCCGGCGGGCGCGCCCCCGGCTTTGAAAGCGTAAGTGAGAGTGCAGAACGCGAGAAGCACCACAGCTGCAAAAATATTCAGAGCCTGCCTGTTTTTCATCTTGGGACTCCCTTTTCCATCGGTTTGAACTCGAGCTGCTGCGCGGCTCATTGCCCGCCGGGAAGTGCATTCGGATTTACTGGAGTCAGGTGCAGCGGTGCAGCGATCTCCTTCGCCTTGGATTTCTGGGGCTGCAGGGTTCGCAGATAGAACACGAGATCCCAGGCTTCGTCTGGCTTGATGTTATCGGACCAGGAGGGCATCGGAGAGCCGTCGAGGCCGGTCATGAAGATCTTGTAAAGATCCGAGTCGGAGGTCCCGCACTTGAAACGCGTCTCGTCATGGAAATTGAACGCAGGGTCGGGATTGCCGAAGTCGTCGGTCAGCGTCGAAGCGGAAGGGCCATTGGCGCGGCCCGTCACTCCGTGACACTTCCAACACTGCACGCGCTCAAACACCGCGCGGCCTGCCTTGATGCGGTCAGCCGTGATTTGCGGTTCCTGCGGGATCTGAATCGGTGTGCCGGGTTTTTCCGTCGCAAAGCGAGGAGAGAAGTGCTTTACATAGGCCACGAGGTTGGCTCTTTCCTGCTTCGTCAATGCGATCCAGTGCGGCATGTTGGAGGTGTTCAAACCTCGTCCAATTGTGTTGTAGAGGTCCTCATCGGTGGGCAAGGTCCCCGTGGGCGTCGAGCGACACTTGAAAATTCCCAGCGTGAAATTCCGCGGCTTGAACGGTTCCATCCACGGCGCGTTATCGCCATTGCCGTCGCCGATCTCCCCGTGGCAGCCGATGCAGTACCTTCCATAGAGAGGAGCGCCATCGCGGGCGTGCCCCGTAATGCCATCCACGTGGCTTTCCATGTCCAGCCGCTTGTCCTCGTCGTATTGCGTGACTTGGGCCTTTACGGGCGTGGCAAGGAACATCAAGGTTGCGGCGCAGATCCCCACCGCTAGCAGGCCAATGCTTTTCTTTTCCATGCTCCACCTCATCAGAAGGCAAAGTCGAAACCAAACAGCAAGCTGCTGCTGGTCAGATCGCTGGTTCCGGTCGTCGGGTTCACCACCACGTTCTTCTGCCACACGATGGAATACTCGTTCTGGAATGCGAAGCCTGCCCGGCTGTTTATGAACGGGTAATAGCGGAAGCCGAAGGTAAGCGCGTCAACGTTCCCCAAATCGCCGGGGTTTGTGTCCAGGGCTTGCTGCGACATGCGGATCAATTCATAACGATTGATAAAGATCATCTGTTTGTTGAAGGTGTAGTGCGTTTCGAAAAGGGCGCCATTCCATGCCGGAGCGTGCGATCCGTCCGGCAACGGATCCCCAGCGACGGTGTTGGTTCCCAAATATGCGCTGTCGTGGCCGTAAAAATACATGGTGGTGAAATCGAATTTCTTGACGTACCACATGCCAATGAGCCCCACGCGATAGTAAGACTGGTTCCCGATGCCGGTCCCGGGAATCCCCGCGCCATCGTTCGTAAACCTGGCGAAAGTCGGGGCCTGCCCGATGTAAGCGAAGCCGCCCACGCGTTGCATGCCAAGGCCCTTGACCTCAAAGGCCTGGCTCGCCGCGAAGTATCCTTCATAGCCTCTGCCGGCAGCTTGGCCCGCACCGTTGATCCAATCGGGGTTCCCGTCGGTGCCTTCCAGCAACGCTGCGGAAACGCGGGTCCGATCATTGAATGAGTGCCCCATCCACTCCACGCCCAGTTGGTTGTCGCCCAATCCGAAGACGTAAGCGGCCTCCGAGACTCCGGGTGCCACCCAAGGTTGGAAGTGATAGTTCTGGTAGAAACCGCCGTTGTTGGATAGCGTCAAGATGCGCTTTTCCGACAAGAGATTATCGAGCTCAAACTTGCCTACCTTGATGTTGAACCACGGAGAATGGAGAAGATTGTCGAACCGCACGTTGGCCGACTCGAAGTGAAATGCGCCCGTCTCATCCGAGGAAGGGACCAACAGGAAGCTGACATTGCGAGACAGTGTGCCGGCCGTCAGCATGTCCATGCCGGTGTAGTCGAATCCTTGGGTTTTTACATCCTTGATCACGGAATTCGGGCCGTCGGGGCCGTCCACCACCACGTGGTTATTCGTTTCCAGATGCCAATTCGGCGTGATCCGGAAGGCCACCGGCCAGTACGCCGGACTCTGATAAATAGGAGAGTCGCGGTCGTTGCCCAACTGATAGCCGTTATCCTTGAACTGCTGCCCAAACGGACTCAGCATCGGCCACGCCTGGTGGCAAGCCGAACACGGCAACCCATACTTGCGCGCGAATGCCGGAATCGCTTGCGCCGGTTGCGGCAGCAAGAATGGAATCAGAAACGCCAACACACTGAGAGCGGCTAATCCGCCCCGCGGCGCGGGCCCGGCAAAAATTCTGCTAAGGAAGTTTCTAGATCGCCTGTTTCTGGATACTTTCGAAGAGACAGTTGAATTCAAATGAATGTTCTCTAGGTGATCGATTTCCATCGGCGCGCCTCTGCTTCAACACTTGAGAAACACTTCCCGAAGGCAATAAGAGGACCCGCCCGATTCGGGAACTCGGGCAGGTCCTCGGTTCAGGGTGGTACATCCGCGAAAAGTCAAAACACTTCTGGCTTCGACCGTCGTTTTCTTTTAGTCAGGCTCTCTCCTGAATAGAGAGCCGTCATTGGTTGCTAGGTCAGCGTGCACAGCGATGGTAGTGGCCCAACGTAAAATCCCCATAACGCGCGAATAATCAAGGCCTAAAACATTCGCGCGCTGGGAAAATCCCGATTTGCAGATTCGCCTTAGCTTAATGAATGGATTTAAATGGTTTGTTTCGCGGGAAGATGCTCGCCCCGTGTCCGGGTGAGGGCCCCGGCCACTATTGCCGGTGAAGTCTAATCCCGCTCGCGTTATTGTTTCGGCCAACCCGCGCCGAATGGAACTCACCTAAAGATATAGGGAGGCCACTCATGCGAATTAAGCCAGTGTTCGTGCTTGCCGCTCTTTTCACTTTGGGTTGTTTGATCAGTCTCTCAGTCGAAGCGCGCGCAAAGTCGGAAACAAGGACCGGCTGGATCAGCGACAGCATTTGCGGGGCAAAAGGAATGAGCGCGCAGCACAAGGCCTGCGCCATCAAATGCGTCACACAAAAAGGGGCCAAGTGGGTGTTTGTGGACGCAAAAACCAAAACCGTCTACGCCATCAAGAATCAGGACAGCGTTAATGAGGATCAGGATCTCGGCAAAGAAGTGAAGGTTACCGCCGAGCCCGAGGGGAAGGACACGTTACAAGTGAAATCGATTGCGCCCGCGGCCTAGTTCGATCAGCACCAGAGTTCGGGGCGATCCGATTCCTCCGTGATGCCCGCGCCGGCGAATTGCCCGGTTAGCGGTGGTCCTGCGCTTGGGGTGTGCGCACGAACAGGCCATACCGCTTCAACATGACCAACCACAAGGCCACGCCGCCGAGGAACAGCAACAAAAACAGCGGGAATACGGACCACTGCGTCTTGACGGCGAATTGTGCCGGATGAAAATACGGCTTCAGATACGCATCGCGCAGGATGTCGCGCATCACCGTCATGCACGCGATCACGACGCCAATCACCGTGGGCACATAGATCGCGCCGTGCCGGATGTCTTCGCGCCGCAGGGCATCGGACATCAGTAGAATTCCAGCGATCCCCCCGGTGGCGCCGACGACCAAGAGCAGCGTGGCCAGCGAATTGTCGCCCAGGAAAAGGTTGCGCAGGTCGCGCGGCATGCTGGCCAGGAACCACATGCCCACCAGGAATTGCGCCGCCGTGGCGTACACAAAGGCGTTGCCCCCGAACTGAAAGAGTGAGAGGCCATACTCTCTGCTTTGCTTCGACCGGTGCAGCGCCAGAATCACCAGCATCAGTCCGCCTACCGCTATCGCGGCCGTGAAAAAGTGCATGTATCGCGGAATCAGCGTGGGATCGCCGAAATTCAAATTCCAGCCGCTGGGGTTGGAGAAATATTTCTCGGCCCAGCGCGCGGGCGCCTGGCTAAGCGTGAAATTGTTCGTGTAGATGAAGCCGATGCAGAAGACCAGCAGGAAGCTTCCAAGCATCACTAGGCCGCTTTTGCCCGGTCCTTTCGCGTTTTTGAACGACACGTAATAGAAGCCGTAGTAGGCGACGGTCAGGAAAACCAGCACCAGAAACCATGGCCAGGCGATCAGGACGGAAGACGTATAGAAGAACTGTCCGTAGAGCACCTGGACAAAAAGCAATGGCGCGATTCCCAGGGTGATTGTGGCCGGCAGAAAGATGGGAAGTTTCTTCGCGATGTCGGCAAAAATTCGGTCGCGATTCTGTTTATCTCCCGGGAGCCACTTTGCCAGCAGCGCCAGAACGGAGCCTCCCATCAGGAAATTCATGGCCACGATGTGCAGGAAAAACGTCACGAGCAGGAGCAGTTTGAAAACCCAGTATGGCGCGGGAAGCGGATTGGGATCGAGATTGGGAATCATGTTGGCTTGCATGGTGTTCAGTTGCTCCCCTTCCCGGCCGCGTGCGTTCCTGACGCGGCGCGTTGCGTGTTGACCCAACGCGCGAGCGCCGAGCGCTCCCCCTCCGACAGTTTCAAATCCGGCATCCGCGGGAAGAGGCCGGGAAGATCCTTGAGCACATCCGTCGCGGCGGCAGGATCTTCGGGGAGTTGCGAGAACAGCAGATCGTCCATTCGCACCCGATGACACATGCTGCAGTTCCGCTCAAACACGATTCTGCCATCGCCGGCAACCGCCGCGCTGTCCGTCACCGGATGCAGCGAACTGAGATACGCTGCGAGGGCCTGGCGCTCCGCATCGGTTCCGGCGAACGGCGGCATCACACCGTTGTGCATCAGGTCCAGCCCGCCGATCATCGCCTGGATCCGGTTCTGATCCCATTGCCGAAGGGCAAGGTAACGCTTCAGGCCGCGATAAGCGTCCGCCGTGTGGCAACTCTGGCACTCCATGCGAAAAATTTCGTGTCCTGCGACTTTCTGGTTTTCCGGAGTCAGGTCGCGATTCTCGATCCACAACGCGCTGCGCAGCACCCCGAATTCCGTGATCTTGTCCACGTTGAAACCCCCGTCACCCGGCATGGCAGTCGCGTAAATCGAGTTGGCGTAGAGATAATTTCCAATCACGAACGGTTTGCGGATCGCTTCGCGGACAAATTCAAACGAGCCCATCGTGCCCAGCGCCGCCACTGCGATCAGCAGGCTGAAAATCAAATGAAGGCGCTTCGGTTGGAACGCGGCAATCAGCGCAAGCAGGAAGGTAATCGTCAATAACACCACCGCGAGAATCGCAAAGTGCGTTCCCGTCGGCATCGGGCCGCGCGCGCTGGCCCACAAGTCTGCCGGAATCGAACGGATGTACCACCAGCCCGCCGCCGGAACCAATAGCAGCGACGGCACCACCCATAGCGCGCTCCACCGAACGATGCGTGCCTTGAGTTCCTTGTCTTTCTGCACGCTGGCGGTAATCAAGGCGTAGATCCCGGCGAGCGCGAAGCAGATCAACGTGCGCAGAAGCAGGGAAGGGAAATACGTTGGATTGAAGAAGCCGATCCAGAATTTGTGCGTGTCCACCCAATGCCCGGAAGTGAGCATGAAGGTGATGATTCCATTGATGATCACCAGGCTGGCGTACGCGGCCAGAAAATAGATCCAGCCAAACCACAAATGCAGCTTGGGCTCCAGCTTGTCCCAACCATAGAGGTAAAAAAGAGCCGCGGAGATCTCCAGGAAAAAGAAGACCCATTCAATAGCCCAGCCCCAGACGTATGCGTGAATCAGATTGCTGGTGGCCATGGGACTGATCAGCCCAATGGTGAACCAGATTCCCACGCCGCTGACGGCGCCAAAGACCACTGTCACCAGCACAAAAAAGTTCGTGTGCGATTTCAACCAGCTCAGGAGCACGACGTCGCCGCTGCGCCGCGCCTTCTTCTCGGTCAAGACCAGGTATAGCCCGCCGCCAACGGCAAAATGCGACACAAAAACGTGCAGAACCGCAATTAGGGCAATCAGGAGTCCCGCCCCGAAACTTACATCCCAGACTGGATAATTCATACCGCTCCTTCGTGCTGCAGGCCTCTCCAGAAAATCGCGACGCCCCCGGCCGTTCCAAATCCGCCGGGATCTCCTTCATCCGCGAATGAATGCACCTAACTAAACTTTGTTACAGGTTTTTGCGCACGAAGAATGTGACGGATTGGCGCAACGATGTGACGAACGACCATTGACGATTATCAGACAGGGGTTTAGCGAACGCGCAGCAGCATCGCATCGCCCGCGCGCAACTTGACGCCTCGGTCATCCGAAATCAAAACGATTGCGCCGCTGGGCGCGTCTCGCCCCGCTTGAGCGATTTGCACATGCTCGCGCCCGTAGACTCCGCACGCGTCAGCCGAAAAAACCCAGAGTGCTTGGGGACGATCATCTTTGTCCAGCGCGCCGCGACATTTGGAGCCCGAACCCGCCCGGACGTGCACCAGCACTCCGCCATACACAGCCGTTCCCACTCGTTCGTTGCAACGATTCGTGACCGGCCCTCCAACTCCATACACCTCGTCTCCGCCGATCTGCCGCGTTGTTTCCCAGGTGCTCGGGGTGCCGAAGCCCGGAGAGAATTCGGGTGTCTGTGCGTCCAGGACTTCCATGAACCCGGCCAGCGCGCGAAGCGAAGTTGTCACCGGAATTCTTTGGCGGTCAACGAGTAGAGCGTCGAAACGCAGCGAGATGCTTCCATTTCCACCATTAGCTGCGGGTTCAGCGCCCAGGATTGTTCCCGCAAGTTCGGTTCCCATCGGGAGCTTTGCCCCGGACGGCAGAAGTACGTCCTGCATGATGCGAGCCCCTATCGGTTGGCCCGCGTTTGCATGATCGAAAGAAATAGTCCGGCTAAGGCGAACGGGAAGAATGGTTCCGGCCGGGATTTCCAGCTTGCTTCTGGCTGGCGTGGCGGCTGCGGGGGAGGAGACGCTTTGCGCCCAGCTGCCGTGTGTGCCGCTGAACAGGCCGAGCGCCACGGCAATTCCAAAGCCGAGCGATCCAGGAATTCCGCGCCGGATGCTGGCCGTCGCAGGCCCATCGAATTGGAAAGGCCACCAGATCATGGAGTTCCGCCTGCAGCCAGTCTGCGCCACGGCAATGCGCAAGACAAGCCAGGCGCTCGCCACTTCGCGGAGCCGCAAGCTCCGCAGCCGCGGCAAGTTCAGGGCTCTTTGTAACATTCCTTCGGCAACTGCATTCTTTCCCATGAAAGATTCGACCGGACGGCTCCATGCACCGCCCGAGGGCCGCAGTCTCCGGCGACGAATGAATGAAGGTGTGATGATAAATTCGGCGAAAATCGCCAGGTCGGATCGCCACTTCGAGTGCAACGAACTTTGGGCCGGCAACGAGCTTGCCCATCGCTCCGTCGAGTTCGCCGGCCTGGAAGCGAACATCATTGCGCGCCCTTCCGGCGATCAGGAAGGCGGCGATTTGTGCGCGTTATTTTCCTGCGGAGCCGGCCACGCGCGCGTGGTCGTGGCGGATTGCGTCGGCCACGGCTTCGCCGCCAGCCGCGTAGCGGCCCACGTCCATGGGCTGCTGCACAAATTCCGCGACCTCCGTAACAGTTCCCGGCTGCTCACTGCCCTCAACGACGAATTTACGATCACCGGCCAAGCCAAAGGCGGCCCGCTCAGCCTGACCACTTTGGTCACGGCCACCTTTGACCGAGGCACCGGCGAATTCAATTTCGCCTATGCCGCGCACCCTCGCATGCTTCTCTGGCGCCACCGCGAGCGCCGCTGGCATCCCATCGGTGAGGGCCTCGTAGGCCTTCCGATCGGGTTTATCGCCGGAGAGACCTATTCCGAGCAAAGCGTTCGCATCGAACCGGAAGATATCGCCCTGGTTTTCTCGGACGGCGTCACGGACGTTTTCTCGCCGCAGGGCGAGCAGCTTGGCCCCGAAGGTTTCCTGCGGTTCGCTGAGTCCGCGCTTGCCGAGTTGCCTCAGCCGGTCTTGCTGGACGATTTGGCGGCTACGCTCATCGGAAAAATTGAACGGTTCCACGGCTCGAACGAGTTTGACGATGATCTGACGTTGCTGGTGCTTCGCCGGAAAGAAAGCGAAACGAACCGGGAGTAACGGTGGCGTGGTGCGCGCAAAGCGCGACAATGGAAGAGGGCACAATGGACGAGATACCAAAATTGCTGATGTTCCTCGTCGGCTACATCCTGCTGATGCGGTGGATTCTGCCGCGGCTCGGCGTGCCCACTTGAATGTCCGGCACCTGCGACGTCGCGGGGCGACGCCCAAATCTTCCGACCAATGAATCCGCAGACTCGGGTCTAGCCGGTTCCGCAACGAAAAAACAAAGCTGAGCCACCTGCGCTCGAAACACCATCAGGAATGCTGTTCGCTCGCCTTCCGTGATTCGGGGAATGGATACGTCTGCAATAATTCCCGGCGCAACTTGGCTGCCACCCGCCGATCCACCGCTTCCGGCGGTGTGTGCCTCAGTTGTTCGATCGTGGACTCCAGGCTCGCCAGGAACGCCTGGCACGGCGGACAATCTCCCAGATGCGCTTCCAGTTCCGTGCACATCGAATCGTCCAGTTCCTCATCCAGGTAATTGGAAAGCTGCGCGAAGAGAGCCTTGCACGAAGCCGGCCGCTTTTCTAAGTTCGAGTGCTCTGCCGCGGCTCGAACAGCGATGCGTTTTCCGCTCGCTCGTTTCTCCGCATGGCGCGCCAGCAAGCGGCGGACAAACAGTCGCGCGCGATGCAAGCGAACCCGCACGGTTCCTGGGCGTAAGCCGGTGATGTCTCCCACTTCGTCGTCGGTGAGCCCCTCCATGTCGCGCAGCACAAGAATAATTCGATACTGTGGTGGAAGTTGCTGAATCGCCTCGCGCAGGTGCTTCGCCTGCTGGCTGTGAATTGCCAGCGATTCCGGATTCACCGGCGCCTCCCTCGAAAGGCCCGCAAGCTCCCGCCGGTCCGGGATGAGTTCATCGAGCGAGAGATCCTGCTTCGGTGCGAATTTGCTCCGGCGGCGGCTCATCAGGCAGCGATTCTTCGCCACTTTGTAAAGCCAAACCAGAAGCGCGCGCGGGCTATCAAATTTGGGCAGGTAGGGAAGTGCCTTCACCAGGACTTCCTGCATGGTGTCCTCGGCGTCCTCGCGCTGTCCGCAAACCTTCATGCTGAAGGAATAGACAGTGCCTTGAAGCAGCTCCAGGGCTTTTTCCAGGGCTTGAGGGTCTTTCTTTTCCAGCAGCGCAACTGCCCGCTCAATCTCGTTTCGCATTCAAGAAAACAATAGCACAGCGCCCGCTTGTGGCATCTCGCACACTGCCACATGTGACCCCTATCACAGATGCGAGTCGAAGCGTGGGCATCTACTGGGCTCAGGAGCCGAAAACTCCCGCCGATCCCGGATGGCCGAGGCTTCGGCCTCCGGCGATCACCAAATTCAAATCGCTAATTTGGAGGCATTGATGAATATTTGGCAAATCCGCACGAAAATCTTCGCTGCAACTCTCTCGGCCGCACTTTGTGGCGCCACCCTCTATTCCCAAACCGCCACGCCGCCCCAGTCTCCGAGATACGACCCCAAGACGGAAACAACCGTGAACGGAATCATTCAGGAAGTAAAAGAGGTGCCTGGACCCGGTCGCAGCACCGGCACGCACCTGGTTGTCAAGGCTGGCGACGAACTGGTCGCAGTGCATGTCGGGCCGACTTGGTACCTGCAGCAGGTGAAATGCGATCTCCAAAAAGACGCACAAGTCGAAATCCTTGGTTCAAAGGTGGTCTTTGAGGGTAAGGACGTCGTTCTGGCCCGCCAAATCAAAGAAGGCGGAAATGAGTGGACGCTAAGAAATGCGCAGGGCATTCCCGCATGGTCCAAAGGCCAAAACCGCTAGCGCCGTGGCCCGCAGGCCCGCTTAACCAATTGGATTTTCAATATCTCCCATACTAGCTGGCTTGCGGGGCCGCGAAATCGTTTCCTGTAACAAATCCCTGGGTATTGCATTTATTCGTGTGCCTCGTCGGGCGGGGCAAGGAGAATAATCATGATCACTGCCAAAGTTTTGCTCACCAAGCCGCTTCGGTCTGAGCGCCAGTTCATTGGCGACACCGGCAGCGGCCACCACATCGTTCTTGACGACGCTGCTGGCGCCACCGGCGCGAAACCGATCGAACTTGTAGCCGTCGCTCTCGCGGGATGCACCGCCTTTGACGTGGTCACCATGCTGCGCCAGAAGCACCACCAGAAATTGACCGGCTATGAAGTCTTCGTGGAGGCCGATCAGGCGGAGCGCCCGCCACAGGTATTCACGGCAATCCGCGTGCGTCACGTCTTGACGGGAATCGGCATCGAGAAGGCCGCCGTGGAGCAGTCCATCCATCTCTCCGAGGAGAAATACTGTTCGGTCGGCGCCATGCTCAAGGAAACGGCCGCGGTGACAACCACCTATGAAATTCATGAGGAACCCACCGCATGGCTGAACGTCGGAGCAAACCAGGAACACGTCTCCGTTTGAGGGCCAGAATGAAACCCGGATTGCGCCGAAATTCTGCAAGAGTGTTCGCGAGCATCCTGGCGCTGCTGTTTGGAATCACCTGTTCCGGACAGGAGCAGCAGGGCACTGCTAGCCGATCCATCACACTTGAGCAGGCCGTGCAGGCGGCCTTGCAGCAGAATCCCGCGTTTCAATCCAGCACAGACGAGGCCGATGCGGCCCGCGCGCGACTCAAAGAAGTCCAGTCCGCCTGGTATCCACGCTTTGATTTTCATCAGGATTTTACCCGTGGAAACAATCCAGTTTACGTCTTCGGAACGAAGCTCACGCAGCGCCAATTCACCGCCGCCGACTTTGCGCTCAACAACCTCAACACTCCCACTCCGCTCGACAATTTTCAGACGCGATTTGATGGTCAGTGGCGTCTGTTCGATTCCGGCCAGACCCTTTATCACCAGCGAAGCGCCAGGCGGCTGGTGACCGCATCGGATTTCGAAACCGAACAGGCGCGGCAGGATCTGATCTTCGAGGTCGTGAAAGCCTATTACGGTGTTTTGGTGCTCAAGGAAAGCGCTGAAGCTGCCGATGCAGCGGTGAAAACCGCCGAAGCCAGCGAACAGCGCATGGAATCCATGCACAAGGCGGGGATGCTGGTGGATTCGGACTTGCTCAGTGCCAAAGTTTTTGTTTCGCAAACGAAGGACCGGCAAATTCGCGCGCAAAACGACCTGGCGTTTGGCGAAATGCAACTCGCGCGAGAGATGGGCGTAGCCCTGGATTCTCTCCTCGATCCCGCCGACGCCTTGACCGAACCCTCAGCTTCCACGAAGACGGTGCAGGAATGGATGCAGACGGCGTTACAGGAACGGCCGGGACTCCGCGCCGCGGAGCTCCAGGAAACAGCGCTGGACGACGAGCGAAAAGCGACGAAAGCCGAGTTCGGCCCGAAAGTCGGGCTGTTCGGCAGCACGGAGCGGGATGCGATGACGCTCGGTGGCCCTTCCGGCACGAACTGGACCGCCGGCGCGCGGCTGGATTTCAATCTCTTCGCGGGCGGCGCGCAAAAAGCGCGGCTGGCCGAAGCCGCGGCCAACGCCAGTAAGGCGCAACACAACGTCGACTGGTTTCGCTCCGGCGTGCAAATGGAAGTCCGCAAATCCTATCTGGATGCGCTGGCCGCCTCCCAGCGTGCGGCGGCCGCCCGCGATTCCGCGCAACAAGCGAAAGAAAGTTTGCGAATCGTCCAAAACCGCTACGAAACCGGCCTTACGACCGTAACGGAACTCCTGCGTGCCCAGACGGCTTTGCTCGACGCGACTACCAGCTACCTGGCGGCGTTGCAGGATTGGCACGTGGCGCGCGCGCAGTTGGAGCGCGCCGCGGGCGTCCTGACGCCGGAGTCCACGCTGATTACAGGAGCAGGCAAGCCATGAGTTGCATGACACGCGCGACAGTAGCACTGCGGCAGACCATCTTCGCGGCCACCGTTGCCGCCGCGCTTTTTTCCGCCGGGTGTGGCGGCGAAAACCGCCTCGCCCCCCCGAAGGCCGAAACCGTCTCTGGCCTCCGCCTGCAAGAAATCCACATGCAAAACGTGCCGGACGAATTAGAAGCTCCCGGCAGCGTGATCGCCGCGTCCACGGCGCAAGTCGCGGCGCGCACTATGGGCACCGTCCTGCAGGTTGCTGTGCGAGAGGGCGACCTCGTCAAGCGCGGTCAACTCCTCGCGCAACTCGACGAGCGAGAGCTTGCCGCGCGAAGAAACGCGGCCCTCGCCGCCTCCCAGGGAGCCGCCGCCGGAGTCACCCAAGCCTCCAAAGCCTTCGCGGCCGCTCAAGCCCAGGCTGATGTCGCAAAGAAGACCTTCGACCGCTACACCTTCTTGAAGGAACAAAAATCCGTAAGCCCGCAGGAGTTCGACGAAATCGCCGCAAAAGATCAGGCCGCGCAAGCCAACCTGGAGCAAGCGCAAGCGGGCCTCCACCGCGCCGAAGCGGGAGCCACACAAGCCGATGCGGAGCTGCACGCGGCGCAGGATGTAGCGAGCTATGCGCGCGTCGCCGCACCCTTTGACGGCCGCGTGATCCGGCGCAGCATCGAACCGGGCACGCTCGTCTCGCCGGGCATGCCTCTTTTCATCATCGAAGACACCGGCCGCTATCAATTGGAAGCTACGTTGCCCGCCGAGGCGTTGGCTACCGTGAAGAAAAATTCGCCTGCACGCGTAGAGCTCGATGCCTGGGGACAAAAATCCCTCACCGGAAAAGTGGCGGAGATCGAGGCGGGGGCCGACCCCACTACGCACACTCTCCAGGCTCGCGTTGATTTGCCCAGGGAGCCCGGTCTCCAATCCGGGATGTTCGGTCGCGCGTTCTTTGCGCGCGGCCAGATGCAAGCGCTGGCCTTGCCGGTGGACGCAGTGGTCACGCGCGGGCAGTTGCGCGGAATCTTCGTCGCCGGAGACGACCATTTGCTGCACTGGCGTGTCATCACCCTCGGCAAAACTTTGGACGACCAGGTGCTTGTGTTGTCCGGACTCAATGATGGAGAAGTCGTCGTGCGGAATCCGGGCACCCGGGAACTTGACGGCAAAAAGTCGGATCCATGGCCGGCCGGCGGGGAGAGGCGCCCGTGAACCGTGGCCTCGCCGGAAAGATCGCGCACGCGTTTATCGCTTCGCCGCTTACGCCGCTGGTGATCATCGCCTCGTTGCTCCTGGGCCTCTTCAGCATCTGGCAGACGCCGCGCGAGGAAGAGCCGCAAATCGTCGTCCCCATGCTCGACGTTTTCGTGAATATGCCGGGGGCATCGGCGGCGGAGGTCGAGCAGCGCGTCACCATTCCAATGGAGCGTCTGCTCCAGGAAATTCCCGGCGTCGAGTACCTCTATTCGACAAGCCAGCCCGGCGGGGCGCTCGTCATTGTGCGATTTTACGTCGGCGTGAAGGAAGAAGACGCCGTCGTCCGCACCTACAACAAGCTCTATGCGAATTTCGACCGCATCCCGCAAGGCGCCAGCCAGCCGCTGATCAAGGCACGCTCGATCGACGACGTGCCGGTCCTCGCGATGACCTTTTGGGGCAAAAACTACGATGCCGCGGCCGTCCGCCGCATCGCCGCGGAAGTGCAACAAAGCGTCAAGCAGGTAGAGAACGTCTCGCAAACCACTTTGATTGGCGGGCAGCGCCGCGAATTGAAAGTCACTTTGGACCCGCAGCGCCTCGCCTCCTTTCATCTGAGCCCGCTCGCCATCGCTGGGGCGTTGCGCGCCAGCAACCAGCGGCTGCAGGCTGGTTCGTTCGCCGAGGCAAATCAGGAATTCGCGGTCGAAGCGGGTAAATTCCTGCGCACCGCCGAAGAAGCCCGAAAGCTAGTGGTCGCCGTGCAGAATGGCCGGCCCATCTATCTGGGCGACGTCGCCGAGGTCGTGGATGGCCCGGAGGATCCTGTGGAGTACGCCTTCTACGGGACCGGCGGCGCCGTGTCCGGAATCGCGGGCACTTACCCCGCCGTCACCCTTGCCGTGGCCAAGCGCAAAGGTTCCAACGCCACGAATGTCTCCCGCGCGGTCCTCGACAAGGTCGACTCTCTGCGTGGCTACCTGATTCCCGGCGATTTGCAGGTCACCATCACGCGGAATTACGGTGAAACGGCGAAGCACAAGTCTGACGAACTGCTCAAGCATCTCTTCCTGGCCACGATCTCCGTAACCTTGCTGGTGGCCCTCGCCCTCGGCTGGCGGGAGTCCGGCGTGGTTCTCTTGGCCATACCGGTGACCCTGGCGCTCACTCTCTTCATTTTCTATGCCTACGGCTACACCCTGAACCGCGTCACCTTGTTTGCGCTCATCTTCTCCATCGGCATCCTCGTCGACGACGCCATTGTCGTTGTCGAAAACATCGTCCGGCATTTCCGCTTGCCGCAGAATCACGGGCGGCCCTGGGAAGCGGTTGCCGTCGAAGCCGTGGATGAAGTGGGAAATCCCACCATCTTGGCCACTTTCGCCGTCATCTCCGCCATTTTGCCCATGGCCTTCGTCCGCGGGTTGATGGGGCCGTACATGCGTCCCATTCCCGTTGGCGCATCCGCGGCCATGGTTTTCTCCCTGCTTGTCGCGTTTGTCGTTTCACCGTGGGCGGCGCTGCGCCTCCTGCGCGGCCACGCGGGAAAACATGACGTAGGGGAAGTAGAAGGCGCAACGACAAAGTTGTATCGCCAAGTGATGGGCGCCCTGGTTCACAACGCGGGCAAGCGCTGGATGTTCCTCGGCACCGTCGCGGTGCTGTTTGTGCTGGCCTGCTCGCTGGTGGCCTTCAAAGCCGTTCACGTCAAAATGTTGCCCTTCGACAACAAGAGCGAATTCCAGGTGATTGTGGACATGCCGGAAGGCACTCCGCTTGAGCGCACCCTCGCCCTCGAACAGGAGATCGGCTCCTTCCTCCACACGCAGCCCGAAGTCCTCAATTACCAGATTTATGCCGGTACCTCCGGCCCGTACAATTTCAACGGCCTCGTCCGTCATTACTACCTCCGCCGTGGCGCGAACCAGGGCGACATCCAGGTGAATCTCCGCTCAATCGACGAACGCTCACGCCAGAGCCATCAAATCGCCAAAGACGTTCGCGGACCCATCCAGGAAATCGCAAAGAAGTGGAACGCCCGCGTGAAGGTTGCCGAAGTTCCTCCCGGCCCGCCGGTGCTCTCCACACTCGTCGCGGAAGTCTACGGGCCGAACTACGCGCGCCAGCTCGAGGTCGCGCGGCAAATCCGCAAAATCTTCGACGAAACGCCGGGCGTGGTGGATGTGGACTGGTACGTCGCCGCCGACGAAAAGAAACTCGATTTCCAAGTGGAACAAGACAAAGCGGCCTTGCGCGGCATCACTCCCGCTGATATTTCGCAATCCGTCGCGATGGCAGTGGGCGGCGCGCAGGTCGGGCTGCTTCATCTCCCCACCGAACGCGAAGACGTCCCGATCCGTGTACAGCTTTCCCGCGCGAGCCGTTCCAGCGCCGATGCATTGCGCGGTCTCTATCTCAACGCGCCCGATGGCGCCATGGTGCCGCTGGGGGAACTCGCCAAACTCCACCAAGGCACGATCGACAAGAACATTTACCGCAAGAACGGCAGGGAAGTCGTCTATGTGATCGGCGACGTGGCCGGGGCGGAAGAAAGCCCCGTCTATTCCATCGGCACACTTGGCGACAAAATTGCCGCGCTGAAAATTCCCGAAGGCTACAAGATCGCGCAGTACACCGCCGCCCAGCCGCCGGATGCGAAAAAAATCGCCATTAAGTGGGACGGCGAGTGGCACATCACCTACGAAGTCTTCCGCGACCTCGGCCTCGCCTTCGCCGCCGTGCTCGTGCTCATCTACGTTCTGGTCGTCGGCTGGTTTGAGTCCTTCAAAACACCCCTGATCATCATGGCGCCCATCCCGCTGACGCTCATCGGCATTCTGCCCGCACACGCCGCCATGGGTGCCTTCTTCACCGCGACTTCGATGATCGGATTCATCGCCGGCGCGGGCATCATCGTGCGCAATTCCATCATTCTCGTGGATTTCATCAAGCTCCGCCGCCAACAAGGCATGCCGCTCGACGAAGCCGTCGTAGACGCGGGTGCCGTCCGTTTCCGGCCGATGCTGCTGACCGCCGCCGCCGTGGTAGTCGGCGCAGGCGTAATTCTGTTCGATCCGATCTTTCAGGGACTGGCTATTTCGCTGATGGCGGGCGAGGTCGCTTCCACGCTCATCTCGCGCATGGCCGTGCCGGTCCTTTATTTTATGAGTGAACGAGGTGCGAAATGAAACGCGAACGATACATACGAATTATTGCCGGGACCTTCGTTCTGATATCCCTGGCGCTTGGGACCTGGGTCAATCACAACTGGTATTGGTTCACCGCCTTCGTGGGCTTGAATCTCCTTCAATCCGGCATCACCAAATGGTGCTTGATGGAAGACATCCTGCGTAAGCTCCGAATCGGTCTGGACTCACCTGCCTGATTGCGGGATGCCCCGCCGGCCCCGGCCGCGCCTCATTCCCGTCTGGAACTTGGCTCCTGTCCGCTGTATTATGCGTGTGCCCATTTGACCGCCCACTGGTGCTACATTTCCGCGTGACGCCTTTCTTCCGGCGCACAGAAAGCAACTGAGGGGAAACTATGAAGAAAATATTTCTTGGCATTGGCTTGGCTTTTGCCCTGGCGCTTCCGGCGTTCGCTCAAGATAAAGAGCAGGATCGCGTCGAGAATTCCGGAACCGTTATGAAGGAAATTCTAAACGCGCCGGATGGTATTCCGCAAAGTGTCCTCGACCGCGCCGATTGCGTGGTCGTCCTTCCGTCCGTGCTCAAATTTGCCATCGGCTTCGGGGGCAGCTACGGCCGCGGCGTCATGACCTGCCGCGGAGGCAGCACCTTCCACGGCAAATGGGGCGCGCCGACGATGGTCGCACTGGAGGGCGGCAGCGCCGGCCTGCAACTCGGCGGCAATGCCACCGACTTCATTCTGCTGTTGATGAGTCCCCGCTCGGCCAAAAGCATTCTGAGCAGCAAGGTGAAAATCGGCGGCGATGCTTCCGCGGCTGCTGGGCCGGTCGGGCGCAGCGCTTCGGCGGAAACCGATGTTACTCTGCGCGCGGAAATCCTCTCCTATTCCCGGTCGCGCGGTCTGTTCGCAGGCATTTCTCTGGAAGGCTCCACGCTCCGCCCCGACAATGGCGCGAACAAGAATCTCTACGGCAAGGAAGTGAGCGCCTCGGACATCGTTTTCAAAAAGGCTGTTCCCGTGCCCGCATCCGCCAAGCTCCTATTAGCGACGCTCCAGAAGGCTTCCCCCGTCAACAAGAGCAAGGGCAACTAACGCACTCCGCTTTTCCGAACCTGTCCCCAATGGCCGGCTGCCAAGCCGGCCATTCTTCTTTGTGAGATTGTTCCCTATAATCCTTTCTGCCATAAACAAGTCTGCTTCTCACGCCAAACATCGGGAGCTGAAAATATGAAGCTGAAGGCCGCGGTCGTCGGAACGGGATTCGTGGGCAGGGCCCACATTGAGTCGCTGCGCCGCCAGGGTATTGAAGTGCGCGGTGCTTTGGGCAGCTCCACCGAAACCACAAAATCCGCCTGCGCCTCCCTGGGCTTGGAACGCGCCTACGCCTCCCTGGAAGAAATCGGCTCCGACTCGACCGTGGACGTGGTGCATCTCTGCACGCCCAACTACGTTCACTTTGCGGAGGCCAGCCAGATGCTTCGCGCCGGCAAACATGTTCTCTGCGAAAAGCCGCTGACCATGGATTCCCGCGAATCGGAATTGCTCGTCGCGATCGCGAAAGAAACCGGCCGCGTCGCGGGTGTCGCCTACAATCTCCGCTACTACCCCCTCTGTCATGAGGCCAAGGCGCTGGTCGAAAAAGGTGTTATCGGCCAGCCGAAACTCGTGCACGGCAGTTTTTTGCAGGACTGGCTCCTGTATCCCTCGGATTGGAATTGGCGGCTGGACCCGAAACTCGGCGGAGAATTGCGCGTCGTTTCCGACATCGGCACGCACTGGCTGGACCTGGTGACCTGGATTATCGGCAAGAAGGTCACCGAGCTCTGCGCCGACCTGGCCACCGTGGTTCCGGTGCGCCAGCGCCCGCGCGGCCGCGTGGAAACCTTTCAGAGGGCGGAATCCATGGAAGTGGACGCGATTCCGATCACCACGGACGACTATGCTTCCGTGTTATTCCATCTGGAAGGCGATCTGCGCGGCGTCATGACTGTCTCGCAGGTGAGCGCGGGCAGGAAGACCCGCCTGTGGTATGAAATCGACGGCACCGAAGGATCGCTGAGCTGGAACTCCGAACAGCCCAACACGTTGTGGATTGGGAAGCGCAACCAGGCCAGCGAAGAACTCCCTAAGGATCCCGCGCTAATGAGTCCCAAAACCCGGCGCTACGCGGCGTATCCCGGCGGCCATGCGGAGGGTTATCCGGACACCTTCGTTCAATTGTTCCGGGATTTCTACGAATACATCGCAGCCGGCGATTGGAAAGCTCCGAGGACGTTCCCCACATTCGAAACCGGTCACGAAGAAATGCTGCTGTGCGAAGCCATCGCGAAAAGCTCGGCGGCGCGCGCCTGGGTCGCTGTCGGTGCCGATTGATTGCCTCGTTGCAAGAATTTCACGCTTCCGCGACGCTTGGCTTGGGAAAGCTCATAGCTCCTCGGCCAGATGGATCCGGCTTGTTATCAAAATATTTTTTCAGGCGAAGAATCGGCTTTTCAAACAGATACCAGGAAGCGGTTGCGATCACATAGGAACACAACACCGCGGACCAAAAGGCAAGTTGTGGATGGGCCGCAGCAATCCCTCGCGATTTGAATATATCGTCAGGTAATTTGTGCAGCAGGTACAGGCCGTAACTTATGGTACCCGTGAACATCAGAAAGCGATTCGTCAGAATCACCGTCAGCCATCGCCTCCCGGAATATTGGGCCAGGTAGACGAGACCCGCAGAACCAATGGTCGCCAGGGAAAACGTGAGCCATCGCTCATGCAACATCTCGGAGGTGATTGCCAGCGGCACGGCCGAAATAAGACCCGCCCATGCCGCGTACAGGTACCGGTCTGCAGAGAATTCGCGCTTTCGCACCAGGATGGCAAGTAATCCCCCTGCCATCAGGCCATCCAGGCGGCAGAACGGATTCGAATAGATAATCCACCCATGAAAAACGGCGAATAGCCGAAAAAATGGAGATCCCAAAAAAACCAGCCACGCGCAATACTCCAGCCGTTTGACGGGCAGGTAGCGTACAAGCCACGGCCAGACGAGATAGAAAAGCTCTTCCACGGCAAGAGACCACGATACTCCCAACGCGGCGACGGCCGATGCCGGCTCTCGCACCAGAAAGTTCTGCAAATAAAACAGATAGGCCCACCAGGGATTGGACCTGTGAAAAATTTCCCCGGCTACCTGAGGCTTCACGTGCGGAATCACCACAAACATCAGGGCCAGCACGCAATAATACAGCGGCCAGATCCTCAGGCACCTGCGCGCGTAAAAGTTTCGAAAGTAATCCGGCGATGACTTTGCGTCCAGCAGAATTCCCGTAATCAGGAATCCCGAAAGAACGAAAAAAAGGTCCACCCCCATCCATCCATAAGTAGTGAGCAATGAAAAGGGAAGAGAAGAGAATCCGTGCAGGTTATGAGCGAGCACGATCAGAATCGCAATGCCTCGGACACCGTCAAGCTGAGGGATTTTTCGCGGCACGGACGGTTTCAGCAACTGCGCACCGGCGCTTTCGCACATTCGAGCGCCTGTCGCCCCTTCCTGAATCTATGCCCGGGTCCTGGGTATCCACTCCCGCGCTCCGGCTGCGCGGTCACGCTGTCGATTTCGTTCAGTAGCCAAGTTCCCGAAGGGAGTTGCCCTGCAGATTGTACAGCACTGCCAGCTTTTTTCTTTCGAGCAGTTTCTTCACCAACAGGTCCGCGATGCTTTCAATTTCGCGATACAGGTCGCCATGGCCCTTTGACTCCGCGGGCACCAGCACCAGCGAGCTCTTTGTTTCTTTTTTTTGTTCACCAAGGCAATACCAGAAGCAAACCGAGAATTCCCGGCTCGGACCTTCGCGCCTCTCGGCTGGAAAGGGAACCGGCCGGTCTGCCAGCAAAAGATGGAAGTTCTTTCCATCTGAGCGTGAAATCATGGGGATGCACTCGGACATGCGCAGCAGTAGCGGATCCTCGCCCCGTTGTTCGCAGTGCGGGCAGAGATTGAAATTCCGATACGCCACTTGCCGAGGTTCATCTGCGCAATGCAACATTGCTCACCTTCATGGGGCGGGATGACGATCGCCCGGGTGACGAACGCCCGGCTGGCGGACGTCGAAGTATCGTACTAAACTAGTAACCTCGTCAAGGGAAAATGCGTCGCTAGGGCGCTCTTGGAATCCGTGCCCGGCACGCCTCCCGCAGCGCCTCCCCGGTCTCCTCGCTGGAGTAACCCAGTTCCTCCAGGATTTCACGAGTCTGCTCGCCGAGCAGGGGCGGCGGCAGTCGGTACACGAGCGAATGCTCTGTCAATCGAATCGGATTGGCAATGCTTCGTGCTGTCCGCAGGACCGGGTGCTCAATTTCCACCACCAATCCGTGCGCCTTTGTTTGTGGGTCGTTCAGCGCCTCACCGACGGTCTGCACCGCCGCCGCCGGGATGTCCGCGGCCTTCAACCGCGAAAGCCACGCGTGGCTCGCTTCCTCCGCGAATCGCTGCTGCAGGATCGGGATCAACTCCTCCCGGTTTTGGATGCGCGCCGGATTGCTGCCAAATCTCGAATCGCTCCCAAGCGTTTCGATTCCCAACAGCTTTACAAGCCTCAGCCACTGCGCCTGCGTCCCCACTCCCACAACGAAATACCGCGAGTCGCTTCCCTGAAACATCTGGTAGGGCACAATGCTGGGATGGGCATTCCCCCACCGCGCCGGTGTGACCCCGGCATTCAGAAAATTGCTCCCGATGTTCGCTAGCCAGGTAAGCTGCGAATCGAATAGCGCCATATCCAGGAATTCGCCCTTGCCGGAACGCTCCCGGCCCAGCAGCGCGGCCAGAATTCCCATGGCGGAGTAGATTCCCGTCGTCATGTCCGCGATGGCGATAGGAAAGCGCATCGGCTCCCCCTCGTCTTCGCCTGTGAAGCTCATCACGCCCGCTTCAGCCTGCGCTAGGATATCGTAGCCTGGACGCTCTGCATTCGGCCCGGAAAGGCCGTATCCCGAAATTGCGCAGTAGATCAGCCGCGGGTACCGGGACCGCAGCGTTTCGGGATCGATCCCTCGTTTCTGGAGAGAGCTTTTGGACGGCTGATTGCATACGAATACATCCGCCGTGGCCAGCAGGCGCTGTAAAATTTCCCTGCCGTCGGGATGATCGTAATTCAGCGTGATGGAACGCTTATTCCGATTCGTCGACAGGAAATAAGCGGACTCCGTGCCCACAAACGGCGGACCCCAACTCCGGGACTGATCCCCGCCCTCGTTCCGCTCGACCTTAATCACGTCGGCGCCTAGGTCCCCAAGCAGCATCGCGCAATACGGCCCAGCCAGTGCTTCTGACAGTTCAACCACCCGGATTCCTTCAAGGACGGTGTTCATTGACGACGATTATAGCGAACAACTCTCGGGAACACCCTGAGACGCGGCACGGCAACGCAGCCAAGTTCCTTCCTTGCCTGTCGCGCTGGCTTCCCGGAGAATAGATGCAACAGTGAAGACGATGAAATTTCTATGGCGGCGCTTCCCGATACGCCGATTGGAGACCCTGGAACGATGGCGAATTTGATTCACCCTCCCAAACGGTTTGTCGCCTATTTCTCGATGGAAATCGCCCTGGAAAACCAGATTCCCACTTACAGTGGAGGCTTGGGCGTTCTGGCCGGCGACACCATTCGGGCGGCCGCGGACATTCGCTTGCCCATGGTGGCCGTCTCGCTCCTCTACCGCAAAGGCTACTTCCGCCAGTGCCTGTCGGAAGAAGGCGCGCAGACCGAAGAGGAAGTTGTCTGGGAAGTGGGAAAGTCCCTTCAGGAAGAAGAGCCCCGTGTTTCGGTGACGCTGGAAGGCCGCAAAGTGGACCTGCGCGCCTGGCGTTATTCGGTCAAAGGCGTTCACGGATACGAGGTCCCGGTCTACTTTCTCGACGCCGACTTGGACCCCAATGATCCTAAGGACCGCGCGCTTACCGGGCAACTCTACGGGGGAGATCCCTACTACCGGCTCTCCCAGGAAGTCATTCTCGGCATCGGTGGCGTGCGCATGCTGCGCGCGCTCGGCCACACCGAACTCATGCGTTATCACATGAACGAGGGCCACGCCGCCCTGCTCACACTGGAACTCTTGGGCGAAGAGGCGCGCTCTGCCGATCGGGAATCCGTCGAGGGTGAAGACATCGAAAAAGTTCGCGGTAAATGTGTCTTCACCACGCACACGCCGGTGCCCGCCGGGCACGACAAATTTCCCGTCGAGTTTATGACCCGTCTCTTTCCCGACCAGTCCCGCTTTTTTGACGTGAACGACGCCTCCGCCGCGGACCTGATCCGCAGCGTGCTCCAGGTGGAACAGAATTACCCGGACATGCAGGAAGCCGCCAAGCGCGGCGCATCCGTCAATATGACGTATCTCGCGCTCAGTCTGAGCAACTTTGTCAATGGTGTTGCCAAGCTGCACGGCGAAGTGTCGCGCAAAATGTTCCCTAACGTCCCAATCGAGGCCATCACCAACGGCGTGCACGCCGCCACTTGGGCCAGCCCCTCGTTCCAGGAGTTGTTCGATCGCATGATCCCTTCCTGGCGCGAAGACAATTACAGCCTGCGCGGCGCTCTGGGACTCCCTCCCGAAGAAGTCTGGGCTGCCCATTTGCTCGCCAAGCATGATTTGCTGGAGACCGTGCGTCGGAAAACCGGCCTGAAGCTGGATCCCCAAGCCTTCACCATCGGTTTCGCCCGCCGCGCCACCGGTTACAAACGCGCCGATCTGATCCTCAGCGACCTCGACCGTTTGCGGCAGATCGCCAAGAGCGCTGGGGCCTTCCAGATCGTCTATGCCGGCAAGGCGCACCCCCGCGACGCGGGCGGGAAGGAAATCATCAAGAAAATCTTCAAGGCCAAGAAAGCCCTTAAGAAGGCCGTCTCCATCGTCTTTCTCGACGACTACAACATGGATCTCGGCGGCAAGCTCACCGCCGGCGGGGACCTCTGGCTCAATACGCCCCAATACCCCCTCGAAGCCTCTGGAACTAGCGGCATGAAAGCCGCCCTAAACGGCGTTCCCAGCCTCAGCATTCTGGACGGTTGGTGGGTCGAAGGTCACATCGAAGGCGTCACTGGATGGTCGATCGGCGAAGCGCACCGCGGCGAGCCGGGCCCGGAAACTCCCGTGGATAATCACCTGGACGCCGATAGTTTGTATTCGAAACTCGAAGGCGTGATTCTTCCGCTCTATTACAGCAACCGGGAGCGCTACCTCGACGTTATGCGCCACGCCATCGCCATCAACGGTTCTTTCTTCAACACCCAGCGCATGGTGCAGCAATACATTACCGACGCTTACTTGCGCTAGCCCGCCGCGCCCGCACCACCTCCTCCGGCCGCACTTCCAGCATCATCACCCGGCGTGGAAGTTCGCGAAAGCCCGCTTTGCGGTAGAAAATCTCCGCCGATTTGTTGTTCCGCGGAAGCTGCAATTGGAAGGCGCGCATTCCCCGTTCGCGGCAGTAGTCCTCAATCTCGTAGAGCGCCAGCGAACCGATCCCCTGGTTGCGGTAGCGCTTTTCCACGAACAGGTCCCGCAACACGCCCTCGGCCCCGCCGTACTCGAGCTCGAAATTGTAGGTCAGCAGGCCATAGCCCACCGGTTTCTTGTGGCGCTCCATCAGCCACATCTTTCCTTGCGAAGGGTTGCGCAAGAGCACGTCCAGCCCCTGGCTCAGGGATTTTCGGTTCACGCGAATTTTCTCGAAGCGGTTGTACGCCAGCACCAACCGCAGCAATGTCGCATGATCCTTGGGTCCGCACGATCGGAAGGAAACCAGCATAGAACCTCACTTTTTCTCACGCGGTGGAACGCGCTTCGTGCCCTGCAGTTCCGCCGCCATATCCAGAATGTTGGAGCGCGAAAAATCCGGAAAAAATGCCCAGCTCCCGTATTTGTCTTTCAACTCCGGTAGGACTGCCGCCACCAGCGCATCACCTTTCTTCCCGGCGTCCAATTGTTTTTGCACCTCAGCCCGCAGCCAAACAAGATAGCCCTGAAAATCCCGCACGTCGTCCAGATCGCCCGGATCCCCGTGACCCGGCACATAAATCTGCGCGCGCGGCAGGGCGGAATTCGTCATGTAGTCCTTCGGCTCTTCGGTGAATTGCGAAAGCGTTTGCAGCCATTCCGAAGTCGAGGCGTCAATCAGGTTCGGCAGCGTTTTTCTCCAGAACAGGTCGCCGCAGAAAATTACCCCGGCGTCGGGAATCGAGACGACCGAGTCGCCCCCCGTATGTCCCGGCAAATAGCGCACGACTATGCGCCGCGTTCCGAGATACAGCGTCACCCCATCTTGGTAAGTGACGTCCGGCGCATATAGCTTGGCCACCATCTTTTTTTGTTCGGGCGTAATTTTCTCCCCGAAGAACTTCAGATTTTCCGTGTGCATCCAGTCGCGCACGTTGGCTTGCGCCAGCACCACAGCTCCCTGCTGGGCAAACACGCCGTTCCCCGCAACATGGTCGAGATGATAGTGCGTATTGACGACAAACTTGATGGGCAGTTGCGTGAACGCGCGAATTTGCGCGAGCATCGCTTTCGCGGCGGCTTCGTTTTCGAAAGTGTCGATCACCGCGACGCCGTCGTCCCCCACCACGAATCCGGCGTTCGCGCCGGCGTCGCCCTTGGCGTCGTCAATCGCCGCCCAGATATTCGGCCCAATCAGCTTCAAATCGAAAGGTAGCTGATCGTTAGGCGCTTGGGCGGCCGCGAGCGCAGCCGCGAGACAGAATAAGATGGAGAGGCGGACGAAGTTTCGCATTGCAGCTATCGTACTGCAAGCTACCCGCTCCGCAAAGAGTGCGCGCCGCCACAAAGTGTTTCAGCGAACGCGATTTTTGTAGAGAGCCATGCCGACGGCGGCATCCATGCCCAGCTTTTCGAGCGCGCGAATTTCCCGCCGCGAAGAAATCCCCCCCGCCGCCACGATCGGCAAGCGGGTCGCCTCGCGCAAACCGCGGAACCATTCCAGATTCACGCCGCTCATCGTGCCTTCGCGGTCCACGTCGGTGCACAGAAAGCCGCCGCAATACGCTTCCAACTCACCCATCACTTCGTGCGGCGAAACCCGCAGCACAGTGCGCCAGCCATGCACCACGATTTTTTCCTGGGCGGTATCGACTGCAATCACGATCCTGCTTTTCTTCACGCGCGAGGCGAGCCGCTTCAGGAATCGCAGATTCACCCGCCCGTTCTTGAACGCGGCGCTTCCCACAATGATCTGTGCCACACCCAGCCGCACGAGTTGCTCCGCGCGGCGCACCGTGCGGATTCCCCCTCCCACGCGCACTTTCATTCCATGTTCGCGTTTGGCACTGACGCACAGCTCGCGCACCAGTTCGCGGTTATCGCCCTTGCCCATCGCCGCGTCCAGATCGATCACGTGCAGCCACGGATGACGGCCGAATCGCTGCAACAGGCTCATCACGTCGGCCACCGCAAGTTCGCGGCGACGCCCATGCACCAGCTGCACCGCTTCACCGCCTTGCAAGTCAATACACGGAATCAGCATGGCAGGCGCACCGCGACGCCTTGTGCGCGCAAGAACTCTTTCAGCCCACGGATGGATTGCGTCTGGTCGTGAAAAATCGAAGCTGCCAGTGCCGCCTCCGCTGCGCCCCGGGTGAAGACTTCCACAAAATGCGCCGGCAATTTGGCGCCCCCCGACGCAATCACCGGCACCGAAACCATGCGGCTGATCGCGGCCGTTAGTGGAAGGTCGAATCCCGATTGCGTGCCATCGCGATCCACCGAAGTCAGTAAAATCTCGCCGGCGCCCAATTCTACGCCGCGTTGCGCCCAATTCTCCGCGCTCAGGGACGTCGCCTCGCGCCCGCCTCGGATCCGCACCTGCCAGGTCTCTCTTTCGCGTTTGGCATCAATCGCCAGCACCACCGCCTGTGCTCCGAATTCGGCGGAGAGCTCGCTCAGGAGCTCCGGTCGCTCCACCGCCGCCGTGTTCACCGTAATTTTGTCCGCGCCCGCACGCACCACCGCGCGTGCCGATTCCAGTGTGCGAATGCCGCCGCCCGCGGTCAAAGGAATGGCAAGCTGTTCCGCCACGCGCCGGATTGTATCCAGAAACGTGGGGCGATTGTCGCGCGCGGCGGCGATATCCAGCATCACCAGCTCGTCGGCGCCTTCCGCGTTATAGCGTGCGGCCAGCTCCACGGGATCGCCCGCATCGCGCAGTCCTTCGAAGTGCACACCCTTCACCACGCGAGCGCCGTCCGTGTCGAGGCAGGGAATGATGCGCCGCGCGAGGCTCATGCCGCGGCTCGCAGATAATTGCGCAACACTTGCGCGCCCACCGCGCCGCTCTTTTCCGGGTGGAACTGCACTGCATACACATTCTCCCGTTCCACAACCGCGGCGAACTCGCGACCATGCTCGCAGGCGGCCGCGCTTTCCACCCCATCCGCGGGCGCCGCGAACGAATGCGCAAAATAAAAGTAAGAATCCGGAGGAATCGACTCCAGCAAGCGGCCTGCACGCAACGCCCGCAGCGTGTTCCACCCCATGTGTGGCAGCTTCACTTCTTCCGGCAGCCGCGTCACGCGCCCCGGAAAAATCCCCAGGCTGCGCATCTCGGGGGCTTCTTCGCTCATTTCATAAAGTGCCTGCAGCCCCAGGCAAATTCCCAAAAATGGCACGCCCTTTGCGATCGCCCAGCAAATTGGCTCGCGCAGGGAAAATGCGTCCAAAGCGCAGACCAGCGCGGCGCAGTGCCCCACTCCCGGAAGCACCAGGCAATCCGCCTCCGCGATCCGTTGCGCCTCGTTCGTCGTTTCCACCTCGGAGCCAAGCCGCCGCAGTGCGCGCTCCACCGAGGGCACGTTGCCCGCCCCGTAATCAATCAACGTCGCCTTCACAACAGTTCCTTCGTGCTCGGCAACACTCGCCGAAGTCTGCGGTCCCGCGACACGGAAAATCGCAGTGCCCGGGCAAATGCCTTGAAGATTGCCTCGACTTGATGGTGCGTCGAACGTCCGTACAGCACGCGCAGGTGAACATTCGCCTTCGCCGACTGCGCAAACCCCTGAAAAAAATCCTCCACCAGTTCGGTCTGAAAATCGCCCACGCGCGCCGCGGAAAACTTCGCCTTCAGCACGCAATACCCCCGCCCGCCGAAATCGATGGCCGCCACTGCCAGCGTTTCGTCCATCGGCATCAGAAAATACCCCGCGCGATTTATGCCTCGCTTGTTCCCCAGCGCGGCCAGCACGCCTTCCCCCAGCGCGATGCCCACATCCTCCACGGTGTGGTGCTGGTCTACTTTCAGATCGCCCGTCGCCTTCAACTTCAGGTCAAACCCGCCGTGTCGCGTCACCAGATCCAGCATGTGATCGAAAAACGGAATGCCCGTGGAAATCTTCGACTTGCCTCTGCCGTCCAGATTCAGGCGCAGGGCGATTTGCGTTTCTTTCGTGACGCGCCGGATTTTCGCGATGCGAGCCATTTCTCCGCCTACCTTCCCTGATCCAAAACCCGCAAAACCGCCCGCAATTCCGCTTGTGTCCCAATCGTGACCCGCGCGAAGCCGAGACCGAGATCTTTGCTGCGTTCTCGCACCAGAATTCCTTGCCTGGCCAGCCGCCGGAAAATCGCAGGTCCCGCGTTTCCAAAATCCGCCAGCACAAAATTGCAGGCGCTGGGGAAAACACGCACCCCGCGTCGCGTAAGCTGCGCGGAAAACCACTCACGGAGCCGCTTCGTATCGCGAATGTATCGCGCAATCGTCCGGCGCTCGCGCACCGCCGCCAAACTCGCAGCCAGGGCCGCCGCATTGACGGGGAAGGGAGGCATCGCCCGGCGCACCATCGCAAGCGATTCCCCCTGCGCGATCACGGCGCCCAGCCGCAGCCCGGCCAGGCCCGCCGCCTTCGAAAATGTCTTCGCGATGAAAAGATTCGGAAAGCGGCGAATCCACGGCACGCCGCTCACTCCGGAAAAATCCGAGTACGCTTCGTCCAGCACCACGGCTGTCCGGGGCGCCGCCCGCAGCATACCTTCAATCGCCGCTTTGCCAACCAGCGTGCCCGTCGGATTGTTCGGATTCGCCAGGAAAAACACGCGTGGTCTTTTTCGCAAAGCCTGCAGTATCGCTTCCAACGGAAATTCCATCTCCTGCGTATAACGCAGCGCCTCCACGCGCGCACCCGCGATCTCCGCGTAGTAGCGGTACATTGGAAAAGTTGGTTCGCAGATCAAAATATGACTGTCCGGTTCGACGAACGTGTCAAAGAACACCCGCAGCGCATCGTCTCCCCCGTTGGTCAGAAGTAGTTCCGCCGGCTTCACGCCGAAATATCGTGCCAGTTCCTCGGTCGGCGCTTCGTATTCCGGATACATCGCCAACTCTTTGCCGCTTAGCCGCCGCAGGGCGCGCAACGCCGCTTCGCTGCAGCCGGTGGTGTTTTCGTTGAAATCCAGCCGCACCTTGCCCCAGCGGCCCTCGGCTGGCGCCTCATACGTCTGGCGATTCAGAATCGCCTCGCGTACCGGCAACTTCACCTTCATCGGCGCACCTCCACCGCACGTGCATGCGCCGCAAGCCCCTCGGCGTTTGCCAGCAGCTCCACATCTCCCGCAAGCGAACGGAAGCCTGCCGTCGCAATCTCTTGCACGCTGATGCACTTCACGAAATCCGCGGCCGCAAGGCCGCCACGGCGTCGCGCCCATCCGCCGGTCGGCAAAACGTGGTTGCTCCCGCTCGCGTAATCGCCGACGGGCTGCGCGCTCAGCGGGCCCAGAAAGACCGTGCCCGATGCGCGAATTCTCCCCAGCAGCTTCGCTCCTTTGCTGGGCAAGCTCAGGTGCTCCGGCGCGAAACGGTTCACAAATTCGCACGCTTGCTCCAGGCTTCGCGCCAGCAGAATCGCTCCCGTTTTTCGTATGGACACTTGCGCGGGATTATTCGCCGGCAGATTCTTCAGTTGCGCCAGAACCTCTCGCTGCACCCTCCGTGCGAATGCACCCGATGAAGTCACCAGGTAGCTCCCCGCATCCGGTGCGTGCTCCCCTTGTGCCAGCAGATCGGCGGCGACCCACGCCGGATTCCCTCCGTTCGCCAGCACCACCGCTTCCGTCGGGCCCGCCGGCATATCGATTGCGCAATCCGCGCTCACGATCTGTTTCGCCGCCGTGACAAAGCGGTTCCCCGGCCCGCAAATTTTCTCCACCGCCGCGAATCGCCGCGTCCCGTAAGCCATCGCCGCAATCGCCTGTGCGCCGCCCACGCGCGCAAACTCGCGAACACCCAGCAAATCCGCCGTTGCCAGCAGCGCGTCGTTCGGCCGCGGACAAGCCGCCACGATGCGCGGCACTTTCGCCACCTGCGCCGGCACCACCGTCATAACCATCGTCGAAAGCAGCGCGAATCGCCCGCCGGGAATGTAGCACCCGATCGAATCTAGCGGCCGCACCAGTTGCCGGATCGTCACGCCATCTTCGACGCGCAAGCTCCACTCTCGCGGTAGTTGGCGTTCCGCCACGCGTCGCACATTGTTCGCGGCGTGTTCCACCGCACGCAGAAATCTCCGGTCCACCCGGCCCTTCGCCGCCGCCATCTCCTTTCCGCCTATCCACAAATCCGCGCCGCCGTTTTCCGCGCCGTCCAGCTTCGCCGCCCATTCGAAAAGCGCCCGGTCTCCGCGCCTTTGCACATCGGCGATGATCCGGGCCGCCACGCGATACGCTTCGCGGTCGTGCGACTGCCGCAGCCGCAGCAATTCCGCCTCGCTCTTCGCCGTGAGTTTTACGATGCGCATCAGAGCACGATCTTGTTCAGGGGATATTCCACGATCCCCTGCGCCTTGGCGGCCTTCAGGCGAGGAAGAATCTGCCGCACCACGGATTCTTCAATAATCGTGTTTACCGCGACCCAATTCTCGTCGCTCAAGGAAGAAATCGTCGGATTCTTCAGTGCCGGCAGCGTTGCCAGCACGGCCTCCAGATTCTCTCGCCGCACGTTCAGCATCAATCCTACGCGCGTCGCTGCGGCAATCGCCCCTTGCAGCATCAGCACCAGATTTTCCGCCTTCTCGCGTTTCGCCGGATCGGCTGCTGCCTTGCGATTCATGATGAACACGGTGGCCGACTCCAGCACCGTGTCCAGCACACGCAGCCGGTTGGCGCGCAGCGAAGACCCCGTTTCCGTCACCTCCACGATTGCATCGGCAAGCTGCGGCACCTTCACTTCCGTAGCCCCCCAGGAAAATTCCACCCGCGCCTTCACTCCATGCTTTGCCAGGTAGCTCTCCGTGATGCCGACGACTTCCGTCGCGATGACCTTGCCCTCCAGGTCCTTTGGCTCGCGAATCGCCGAATCTTCCGGCACCGCCAGCACCCACTTTACCCGCGCCAGGCGTTGCTTCGCGTAAACCAGTTCCGCCAGTTCCAGCACGTCCGCGCGCGTTTCCACCACCCAGTCGTGCCCGGTGATTCCCGCCTCCAGCGCGCCGGATTCCACATATCTTGCCATCTCCTGCGCCCGCACCAGCAGGCAAGCAATCTCGGCATCGTCAATCGTCGGCACATAACTCCGCGAACCCAGCGTCACTTTCCATCCCGCACGCGCCAGCAAATCCAGCGTGGCATCCTGCAGACTGCCCTTGGGAATCCCCAGTTTCAGCAGACTCATTGTCCCTCCCGCCGGCCGTAAACTTGTTCGGCGGAAAAAACCGGCTCCGCGATCACGCTCGTCGTTCCATCCGCGTGCAACTCCCGGAAAAAACAGCTCCGGTACCCCTCGTGGCACACGCCCGGCCCAACCGGCTCCACCAGCAGCAGCAAAGCGTCGGCGTCGCAATCCACCAGCACCTGCTTCAAGTGCAGGACGTGGCCGCTTGTTTCACCCTTCTTCCACAACTTCACACGCGACCTGCTGAAAAAATGCACCTCGCCGCTCTTCCACGAAGCCTCGAGCGCCTGCGGATTCACATACCCGAGCATCAGCACTTCCTTGCTCGTCTCGTCCTGCAAAATTGCGGGCACCAAGCCACCTTGCTTTTCGAACGCCAATTCCACGGCAACCTCCCAAAAACAAAAATCCCGCCAGAGCTCTCGGCGCCGGCGGGTCTGTTCCTGCTTCAATATTGCTATACGTCTAGGCAGGGCCTCCCGGGCGCGGCTTGTGGCCGTGATGATGGTGATGGCGATGCACCCGGAAGTTCATCTCACTGGCAAACTACAGGAAAGCCGAAGCTCATGTCAACGGGAAGATTCTGGAATGGCGAATCGAGGAGCTGGATGCTACGCGCGAGTCAGCGAACCCGGAGCCTTGTTTGACGAATAGTTCACCGTCATCAGCAGGTGCAGCGCAACACCGTACCGGTTGTTCGGCAATTTCTCCACCCGCACGACCTCCGCCACATATTCGCAATTCATCGGATCATGCGGCGACGTAAACGGAAACGTAACAAACACCCGCATCCCCTTGTAGTAAGTTTCCCGGCGCGTCTGGAAGAATATTCCTTCCTTGGATGCGTTGACGCTCACTGGCAAGTCTTCGAAGTGTTCATCGCGCGGCTCGGAAGGACGCACGCGAAGCGGCTTGACAATTTTGGCGCGGCGGCTGCGCCGCTTGTCTGCGTATTGCGTTTCGGTTTGGTCTGCCATGCGTGCAGCCCTTGGGCAGCAGGGCTAATTCATCATTGGGCCGGGGAGGCCAGCCGTCAAGACGATGCGCTGAATCCGATACTAATGAGAAGTATCATAAAGGAACGGACAGGGGACCCTAGGTCCGAGAAGATCCACAGATCCGACCGGGAAAGGCAGAGGCAACTCACGCCAAATCAATACTTTGTGACCAGGCAGAAGGGCACCGAACCCCCCTTCACCAGCGAATACGAGTCCACCGACGCCCTTGGCACCTATCACTCCGTCTGTTGTGGGCAGCCTCTGTTTCGCTCCGAAGCCAAATTCGACTCCGCCACCGGTTGGCCGAGTTTCACCTCTCCCCTTGACCTCGCCGCAGTGGAGAAACATGCCAATGGCTCGCACGGCAGGATTCGCACCGAGGTGGGCTGCGCCCGCTGTGACGCTCATCTAGGACATGT